>NZ_JAGGOZ010000125.1 GCF_018614075.1 Streptomyces sp. ISL-94 | reverse complement strand
CCGGGAAGGTGTGCCGGGGCGCGGCGTCCGGTGCGGTGCATCGCAAGGCGGAGGGCCGCGGCTCGTACTGGACGTACTTGCGCGGTCCGACAACGCGGCGAGGTGCCGTGCTTGGGGGCACCTCCGTGGGGGTCCCCCCGGACGGAGTCCGGGGGAGGTAGCCGGGGGAGCGTCGCGACCCGGTGAACCTTTCCGGCCACAGCACTAGCCGCGCCGCAGTGCCCGTACGTCCGTACGCCGGAAGGGGTCCGCACGATCACTCGTGCGGACCCCTTCCGGTAGGCCCCATTGACATGGCCATGGGCGGATCGTGAGCCTGTCGTCCCAACGCTTTCGTGGCAGACGACGCCCAGGGGGGCACATGAGGCACCGCGCGAGACTGATCCTCGCCGCAAGCGCACTCGTCTTCGGAACCACACTTGCCGCACTACCCGCCGCGGCCCAGGCCCAGCCCGGCTCCGGAACCGGCTCCGCACCCGGCGCCGACGAGGTGCGGGTCTACGACGCCGACATCGACCGGGAGCAGGTCCCGCTCGTCCTCGCCGCCGGCCAGGACGCCCACGAATTCACCGAGCGCGTCCCGGAGACGGGCACGGCCAAGGTCGAGCTCTTCCTCACCGGCGGGCAGGCCAAGGAGCTGGCCGCCCGGGGCGTCAAGCTCGCCGAACGCAAGGTCGCCGCCGAGGGCCTGGCCCGGGCGAAGGCCGCCGGCGACGGGGTGTTCCGCCCGTACAGCGGCAAGGGCGGCCTCCAGGAGGAGATCCTCGCCACCGCCCAGGCCAACCCGGCTCTCACCAAGGTCGTCTCCATCGGCAAGACCCTCCAGGGCAAGGACATCCTGGCCCTCAAGGTCAGCAAGAACGCCAAGAAGACCAAGGACGGCGACAAACCCTCCGTGCTCTACATGTCCAACCAGCACGCCCGTGAGTGGATCACCCCCGAGATGACCCGGCGGCTGATGCACCACACCCTCGACAACTACGGCAAGGACCCCCGGATCACCCGGCTGGTCGACTCCACCGAGCTGTGGTTCCTGCTCTCCGCCAACCCGGACGGGTACGACTACACGCACGCGCCCGACGGCGAGCGGTTGTGGCGCAAGAACCTGCGCGACAACAACGGCGACGGCAAGATCACCCCCGGCGACGGGGTCGACCTCAACCGGAACTTCGCCTTCAAGTGGGGCTACGACAACGAGGGCTCCTCGCCGAACCAGGCCAGTGAGACCTACCGCGGCCCCAAGGCAGCCTCCGAGCCCGAGACCGTCGCCCTCGACGCCTTCGAGAAGCGCATCGGCTTCGAGTACGCCGTCAACTACCACTCCGCCGCCGAGCTGCTGCTCTACGGCGTGGGCTGGCAGGTGGCCACCCCCACCCCCGACGACGTCGCCTACAAGGCGCTCGCCGGCACCCCGGAGAACCCCGCCGTCCCCGGCTACTACCCGCAGGTCTCCTCCGAGCTCTACACCACCAACGGCGAGGCCGACGGCCACGCCTCCAACGTCAACGGCGTCATGATGTTCACGCCGGAGATGACCACCTGCCAGACGGCCTCCGCGATCGACCCGAACGACCGGTGGAAGCCCGAGGACTGCGCCTCCGGCTTCAACTTCCCGGACGACGAGAAGCTGATCCAGGCGGAGTTCGCCAAGAACGTCCCCTTCGCCCTCACGGTCGGCGAGAGCGCCGCGCACCCGGACCGGCCGGCGTCCGCCGTGGGCCTGAGCGCCGCGGACTTCACCCTGGACCCCTTCACCACCTCCTACGCGGCACGCGGCGAGGACCAGACGGTCTCCGTCACGGCACGCAAGGCGCTGAAGGACAAGGAGCTCAACTTCCGGATCAACGGCGGCCGCACGCACGACGAGGAGCTCAAGGCCTGGAAGGGCGGCGAGGTCTACGGCGGCGACGACAACAACTGGTTCGACGAATACCGGGCCAAGGTGGACGGCGCGAAGCCCGGCGACAAGGTCGAGGCCTGGTTCACCGGCCGCGACCGCTCCGGCAAGCAGGTCTCCAGCGAGCACTTCACCTACACCGTGGCCGAACGGCCGCGCGCGGACGTGCTGGTGATCGCCGAGGAGGGCGCCAAGGCCCAGCACGCCCAGGCCTACGTCGACGCCCTGCGCGCCAACGGGAAGTCCGCGGCGGTCTGGGACACGGCGACGCAGGGCGTCCCGCACCACCTCGGCGTCCTCTCCCACTTCCGTACGGCCGTCCACTACACCGGGGCCAAGACCCCCGGCGGCGAGACGCAGCTGGCCGTACGGGACTTCCTGAACGAGGGCGGCAAGCTGATCGAGGCCGGTGAGCTGGCGGGCGGCAACGCCCAGGTCGGCCGGGCCGTGACCGACGACTTCAGCCAGTACTGGCTCGGCGCGTACGGCCGTACCAGTGTCAGCGGCGCCACCGGGTTCACCGGCGCCGGAGCCCTGACCGGGGCCAAGGGGGGCCTCGGCGACGCCGCGGGCAACCCGCTCAATGCTCCCGGTTCCTACACGGTGACCTCCGAGACCCTGGCCCCCGCGCAGTTCCCGCAGTTCAGGAGCGCGCAGGCGGGCCAGTTCGCCGGGGTCGTGAACCCGTACGCCCCCTACGCCGGCACCGGGATGGCCTCGGCCCTCCACACCGACGACGACTGGAAGCGGCTCACCCGCACCCTCGACCTCACCCAGGTCAAGGCCACGGACAAGCCGCAGCTCAAGTTCGCCCTCAACTGGAACACCGAGCAGGGCTACGACCACGCCGCCCTGGAGGCCCGTACGGCCGGCGGGGACGACTGGACGACCCTGCCGGACGCGGGCGGCCTGAGCAGCACGACCGTTCCGGAGGAGTGCGGGGCAGGCTTCTTCGTCAACGGCCACCCCTTCCTGCGCCGCTACCTCACCCTGGAGGGCGGCGGCTGCGCCCCGAAGGGCACCAGCGGGGCGTGGAACAGCTTCACCGGCTCCTCCGGCGGCTGGAAGCAGGTCTCCTTCGACCTGAGCGCCTACGCCGGCAAGCAGGTCGAGGTCTCGCTCGCCTACATCACCGACCCGGGCTCCGGCGGCCGCGGGGTCTTCGCGGACGAGGCGCGCCTGTCCGTCGGCGGCGCCGACCAGGCCGTGGAGGGCTTCGAGACCTCCCTCGGGGTCTGGACCGCCCAGGGCGCACCTGCCGGAAGCCCTGATGTTCCGGGCGATTGGTCCCGGTCGGGCGAGCTGTTCAAGTCCTACGCGGCCGTCACCACGCGTGACACCGTCCTCCTCGGCTTCGGCCTGGAACACCTGCCGGCCCCGGCGGACCGTGCCCTACTCGTCGGTAAGGCGCTGCGCACCCTGAACCGCTGACCAGCGGCTCGCTCGCCGCTCACCCTGAGTAACAGAGCAGAAAGGCCCCGGGGTCCCGCATCGGCGCGTCCGGTACGGGGCTCCGGGGTGTGTCAGGCCCCGGTCGATGTCACTCAGAAGCTCACGGAGAGGTAGGGTCATAAGCGGTCGGGGACATCCCATACAGCTCGCCGGCGCACTTACCGGCGCACCAACGAGGAGATCGGTTCGTGACGATCCGCGTAGGCATCAACGGTTTTGGCCGAATTGGCCGCAACTATTTCCGGGCGCTCCTGGAGCAGGGAGCGGACATCGAGATCGTCGGTGTCAACGACCTGACTGACAACGCCACCCTGGTGCACCTGCTCAAGTACGACACGATCCTGGGCCGCCTCAAGCACGAGGTCTCCCACACCGCCGACACCATCACGGTCGGCGGCAACACCTTCAAGACCTTCGCCGAGCGCGACCCCGCGAATCTGCCCTGGGGCGAGCTGGGTGCCGACATCGTCATCGAGTCGACCGGCATCTTCACGAAGAAGGCCGACGCCGCCAAGCACATCGCGGCCGGCGCGAAGAAGGTCCTCATCTCGGCTCCGGCCAAGGACGAGGACATCACGATCGTGATGGGTGTCAACCAGGACAAGTACGAGGCGGCCAACCACCACGTCATCTCCAACGCCTCCTGCACCACCAACTGCGTGGCGCCGATGGCCAAGGTCCTCGACGAGAACTTCGGCATCGTCAAGGGCATGATGACGACGGTCCACGCCTACACGAACGACCAGCGCATCCTGGACTTCCCGCACTCGGACCTGCGCCGCGCCCGCGCCGCCGCCGAGAACATCATCCCGACCTCCACCGGTGCCGCCAAGGCCACCGCGCTGGTCCTTCCGCAGCTGAAGGGCAAGCTGGACGGCATCGCCATGCGCGTCCCGGTCCCGACCGGCTCGGTCACCGACCTGGTCATCGAGCTCTCCCGCGAGACCACCGTGGAAGAGATCAACGCGGCCTTCCAGAAGGCCGCTGAGGGTCAGCTGAAGGGCATCCTCGACTACACCGAGGACGCGATCGTCTCTTCCGACATCGTGAACTGGCCCGCGTCCTGCACCTTCGACTCCTCCCTGACCATGGTTCAGGAGGGTACCCAGGTCAAGGTCGTCGGCTGGTACGACAACGAGTGGGGCTACTCCAACCGTCTCGTGGACCTCACGGTCTTCGTCGGTGGCCAGCTCTAAGGTCGCCCCGGTTCCAAGGCAAGGCACCACGATGTGAGCACAGGGTCCGGCAGCGCGACGAAGCGCCGCACGGGCCCTGTTGCTTGCCTCGTTCTCCCTTCCTCGCCCTTCGAGTGAAGGGCTCACAAGGAGTAGAAACACATGAAGACGATCGACGAACTGCTCGCCGAAGGCGTCAAGGGCAAGCGGGTCTTCGTCCGCGCGGACCTCAACGTCCCGCTGGCCGAGGGCACCATCACCGACGACGGCCGCATCCGCGCCGTCCAGCCCACGATCGCGAAGCTCGCCGAAGCCGGCGCCCGCGTCATCGTGGCCTCGCACCTGGGCCGCCCCAAGGGCGCCCCGGAACCGGCCTTCTCCCTCGCCCCGGCCGCCAAGCGGCTCGGCGAACTGCTCGGCGCGGACGTCGCGTTCGCCACCGACACCGTCGGGGACTCCGCCAAGGAGACCGTCGCCGCCCTCACCGACGGCCAGGTGGCCGTCATCGAGAACCTGCGCTTCAACGCCGGTGAGACCGCCAAGGACGACGCCGAGCGCGGCGCCTTCGCGGACCGGCTCGCGGAGCTCGCCGACGTCTACGTCGGCGACGGCTTCGGCGCCGTCCACCGCAAGCACGCCTCGGTCTTCGACCTCCCCGCGCGCCTCCCGCACGCGGCCGGCTACCTCATCGCCACCGAGGTCGGCGTCCTGAAGAAGCTGACCGACGAGGTCAAGCGCCCGTACGTGGTGGTCCTCGGCGGCGCCAAGGTCTCCGACAAGCTCGCCGTCATCGACCAGCTCCTGGGCAAGGCCGACCGCATCCTCATCGGCGGCGGCATGGCCTACACCTTCCTCAAGGCCCTCGGCCACGAGGTCGGCATCTCCCTCCTCCAGGAGGACCAGATCCCGAAGGTCAAGGAGTACATGCAGCGCGCGAAGGACACCGGCGTCGAGCTGGTGCTCCCGGTCGACGTGCTGGTCTCCAAGGACTTCCCCGACCTCAAGGGCAAGACCCCGGCCGACTTCGAGACCGTCGACGCCGACGGGATCCCGAAGGAGAAGGAAGGCCTGGACATCGGCCCCAAGACGCGTGAGCTGTACGCGACGAAGATCGCCGATGCCGAGACCGTCTTCTGGAACGGTCCCGTGGGCGTCTTCGAGCACCCCGACTACGCCGGTGGCACCACCGCCATCGCGCAGGCCCTCGTCGACAGCAACGCCTTCACCGTCGTCGGTGGCGGCGACTCGGCCGCCGCCGTGCGTACGCTCGGCTTCGACGAGAACGCTTTCGGCCACATTTCCACCGGTGGCGGCGCCTCCCTCGAATACCTCGAGGGCAAGACGCTCCCCGGCCTCGCCGCCCTGGAGGGCTGACCCGTAATGACTGCTGTCGAAAACGGCCGCACCCCGCTGATGGCGGGCAACTGGAAGATGAACCTCAACCACCTCGAGGCCATCGCCCACGTCCAGAAGCTCGCCTTCGCGCTCAACGACAAGGACTACGACGCCGTCGAGGTCGCGGTCCTGCCGCCCTTCGTCGACCTGCGCTCGGTCCAGACCCTGGTCGACGGCGACAAGCTGAAGATCAAGTACGGTGCCCAGGACATCTCGGCGCACGACTCCGGTGCCTACACCGGCGAGATCTCCGGCCCGATGCTGTCGAAGCTGAAGTGCACGTTCGTGGCCGTCGGCCACAGCGAGCGCCGCCAGTACCACGGCGAGAACGACGAGCTCTGCAACGCCAAGGTCAAGGCCGCCTTCAAGCACGGGATCACCCCGATCCTCTGCGTCGGCGAGGGCCTGGACATCCGCAAGGCAGGACAGCAGGTCCCGTACACGCTGGCCCAGCTCGACGGCGGCCTCAAGGACATCCCGGCCGAGCAGGTCGAGTCCATCGTGATCGCGTACGAGCCCGTGTGGGCCATCGGGACCGGCGAGGTCGCCACCCCCGAGGACGCCCAGGAGGTCTGCGGGGCGATCCGCGGCCGCCTCGCGGAGCTGTACTCGCAGGAGCTGGCCGACAAGGTCCGCATCCAGTACGGCGGCTCGGTGAAGTCCGGGAACATCGCGGCGATCATGGCCCAGCCCGACGTCGACGGCGCCCTGATCGGCGGCGCGGCGCTGGACGCGGACGAGTTCGTGAAGATCGTCCGCTTCCGCGACCAGTAGGCACCACGGTGAGTATGCGGTAGGGCGGATCCGTCGTACCCTTGCGGGGGCCGGAGGCTGGACACCAGCCACCGGCCCCCGCGCACATCCCCAGCGCAGCCGGAAAGCCAGAAAAGCCAGAAAGTAGGAATCAGCCGTGATTATGGGGTTCTCGATCGCCCTGATCGTCTTCAGCGCCCTGCTGATGCTGCTCGTGCTGATGCACAAGGGCAAGGGCGGCGGCCTTTCCGACATGTTCGGCGGCGGCATGCAGTCGTCGGTCGGCGGTTCCTCCGTCGCCGAGCGCAACCTGGACCGCATCACCGTCGTGGTCGGTCTGCTGTGGTTCGCGTGCATCATGGCGCTCGGCCTGCTGCTGAAGTCGAGCAGCTGACCGTTCTGGCCATTCCGGCAGTCCGGTGGGCAACGCCCGGCCTATCATGAGGTCCGCCGTCCAAGACTGGAACCAGTAACTCCGGTCAGTGGACGTGCGTTGGGCCTTACGTAGACTTGGGCGCCCGCGGCGGAAATTCCACTCACGCTCCGCGGCACCATCACGCAGGGAGTTACGACCGTGGCAAGTGGCAACGCGATCCGTGGTAGCCGGGTCGGAGCGGGGCCGATGGGTGAGGCCGAGCGCGGCGAGTCCGCGCCCCGCCTGCGCATCTCCTTCTGGTGCTCGAACGGGCACGAGACCCAGCCGAGCTTCGCCAGCGACGCGCAGGTGCCGGACACCTGGGACTGCCCGCGCTGCGGGTTCCCGGCCGGCCAGGACCGGGACAACCCGCCGGCGCCGCCGCGTACGGAGCCGTACAAGACGCACCTGGCGTACGTACGGGAGCGGCGTACGGACGCCGACGGCGAGGCGATCCTCGCCGAAGCCCTCGCCAAGCTCCGCGGCGAGATCTGAAGTCCGCCCGGCACGTGTGACCTGAGGCCCGGTCGCGCAGGAGTCTTCTCCTGTGCAACCGGGCCTCTTTGTGTGGGTTGCGCCGCTTGGGATCCCTTAGGTTGGAGAGTGGCGGGGCACGACAGGACGGAAGAAACGGGTTGATGTCCGAGATGAACGCAGATCAGGCCGCCGCGCGAAGCGCGTCAAACGAGGGTGGTGGCTGGCGACGGGTGGGACGTACGAAGCTCAACCGGACCGCGGAGTGGCTGGCGCTCGGCAAGCACCGGGAGGAATTCGGGCAGACGCATCTGCGGGAGCTGTTCGAGGAGAATCCGGGCCGCGGTACCGGCTACACACTGCGGGTCGGGGACCTGCACATCGACTACTCGAAGCACCTCGTGACCGACGAGACGCTGAGGCTGCTGCGCGAACTGGCCGCGGCGACGGGCGTGGCCGAGCTGCGCGAGGCGATGTTCCGCGGCGAGAAGATCAACACGACCGAGGACCGGGCGGTCCTGCACACGGCCCTGCGCGCACCGCAGGACGCCGTCGTCGAGGTGGACGGCGAGAACGTCGTCCCCGGCGTGCACGCCGTCCTCGACAAGATGGCGGCCTTCTGCGACCAGGTCAGGTCGGGGGAGTGGACCGGCTTCACCGGACAGCGCATCAGGAACGTCGTCAACATCGGCATCGGCGGCTCCGACCTCGGTCCGGCGATGGCGTACGAGGCCCTGCGGGCCTTCACCGACCGCGCGTTGACCGTGCGCTTCGTGTCCAACGTGGACGGCGCGGACCTGCACGAGGCCCTGCGGGACCTGGACCCGGCCGAGACGCTGTTCATCATCGCCTCCAAGACCTTCACCACGATCGAGACCATCACCAACGCCGAATCGGCGCGGGAGTGGCTGCTGGCGGGGCTGGGCGGGGACCAGGCGGCGGTGGCACGGCACTTCGTGGCGCTGTCCACCAACGCCGAGAAGGTCACCGGATTCGGCATCGATCCGGCCAACATGTTCGAGTTCTGGGACTGGGTCGGCGGACGCTACTCCTTCGACTCCGCCATCGGGCTCTCCCTGATGATCGCGATCGGCCCGGACGCCTTCCGCGAGCTGCTCGGCGGCTTCCACGCCATGGACCGGCACTTCCGCACGGCGCCGCCGGAGGAGAACGCGCCGCTGCTGCTGGGCCTGTTGGGCATCTGGTACGGCGCCTTCTTCGACGCCCAGTCGCACGCGGTGCTTCCCTACAGCCACTACCTCTCCCGCTTCACCGCGTACTTGCAGCAGCTGGACATGGAGTCCAACGGCAAGTCCGTGGACCGCGACGGCAATCCGGTGGAGTGGCAGACCGGACCGGTGGTGTGGGGCACGCCCGGCACCAACGGGCAGCACGCCTACTACCAGCTGATCCACCAGGGGACGAAGGTGATCCCCGCCGACTTCATCGGCTTCGCACACCCGGTGGCGGAGCTGGGAACCGCCTTGGCGGCCCAGCACGACCTGCTGATGGCGAACTTCTTCGCGCAGACGCAGGCGCTGGCCTTCGGCAAGACGGCGGGCGAGGTGCGGGCGGAAGGCGCCCCGGAGTCGCTGGTCCCGCACAAGACCTTCCAGGGGAACCACCCCACGACGACCATCCTGGCGACCGAGCTCACCCCGGCGGTGCTGGGGCAGCTGATCGCGCTCTACGAGCACAAGGTGTTCGTCCAGGGCGCGGTGTGGAACATCGACTCCTTCGACCAGTGGGGCGTGGAGCTCGGCAAGGTCCTCGCCAAGCGGGTCGAGCCGGCGCTGACGGAGGGCGCGGACGTACCGGGCCTGGACGCCTCGACGAAGGCTCTGGTGGCCACGTACCGGGAGCTGCGCGGCCGCGGCTGACGATCGGCGCGTACGGACGGCAGAGCGCCCCGCACCTCGAAGGTGCGGGGCGCTTCCGCCCTGTGCGCTACGCGTCAGGCCGAGGCGGGCGGGTACATCCCGGAGGGGAGCTTGGCCGCCGCCGTCCGGTCCAGGAGCCACAGGGTGCGGGAGCGGCCGTACGCCTCCGCGGCCGGGGCCTGGATGCCCCCGGCGCCGCCGAGTGCGATGGCCACCGCGCCGGCCTTGTCCTCGCCGGCGGCCAGCAGCCACACCTCACGGGCCGCCCGGATGGCCGGGAGGGTCAGCGAGATCCGGGTGGGCGGGGGCTTCGGTGCGCCGTGCACGCCGACCACCGTGCGCTCGCTCTCGCGCGCCGCCGGGTGCTCCGGGAAGAGGGAGGCCACGTGCGTGTCCGGGCCCACGCCCAGCATCAGCACGTCGAAGCGGGGGACCGGGCCGTGGTCCTCCGGGCCGGCCGCCCGCGCGAGTTCGGCCGCGTACGAGGCCGCCGCCGCGTCCACGTCGGTCCCGTACGGGCCGTCCGAGGCCGGCATGACGTGGACCCGGGCCGGGTCCACGGGCACGGCGTCCAGGAGGGCCGCACGGGCCTGCATGTGGTTGCGCTCGGGGTCGTCGGCGGGGACGTACCGCTCGTCGCCCCACCAGAGGTCCAGCCGGGCCCAGTCGACGGCGTCCCCGGCCGGGGCGGCGGCGAGCGCGGCGAGGAGGCCGTTGCCGTTGCGTCCGCCGGTGAGGACCACGGATGCGGTGCCGCGGGCCGTCTGTGCGTCCACGATCTTCGTGATGAGCCGGGCTGCCGCGGCCTGGGCCATCAGCTCTTTGTCCCGGTGGACGACGACCTGGGGAGTCGTCATACCCATGTGCTGCCGCCTTTTGTGTAGTGCCGATGCGGGGCGGGGGTGCCGCTGCGCGGAGCCGTTCCCCGCCCCTTCCCGAAACTGGGGCTCCGCCCCAGACCCCGCGCCTCAAACGCCGGCGAGGCTGAAATTGTCAGCCTGTCCGGCGTTTGAGGACCGGGTCCGGGCGGAGCCCGGTTTCGGGAAGGGGCGGGTTGGGGAAAGCCCCGCAGGGCCCGGTTACTTGGCCGCGGCCTTCTTGGCGGCCTTGGGGGCCGGCTTCGGGGGCGCCGGGGCGGACTCCCCGGCGTCGGCGTCGGCGTCGGCCTCGGCCGGAGCCGGCTTCGGGGCCGCCTCGGCCGGGGCGGGGGCCGGGGATGACTCCAGACGGGTCACGCCGAACTTCAGCGAGGCCTCGTACGTGTTGTCCGGGTCCAGGCGGCGCAGCTCCTCCGCGAGGAGCTCGGCCGTCTCGCGGCGCTTCAGCGCCACCGCACGGTCGGGCTGCCCCGGCATGCACAGCGTGGCCAGCGCCCCGTCCGCCCGGTCCAGGACGATCGCGCCGTCCTTGGTCTCCAGGCGTACGGCCGTGAGACCCGGCCCCGAGGACAGGGTGCGCTGGACGGGCACGCCGAGCCGGTCCGCCAGCCACATGGCCAGCAGTTCGCAGCTCGGGTTCTCGTCCTCGCCCTCGACGAGCGCCGAGACCACCGACACCCGCTGCTGGTCCAGCGCGGCCGCCAGCATGGAGCGCCACGGCGTGATCCGGGTCCAGGACAGGTCCGTGTCCCCGGGGGCGTACGCCGCCGCCCGCTTGGCGAGTGCCCCGATCGGGTTCTCGCAGGAGTACGTGTCGGTGATCCGGCGCTGGCCCAGCGCCCCCAGCGGGTCGCCCGCCAGGTCCGACGGGGCGCCGTCCGGCCACCAGACGACCACGGGGGCGTCCGGCAGGAGCAGCGGGAGAACCACCGACTGGGCGTGGTCGACCAGATCGCCGTGAAGGCGGAGCACAACCGTTTCGCCGCTGCCGGAGTCCGCCCCGACGCGGACTTCCGCGTCGAGACGGGCATCGCGGCGGCTGCGCGGCGAGCGGCTGACCCGCTTGATGACGACGACGATCCGCGAGGGGTGTTCGTGGGACGCGTCGTTCGCCGACTTGAGCGCGTCGTACGCGTTCTCCTCGTCGGTCACGATCACCAGCGTGAGGACCATGCCGATGGCCGGCGTGCCGATGTCCCGGCGTGCCTGCACCATCGCGGCATTGATCTTGCTGGAGTTGGTCTCCGTGAGGTCGATCTTCATGGCCGGCGCCAGCTCCGTCCGTCTCGTGCGAGCATCTCGTCCGCCTCGACCGGCCCCCAGGTGCCCGCCGGGTACTGCGCGGGCTTGCCGTGCTTGTCCCAGTACTCCTCGATCGGGTCGAGGATGTTCCAGGACAGTTCGACCTCCTGGTGGCGCGGGAAGAGGTTCGCGTCGCCCAGCAGGACGTCGAGGATCAGCCGCTCGTACGCCTCGGGGCTCGACTCCGTGAAGGACTCGCCGTAGGCGAAGTCCATGGTGACGTCCCGGACCTCCATGGAGGTGCCGGGGACCTTGGAGCCGAAGCGGACCGTCACGCCCTCGTCCGGCTGGACCCGGATGACCAGGGCGTTCTGCCCCAGCTCCTCGGTCGCGCCCGACTCGAACGGCAGGTACGGGGCCCGCTTGAAGACCACCGCGATCTCCGTCACCCGGCGGCCCAGGCGCTTGCCCGTCCGCAGGTAGAAGGGGACGCCCGCCCAGCGGCGGTTGTTGATCTCCAGGCGGATGGCCGCGTAGGTGTCGGTCTTCGACTTGGGGTCGATCCCGTCCTCTTCGAGGTACCCGACGACCTTCTCGCCGCCCTGCCAGGCCGCCGCGTACTGGCCGCGCACGGTGTGCTTGCCCAGGTCTTCCGGCAGCTGCACCGCCGTCAGGACCTTCAGCTTCTCGGCCACCAGCGCCTTGGGGTGGAATGAGCCGGGCTCCTCCATCGCCGTCAGCGCCAGCAGCTGCAGCAGGTGGTTCTGGATGACGTCGCGGGCCGCGCCGATGCCGTCGTAGTAGCCGGCCCGGCCGCCGATGCCGATGTCCTCGGCCATGGTGATCTGCACGTGGTCGACGTACGACCGGTTCCAGATCGGCTCGAACATGGTGTTGGCGAAGCGGAGCGCCAGGATGTTCTGGACGGTCTCCTTGCCGAGGTAGTGGTCGATCCGGAAGACCTCGTCACGGGGGAAGACCTCGTGGACGACCTTGTTGAGCTCCTCGGCGCTCTTCAGGTCGTGGCCGAAGGGCTTCTCGATGACGGCACGCCGCCAGGAGCCCTCCTTCTGCGCCAGGCCGTGGTCCTTGAGCTGCTGGACCACCTTGGGGAAGAACTTCGGGGGGACGGACAGGTAGAAGGCGAAGTTGCCGCCGGTGCCCTGCGCCTTGTCCAGCTCCTCGATCGTGGCCTTCAGGGTTTCGAAGGCCGCGTCGTCGTCGAAGTTGCCCTGCACGAACCGGCAGCCCTGCACCAGCTGCTGCCAGACCTCCTCGCGGAACGGCGTGCGCGAGTGCTCCTTGACGGCCTCGTACACCTCCTGGGCGAAGTCCTCGTGCTCCCACTCGCGGCGGGCGAACCCGATGAGCGAGAAGCCCGGCGGGAGCAGACCGCGGTTGGCCAGGTCGTAGACGGCAGGCATCAGCTTCTTGCGCGACAGGTCACCCGTAACGCCGAAAATGACCAGGCCGGACGGCCCCGCGATGCGCGGGAGCCGCCGGTCCTGTGCGTCACGAAGCGGGTTCGCTCCGTTTCCAGACAAGGTGTTCAGGCCTCCGTGGGGGCGAGGCGCTCAAGCTCCGCCTCGGTCGACTTCAGCAGGTCGTTCCAGGACGCCTCGAACTTCTCGACGCCCTCGTCTTCGAGCAGCTGCACCACATCGTCGTACGAGATGCCCAGCTTCGCGACCGCGTCGAGCTCGGCGCGCGCCTGCTCGTAGGTGCCGCGCACCGTGTCACCAGTGATCCGGCCGTGGTCGGCGGTGGCCTCCAGGGTGGCCTCCGGCATGGTGTTCACCGTGTTCGGGGCGACCAGGTCGTCCACGTACAGGGTGTCCTTGTACGCCGGGTCCTTGACGCCCGTCGAAGCCCACAGCGCGCGCTGCTTGTTGGCGCCGACACGCTCCAGGGCGGTCCAGCGGTCCGAGGAGAAGACCGCCTCGTACGCCTCGTAGGCCAGACGGGCGTTGGCGAGCGCCGCCTTGCCCTTGAGGGACTTCGCCTCGTCGGTGCCGACGGCGTCCAGGCGCTTGTCGATCTCGCTGTCCACGCGGGACACGAAGAAGGAGGCGACCGAGTGGATCAGGGAGAGGTCCAGGCCGGCGGCCTTGGCCTTCTCCAGACCCGCCAGGTACGCGTCCATGACCTCGCGGTAGCGCTCCAGCGAGAAGATCAGCGTGACGTTGACGCTGATGCCCTTGCCGATGACCTCGGTGATCGCCGGCAGGCCGGCCTTGGTCGCCGGGATCTTGATGAGCGTGTTCGGGCGGTCCACCAGCCAGGCGAGCTGCTTGGCCTCGGCGACGGTCGCCGCGGTGCTGTGGGCCAGGCGCGGGTCGACCTCGATCGACACGCGGCCGTCCTGGCCGTCGGTGCGGTCGTAGACCGGGCGCAGGATGTCGGCGGCGTCGCGGACGTCCGCCGTGGTGATCATGCGCAGGGCCTCCTCCACGGTGACCTTGCGGGCGGCGAGGTCGGTGAGCTGCTGCTCGTAACCGTCACCGCTGCTGATCGCCTTCTGGAAGATCGACGGGTTGGTGGTGACACCGACCACGTGCGACTGGTCGATGAGCTCCGCCAGGTTGCCCGACGTGATGCGCTTGCGGGACAGGTCGTCGAGCCAGATCGCCACGCCCTCGTCGGAGAGGCGCTTGAGTGCGTCTGTCATGGGAATTGCATCTCCTACTGGTCTTGTACCGGCGTCAGCGGGCGGTGGCCGAGAGGCCACGCGCTTCATCGAGAGAAGCCTTCGCGGCGGCGGTCACGGCCTCGGCGGTGAAACCGAACTCGCGGAACAGCACCTTCGCGTCGGCGGAGGCGCCGAAGTGCTCCAGCGACACGATGCGGCCCGCGTCGCCCACGTAACGGTGCCAGGTCAGGCCGATGCCCGCCTCGACCGCGACGCGCGCCTTGACGGAGGGCGGCAGGACGCTGTCCTTGTACGCCTGGTCCTGCTCCTCGAACCACTCGACGGACGGCATCGAGACCACACGGGCCGCGATGCCCTCGGCCTGCAGTGCCTCGCGGGCGGCGACGGCGAGCTGGACCTCGGAGCCGGTGCCGATGAGGACGACCTGCGGCTCTCCGCCGTCCGCCTCGAAGAGCACGTAGCCGCCCTTGGCGGCGTCCTCGTTGCACTCGTAGGTCGGCACGCCCTGGCGGGTGAGCGCCAGACCGTGCGGGGCGCCCTTGCCGAACACCTTGGTGTGGCGCCTCAGGATCTCGCGCCAGGCGACGGCGGTCTCGTTCGCGTCGGCCGGGCGGACCACGTTCAGCCCCGGGATGGCGCGCAGCGAGGCCAGGTGCTCGACCGGCTGGTGGGTCGGGCCGTCCTCGCCGAGGCCGACGGAGTCGTGCGTCCACACGTACGTCACCGGCACGTGCATCAGCGCGGACAGGCGGACGGCGTTGCGCATGTAGTCGGAGAACACCAGGAAGGTGCCGCCGTAGATGCGGGTGTGGCCGTGCAGGGCGATGCCGTTCATGGCCGCGGCCATGGCGTGCTCGCGGATGCCGAAGTGGATGGTGCGGCCGTACGGGTCGGCCTCCGGCAGCGGGTTGCCCACCGGCAGGAACGAGGAGTCCTTGTCGATGGTCGTGTTGTTGGAGCCGGCCAGGTCGGCCGAGCCGCCCCACAGCTCCGGGATGACCGCGCCGAGCGCCTGGAGCACCTTGCCGGAGGCGGCGCGGGTGGCGACGCCCTTGCCGGCTTCGAAGACGGGGAGCTTGTCCTCCCAGCCCGCGGGCAGCTCGTTGGCGTTGATGCGGTCGAACTCGGCGGCGCGCTCCGGGTTGGCGGTGCGCCAGGCGGAGAAGTCCTTCTCCCACGCGGCCTTGGCCTCGCGGCCGCGGTCGAGTGCCTTGCGGGTGTGGGCGATGACCTCGTCGGAGACCTCGAAGGTCTTCTCCGGGTCGAAGCCGAGGACGCGCTTGGTGGCCGCGACCTCGTCGTCGCCGAGCGCCGAGCCGTGCGCCGCCTCGGTGTTCTGGGCGTGCGGGGCCGGCCAGGCGATGATCGAGCGCATCGCGATGAAGGAGGGGCGCTCGGTCTCGGCCTTGGCGGCCTGGAGGGCCTTGTACAGCGCCTTCGGGTCGAGGTCGCCGTTCTCCTGCTGCGCGACGCGCTGGACGTGCCAGCCGTACGCCTCGTAGCGCTTCAGGGTGTCCTCGGAGACGGCCGTCTCGGTGTCGCCCTCGATGGAGATGTGGTTGTCGTCCCACAGAAGCACCAGGTTGCCGAGCTTCTGGTGGCCGGCCAGCGCGGACGCCTCGTGGGAGATGCCCTCCTGGAGGCAGCCGTCGCCCGCGATCGCGTAGATCATGTGGTCGAACGGGGAGGAGCCCTGGGGGGCCTCCGGGTCGAACAGGCCGCGCTCGTAGCGGGCGGCCATGGCCATGCCCACCGCGTTGGCGATGCCCTGGCCCAGCGGGCCGGTGGTGGTCTCGACGGCGGCCGTGTGGCCGTACTCCGGGTGGCCGGGGGTCTTGGAGCCCCAGGTGCGGAACGCCTCGAGGTCGTCCAGCTCCAGGCCGAAGCCGCCCAGGTAGAGCTGGGTGTAAAGGGTGAGGGACGAGTGCCCCGCGGAGAGCACGAAGCGGTCGCGGCCGACCCACTCATGGTCCGCCGGGTCGTGCCGCATCACCTTCTGGAAGAGGGTGTACGCGGCGGGGGCCAGGCTCATCGCCGTACCGGGGTGGCCGTTTCCGACCTTCTGGACCGCGTCAGCGGCCAGGATGCGGGCGGTGTCGACGGCCCGCTGGTCCAGTTCGGTCCACTCGAGCTCTGTGGTGGTCGGCTTGGTGCTCACCGTTGGTCAGGGCTCCTCTCCACATGTCTGTTCCCGGTGACGGACGGTCGCACCGGCGCGATTCCGAGCCTACCCCCGCGACGGCGTGCAGCTATTCGAGTGCCCACACTCCGTCACTGCGCCGCCGGCCGGTGTTCACCTGACAGCCCGCTCCGATCGGCCCAACACGAAGCGACCCCCGCGCAGGGCGACGTAAGCGCAACGTCTAGAGTGGCGTGGTACGTGCAAGCCTTGACCGGGCCCCCATTCCTTGTGTGGCCTGAGCCGGAGCTTGCTGGATTCTCTGTCAGGGGTGTGCGTGACGGCCGTCGAATCCCGTCCAGCGGGGGTGCTCGGGACGAGCCCCGGTCACCGGCCGTTCGGGGCCCGGGCCATGGCTTTCGTGGCTTTGACCAAGCCTCGGATCATCGAACTTCTGCTGATCACCACAGTGCCGGTGATGTTCCTCGCGGAGCAGGGCGTGCCGTCCCTCTGGCTGGTTCTCGCCACCTGTTTTGGCGGATACCTGTCGGCGGGCGGCGCCAACGCGCTGAACATGTACATCGACCGCGACATCGACGCACTGATGGACCGGACCTCGCAGCGCCCGCTGGTGACCGGCATGGTCAGCCCGCGTGAGTGCCTCGTCTTCGGCATCACCCTCGGAGTGGTCTCCACCCTCTTCTTCGGCCTGCTGATCAACTGGCTGTCGGCCGCCCTCGCGCTCGGCGCGCTCCTCTTCTACGTCGTGGTCTACACGATGCTGCTGAAGCGGCGCACCGCCCAGAACATCGTCTGGGGCGGGATCGCGGGCTGCATGCCGGTCCTCATCGGCTGGTCCGCAGTCAAGGACGAGGTCTCCTGGGCCGCGGTCATCCTCTTCCTCGTCATCTTCTTCTGGACGCCGCCGCACTACTGGCCGCTGTCGATGAAGGTGAAGGACGACTACGCGCGGGTCGGCGTGCCGATGCTGCCGGTCGTGGCCGGCAACCGGGTCGTGGCCCGCCAGATCGTCTTCTACAGCTGGGTGATGGTGGCGGTCTCGCTGCTGCTGACCCCGCTGGGGTACACCGGCTGGTTCTACACGGCGGTCGCGCTGCTCGCGGGCGGCTGGTGGCTGTGGGAGGCGCACGCGCTGCATGCGCGGGCCAAGGCGGGCGTGACGGGCGCGAAGCTCAAGGAGATGCGCTTGTTCCACTGGTCGATCACCTATGTGTCGCTGCTCTTCGTGGCGGTGGCCGTGGATCCCTTCCTCCATTGATTACTCGCCGGTAGCATGCCATTCATGGCAGACACCGCAGACAGCGCAGACTCCGCAGGCACCGCAGGCGCCGCGGACAAGAAGAAGGACCGTACGGCGGCCAGGCTGGCCAAGCAGATCGGCGCGTTCGCCAAGCAGCACGGCGGCGCCGAGGGCCAGCTCGCCCACATCGGCCAGGCCGGCACCCGCATCGTGCTCGTCGGCACGGACGGCGGCTGGGGCGACCTGGTGGCCCCGAGCTTCGCCGTGGCGCAGCTGGCCGCCGAGAAGGCCGGCCTGACCCTCCACGAGGAGTTCGACGGGGAGTTCGCCGCGCGCGTGCGGACCGGCCCGTACGAGTGGACGCGGATGGCGGGCATCCAGCTGGGCGGCCCCGAGAACCCGGCGGCCTGACCCCTCCCCCTCCCTGAGGCGGCCGCTCGGTCAACAGCGCGAGCAACACCTCGCACCCCGCTCACCCGTTAGGACGTGTGGAAGCCCCTTCCTCACGTCCGCAACGGGATGCCCGGATGATCGAAACGCCGCCCCTGGTGGACCAGTACTGCCACGGATTCCTCCGTACGGAGCTGGGCCTGGCCACCTTCGAGGCCCAGCTGATCCGCTCGGCCGGCCCGCCCGCCCCGGGCACCACCTTCTTCGACACGCAGACCGGCTTCGCGGTGCGCCGCTGGTGCCCGCCGCTGCTGGGGCTGGAACCGCACGCCGCCCCCGCCCACTATCTGGCCCGGCGGCGCGAGCTGGGCGCGGCCGAGTCCGCGCGGCGGCTGCTGCGGGGCTCCGGGGTGGGCGCCTACCTCGTCGACACGGGCCTGCCGGGGGACCTCGCCGGACCCAAGGAGCTGGCGCTGGCCGGGGAGGCCGAGGCCTTCGAGGCGGTCCGGCTGGAATTACTGGCCGAGCAGGCCGCCGATACCTCCGGCACGGTGCCCGCCTTCCTCGCCAACCTCGCCGAGGCCGTGCACCACGCCGCCAGCGGGGCCGCCGCCTTAACCTGCGGCGCCGCCGCGGGATCCGCCGCCGCCCGCGCGCCCGAGCCGCCCGATCCGGGCGGGGTGGGCGGGGCGGCCGGGCGCTGGCTGGCCCGGCGGGCCCGGGGCGGGGCCGTGGACGACCCCGTACTCCTGCGGCACCTGGTGTGGAGCGCGGTGGCGTCCGGGCTGCCGCTCCAGCTGCACACCGGCGGGGCGGATCCGGCCCGGCTGACGGAGTTCGTACGGGCCACCGCGGGTCTGAGCACGCGGCTGGTCCTGCTCGGCGGGTACCCGTACCACCGGCACACGGCAGGGCTGGCCGCGGCCTTCCCGCACGTGTACGCCGATGCCGGCGCGGCCCTCGGGGCGACCGGGGCGCGGGCCGCGGCGGTCCTGGCCGAGTCGCTGGAGCTCGCGCCGTTCGGGAAGCTGCTGTTCTCCAGCGGCGGCCGGCGGCTGCCCGAACTGCACGCGGTGGGCGCCCTGGTGTTCCGGGAGGCGCTGGGCCGGGTCCTGGGCGGCTGGGTCGCCGACGGGTCCTGGACCTGGCGGGACGCGGACCGGGTGGCCGCCATGGTCGCGGCGGGCAATGCCCGCCGCGTCTACCGGCTGGACGAGCGGGGCTAGACCCGGGCTGGACCGTGTCCCGGGGCTGTGTCCCGCGACTCAGACCGTGGAGAGCTGCGCGTCGCCCTGGGCCGGGAGCTCCGCCTGCTCGGCCGGCCGCTCGCGCAGGCTCAGCGCGACCCGGACCACCGAGATCCACACCAGGCAGGAGCCGAGCATGTGGGCGGCGACGAGGAGCTCGGGCAGGTCGGTGAAGAACTGCACGTAGCCGATGCCGCCCTGCGCGAGCAGCACGATCAGCAGGTCGCGGGCGCGGGCCCGGGTGTCGACGGGGGCGTCCACCACGCGCAGCACCAGCCACATCGCGACGGCCAGCGCGCAGACCAGCCAGGCGGCGATCGCGTGCACGTGGGCGGTGGCCGCCCAGTCGAACGGCATCCGCCTGATCTCGCTGCTGTCGCCGGCGTGCGGGCCCGAACCGGTGACAACCGTGCCCGCCGCGATCAGCACGAGCGTGGTGGCGAGCATCGCCCACGACAGCTTGCGCACCGGGCCGGGAACGCGCGGCCGCGGCGCGGTGTCACCCTCGCCGGTGCGCTGCCAGGTGACGGTGGTCACGGTGATCAGCGAGGTGGCGAGCAGGAAGTGCCCGGCCACGCTGTACGGGTTGAGCCCCGTCAGGACGGTGATGCCGCCGAGGACCGCGTTGCCCATCACGAGGGCGAACTGGAACCAGCCGAGCTTCGTCAGCGAGTGCCGCCAGGGCTTCGCGGAGCGGGCGGCGAGGATGATCCCGCCGACGGCCGCGCACAGGACGTACGTCAGCATGCGGTTGCCGAATTCGATGGCTCCGTGGAAGCCCTGCGCCTGCGTCACGATCAGGCTGTCGTCGGTGCACTTGGGCCAGGTGTCGCAGCCGAGACCGGATCCGGTCAGCCGCACCGCACCGCCGGTGACGACGATGGCCACGCTCATGAGGAGCGCGGCGAACGCGGCGCGCCGGACGGTCCGGGGTGACGGAGTCCAGCGACTGGCGATGTATGCGAATGGGTTCAACACGGCCCCTATCGTAGGCGCCGCCTTGTGCAAAGTTTCACGAGGGGGTGGGCGCTGGGGCGTCGGGGCCGGCGGCCAGCCGGAACCTCGCCCGGCCGGGTCGCCCTCCGCGTGCCACCACAGGTGGATCCGCCAGTGCCCGCCGTCGCCCGGGTACTGTGCCGAGCCCGCGAACCCGCGTACCACTTCGGCCCCTACGTCCTGGGCCGTCCGGTTTCGCACTTCTGCGGCGCTGTGCCACGGAGGGGCCTGTACGGTCCACAGCCCGTCAGGGCCGCGCACCTCGACGCGCCACACCGCGAGCCAGGGGGTCACCTCCAGCATCGTGCCCACCTGCTCGGCGCCCAGGTGCAGCCGGGCCGCGATCTCGGACTCCGTGACCCCCTGGATGCGGGCGGCCACCACCGCCTGGGGCAGCAGGCGTTCGGGCAGCAGCCCCTGGGCGCGCAGGCGGACCAGGGAGTCGAAGGACAGGAAGCGCAGGCGCAGTTCCAGCTGGTGGCCGATGTGGTCGATGGCCTCCTCGGCCTCCTGGGCCGCCTCCGCGCCGGGGTTCGCGAGCAGCAGCTGCCGGAAGTCGGACTTCGCGTCCACCGCCCAGGCCACCGCGTCCTCGGCGAAACCGAGCTCCGCGAGGCGGTCGCCCAGGAACACCTTGGCCTGGGCCAGGCCCCTGCGGTTGACCGGGTCGTGCTGGTCCAGTCCCGACCACACCCCGACGGCGGTCCGGGTCAGGTCACGGGCGCGCTCGCCGGCCGCCCGCTCCATGGCGCTCGGACCGTCCGAGGCGGCCGGGCCCAGCGGATACCTCGGCAGCCGGTCCTCGTCGCTCAGCGGCCAGGACAGCCACACCCCGTGGTTGATCAGCCCGCGGGCGTACCAGCGGGCGAACTCGGGGGAGTGGGCGGCCGCGCGCTCGGAGCTGCGCAGCCCCTCCTCGATGGTGGCCAGCGTGCTCGCGCGGTCCCCTTCGGCAAAGCGCAGGGCGGCGCGGTCGGCGAGGCGCAGGCCCAGCAGGGCGGTGCACTCGGGGTCGTCGGGGAACGCGCGCAAGGCGCCGATCAGCTCGTCGAGCAGCCGCTCGCGCTCCTGCGGCTCCGCGTGCGCGGCCCCCGCGCGCACCCGTGCCCATTGCCCGTCCAGCCGCAGAACGGCCTCTCGCTGCGCCATGCCCGCCCCCCGGCGTCGTGGTCCGCGCACCTCATGGGTGAAGGCGTCCATAGTCGCGGGCGAGCCGGCCCCGGCGGAAGGGTTTCATTCCCAGCGGAACAGCCGCGCCGCGGCGCCCAGGCCCAGTACGGCCCAGCCCGCCAGCACGGCCGCGTCGCCCCACGGCAGCGCGGCCCCGTGCTGGAGCACCTCGCGCAGCCCGTCGGACAGGGCCGAAATGGGCAGCAGCCCGAGTACCGACTGCACGGCGCCCGGGAACTTCTCCAGCGGCACGATCACCCCGCCGCCGACCAGCAGCAGCAGGAACACCAGGTTGGCGGCGGCCAGGGTCATCTCGGCCTTGAGGGTGCCCGCCATCAGCAGCCCCAGCCCGGAGAACGCGGCGGTCCCGAGCAGGAGCAGCGCGGCCACCGACAGGGGGTTCCCGTGCGGGGACCAGCCCAGCGCGAAGGCGATCACCGTCAGCAGGGCGACCTGGAGCACCTCGGTGACCAGCACGGACAGGGTCTTGGCGGCCATCAGCGCCCAGCGCGGCAGCGGGGAGGCCCCGAGCCGCTTGAGGACCCCGTAGCGGCGGTCGAAGCCGGTGGCGATGGCCTGGCCGGTGAAGGCGGTGGACATCACGGCGAGCGCGAGGATGCCGGGGGCCAGGAAGTCGACGGACTTCTCGGAGCCCCCCTCCTGCAGGGGCACCGCCACGATGTCCACGGCCGAGAACAGGACCAGCAGCAGCGCCGGGATGATCACGGTCAGCAGCAGCTGCTCCCCGTTGCGCAGCAGCATCCGGGTCTCCAGAGCCGTCTGCGCGAGGATCATGCGGGAGACGGGGGCCGCCCCCGGCCTGGGAGTGAACGTACCGGCGCTCATGCGCGCAGCTCCTTGCCCGTGAGCTCCAGAAAAACGTCTTCGAGGGTGTGCCGCTCCACCGAGAGGCTGTCCGGCATCACGCCGTGCTGCGCGCACCAGGAGGCGACGGTGGCCAGCAGCTGCGGGTGCACGTCGCCGGTCACCCGGTAGACGCCCGCGGTGAGCTCCGCGGCCCGGGTGCCGTCGGGCAGCGCCTTCAGCAGCGAGGCCAGGTCGAGGGAGGGGCGGCCGGTGAACCGCAGGGTGTTCTCGGCGCCGCCGCGGCAGAGCTGCTCGGGGCTGCCGTGGGCGATGACCCTGCCCGCGTCCACGATGGCGACCTCGTCGGCGAGCTGCTCGGCCTCGTCCATGTGGTGGGTGGTGAGTACGACGGTGACCCCGTCGGCGCGCAGTTCCCGTACGAGCTCCCAGGTCGCGCGGCGGGCCTGCGGGTCCAGCCCGGCCGTGGGCTCGTCCAGGAAGACCAGCTCGGGGCGGCCGACCACGGCCATGGCCAGGGCGAGGCGCTGCTGCTGGCCGCCGGAGAGCCTGCGGTAGGCGGTGCGGCCGCAGCTGCCGAGGCCGAGGCGTTCCACCAGCGTCTCGACGTCGAGGGGGTGGGCGTACAGCTTGGCCATGTGGCGCAGCATCTCGACCGCGCGGGCCCCGGAGTAGACGCCTCCGGACTGGAGCATCACGCCGATCCGGGGGCGCAGCGCCTCGGCCTGGGCGACGGGGTCGAGGCCGAGGACGCGGACGGTGCCGGCGTCGGGGCGGTGGTAGCCCTCGCAGGTTTCCACCGTGGTCGTCTTGCCCGCGCCGTTGGGACCGAGGACGGCGGTGACCGAGGCGCTCCGAACGGTGAGGCCCAGGCCGTCCACCGCTGTCTTGGGTCCGTACCGCTTCACCAGTCCGCGGATCTCCACGGCGGGGTCGTTGCTCATGGGGGTTGAGTCTACGGAGGCGTGAAAGGGGTCCGGAGTCCCGGGGGCGGGGTGCCCGGGCTTCGACACCGCGTCGCGAATACGGCTGTTTCAGCCCGGTGGCCGTGGAGGGGTCAGCCGCTTTCGGTGATCCTTTCCGGGCCCTGATCTTTACCGTGGCGGGAAACGCCGGGAGCGGAGGTGTGCAGGTGGGAGCCCTTTACCGGCTCACCGGAGGTGCTCGGCGCGACGCGGAGTGTTCCCCTCCGCATAACTCTGCGTAGATAGATTAGGTAACCCTTAGTGATAGAGGCCACCAGGAGTGGCTTCCGTCACGGCTTGTCGGGGCTCGGCTAATTACGCAACAATGGCGTTGTGAAATACGGCGAACGGCAGAACGAGGCCCCCCAGGGGGAGCTCGCCACCGGGGAGCGGTCAACCCGCAACCGCGTGGCGCGCTCGATCCTGGACCACGGCCCGTCCACCGTCGCCGACCTCGCCCAGCGTCTCGGCCTCACCCAGGCCGCCGTCCGCCGCCACCTCGACACGCTCGTCGCCGACGACGTGGTCGAACCCCGTGAGCAGCGTGTGTACGGCGCACGCACCCGGGGTCGGCCCGCCAAGGTCTTCGCGCTGACCGACTGCGGCCGCGACGCCTTCGACCAGTCCTACGACACGCTCGCCGCGGACGCCCTGCGCTGGATCGCGCAGTCCGTCGGCGGAGGCGCACAGGGAGAGGCGGCGGTCGCCGCCTTCGCCCGGTCGCGGATGGAAGCGCAGGCGCGCAGCTACCGGGAGGCCGTCGAGGCGGCCGCCCCGGCGGGGCGCACGGAGGCCCTGGCCAAGGCGTTGACCGCGGACGGGTACGCTGCTACGGCGAAGAGCGCTCCCGGTCCGCACAGCGGTGAACAGCTCTGCCAGCACCACTGCCCGGTCGCGCATGTCGCCGAGCAGTTCCCGCAGCTCTGCGAGGCGGAGACCGAGGTCTTCTCCCGCCTGCTCGGGACGCATGTGCAGCGACTCGCGACGATCGCCCACGGCGACGGGGTGTGCACGACCTTCATTCCGCGCAGCGCGAGCGCCACACAGACCGACACATCAGTATCTGCAAGTACGGCCGGGAGGAACCCCGCATGACCACGGAGACTGCTCACCCTGAGCTCGATGGCCTGGGCACCTACGAATACGGCTGGGCCGACTCCGACGCGGCCGGTGCCGCTGCCAAGCGGGGTCTGTCCGAGGAAGTCGTCCGCGACATCTCGGCGAAGAAGTCCGAGCCCGAGTGGATGCTGAACCTCCGCCTCAAGGGTCTCAAGCTCTTCGACCGCAAGCCCATGCCGAACTGGGGCTCCGACCTCTCCGGCATCGACTTCGACAACATCAAGTACTTCGTGCGCTCCACCGAGAAGCAGGCCGCTTCCTGGGAGGACCTGCCCGAGGACATCAAGAACACGTACGACAAGCTCGGCATCCCGGAGGCGGAGAAGCAGCGCCTCGTCGCCGGTGTCGCGGCCCAGTACGAGTCCGAGGTCGTCTACCACCAGATCCGCGAGGACCTGGAGGAGCAGGGCGTCATCTTCCTCGACACGGACACCGCGCTCAAGGAGCACCCGGAGCTCTTCCAGGAGTACTTCGGCACGGTCATCCCGGTCGGCGACAACAAGTTCGCCTCGCTGAACACCGCCGTGTGGTCGGGCGGCTCGTTCATCTACGTCCCCAAGGGCGTCAAGGTCGACATCCCGCTCCAGGCCTACTTCCGTATCAACACGGAGAACATGGGCCAGTTCGAGCGGACGCTGATCATCGTCGACGAGGACGCCTACGTCCACTACGTCGAGGGCTGCACCGCCCCGATCTACTCCTCGGACTCGCTGCACAGCGCCGTGGTCGAGATCATCGTGAAGAAGGGCGGCCGCTGCCGCTACACGACCATCCAGAACTGGTCGAACAACGTCTACAACCTGGTCACCAAGCGCGCCGTGGCGTACGAGGGCGCGACCATGGAGTGGATCGACGGCAACATCGGTTCCAAGGTCACCATGAAGTACCCGGCCGTCTACCTGATGGGCGAGCACGCCAAGGGCGAGACCCTGTCCATCGCCTTCGCGGGCGAGGGCCAGCACCAGGACGCCGGCTCCAAGATGGTCCACATGGCGCCGAACACCTCCTCGAACATCGTCTCGAAGTCGGTGGCCCGGGGCGGCGGCCGCACCTCGTACCGAGGCCTGGTCGAGATCGGCGAGGGCGCCCACGGCTCGAAGTCCAACGTGCTGTGTGACGCGCTTCTGGTCGACACGATCTCCCGCTCGGACACGTACCCCTACGTGGACGTCCGCGAGGACGACGTCTCCATGGGCCACGAGGCCACGGTCTCCAAGGTCTCCGACGACCAGCTCTTCTACCTGATGAGCCGCGGTCTGACGGAGTTCGAGGCCATGGCCATGATCGTGCGCGGCTTCGTCGAGCCCATCGCGCGTGAGTTGCCCATGGAGTACGCCCTGGAGCTGAACCGGCTGATCGAGCTGCAGATGGAGGGCTCGGTCGGCTAGTCCGCCGCCCGCCCTGCATCCCGCACATCCTTTGACGTACGTAGGAAGAGAGCAAGACGACAGCCATGGCTGAGGCTCAGAACATTCCGGCGGGTTCGACCACTGCCGGCGCGATCGCGGTGGCCGCCGAGTCCACCGTCGCCACCCGGATGAGCGCCCCCCCGTCCTTCGACGTGGCGGACTTCCCCGTGCCCCACGGGCGCGAGGAGGAGTGGCGCTTCACCCCGCTGGCGCGCCTGCGTGGGCTCCACGACGGCACCGCGGTCGCCAACGGCACCATGAAGGCCCAGATCGACGCGCCCGAGGGCGTCACCGTCGAGTCGGTGGAGCGCGGCGACGCGCGCATCGGCAAGGCGGGCACCCCGGTGGACCGGGTCGCCGCCCAGGCGTTCTCGTCCTTCGCCAAGGCCACCGTCGTGACCGTGCCCAAGGAGCAGGTACTGACCGAGCCGGTGCGCGTCACGCTGCACGGCGAGGGCGGCACCACCTTCGGCCACACGGTCTTCGACGTGCAGGCCTTCGCCGAGGCGGTCATCGTCATCGACCACACCGGTGACGGCGTGCGCGCCGCCAACGTCGAGTTCCTCGTCGGCGACGGCGCCAAGCTCACCGTGGTCTCCGTGCAGGACTGGGACGACACCGCCGTCCACTGCTCCCAGCACAACGCCCTGGTCGGCCGCGACGCGACCTTCAAGTCGATCGTGGTCACCTTCGGCGGCGACCTCGTACGCCTCCACCCGCGCATCAGCTACGCAGGCCCCGGCGGCGAGGCCGAGCTCTTCGGCCTGTACTTCACGGACGCCGGCCAGCACCAGGAGCACCGCCTCCTGGTCACGCACGACGCCCCGCACTGCAAGTCGAACGTGGTCTACAAGGGCGCGCTCCAGGGCCAGGACGCCCACGCCGTCTGGATCGGTGACGTGCTCATCGAGAAGACCGCCGAGGGCACCGACACCTACGAGATGAACCGCAACCTCGTCCTCACGGACGGCGCGCGGGTCGACTCGGTGCCGAACCTGGAGATCGAGACCGGCGAGATCGTCGGCGCCGGACACGCCTCCGCGACCGGCCGTTTCGACGACGAGCAGCTCTTCTACCTGCAGGCCCGCGGCATCCCGGCCGACGAGGCCCGCCGTCTGGTCGTGCGCGGGTTCTTCGCCGAGCTCGTCCAGCAGATCGGTGTCGCGGACATCGAGGAGCGCCTGCTCTCCAAGATCGAGACCGAGCTCCAGGGTTCCGTCTGATGAATTACGTCAAGGCCTGCGCGCTGAGCGAGCTGGAGGAGAACACCCCGAAGCGGGTGGAACTCGACGGCACGCCGGTGTCCATCGTCTCCACCGACGGGGAGGTGTTCGCGATCAACGACATCTGCTCGCACGCGAACGTCTCCCTCTCGGAGGGCGAGGTCGAAGACTGCATGATCGAGTGCTGGCTGCACGGGTCGGCCTTCGACCTGCGCACCGGCAAGCCCTCCGGTCTGCCCGCGACGCGACCTGTCCCCGTATACCCCGTAAAGATCGAAGGGGACGACGTGCTCGTCTCCCTCACCCAGGAGTCCTGAGGTATCCATGGCAACGCTTGAAATCCACGACCTGCACGTCTCCGTCGAGGCCGAGCACGGCGCCCGCGAGATCCTCAAGGGCGTCGACCTCACCGTCAAGCAGGGTGAGACGCACGCCATCATGGGTCCGAACGGCTCCGGCAAGTCCACGCTGGCGTACTCGCTGGCCGGTCACCCGAAGTACACCATCACCGGTGGCACCGTGACCCTCGACGGCGAAGACGTCCTGGAGATGTCCGTCGACGAGCGCGCCCGCGCCGGCCTCTTCCTCGCCATGCAGTACCCGGTCGAGGTCCCCGGCGTCTCGGTCTCCAACTTCCTGCGCACCTCGGCCACCGCGATCCGCGGCGAGGCCCCCAAGCTGCGTACCTGGGTGAAGGAGGTCAAGTCCGCGATGGAGCAGCTCCAGATGGACCCGGCCTTCGCCGAGCGCAACGTCAACGAGGGCTTCTCCGGCGGTGAGAAGAAGCGCCACGAGATCCTCCAGCTGGAGCTCCTGAAGCCGAAGATCGCGATCCTCGACGAGACCGACTCCGGCCTGGACGTCGACGCCCTGCGCGTCGTCTCCGAGGGTGTCAACCGCGTCCGCGAGACCGGTGAGGTCGGCACCCTGCTGATCACCCACTACACGCGCATCCTGCGCTACATCAAGCCGGACTTCGTGCACGTGTTCGCGAACGGCCGCATCGCCGAGTCCGGCGGCGCCGAGCTCGCCGACCAGCTCGAGGCCGAGGGCTACGACAAGTACGTGAAGGGTGGCGCGACCGCGTGACACAGCTGCCTGGCCTCCTCGACACCGAGGCGATCCGCAAGGACTTCCCCCTTCTGGATCGCGTGGTCCATGACGGGAAGAAGATCGTTTATCTGGACAACGCGGCGACTTCGCAGAAGCCGCGCCAGGTGCTCGACGCGCTGAACGAGTACTACGAGCAGCACAACGCCAACGTCCACCGCGGCGTGCACGTGCTCGCCGAGGAGGCCACGGCGCTGTACGAGGGCGCTCGCGACAAGGTCGCCGCCTTCATCAACGCACCGAGCCGCAACGAGGTGATCTTCACCAAGAACGCCTCGGAGTCGCTCAACCTCGTCGCGAACATGCTCGGCTGGGCCGACGAGCCCTACCGGGTCGACCGCGAGACCGAGATCGCCATCACGGAGATGGAGCACCACTCCAACATCGTGCCGTGGCAGCTGCTCGCGCAGCGCACCGGCGCGCAGCTGAAGTGGTTCGGCCTCACCGACGACGGCCGGCTCGACCTGTCCAACATCGAAGAGGTCATCACGGAGAAGACGAAGATCGTCTCCTTCACGCTGGTCTCCAACATCATGGGCACGGTCAACCCGGTCGAGGCGATCGTCCGGCGAGCCCAGGACGTCGGCGCCCTCGTGCTGATCGACGCCTCCCAGGCCGCTCCCCACATGCCGCTGGACGTACAGGCGCTCGGCGCCGACTTCGTGGCCTTCACCGGCCACAAGATGTGCGGCCCGACCGGCATCGGCGTCCTCTGGGGCCGCCAGGAGCTCCTGGAGGACCTGCCTCCGTTCCTCGGCGGCGGCGAGATGATCGAGACCGTGTCGATGCACGCCTCGACCTACGCCCCGGCGCCTCACAAGTTCGAGGCGGGTACGCCCCCGATCGCCCAGGCCGTCGGCCTCGGCGCGGCCGTGGACTACCTGACCGCGATCGGCATGGACAAGATCGCCGCGCACGAGCACGCGATCACCGAGTACGCGCTCAAGCGCCTCTCCGAGGTGCCCGACCTGCGGATCATCGGCCCCACCACGGCCGAGGACCGCGGCGCGGCGATCTCCTTCGTGCTCGGCGACATCCACCCGCACGACGTCGGTCAGGTGCTGGACGAGCAGGGCATCGCGGTCCGCGTGGGACACCACTGCGCGCGCCCCGTCTGCCTGCGCTACGGAATTCCGGCGACGACGCGAGCGTCTTTCTATCTGTACTCCTCTCCGGCCGAGGTCGACGCACTGGTCGACGGGCTGGAGCACGTACGGAACTTCTTCGGCTGACGGACGAGGCGACGAGGACGCAGTGAAGCTGGATTCGATGTACCAGGAACTGATCCTGGACCACTACAAGCACCCGCACGGGCGTGGCCTGCGCGACGGCGATGCCGAGGTGCACCACGTCAACCCGACGTGCGGCGACGAGATCACGCTGCGCGTGAAGTACGACGGCGAGACGCTCACCGACGTCTCCTACGAGGGCCAGGGCTGCTCCATCAGCCAGGCCAGCGCGTCCGTGCTGAACGAGCTGCTGGTCGGCAAGAACCTGGCCGAGGCGCAGAAGATCCAGGCTGTCTTCCTGGAGATGATGCAGTCCAAGGGCAAGATCGAACCCGACGAGGCCATGGAGGAGGTGCTGGAGGACGCGGTCGCGTTCGTCGGCGTCTCCAAGTATCCGGCGCGTGTGAAGTGTGCTCTGCTGAGCTGGATGGCGTGGAAGGACGCGACCGCCCAGGCTCTGGGCGATGCGGAGAGGAAGACGGCATGACCGAGAACGCGACGCCCGAGGCGTCGATCAAGCCGGCCACCGAGGAAGAGGTCCGCGAGGCCCTCTACGACGTGGTCGACCCCGAGCTGGGCATCGACGTCGTCAACCTGGGCCTGATCTACGGCATCCACGTCGACGACGCGAACATCGCCACCCTCGACATGACGCTGACCTCGGCGGCCTGCCCGCTGACGGACGTCATCGAGGACCAGGCGAAGTCGGCGACGGACGGCATCGTCAACGAACTTCGGATCAACTGGGTCTGGATGCCCCCGTGGGGCCCGGACAAGATCACGGACGATGGCCGCGAGCAGCTGCGCGCGCTCGGCTTCAACGTCTGATCGACGCCTTGATGTGAGGGCCCCCGGCACTGTCGTGCCGGGGGCCCTCCTTGTTCTCCGGGCGGACGAGCTGCGTGCACTCGGGGTGGGCCACAGGCCACCGATGAGCGTGCTGGGGCTGTACGACCGTTCCGGCCGACCGCCGATCCCGGCGGTCTGGTTCACCCTGGGGTGAGCGCCGGTTCGCGGCGCAGCAGCCGGTCCATGTAGAGCAGGCCCGAGGCCGGTTGGGGGAGGGTCAGGAGCAGGGCCGGGGCGAGCAGGGAGCCGAGCACGCCGAACCGCGACTGGACGGCGTACGCGGCGCTCAGCGCGAGCACCCCGGCCGGGACCGTGATGCCGAGGGTCCGCCACCAGGCCCCGCGCACCAGGCGGGCCGAGCGGCGCAGGGCCGCCACCGGGCCGAGCTCCTCGTACCCGGCGGCCGTGGGCGCCAGGGCGAAGAGGACCCCGAGCCAGATCGCGACCGGGGCGAGGGGCAGCACGGCAAGCGGCGGGAGACCCGCGGCCAGAGCTACCGCGCCGGGGCCCGCGGCGGCGAGCAGCGCCAGCAGCCGGGCCCCGCACACGGCCGGGACCCGGGGCCCGGCGGCCCGCAGCAGCCCGAGCGCGGTGACGGGCCGCCCCAGCACGGCCGGCCGGAGCAGCGCCGCGGCCAGGGCGGTGGCCAGCGCCCAGCCGAAGAGCAGGAAGAGGGCGGTGGCGGGGAGGAGGGTGTAGACGAACACCCGGCTGCCGGCGGTGCGCGTGAGGGAGGCGAGGGTGGCCGCCCCGGCAACGGCGGCGAGCACGAGCAGCCCGGCCAGCTGGCCGAGGAGCAGCGCGCCGAGCAGCCGGCCCCCGTACCGGCCCAGGATGGTCAGGGCGCCGCCGAGGATGTCCCGCGGCCACAGCGGGCGCAGGGGTATCACCCCCGGCCGCGGAGGCTGCGGGGGCAGCCGGCCGACGCCCCGGTGGGTCCAGTGCTGCGCCATGGGCGGGCCCCTCTCCGCTGGAGGCCGACAGGGTAGCGCCGCGGGGCTCAGGAGTCCCGGGTCGTGCGTGTGTACGGGTGTACGCATCGATGTGTACAGTCGTACGCATGCCTTACGTACTGCTTGCCGCGGCCATCGCCGCCGAGGTCGCCGGGACCACCGCCATGAAGTACAGCGACGGCTTCACGAAGCTGTGGCCTTCGCTGGGCACGCTGCTGGGCTACGTCATCGCCTTCACCCTGCTCGCGCAGACGCTGAAGTCGATGTCGGTCGGCACGGCGTACGCGATATGGGCCGGGGTCGGGACCGCCGCCATCGCCGCCATCGGCATGGTGTTCCTGGGGGAGGCGGCGACCGCCGCGAAGATCGCCGGGATCCTCCTGGTGATCGGCGGGGTGGTCCTGCTGAACCTCGGCGGTGCGCACTGATGGCCCCGGCCGCACGGCGCTACGACCCCGACCGGCGCCAGCGGATCATCGACGCGGCGATCCGGGTGGTGGGGGCCAAGGGCATCGCGGGGCTGAGCCACCGCAGCGCCGCGGCGGAGGCCGACGTACCGCTCGGGTCGACGACGTACCACTTCAAGACGCTCGACGACCTGCTGGTCGCGGCGCTGCGCCAGGCGAACGAGGGCTTCGCCCGGGCGGTCGCGGACTCCGCCGCGCTGGCCGCCCCGGACGCGGACCTGGCGGGGGCGCTGGCCCGCCTGCTGGGCGAGTTTCTGGCGGCGGACCGGGGAGGCCGGGCGGAGCTGGAGTACGAGCTCTACCTGGCGGCCCTGCGGCGCCCGGCGCTACGGCCGGTGGCCGCGGAGTGGTGCGAGGCTGCGGCCGCGGCGCTGGCCGCGCGGACGGATCCGGTGACGGCGCGGGCGCTGGTGGCCGTGATGGACGGCATAGGCCTCCAGGTCCTGCTGACGGACGTCGCGTACGACGAGCGGTACGCGCGCGAGGTCCTGGGCCGGGTCCTGCGTCCTGCCTAGTGCTGCTGGCCGGAAAGGTTTGCCGGG
>NZ_JAGGOZ010000124.1 GCF_018614075.1 Streptomyces sp. ISL-94 | reverse complement strand
CTCGTACACCACGCCGTAAGGCGGCCGGACGGGCCCGCCCTGGGGGGCGGGTTCAGAGCCAGCCCTGGCGGCGGGCGGCGCGGACGGCTTCCGCCCAGCAGGGTCGCCGTCTGTGCGGGGGCCCGGCAGATCCGCATGTACGGAGGGTGTCCGTACAAATGTCACGGCCGGGCGGCGCGCGGACGGTGCGCGCGGGCGCGCAGGAGGATACGCAGCGGGGCCACCAGACCGTAGCCGGTGTCCCGGCGCACGGCGGTGGTGCCCGCGCGCTCCACAGCGGTCAGCTGCTGCGCCATGAGCTGCAGCATGGTCGCCACCACGGGGCGCAGGCCCGGTGCAGCCAGGCCCAGGTGGCCGTCGGTGGCGTCGAGAGCGGCTCGGGCGCGGCGGGTTTCGTCGGCGAGGAGGGCGCGTACGGCCGGGGTGTCACGGCCCTGTTCGAGGTCGGCGCGGGTCACGGAGTGCTCGGCGAGCCGGTCGCGCGGGATGCAGAGCCGGCCGTCCGCAAGGTCCCCGGCGAGGTCGGCGAGGAAGTCGACGCGCTGGGCGGCGTCGACGAACCGCCTCCAGCCCGCGGCCTGTTCGGGGTCGGGGCCGCCCTGGTACTGGAGCCCGGTGAAGACCAGGACGCCGGGCCAGGCGTAGGCGTCGAGGTAGGCCTGGAAGTCCTCCTCGGTGGCGAAGCCGTCGAAGCCGGCCTCGGCGGTGGCGGCGCCTTCCAGGAACCGGGACACCCAGTGCGGCGGCAGGGCGCGGGAGTGCACGGCGTGGGCGTAGGCGCGCAGCACGGGGTCGGAACTGTCCCCCGACGTCAGGGCGGCGTCGACCTGCTCGGTCAAGGCGGCCAGTGCGGCGGCCCGTTGCGGCGGGGTGCCGGTTTCGGCCACGTCGTCGACCAGGTTCATGAAGGCGAGACCGGCGGCCAGCCAGGGCACCAGCGGCGGGGCGGCGAGCAGGCGCAGCGCGAGGTAGGGAGCGGGTTCGCGGCGGAGCACCCGGCGTGCGGCGTGTGTGTAGTCCTCCCGCAGCCGGGTGCCGGAGATCCCGGCCGCCGTGAGCGTGGTGCGCCAGCTCGGCATGGTGGTGGTGCTCCCCTCGAAACGTTTCTCCCCGAACGTACGAGGATCAGGAGCCAGGATGTCAGGAGCAGGCGTCAGCAGCGGCGGCGGTCCCCGGTGACCGTGCCCTGAACGGTGGACACCGTACGGTCGTAGCAGCCGCCCGGCGCCCCCGAGCCATGCAGCCGGTAGCGGGCGGTGGTGGTGGCGACCGCGTGCCGCTGGTCGCGCGGAACGTTCGCGGTGTAGGTGGCGTCGCCCGTGTACCGGTCGTCGAGCCGGGTGGCGTCGACGCTCCGGCCGCCGCGCAGGGTGACGGTGTCCGCGCGGTCGCCCAGGGAGAGGACGGTGCGCAGCCGGTCCCCGTCGCCGAGGGCGGTCTCGCCGTCCATCGTGTAAGTGCGCGCGGTGCGGGTGGCGTTGGCGCCTCGGGTCACGGTCTCCTCGTCGGTCCAGGTGGCGGTGAGCGCGTCGCGGTTCTCGCCGTCGGTCCAGCGGTGGACGGAGGTGTTGCCCACGGCGCGGGTGACGGTGGTGGTGACCCGGCCGTGGGAGGTGTCGAGGTGCCCGGCGACGGTCAGCCGGTGGGCGCCCTCGGTGTCGAGGCGGTGCTCGGCTCCGGGCGTGCCGGGGGTGGCGGGCGTCCAGCGGGAGGAGTTGGCCGGATCGCTCTGCTCGTGCCGGGTCAGCGCTCCGGTGACCACCTCGCGGGCCTCGTCCTGCCAGAGCAGCAGATTGGTGGGGGTGCTCCAGCCGCTCTGCCCGGCCGGCACCCCGGCGACGGACACCTCGATCCGGTGCGGGCGCCCGTCGTTGAGGAGGGCGGCGTAGGGGGTGAGGTCGTAGAGGACCGGCTGCACGTCGAAGGCGCGGGGGCCGGGGGTGACGTACCAGAGGAAGGGGTTGGACCAGCCGCCGGTCCAGACGGTGGGGAAGGGCGCGGCGATGCCCGCGAGCCCGCCGTCCACGGAGATGCGGACCTCGCGGTAGGGGCCGTCGGCGGCCTTGCAGGAGTACGGGGCCGCGTCCGGGGTCGTCATGTACCAGTACTCCTCGCAGCCGCCGCCCGAGCCCGTGGCGTAGACCTCGGCGAGGAGGCGCTCGGTGTTGCGCGGGGTCGTGACGTCCGGGGAGGTCAGCGGGAGGACGCGGTCGGGGGTGTCGGGGGTCGCGGTACCGCGCTCGGCGGCGTAGAAGGTGAGGGTGACCTTGACGTCGATGACGCCGGTGTAGGTGTCGTTGACGACGTTGCCGATGAGCATCTCGACGGGCTGGGGGCGGCTGAGGGCGTCCCGGTAGCGGGTGACGTCCTTCTCGACGGACCAGGTGATGCCGTCGGGCGAGGGCTGCGGGGTGGAGGTGCGGAGGATCTCGACGCCGCCGACGGAGAGGTGTCCGAGCCGGTCGTACTGGCGGCCCTTGACCTTGCCGTCCAGGCGGAGAACCACCTTGGCCCAGTGGTCGGCGCCGCAGCCCCCGGGCGGCGTGTAGCTGCCCTGGTACGGGGTGAAGTCGCGGAACTGCGCCTCGGCGAGGGTCACTTCGCAGGACCGGGTCGCGGGCCGGCTGACGGGCGGGGCGGCGGTGAGGGGGTCGTGCCAGTCGGTGCCGAACTCGGCGGGCGGGTCGCCTGCGGGCGTGGTCGCGGGCTGTGCGGCCGCGGGGTGCGCGGCCGCAGCGGGCCCGGTCGTGGCGGGCCCGGTCGTGGCGGGCCCGGTCGTGGCGGGCCCGGTCGTGGCGGGCCCGGTCGTGGCGGGCCCGGTCGTGGCGGGCCCGGTCGTGGCGGGCCCGGTCGCGGCGGGCCCGGTCGCGGCGTACGCGGGTCCCGCGCCGGCCAGGGTGGCGGCGGCCAGCGCGATCGCGCCGAGCACGCCCGTGGTCCTGTGTCGTCTCATGGGCCCGCAGTGAAACCCGGCCCGCCGGGACCGCGCCAGGGCCGGTGTGCCGAATGTGGCGCGATCTCGCCCCTCGCGGCCGGGCCCGGCGGCCATCGGGGCGTCGCCCCGCCCGGGCCCGGGCGGGCGCGGGCTCAGTCGCGGGAGTTGCCGAACAGGATCCGGTAGCCGATGAGCAGGACCAGTGAGCCCGCGATGGCGGAGCCCCAGGTGGCGAGGTCGAAGAACTGGGTCTGGACCGGCCGGTCCAGGAAGCGCGCCGAGAGCCAGCCGCCGGTGAAGGCGCCGGCGACGCCGATGAGGGTGGTGCCGATCAGGCCGCCCGGGTCCCGGCCGGGCAGCAGGACCTTGGCGATGCCTCCGGCCAGCAGTCCCAGGATGATCCAGCCGACGATCCCCATGCCCGTTCACTCCGTTTCGGTGGTCCGGTGTTCTCCGGGGAGGACGCGGGCGGGGCCGAAACGGTTCTCCCGCGACCGGCCGGACGTGCGGCTCACGCCGCCACGCGGCCGGCCGGGGCGGCCTGGGCGGCCGGGGCGGCCGGGGCGGTTGGCCCGGTCTGCGCGGCCGGCCCGTCCGGGGCGGCGGGCACGGCCCGGGCGGTGGGCGGCGAGGGCGTACGGGTCAGCAGGAGCACGCCGCGCGCCGCGGCGACGGCCCCCGCCACCGCGAGCAGCACCCCCACCGCGCCGCCCTGGAGGCGTTCGCCGAGCAGGACCATGCCGATGGCGGCCGCGGCGAGCGGGTTGGCCAGGTTCACCACGGCGAGGGGGGCGCCGAGGCCGCCCCGGTAGGCCCGCTGCGACAGCAGCAGGCCGCCGACCGCGAACACCACGACGAGCAGGGCCACCGCGATGACCCGCACGCTGAACAGGGATCCGCCGCGGCCGCCCGCCACGGCCACGGTCTGGGTCAGGGCCGAGGCGGCCGCTGAGGCCAGCCCGGAGGCCATGGCGTGCCGCAGGCCGGAGCGCGGGTCCTTGGCGGCGGTCAGCAGCAGGATCACGGCGGCCGTGGCCCCGGACACGGCGAGCGCCTCGGCCAGGGTGAGGGTGTCGTCGGGGGCCGGTCCGGAGGCGGGGAGCAGCAGCAGGCCCAGTCCGGCGACGGTGGCCAGGGTGCCCCGCCACTCGGTGCCCGCCACCCGGCGCCCGGCTCGGCGCGCGCCGAGCGGGACGGCGGCCACGAGGGTGAGTGCGCCGAGCGGCTGGACCAGGGTGAGCGGCCCGTAGCGCAGGGCGGCGGCGTGCAGCAGCGCGGCGGACGCGTTCAGCCCGGCCGACCACCACCAGGCGCTGTTGCCGAACAGGGCCTTGGCGCTGCGGGCGACAGCGGCCCGGGCGAGCCGCTCCTGGGCGACGGCGGCGGACGCGTAGGCCACGGCGGAGGCGAGGCAGAGGCAGACGGCGAGCGCGGTGGCGTTCATCGCGCGGCTCCCACGGCCTCGGCGGCGCGCCGCGGGCCGGGCAGGTCCCGTACGGCGGCACCCGGATGGGCGCCCGCGTCGGTGTCCGGAGCGCCTGGGTCCGTGTCGGCGGCACCCGGGCCCGGCCGCCGGATCAGCAGCAGGGCCGCCCCGAGCAGGACGGTCGCCACGATCGCGTCGAGCCAGTAGTGGTTCGCCGTGCCGACGACCACCAGCAGGGTCAGCAGGGGGTGCAGCAGCCACAGCGCGCGCCACTTGGACCGGGTGGCGGCGATCACGCCGAGCGCGAGCATCAGGGCCCAGCCGAAGTGCAGGGAGGGCATCGCGGCGAACTGGTTGGCCATGGTGTCGGTGGCCGGCGCGGCCCCGTAGACGGTGGGTCCGTAGACCTGGGCGGTGTCGATCAGGTCCGCGTCGCCGAGCATCCGCGGGGGTGCGAGCGGAAAAGCGAGGTGCAGGGCGAGGGCGGCACCGGTGAGGACGGCGAGCACCCGGCGGGTCCACAGGTAGTGGCGGGGACGGTGCAGGTAGAGCCAGACCAGGAAGAGCGCGGTCGCGGGGAAGTGGACGGCCGCGTAGTAGGTGTTCGCGCCGTGCACGAGGGCGTCCCCGTGCAGCAGCAGCCGCTGTATCGCGCCCTCGCCGGGCAGGTGCAGGGCGCGCTCGGCGTCCCAGATCCATGCGGCGTTGCGGAAGGCCTCGTCGGTGCGTCCGGTGGAGAGCATCCGGCCGGCCTTGTAGACGGTGAACAGGCCCGCGACGAGCAGCAGCTCGCGTATGAGGCGGCGGCGCGCGGCTCTCGGTCCGGCTGCCGGATCGGCAGGTGTGGTCTGGGAGGTCATCCCCCGGTCTCTCTTCCTGTTGCGCGCACATCGACAGGGCACACATCGACACGCCAGTGTATCGATACATTCGCGTATCGATACACTGGCGTGTCGATACGCCTGCGTTCCCCTACACTCGTACTCGAACCTGCCCCCACGGCGCCCCCGAGGAGAGCCGCACCCCATGACGTCGACGCCGGCCACCGCTCGCCGCTCCAAGATCAGCCCGGAGCGGGAACAGGAGTTCTACGAGGCCGTCCTGGACCAGCTGCGCGAGCACGGCTACGAGGCCCTGACCATGGAGGGCGTCGCCGCCCGCGCGAGCTGCGGCAAGTCCACGCTGTACCGGCAGTGGAAGACCAAGCCCCAGCTCGTCGCCGCCGCCCTGCGGGCGAACCGGCAGGGCACCCTGGTCGCGGTGGACACGGGGACGCTGGGGGGCGACCTGCGCGAGGCGGCCCGGATCGCGGCCTGCACCTCCGGCCGCGACACGCGGCTCACGCAGGCACTCGGGCACGCCGTGCTCAGCGACGAGGAACTCCAGGCCGCCCTGCGCGAGGCCCTGGTCGAGCCGGAGCTGGCCGCCTTCGACGCGATGGTGGAGCGGGCCGTGGCCCGGGGTGAGATCGCCGCGGACCACCCCGCCGTGGAGTTCCTGCCCGCGCAGCTCATGGGCGTGCTCCGCATCCGGCCGGTGCTGGAGGGGCGGTACGCCGACGCCGACTACCTGGTGCGGTTCGTCGACGCGGTCATGCTCCCCTCCCTGGGGCTGACAGCACCCCGGACCCCCTGAACCGGTGGGCCGCCGTCTCGATGACCGGACGGCGACCTGCCCGCGCTGCCTCGTGGGGACGGCGGCAGCGCGCCACCCGGACCGGGCGGCGGGCACTCACACGTGGAGTGGCCGCCGCCCGATCTGTGCGGCGGCCCCTCGAGGTCAGCGGATCGCGCCCATGATGCGGGTGAACTCCTCGGGGCCGGCGTCGAAGCCGCGCAGGCGCGCGTCGAGCGACCAGACGCCCGAGTCCTCCCGGGTGAACTCCGCGACCGTGGCCGCGGTGGCCGCCGGGACGGACTCGAAGCCGCCCTGGGCGAGGTCGGTGTACCCCTCGCGGATCCGGATGCCCGTGCCGGCGATGTCGGCGAAGGTCCTCCGGGGACCGCCGCCGATGTCCTGGATGACCACGCCGACCACCACCCGGCGCAACTCGGGTGCCATCCGGTCGAGTTCGAGGGTCATCACCTCGTCGTAGCCGAAACCCTGGCCCGTGTGGCTGTCCCGGTTGAGGGTGATGGTGCCGTCGGGCGACCGGCTGCCGAAGTGGACCAGTTGGAGGGGCACCCCGTGGAGGTCCGCCGCGCCGTAGACCGCGACCACCAGGTCGAGGTCGTGCGCGGGCGTGCCGGCGGGGCTGGGGTCCCACCGCAGCCCGACCTCCACCTTGGCCAGACCCTTGCGTACACCGGTCACCGAACTCCCCCTCCTCTGAACGGGTATTGCCCGGACATGCTCCCACGTGGCCCGCGCCAGGACCGAACGGCCATACGTTCCCGGCCAGTTCGGCAGGGCCCCCGCGGCACCCGGCCCGGCCGCCCACCCTGACCCGGCCGCGCCCTGACCCGGCCGCGCCCTGGCCTGGCCACCCTGACCCGGCCACTGACCCGGCCAACCGCGCCGAGCCACCCTGGCCCGACCACCCGCGCCCGGCCACCCGCGCTCCGCTACCAGGCGCCGTCCTGTACCGGCTTGCCCGGCCTCGGAGCGTTGCCGAGCGGCTTGACCTGGCCCGGGCCCGGCTCCGCCCAGGGGGTGTGGTCGTCGCCGAGCCACTCCCCCACCGGCTTGACCCCGCCCAGGGCCTCCGCCGGGGCGAGGTCGGCGGCGGTTTCGTCGTAGTAGTCGAACCAGGGCAGCCCGGCCTTGGTGTAGGCGGCCCGGTCGACCGGCGAGGGCGGTGCGTCCTCCCCGGTGATACGGCGCCACGCGGGCGGGGTCACCAGGTGGACGAAGACCCGCGCGGCCGGCTCCCGCGCCCAGGCGGAGAGCGGCCGCTCGTCGCGGTAGACCTCCTGGCGCATGGCCCCGCCGACACCGAGCCCCATCGCCGGGGCCGCCGACGCGGGGGGCCCGCCCTGCCTCGGGGCCGCGCCGGGAGCGGACGCCGCCATCGGCATCGGCACGGCGCCCCCGAAACCGCCGGGTGCGGGCGGAGCCCCGTACGGGAGGCCGCCCCCGTACGGCCTCGGCCCCGGCGTCCGCGCCCGCTCCGCCAGCCGCCACTCGGCCAGCGCCTCCGGCCCCAGCGGGAACGCCTGGAGCTGCACCCCGCCGGTGGTCTCCTCGCCGGTCACCTGGCCCTCGACGGTGGCGCCGAGCCCCAGCGGTACGGCGACGAACTGGCGCACGGTCCCGTCGCCCGAGTTGATCCCGTCCAGCCACGGCTGCCGGGGCAGCACCACGTAATTCTGCGGGGCCCGGGCCAGCCGGCCCGTCCAGCGCTCGCCGGAGACGGCGCACACCTTGCCGACCCCGACCTGAAGCGCGGCGGGCTCCCGGGTGCCGCCGAAGCTCAGCCACATCGCCTCGCGCAGGTACACGGGCAGCATCACGCCGCCCTTCGCCAGCCATTCCTGCGGCGCCGTGTCCGGGTAGTCCTCCACCCGCCGCAGCGGGAACTCCCCCAGCCCCGGGGGCAGCGCGTGCGTGCCCGATTCGGGCAGGCGCAGTGTCCGCATGAAGCGGATCTGCACCTCTTCACCCAAGTGCAGCGCATTACCGTCGAGCCGTACCGAATCAGTGCCCATGTCCGCCCCTTTTTCCCGTTCCGACCACGACCGACCACATAATCTGCGGCCGTTCCGGATCGTTATCCTCAAGTTTTCCTCAGATCTAGTGACGCTGTGCCCGTCCCCTTTCTAGCTTCCTCGTACACGTGTCTCGACGTTCCCCTGCGTCACCGCGGTTCCCCGCGCGCCCGGCGATCCCGGCGCACGGCCCGCGTCCGAGGAAAGAGTGCAGCATGAAGGTTCCCCAGGCCGGAGCGGTCGCCGCAGTGATCGCCCTCGTCCTCACCACCTCCGGGTGCGGCGATGACGAGTCCACGGGGAAGCTCGCCATCGGCATCAAGTTCGACCAGCCGGGCATCGGGATGCGCGAGGCCGACGGCACCTTCTCCGGTTTCGACGTGGATGTCGCCACCTACATCGCCAAGGAGCTCGGCTACAAGCCGGACCGGATCGACTTCAAGCAGGTCTACAGCAACGACCGCGAGCTGCTGCTCCAGTACAACGAGGTGGAGTTCGTCGCCGCGAGCTACTCGATCAGCGACAAGCGCAAGGAGAAGGTCGACTTCGCCGGCCCGTACTTCATCGCGCACCAGGACCTTCTGGTCCGCGCCGACGACGCGAGCATCACCAAGGCCGAGGACCTCAACAACAGGAAGCTGTGCTCGGTCACCGGCTCCACCTCGGCGGAGAACATCAGGAAGAACCTCGCCCCGAAGGCGAGCCTGCTGGAGCAGGACGGGTACTCGGAGTGCCTCGTCGCCCTCCGTGACGGCACGGTCGACGCCATGACCACCGACAACTCCATCCTGGCCGGGTACACCGCCATGAAGGGCAACAAGGGCAAGTTCAAGCTGATCGGGCTGAACCTGAGCAACGAGAGCTACGGCATCGGTGTCAAGAAGGGCGACAAGGAACTCCAGGGCAAGATCAACGCCGCGCTGAAGAAGATGGTCAAGGACGGCTCCTGGGAAGCGGCCGTGAAGAAGAACTTCGGGGCGGCCGACTACAAGTACGAGCCGGCCCCACAGGTCACGTCGGGCATCACAGCGGGCAGCTGACGATCGTCGAGGCGGTGGCGGGGTCCGACCAGTCGGCGTCGAAGCGGGCGTTGACGACGTAGAGCCGGTCGCCGTACACCGCCGCGGTCGTCGGCTCGTCGAAGCGCGGGTCGGTGATCTGCTTCGCGAAGCGGGCCCGGCGGCCGTCCCCGCTCAGGGTGACACGTCGATGGCGTAGGCCCAGTTGCGTACGACGTACAGCGTGCGGCCGTGCACCACGAGGCCGTCGCCGTTGCCCACCGACCCGCCGTCGAGCACGGTGCGCGTGGCGTCGCCGGTGCGCGGGTCGACGCGGTACAGCGCCTCGGCGGTGTCGTGCACCACCAGCAGGGCCCGGCCGTCGGGGGTCCGCTCGATGCCGTTGGCGCCCCAGTGCCGGCCGCCGGGCGGGACCGGGGCCCACTCGCCGCCGAGCCGCAGGGTGCGCGGGGCGGCGCCGGCGCCTGCGAGGTCGCGGCCGGCGGGCAGGAAGTACAGGACGTCGTTGAAGGAGTCGGTGAACCAGGCGCCGCCGCATCCGACGACGACGTCGTTGACGAAGGCGCTGCCGGTGGCGGCCTGGTGGGTGGCCAGGACCCGGCCGTCGCCGGCGTGGACCATCCACCTCAGCACACCTCCCGTGCCGCGGCAGTCCCGGACCACGACACTTCACAAGGGAATGAGGAGCCTCCCCTTCGCGGCTGCGGCCCGAGCGGCGTGTCAGGTCGCCGGCGCCTTGCTCCGCAGCACGGTCGGGAACTCCCGCATCCAGCGCGAGGGGTCGGGCCAGGCCCTCGCCGAGACGAGCGTGCCGTCCACCACCGTCTCGGCGTCCTCGAACTCGGCCCCCGCCGACCCCGCCGGGGCCACCGCCACCCTGCCCGCGGTGCGCGCCCGGCACACACCAAGGTGCGCGCGCCCGACACATGGTTTTTACCTGTAGGGCACATGACAATGTGAGCCTCGCTCTGCCACCTGATACCCCGCCAATTCCCCGGGCGGGAACGGTGCGTTCGGAGAGGTACCCCCACGTGAAGAGCATCCCTCGCCTGACTCCCTGGGCGGCCGGCCTCGCGGCCGTCGCCCTGATCGCCGTACCCGCCGCGGCCTCCGCCGGGCAGCAGCGGACGACGGCCTCCCAGGAGGCCGCGGCCGCCACCTCGGCGGACGCCTACGCGACATCCGTCGACGCCTACTACGCGGCCGCCGAGGGCAAGACCGGTGCCGCGCTGAAGACCGCCCTGCACGACATCATCAAGACCCAGTCCAAGGTGACCTACGACGGGGTGTGGAACGCACTGAAGGTGACCGACCAGGACCCGGCGAACCCGAACAACGTCATCCTGGTGTACTCCGGCCGCTCGCAGTCCAAGTCCACGAACGGCGGCGACCCCGACGACTGGAACCGCGAACACGTGTGGGCCAAGAGCCACGGCGACTTCGGCACCGCGACCGGCCCGGGCACCGACCTGCACCACCTGCGCCCCGAGGACGTCACGGTCAACAGCACCCGCGGCAACAAGGACTTCGACATGGGCGGCAGCCCGGTCTCCGAGGCCCCGGGCAGCTACACCGACGCCGACTCCTTCGAGCCGCGCGACGCGGTCAAGGGCGACGTGGCGCGCATGCTGCTCTACATGGCGGTGCGCTACGACGGCGGCGACGGCTTCGCCGACCTGGAGATGAACGACAGGGTCAACAACGGCACCGCGCCCCTCTTCGGCCGGATCAGCCTGCTGAAGCAGTGGAACCAGCAGGACCCGCCGGACGCCTTCGAGCAGCGCCGCAACCAGGTCATATTCGACACCTACCAGCACAACCGCAACCCCTTCATCGACCACCCGGAGTGGGCCGACTCCATCTGGTGACCGGGCGCGCAGTCCTGGGCCGCGCCGGGATTGGGCCGCGCCAGGGGCGGGTATCCGCAGGTCAGAGGCTGCGGTCCGCACCCGGCGGCGCAGCCCACGGAGGTACGTGGCCATGGACGGAGCCGGACTCTCGGACCGCGAGCAGCGCGCCCTCTCGGCGATCGAAGCCCATCTCAGAAGCGACCGGTCGCTCGACCGGCTGCTGCGGTCCGCGCATCTGCGCCACCGCACCGCCGCGGCCTGTCTGCTCGGTGCGGTGACGCTGGCGCTGCTCATCGCGGCGTCGATCACCGTGTCCCAGCCGCTGATCTGGGCCTTCGCCGCGGCCTGGATACTGACCGTGGTCACGGCGCTGCCGGTCGTCGGCGGGTGGGTCCGCCGCCGCTGGCAGCGCCGTGAGCGCACCGCGGGGTCGTAGGCGCACCACGCGGCCGCGCCAGGCGCCCCTACGGGAGGTGGATCTCGTCGAGGGTGTCGATGGCTCCGTCGGCACCCAGGTGGTAGCGGAAGGGCAGGCCGGAGTCGGGGTGGGCGGTCACCCAGGCGATGAGCTCGAGGAGGCTGATCGTCTTGGGCTCCGCGCCCGCGACGATCGGAGCCGTGGCCGTGGTCTGGGCGGCTTCCGCGATCGGGATGAAGGTCTCCTTGCCCACCGGCCCGAAGTGCGCGCCGTCCGCGCCGTCCGTGTCCGGGGTGCCGCAGCTCCAGTTCCCGTGCTTGACGATCAGGTTGTGGGACCCGCCCTCGGGTGTGTAGCGGCGGAGGGCGATCAGGTCCGGTGCGATGGGCATCGTGTGGTCGCAGGTCGCGGTGGGAGCCGGGGAGGCGGGCTTCTTCCCCGCCGTGGCGGTCGCCGAGGGCGTCGCGGCCGTCGGGGTCTTCCCTGCCGAGGGCGTCGCGGCGGTCGGGGCCGCCGGAGGCCGTCGCCGTGGCGGAGTACGGACCTCCGTGACCTACCGGAGCCGGTCGGCGAGGGCGTTGAAGGCGGGCCAGGCCAGTGGGGGCGTGCGGGAGTCCCACACCTTCTGGGAGAGCGCGGCGAGCGGCAGCCGGATGCCCGCTGCCACCTGGGCCTGGGTCTGGGCCCCGGACAGGTCGCACCAGACGGCGAGCCGCGCACCCAGGATCTGGCCGGCGTACCGGGCCGGGACGGCGGTGGTGCCGCGCAGGACCAGCGGTGTCCACTGCTCGTAGATCCGCCGCCCGGTGGGATAGGTGAACTGGTTCGGCTCGCCCAGCACGTAGTACAGGTACTCGTCGTTGAGGTTCACCACCTTGCGGCCCGCGCTCAGGTAGTCCAGCGGCGGGCGGGCGCCGATCTCCTTGCCGGTCCAGTACTCCACCTGGAGGTCCTTGGCCGCGGTCGCGACCCCGCCGGCGAAGAAGCCGTCGTTCCAGGCCTTGAGCGCCTTGCCCGACGGGCGCACGGTGTTCGCGCGGTCGTCGAGCCAGCCCGTCGCGAGGTCCTGTACGCGGGCAGTGGGCCCGTACCGCTGCTGCGCGGCGCGCGCGAGCTGCGGGAAGGAGGCCTCCGGGTTGCGGACGACCAGCGCCTGGTACTCGTCGGCGCCCAGGTGCCAGGCCCCGCCGGGGAACAGCGGCAGGTACTCGCGCAGCAGTTCGTCGACGAGTTTGGCGGCTGCCGGGTCGGATATGTCCACGGCGCCCTGCACCGCTCTGCCCTGTACGTCGCGCAGTTGCAGGCCGGGGTGGGCGCGCACCACGGCGCCGAGGTGCCCGGGCGAGTCGATCTCCGGGACGACGGTGATGTGCAGGCGGGCGGCGAGCGCCGTGATGCCGCGGACCTGCGCCTTGGTGAGGTGCGGGGTGGAGACGATCTCGGGGTGGGTGTCCGACTGTATGCGGAAGGCCTGGTCGTCGGAGAAGTGCAGGCCGAGCTGGTTCAGCTTCAGGTCGGCCATCTCGCGCAGCCGGCCCTCTATCCAGTCGGGGGTGAAGTGCTTGCGCGCGATGTCGAGGTTGAGGCCGCGCTGCGGTTTGGCCGGACCGTCGCGCACGGTGCCTTCGGGGGCCGAACCGGCGCTCCGCACGGCCTGTTTGAGGGTGCGGGTGCCGTAGAAGACCCCGGCCTCGTCGGGGCCGGTGATCCGGACCCGGCCGTCCTTCACGGTGAGGGTGTACGACTCGGGCGACCCTGAGTCCTTGGCGCCCAGGGAGAGTTCCACATCGCCGGGGCGCGGCGCCACCGACTGCGCGTATGCCATACGCAGTTCACCGGCGAGCAGTTTTCCCTCGTCGGCGAGGGCGGCCGTGTCACCCTGCGCGACGACCACGCGGGCCTCCGGGGCGGGCTTCCAGCCGGGCCCGCGGGCGGGTTCGTGATCCCGTACGGCCGGGATGGTGCGCGGGGCGGTGGACAGCGGGTAGGACGGCGTCGGGGTGGGCGTGGGCGCGGCCTCGCCGGTGCCCTCCGGGGCCGAGGGCGGCGCGCTGGTGCCCGGCGCGGGAGCGGTGGGAGCGCGGGCCCCGTCGGAGGCGGCGGTGCAGCCCGGGGGGGCGAGGACCACCAGCGCGGCGGCGGTGGCCGTCGCGCTGACGTGGACTCTCCCGTACTGCCTCGGTTTCCGCATCATGCACCCGTGTCCTCCGTACCAACGTGGCACGGAGGCCTCGGGCGCGCGACCCGGCGGCCTCAGACCAGGGCGTCGAGCGCGGCGGCGGCGAAGCCGTGGTCCTGGTCGGGGGCGCCGCCGACGACGCCGATGGCGCCGATGAGGCGGCCGTCGCGGTGGACCGGGAGCCCGCCGGCGGGGAAGAGCAGGGGCCGGTCGAGGACGGTGGGCAGCGTGTGGAAGGGGCCGCCGGGCCGGACCGCATCGACGAGGTCGGCGGTGGGGGCGTCCGGCTGGAGGGCGGTGTAGGCCTTGCGGGCGCTGGTCTCGCCGGAGATCAGCACGGGCCGGTCGTCGCGCCGGAAGGCGAGCAGGTGGCCGCCGGCGTCGAGGACGGTGACGCTGACCGCGGCTCCGGCCGCTTCGGCGGCGGTCCGGGCGGCGGCGACGAGCAGGTCGGCGTCCTCGGTGGTCAGCGGGGCGACGGCGGTGCGGGTGGTGCGGGACATGCGGGGGCTCTCCTGGGATGTCGTACGAGGGGTCGTGGATCAGTGGTGGACGGGGACGGCCGCCGGGGCTCCGGCGGCGACGGTCCGGGCGGCGGCACCGGCCGGGCGGGACGCCGTGCGGCGCTCCAGCGCACCGGAGACGAGGGCCAGGACCAGGGCGGAGGCGGCCAGCGCCGCGCCGACCCAGTTCGGGGCGGTCCAGCCGAGGCCCGCGGCGATCACGAGGCCGCCGAGCCAGGCGGCGAGGGCGTTGCCGAGGTTGAAGGCGCCGAGGTTGACGGCGCCGATGTTGACGGCGGAGGCCAGGGTGGGCGCGCCGGCGGCCTGGTCGAGGACCCGCTTCTGGAGCGGCGGCACGGTCGCGAAGCCCAGGGCGCCGATGAGGAGGATGGTGACGGCGGCGCCGGCCTTGGTGTGGGCGGTGAGGGTGAAGGCGGCCAGCGCACCGAGGGCGTAGCCGGTGACGGGCCGCCCGACGGACGGCGAGGGGGACGCGCTTGAGGTTCTTCACGGTGGTTCTCCACGGTCGGGTCGAGGGCGCGGTACTGCGCCCCCCACCCCTCACGACGCGCGCCCCCCGGGGAGGTTGCCGCCGGACCCGGAAAACTTTCCGGCCGTCACCGCGGGGGCAGGTGATCGCCGGGCTGGCGGCGGGGCTCCGGCCGCCGCGCCGCGCACCCGTGGAGGTTCCGGTCCGGACGCCCGCCTCCCCTTGAGCGCGCCCGGCCCCGTGGATCACAATCCGCAGATGGCGACGCCCCCGTACAGCAGTTGGATGCGGTACTTCTCCCCCACCGCCAACCACCGCAGACTCGGCCTCGTATGCCTCGGGGTGGGGGTGCAGGAGGGCGGACTGCCGGTCGTGGGGCCGCGCGTCCTCGACCACCACGTGGCCGTGGTCGTCACGCGCGGCCGGGGCTGGTTCAGCCACGGCGGCCGGCCCGCGCAGCCGGTGACCGCGCCCGCGCTGCTGTGGCTGGTGCCCGGCGTGGAGCACCACTACGGGCCCGATCCGCGCGGCGGCTGGGACGAGTGCTTCGTCGATTTCACGGGCCGCAGCGTGGAGGCGTACACCGACCTCGGCTACATCACCCCGGACCGGCCGCTGGTGCCGCTGAGCGGGACGGCCGGGGTGCGGCACGTGGTCGACGGGATCGTCCGGGCCGCCCGGCGCGGGGGCCCGCTGCTGGAGGTGGAGGCCGCGGCCGCCGTGCACGGGCTGCTGGTGGCCCTGCGCTACGCCCGCGCCGAGGTGTCCCGGCACGGGGACGCCGTGATGGACGCCCTGGCGCGGGACGCACTGCTGCCGATCTCGGTGGCCGAGCACGCCGCCCGGCTCGGGATGCCGCTGCCCCAGCTGCGCTGGGCGGTGCGGCGCAGTACCGGCGAGGGGGTCAAGGAGTACCTGCTCGGGATCCGGCTGAGCCGGGCGAAGGAGTTGCTGGCCCGCACCGACCTGCCGGTCGCCGGGGTCGCCCGGCGGGTCGGTTACGAGGATCCGGCCTACTTCAGCCGGCTGTTCAGCCGCCGGGTGGGCATGGCTCCCGTACGGTTCCGGGCCCAGCAGTCGGTGCGGGGCCCGGCCCGTTGACCCGGCGCGAACCTCAGGGCCGGTAGCCGATGTTGAGTTCCGCCACCGAGGTCCAAGGGTTGCCGCCGACCTCGCTGGTGGCCTTGAGCCTGACGTAGCGCGCGGTCCGCTGGGGGAAGGAGGCGTCCTGCTGGGCGGTGCTGTCGGTGAAGGTCCCGGTGGCCGCCGCCGTGCCCCAGGTGAGCCCGTCGGCCGACGTGAACACCTGGTAGCCGGCGATGCGCCCGTTGCTCTGCGTCTGCCGGGGCAGATAGTGCAGCGCCGAGACGTTGTACGGGGCGCCGAGGTCCAGGGTGATCTCGTGCGGCATCGGCGCGGTGGAGGCGTACCACTCGGTGTGCCAGATCGTGGAGGCGTTCCCGTCCAGGACGTTGGCGGCGCTGCCGTTCTCGCCCGTGGTCTCCTGGCTGTCGACGGCCTTCACGCTCATCCGGCTCTGCGGTACGACGAGTTCGCCGCCTCCGGCCGGGCCGAGGTCGTCCACGGTCAGGTCGTCGAGGACGAGATCGGCCTCGTTGTGCGAGCCCTCCGGGGTCACCTTCCGTACGCCGATCCAGGCGTCGGCCCCGGCGGTGAAGGTGGTCGTGAAGGTGGTGGGCGTACGGGCCTGGCCCAGCGCGATGGCGGTCTCGGTGGAGCCGGCGCCGGTGATGAACTGGTAGTCGCCGCCGAAGCCGTTCTCGTAGGTGAAGGTCACCTTGTAGGAGCGCCCCTGGGTCAGCCGCAGGGTCTGGGGCAGGGTGCGGTAGACGAGCCCGGTCCGCTCCTCGTGCGACTTGAGGGAGTTCTGCCCGCTGATCACGTCGTCGACCAGCTTGCCGCTCCATCCGGCCTGCGTGTACGGGGCGTTGCGCTGGGCGATGTGCGTGCGCGGGTCGGTGGCCGAGCCTCCGGCGCCGCCGAAGGCGAAGGGGCCCCAGCCGGCGTCGGCGTTCTCGAAGTCCTCGGCGAAGAAGTGCCCGCCGAGCGGGGTCCGGGCGGAGCGGACCACGCGTACGTCGTCCAGGTAGACGGTGCCGGTGCCGGATCCGGCGGTCGCGGACAGCTTGACCGTGGCGGCGGACTGTCCGGCCGGGACGTCGAAGAACACCTTCATGCGCTGCATCTTCGTGCCGTTCTTCTCGCTGCCGCCGAGGCTGTTGGTCAGCGGTGAGGAGTCGGCGTACACGGAGGCGGCGGCGCCGCCGGCCGGGGTGGCGGTGAGGGTCACGGCGCGTCCGGCCGGGGTGGAAACCCAGACGGAGGCGGCGTAGGTGCCGGGGGCGAGGCCGGTGAGCTGCTGGGAGACGGCGGGGGTGGTGCCGGGGGCGAAGGTGAGCTCGCTTTGGCCCTGGGCGTTGCGGGTGACGGCGGCTCCGGTTCCGGTGACGGTCCAGGCGTTCAGGTTCCCGGCGTAGAAGGAGGGGTCCTTGACCGGGGCGGCCTCGCCCCACTCGGGGTCGGCCGGGGCGGGCGCGGCGCCGTTGGTGACCACGTAGGCGGTGCGGGCGGCGGCGCTGATGGTGACCTGGCCCTGGCTCACCGCGAGGTCGCCGACCAGCCGGCGTCCGGTGTCGGTGAGTTGGTAGAGCTTGGGCGCGGTCCAGCCGGCGGGCAGGGTCCAGGTGGTGGAGCCCGCCTTGTCGTTCCAGTGGTAGAGCTTGCCGTCGCGGGGCAGCAGGTACGCGTCCCCGGACAGGACGGTGCGGCCGGCGGTGGTGATCTGGCGCTTGTTCCCGGTGGTGGTGACGGTGGTGCCGTTGGCCAGGGTGACCGTGTCGGCGGTCCACTTCACGATCGGGGATTCCTGGAGGTATTTGGTCGGCAGGTTGACGGCGAAGGTGGTGTTCAGGAAGGCGGTGAAGTCCTTCTTGCCCTGCCAGCCCTCGTAGGCGGTGACCTCGGCGCCGCCGAGCAGCGGGTTGCGGGCGATCCAGTCGTCCTTGGTGTGGTTGGCGATGAAGCGGGCGATGGTGGAGTTGACGCCCTTGAGGTCGCTGCCGCCGTAGTCGACGTCGGCCGCCCAGTGGTGCCAGAGGGACTGCTCGGTGAGGGTGTGGGGGAATTCCGTCGCCAGCTGGAAGCCCAGACCGCCGATCTCGCGCTGGAGTTTGCGCGATACGTAGCCGTCGCCGTACCAGACGTCCACGTAGAGGAAGTCGAGCCCGGGGGCGGCGGTCTTGAGGTCCTGGAGCCGCTTCAGCCGCTCGCCGGACTGGCCGTCCTTGCGGGTGTCCACGTAGTACGACTGGTCGAGCCAGTCCCAGCCGAGGCCGCCGCTCTGGTGGGCCGGGTCGAAGGTGGCCGAGACGGGGTACTCCTCGGTGGCGTTGACGTGCACGCCGAAGTCGGCGTTGTAGGCGTGTCCGGCGGTGGTGAGGGTGTTCAGGTCGACGGCGCCGCCCAGCTTCGAGCCGATGTTCTTGTAGTCCATGTGCGCGGAGTCGTGGCCCTCGGAGGCATATCCCTTGAGGAGGACGAACTGTCCGAGGCCGTCCGTGGCGAGCGAGACCCGCTTGGTCTCGTCGAGCGTCTGCGCGAAGGGGTGCGTCGCCTGGGAGGCGAAGTTGAAGGGGATCCGCTGCACCACCCGGTCGGCGGTCTGCTGCCAGCCGGTGGGCGGGGTCCAGATGTCCCGGTAGGCGATGGCGGCGTCCTGCCAGTCGACGGCCGAGTCCGCGTTGCGGTCGGCCGTGATCGCGATACGGGCGTACGGCAGCGGCTCGGTGTCGCCGTCGGCCGCGCCCGCGGCCCGGTGCAGCCAGGCTCCGCTCCACAGTCCGGCGCGGCGGTAGGAGCCCTTGTCGGTGACCCGCTTGCTGATCCGGCCGTTCTCCCGTGCGGTGCCGCCCGAGGGCGTGTCGTAGAGGGAGTTGGAGTCGATGGCGGCGGCCAGCTTGCCGGTGTTGGCCAGGCCGTACATGACGGTGGTCGCGGCGGAGTCGACGGGGGTGCTGCCGGTGATCGGGGTGAAGGTGTCCCCGGTGCCGGTGGTGGCGGTGTGCATCGTGGCCGTGGAGAGCGCGGCGCCCGGCTGGTCGCTGCGGACGCTGACGAGGTGGTGTTCGGGGATCGCGAGGCTGCGTACGCGCAGGGCGGCGGTGTCCTCGATCGCGGTCACCTTGAACTCCACGACCGAACCGGTCACGGAGATACGGGATCTGATGGTCACTCCGGAGAAGGTGAGCGCGTAGTCCACGGCGGAGGCGGAGGGGGTCGAGGTCACGGTGGGGGTGTAGGCGGTCCCGTTGACCAGTACGGTGCTCAGCGGGTCCTCGTTGCCGTGCAGGACGTCGCCGGTGGCGCGGCGGGTGTAGCCGATGACACGGGGGAAGCCGCTGTCCACGCTGACGGACAGCTCGGGCGAGGTGATCGTCACGGGTGCGGCCGCCGCGGCGGGGGCGGCGGGCGCGGCCGCGACCAGGGTGGCGACCAGGCCGGCCACCGCGGCTGCGGCAGGCCAGAGGGGGGTTCGCATCGGACCTCCGGGAGTCGGCGCTTCCTCGGCGGAAGACCGCTCGGCACGCAGGCCCGAGCGGTCCGCTCACTGACCTGACAGCTTGCGGACCGCGGGGCGCGCAGGCCCATGGACAAAGCGGAGCGCCGTCCTGGACTTACGTGCTCGGGAGGGGCCGGAGGGGCTCGGGGGTCGCGGGCCCGGGGGTCGCGGGCCCGGAGATCGCGGGCCCGGGGTCGCGGGCCCGGGGCTCAGGTGGATGCGGACGCCAGGACGACGGCCGTCCCGTAGGCGCACACCTCGGTGCCGACGCTTCCGGCGTCCGTCACGTCGAAGCGCATCATCAGGACGGCGTTCGCGCCGCGCCCCTTCGCCTGGTCGATGAGCCGGTCCATGGCCTGGTTGCGGGTCTCCACCAGGGTCTTGGTGAGGCCCTTCAGCTCGCCGCCGATCACCGACTTGAGGCCCGCGCCGATCTGGCTGCCCAGGTTGCGGGAGCGCACGGTGAGGCCGAAGACCTCTCCGATGACCCGTTCCACCCGGTAGCCGGGGACGTCGTTGGTCGTCACGACCAGGACGCCGGTCTCCTGGGCCCCGGGGCCGCCGCCATAGTCTTCGATACCCATGGCAGTCACTCTCCCCCGGCCCGCCGCGGCCCGCACGTCGACCGGTATGCAATATTGGGCATATCGGGCTAATCGGCGGTGAGTCAGCGTGGCTGCGCGCCCCTCCCTCGTCATAGTCGTCCCTGGCAACCGCCTGGTTGCCGCCCCGCGCCGCGCGCCGCGGCCGGGCGGACGTCTTCGTAGAGGAGCCGGCTCATGCTGAAGCCCCCCAGGACCATCCTCGCTCTCGCCGCCGGAAGCCTGGCGCTCGGCCTGGTCGGGGCCGGGGCCGCCGTCGCCGATGACGAGGGTGCGGCGGCCGCCGCCACACCGTCGCAGCAGACCGCCATCGCGGCCGACGACACCGAGCGGTCCGACGGCCACTGGGACAGGTACGCCCTCGGCAAGGTGGTCTCCAAGGGCCCGTTGAAGGTCCGCAGCAAGCCGACCACCCGCTCGCAGAGCGTCAACCACGTGTACCCGAACCGCAAGATCGAGATCGAGTGCAAGACGCACGGCGAGTCGGTCGACGGCAACAGCATCTGGTACCGCCTGCACCGCTCGTACGGCGCCGGCTCGGAGGACAAGGCGTACGGCAACGAGCACTGGGTCACCGCCCGCTACGTCCAGAACCTCTCCCAGGTGAAGTACTGCCACTGACCGCTCGCCCGGTCCGCAGGTCGACTGCGGCGGCTAGAAGTCGCCGTAGTTGACCTGCCAGGTGGGCAGACCCATCCGGCGCCAGACCGCCACCACCCGGTCCCGGTCGTCGAGCGACACGCGTACCGCGTACCGGTGTCGCACGTGGGTGTCGAACAGCTCCGCCTTCACCACGTCGTCGCGGCGCGTGTCGCCGGCGGCCCGCATCCACAGTTCGTCATACGGCACTTCGTGGCGCCGCAGCCAGGACTCGGTCTGCGGCCGGTGTTCCTCGCCTCGCCCCGACAGCAGCACGATCGTGTCGCCGTCGGCGCGCCGGAAGGCGTCGAGCGCGTGCCGTACCGACTCGTTGAGCAGGTCGAGCTCACAGCGCGAGAAATCGTACGGACCCCGGTCGCCGGTCAGCGCGAGGGTCCCGTCGATGTCGCACATCACCGCGGTGGGCAGCGCCGGGTCCGGTATGTACGCGGTCACGGGCGGCGCGGCCATCGCGCCGGAGCCGCCGTTCAGCCACTCCGCCGTCAGCCGCCACCCGCCCTTGCGGGCCTTCGCGTGCTTCTCGGCGAGGATCCGGATGATCTCCTCGCCGACGGCGTTCTGCCGGGCGGCGTCCCGGCGCAGGCACTCCTCCAGCGGGACGCCGGTGAAGTCGTGCACGACGAAGGCGGCGAGGCCGCCGACCGCTGCCTTGAGGCGCTTCGGGATGTGCTTGGTCAGGTGCGTGTTGTCGACGACCACGTCGAAACCGGCGTCGACGGCCGCGCGGACCGCCGCGTCCTGTACGGCCAGTACGGTCTGCTCGTGCGCCCAGGAACGGCCCCGCTCCGGGTCCGGCAGGTCGAGCATGCTCCGCAGGTCGTCCAGGTTGACGCGGCGCATCCGGCCGCCGGCCTGCGCCTGGAGGGCGCGCGCCGCGGTCGTCTTGCCGGAGGCCGGCAGTCCCGTCATGACGTGCACGACGGGCAGCGGAGCCTCGTCGGGAACGGTCGCGGGCACTACGGGCACTTCTTCGGGCACGGCTCAGTTCTCCTCGTCGGTGGTGTACGGGTCGGCGGTCTGCGGCCGCAGGTGGCGCCAGGTGGTGAGCTCGGTGGGCCTGCCGTCGAGCCGTAGGAACATCGCGGGGCGGATCCCCCGGTCGGGCAGTTCCCGGACCGCGCGGGCAAAGGCCCCCCGGTCGGCCGCCAGGTGGGCGAGGCCCGCGTAGGCCCCGTCGATGGCACGCTCGTGCCGCTCGGCCTCGCCCTCCAGCCGGGCGATCACCTCGCGCACCCAGGTGTCGAACTCGTCGGGCACCTGCTCCAGCAGCGCGTCGAGGGGCTTGCCGCCCGAGGCCTCGATGTCGGCGACCGTGCAGTTCAGGCCCTGGGCCAGCTGCTTGGCGGGCAGCCCGGCGAAGCGCTGGATGCCGTGGCTGCGCCAGATGTCCCGCTCGGTCACGCCGGTGAGCACCTTGTGGAGCCGTACGTACTCGGACAGCTTGGCCTTCGCGCGCACGCCGGAGGCGAAGCGCAGGACGAAGCCCTCGGCATCGATGCCGGTCGCGGCGGCGCCGCCGGGCAGGGTGTTGGACTCGGTCAGCGCGATCAGCTCGTCGAGGGGCATGGCGGGCCAGATCCTGACGACGGAGCCGATCCCCTCCCAGTGGGGCGCGGCCTCGGCGAGCGGAACCTCCGTGCCGTCCCGGCCGAAGGCGGCGAGGAGGACCAGGTCCCGGCGGTCGCCGTAGTCGACGACGATGCGGTTCTGCGGGTACAGGATCTCCGCGAGGTACGTGGTGCCCGGGCGCAGGGCCGAGGTGTCCTTGGCGTCGAGGCGGCGCTGGGCCCAGGTCGCCTGGGCGCTGGTGAAGGAGCCCTTGGAAGCGACCAGCCAGCGGCCCGCGTAGTGGAAGACCACGGCGAGGCTGCCGTCGACCTTGTCGTAGACCTCGAAGGGCTCGTCCGGGAGGGCGGGGGCGTACGGCTGTCCCGACTCGTGTTCGCCGACGTTGAAGAACTTCGGCAGCGGGAGCGCGACGACCGCGCCGGTGGTGTCGTCGGCGACGAGTCCGCGGCAGCGCGTGGTGACCTGGTCCCAGACGCGCTCGTACTGGGCCGTCCGCGTGTACGTGTAGAGGGACAGCGGCAGTTGGGGGTGCGGCTTGCGGGTCACGTACCCGGCGTCGATCGAGTCCGCCAGGGCCTGTGCGGGCATCAGGTCATGCAGAGTCAGGTGGTCCTGGCTCATGGATTCCTCCCGGTTTGAGATGGCTCATTCTCACGTGCGGGAGGAGCTGCCCGGTACTCAATTATGACCGGTCGGCGCCCGTGCCCCGCGCCGCTCGGCGGGAGGTGTCAGAAGGACGGGAGGGGTGGGAGGTGTGCGAGGTGACGAGCGCGGCGCAGGTGAACAGGCAGGCGGCGACAGCGATCCAGAGCAGGACCTCGCCCAACGGGCGCAGCCAGGCCACCGCGGTCGGCTCCGCCGCGGAGAGGCAGGCGGCGGCCGTCATGCCGAGCGGGAAGACGGTGGCCCAGCGCCGGATGTCGTAGCGCGGCCGGGGATGGCGCAGTTCGGCGGTGAGGAGGACCGCGTACCAGGCGAGGGAGAGCCCGAGCGCCGCGAGGGTGGTGGTACGCAGGGCCGTGTGCGCCGAACCGGTCCATACGGGTGATGCCGTGAGCCTGGAGGCGGCCAGGGCGGAGATGGACAGCGCGCCGCCCGCCACCCAGTGGTCGCCCGCTCCGCCCACCACTTCGCGGAAGTCGAAGCGGACCAGGGCCGCCGCGTAGAGCAGCAGCCCGAGGCAGAAGCAGGCCGGCGCCGCCCGGGCGAGCCAGTCGCGGTGTTCGGCGGCGGCGAGGACGGCCGCGAGGACGGCGAGCCCCTGGGTGGCGACGCAGACGAGGAAGGCCACGCCGGGCATGCGCCGCCGCCAGTGCCGTACGACGGAGAGCAGCAGCCCCGGCCAGAGCACGGCGGCCAGGACCAGCAGGGCGGCGGCCGCGTCCTGCCATCCCAGCGCGGAGAGCCGGGTGCCGAGCACGGTGGTGGCGGCGACGGCGGTCAGGGCCGCCGGGGTGTCGGCCTCGGCCCGGAACCGTCCGCGGTCACCGAGCAGCCGGGCCGTGAAATCGGCGGCCAGTACGAGCCACAGCGCCCCGGAGAGGGCCAGCGCGACCAGGGACACCACCTCGTGCCCGGTCAGGTGCAGGCCGACGGAGATGACGGCGACGGCCATGACGGCGGCTCCCGCGGCCGGCGGGAGTCCGGCCCACCAGCCGCGGCCGGGAAGAGGGCTCACCCCTCCAGCGGACCCCACGGGCCGCCGGCCCGCCACCGCACGGGAGTCCGTTCGCCGCCTGCAGGCAAGATCGACAGAACGGGCGCGCAGTGCACAGGCGCCGCTCGGGCGGTGCGGCCGGGTCGCCACAGGCCTCAGGCCCGGCTCCCCCATGGAGGAACCGGGCCTGAGGACCGAGAGGGGACGCGGATCAGGAACGCGGGTTGCGGTCCTGCTCGGCGGCGCGCGCCGCGTTCTCGGCGTGCTTCTCCTTGATGCGGACCGCTTCCTTGCGGACCTCGGCCTGGGTGGCACGCTCCTTCTGCAGCCACTCGGGAGCTTCCTGCTTCAGCGCCTCGATCTGCTCGGTGGTGAGGGGCTCGGTGATTCCACCGCGGGCGAGGCCGGCGATGGAGATGCCGAGCTTGGCCGCGACCACCGGGCGGGGGTGCGGGCCGTTGCGCCGCAGATCCTGGAGCCACTGGGGCGGGTCGGCCTGCAGCGCACTCAATTCACTGCGCGAGACGACACCCTCCTGGAACTCTGCGGGGGTGGCCTCGAGGTACACGCCCAGCTTCTTCGCCGCGGTTGCGGGCTTCATCGTCTGGGTGTTCTGGTGCGACGTCATGGTGTCAAGAGTATCGAGCGTGTGCGCTACCTCCGACCACGACCGGTAACCTGGCGGGGTGACAGGCTCGGAAGTACCCCATTCGTTCCGGCTCGCTTATGTCCCCGGCGTGACCCCCACCAAGTGGATCCGGATCTGGAATGAGCGGCTGCCCGACGTCCCGCTGACCCTGGTCGCGGTGTCGCCCGCCGAGGCCTTCGGCGTGCTGCGCGACGGCGGCGCCGACGCGGGATTCGTCCGGCTGCCGGTGGACCGCGACGACCTCAGCGCGATCCCCCTCTACACCGAGACCACGGTCGTGGTGATCCCCAAGGACCACCTCGTCGCGGCGGTCGAGGAGGTGTCCGCGGAGGATCTGGCCGAGGAGATCGTGCTGCACCCCCTCGACGACACCCTGGCCTGGGAGCGCCTGCCGGGGCAGCCCGCGATCGAGCGGCCCGCCACGACGGAGGACGCCATCGAGCTGGTGGCCGCGGGCGTGGGCGTACTCGTCGTCCCGCAGTCGCTCGCGCGCCTGCACCACCGCAAGGACCTCACCTACCGGCCGGTCTCGGACGCCCCCGAGTCCCGCGTCGCGCTGTCGTGGCCGCAGGACGGGACCACGGATCTGGTGGAGCAGTTCATCGGCATCGTCCGCGGGCGGACCGTCAACAGCACCCGCGGCCGCCCGCAGACTCCGGAGCAGCCGAAGGCCACCGCCAAGGCCAAGGCGAAGGCGAAGGCGAAGCGCCCGGATGCGGGCGGCGCGCAGCGGAAGCCGGGATCCGGCAAGGCGGCCGGCAAGAACCCGCGCGGCGGCTCCGGCAGCCCCAAGGGCGGCAAGAGCGGCAAGCCGCGCCGCCGTCCCTAATGCTGTGGCCGGAAAGGTGTGCCGGGGCGCGGCGTCCGGTGCGGTGCATCGCAAGGCGGAGGGCCGCGGCTCGTACGGGACGTACTCGCGCGGTCCGACAACGCGGCGAGGTGCCGTGC
>NZ_JAGGOZ010000123.1 GCF_018614075.1 Streptomyces sp. ISL-94 | reverse complement strand
TGTGAGGAGGGCGGGGCGGGGGCGCCAGTGAAGGGAAGCGAGTCGTGGGGCCGGGGCTTCGAGTTCGGGCCCCGAACCCGGAGCCCCGAGCCCCAGCCCGAGCCCGCCCCGGCAGGCCCCTGCTCCGGACCCCCGACCCGCCCCCGCCGCCCCTCACCCCGACGCCAGCGTGGCCCCCACCGCCGGGGCCAGGCCCTGGACCACGGCTTCGGGGGTCAAGGCGGTCACGCCGGGCAGGCGCAGCAGGTAGCGGGTCAGGGCCAGGCCCAGGAGTTGGGTGGCGATCAGGCCCGCCGTGCGGGCGGCGCTGGTGGGGCCCAGGGCTGAGGCCAGGGCCGGGGCCACCTGGGTCGCGAAGACCTCTCGCATCCGCTGCGCCGCGCGTTCGTTCGTCACCGCCGAGCGGAGCAGCACCAGCAGGGCGTCGTCGGCCGGGTCGCCTTCCCACCGCTCCACGAAGTGGCGTACGAGAGCCGCCGGCAGGTCCTGCGCCGGGACCGCGCCCAGGTCCGGCAGCCGCAGGTCCACCGCCAGGGCCGCGTCGAAGAGCTGCTCCTTGCTGCCGAAGTACCGCATGACCATCGACGGGTCGATCTCCGCCTCCGCCGCGACGGCGCGGATCGTCGTGCGCTCGTATCCCTGCGCGGCGAAGCGCTGCCGCGCCACCCGCAGGATCGTCGCTTTGGTGTGGTCGGAGGAGCGTCGCGCGGTCATGCCAACAAATGTAGGCCAACGGCCGTTGACACGCCAGGCCGGGCGGGAGCATTCTGAGTCAACAGACGTTGGCCAACAACCGTTGGCCCCGGAGGAGGCCCGCATGAACAGCACCGCCGCACTCCCGCTCCCCGCCCGTACCGAGGTCGCCATCGTCGGCGCCGGTCCCACCGGCCTCGCCCTCGCCGTCACGCTGGCGCAGGCCGGCGTCGACTTCGTCCTCCTCGACCGGCAGGCCGAAGGCGCCAACAGCTCCCGCGCCGCCGTCGTCCACGCCCGCACCCTGGAGGTCCTCGACGAGCTCGACCCCTCGGGCGGCCTCTCCGCCGAGCTGGTCGGCCGCGGCATCCCCGTCTCCCGGTTCCAGATCCGCGACGGCGCCCGTCCCCTCGCCGCCGTCCGCTTCGACGGGCTCCGCACCGCCCACCCGTACGCGCTGATGGTCCCCCAGTACGAGACCGAGGCCGTCCTCCTCGCCCGCCTGCGCGCCCTCGGCCACGACGTGCACCGCCCCCACGAGGTCACCGCCGTCGCCCAGGACCCGGACGGGGTCACCCTCACCACTGCCGCCGGCGAAACCCTGCGCGCTGCCCACGCCGTCGGCGCCGACGGGATGCACAGCACCGTCCGCGACGCCGCCGGGATCGGCTTCAGCGGCAACAGCTACGCGGAGTCCTTCGTGCTCGCCGACGTCGCCATGGAGTGGGCCCCCGGCGCCGCCGAGGTCTCGCTCGCCTTCGGCACCGCCGGCCTCACCGTGGTCGCCCCGCTGCCAGACCAGGCGGGAGGACGCTACCGGATCGTGGCCACCGTCGACGAGGCCCCCGCCGAGCCGGACCTCGCCTTCGTCCAGGGCCTGCTGGACGTGCGCGTCCCCGGCCAGGCCACGGTCACCGCGCTCGCCTGGTCCTCCCGGTTCCGGATCCACCACCGGGTCGCCGACCGCTACCGCGCCGGGCGGCTGCTGCTCGCCGGGGACGCCGCGCACGTGCACAGCCCGGCCGGCGGCCAGGGCATGAACACCGGCATCCAGGACGGCTACGCCCTCGGCCGCGCCCTGGCCGCCGGCGACCCCGCCGACCTCGACGGCTACGAGGCCCGCCGCCGCCCGGTGGCCCTGCGCGTGGTGGCCCTCACCGACCGGATGACCCGGGTCGCGACCACACGGAACCGGGCGCTGCGCACCGTACGCAACACCCTGCTCCCCCTCCTCGCCCGCATCCCGGCCCTGCGCACGCGCCTGGCCCGGGAACTGGCCGAGCTCGACTACCGCTGAGCGGGCCGAGCCCTACTCCACGAACAGTCCGCGCGCCGCGGCCCGCGCGTCGAAGGCCTCCAGCCGGGCCTGCGCGTCCGGCAGCGCGTCCGCCATCGCCTCCAGCAGCACCCGGCCCAGCAGCATCGGCGCGCACGCCGTGTCGAAGGCCAGCCCGGTCCCGACGGGCGCCGGAATCAGCAGGTCCGAGTGGCGGGCCACCGGCGCGAAGGCCGAATCGGCGACCGTCACCACGGTCAGGCCGGCCCGCCGGGCCCGCTCCAGGGTGTCCACGACCTCCCGGGGATGCCGGGGCAGGGCGAAGCAGAGCAGCGCCGTGGCCCCTTCGTAGAGGGCCGCGTCGATCCGGTCCTCCATCATCGAGCCGCCCTCGTCGAGCAGCCGTACGTCCGGGTGCACCTTGGCGGCGAAGTACGCGAACCCGCGCGCCTGCGAGGACGCCGCCCGCAGCCCCAGCACGGGCAGCGGGGTCGAGGCGGCGAGCAGCCGGCCCGCCTCCTGGACCGGCGAGGGGTCGGCGAGCATGGCGGCGAGCTGCCGCAGGTTCTCGATCTCGCCCTGGACGGCCTGCTGGTATTCGTTGTACGAGTCCTCGAGCGCGGCCTCGGCCCGCTCGGCCGGGGCCACCTCGCGCAGGTGCCGGCGTAGCGCGGGATACCCGTCGAATCCCAGCGCCACCGCGAACCGGGTCACCGACGGCTGGCTCACGCCCGCCAGTTCGGCGAGCTCCACGCTCGACAGGAACGGCACCTCCGCCGCTCCGCGCACCATGCAGTGCGCGATCCGCCGCTGGGTGGGCGTCAGCCGGTGCCCCTCGAACAGCTTCTGCAGCCGTGCGGCCGGGCTGTCACTCATGCCGTCCCCTCCGTCCCGGTGAGATATTCAGTCACGGAGCACTCTGCATGCGGTTATGCAGCTCGGCAAGCCGCGCCCGCGATACGGATACGGGGGCTGGCCCCAGTGCCGGTGCCCGCGGCGGTTTCTACGGTGGGGGGATGGACGCCCACGCCCGAGAGCTGAAGAAGGAACTCGACGCCACGCTGGAGGCCCGGCGGGAGCTGGGTCCGGAGTACGAGGCCGCGCTGGTGGACTCGTTCGTCGAGAAGGTCGACACGCAGGTCCGGCGCCGGCTGGCGGAGGAACGGCTCCTCCACGCCCGCGGGGGCGGCCGGCCCGACCCGGTGGACGGGAACTTCGGCGAACGCTTCGGCTTCGCCGTCATCACGCTGGTGCTGGCGGTTCCGCTGTCGGCGATTGCCGCTGCGCAGGCGCACCTGAGCGGGCTGCTGGTGGTGTGGGGCGGGATCGTGAGTGAACTTCATCCATGCCGGGGGGCTGCGCCGCCGGGGCGGGGACACCCGCGCCTGATCCGGCCGTTGCCGGGTGCCGCCCCGTTTCAGGGGTGCTGCGCCGCCGGGCCGGGGACACCCCCGCTTGATGGGGCCGTTGCCGGGTGCCGCGCCGTCGCCAGGGGCCTAGCGCCCCGGACGTGCCGGCCCCGAAAGGGAAATAGGCGGGGACCGCCGCACCCCGGTTGCCCGGGGGCGGGACGACGGCGGTCCCCGCGAAGGACACGGGCCGGGTCAGGGCCGTCCGCGTCCATGACGTCCACGCGGTCCGGGAGCCGCTCCGGAGGTGCGCAACGCCGTTCGGTGGCGCCGGCCGGGTGTCCGGTTTCCCGGGCTTCCCTGCCGACAACCACCACTGTGCCGGAGCCGTGTTAAGCCGGTGCTGCCGTCACATGTCGTACCCGTACCTTTTGCGCGACGGCCGCGCGCGGCTCCGTAACGGCTACTTGGCGGCCTTCGCCAGGAACGCCAGCAGGTCCTGACGGCTCACCACACCCGTCGGCTTGCCCTCGACCAGGACGATCGCCGCGTCCGCCTCGCCGAGCACCGACATCAGCTCGGACACCGGCTCGCCGGAGCCGACCTGCGGGAGCGGGGCGCTCATGTGCTTCTCCAGCGGGTCGCCGAGCGAAGCCTGCTTCGCGAACAGCGCCGACAGCAGCTCCTTCTCCACCACGGAGCCGATGACCTCGGCGGCCATCACGTCGGGGTGACCGGCGCCCGGCTTGACGATCGGCATCTGCGAGACGCCGTACTCGCGCAGGACCTCGATCGCCTCGCCCACCGTCTCCTCGGGGTGCATGTGGACGAGGGAGGGGATACCGCCCTCCTTGTCGTCCAGCACGTCGCCGATGCGCGCGGACGGTCCGGCCTCCTCCAGGAAGCCGTGTCCCGCCATCCACTCGTCGCTGAAGATCTTGCTCATGTAGCCGCGGCCGCTGTCCGGCAGCAGGACGACGACGACGTCGTCCGGGCCGAGGCCCTCGGCCGCCTTCAGCGCCGCCACGACCGCCATGCCGCAGGAGCCGCCGACGAGGAGGCCCTCCTCCTTGGCGAGGCGGCGGGTCATCTGGAAGGAGTCCTTGTCGGACACCGCGATGATCTCGTCGGTGACGTCCGGGTCGTAGGCGGTCGGCCAGAAGTCCTCGCCGACGCCCTCGACGAGGTACGGGCGGCCGGAGCCGCCGGAGTAGACCGAGCCCTCGGGGTCGGCGCCGATGACCTTGACCTTCCCGCCGCTGACCTCCTTGAGGTAGTTGCCGGTGCCGGAGATCGTGCCGCCGGTGCCGACGCCCGCGACGAAGTGGGTGATCTTCCCGTCCGTCTGCTGCCACAGCTCGGGGCCGGTGGTCTCGTAGTGCGAACGGGGGTTGTTCGGGTTGCTGTACTGGTCCGGCTTCCAGGCGCCGGGCGTCTCGCGCACGAGGCGGTCGGACACGTTGTAGTACGAGTCCGGGTGCTCGGGGTCGACGGCGGTCGGGCAGACCACGACCTCGGCGCCGTACGCGCGCAGCACGTTGATCTTGTCCAGGGACACCTTGTCAGGGCAGACGAAGATGCACTTGTAGCCCTTCTGCTGGGCCACGATGGCGAGTCCTACACCCGTGTTGCCGCTGGTCGGCTCCACGATGGTGCCACCGGGCTTGAGGGCTCCGCTCTGCTCGGCGGCCTCGATCATCCGTACGGCGATCCGGTCCTTCACGGATCCGCCGGGATTGAAGTACTCGACCTTCGCAAGGACGGTGGCCTGCAGGCCTTCGGTCACACGGTTGAGCTTCACCAGCGGGGTGTTGCCGACGAGGCTGATCATCGAGTCGTGGAATTGCACCATGTTCTCCAAGGAGGGGACTCCACGGGTTCTCCGGGAGGCACGGCCAGAGTATGCGGAAAGGGATTGGCCGACCGGCCGTACGGGGCAGGTAGGTCAACAAGGACCGAGGACCGGGGACCGAGGAGGTGGCCTGCAGGGTGTCCAGGGCGAGAACGGCCCGCCGGATCGCGGCGGGGGCAGCGTACGGCGGGGGCGGACTCGGACTGGTCGGGGTCGCCGCGGTGGGTGTGGTGCTGGCGGAGCTGCAGTTCGCCAAGCGGACCGTGGGGACCGGGCTGCCGGATCCGCCGCGGGCGGACGGGCTGTACGGGAGCGAGTTCGGCGGGCCGGAGCTGAGCCCGGGGCCGCTGCGGCTGGGCATGCTGGGCGACTCCACGGCCGCGGGACTGGGCGTACGGCGGGCCCGGCAGACTCCGGCGGCCCTGCTGGCCTCCGGGCTGGCGGCGGTGGCCGAGCGGCCGGTGGAGCTGCGGAACGTGGCCCTGTCGGGGGCGATGTCGGACGACTTGGACCGGCAGGTGAGCCTGCTGCTGGACGGGGACCGGCCGGTCCCGGACGTGTGCGTGATCATGATCGGCGCGAACGACGTGACCCGGCGGATGCCGCCGACGCAGTCGGTGCGGTGCCTCACCGGGGCGGTGCGGCGGCTGCGGCTGGCGGGCTCCGAGGTCGTCGTGGGCACGTGCCCGGACCTGGGCACCATCGAGCCGGTGTACCAGCCGCTGCGGTGGCTGGCCCGGCGGGTCTCGCGGCAGCTGGCCGCCGCGCAGACCATAGGGGTGGTCGCGCTGGGGGCCCGTACGGTGTCGATGGGCGACCTGCTGGGTCCTGAGTTCGCCGCGAACCCGCGGGAGATGTTCGGGCCGGATTCCTACCACCCCTCGGCGGAGGGGTACGCGACCGCCTCCATGGCCGTCCTCCCCACGCTGTGCGCGGCGCTGGGCGTGTGGCCGGAGTCGGACCGGCTGGACGTGTCCCGGGACGAGGACATGCTGCCGGTGGCGAAGGCGGCGTCGGCGGCGGCCGGGCAGGCGGGTACCGAGGTCACGGCGGTTCGGGGGCCGTGGGTCCTGCTGAAGCACCGGCGGCGGCGGCGCGTCCAGGCCGAGGAGCCGTCCGGGGCCGATCCCGGCACGGGTGCCGCGGCCGCCGGCGTCTCCGGCCCGGCCTGACCGCTGCCCCGCCGACCGGGCCGCCCCCCTGGGGCTCCACCCCCGCACCCCGCGCCTGGATGTGGCCGGCGAGGCTGGATGTGCCGAGCGCCGCTGGGCAGGCCCGGCTCAAAGCCCGGGGCTCCGCCCCGCACCCCGCGGCTGGATGTGGCCGGCGAGACCGCGCGTGCGCGCCTCAAAGATCCGGGGCTCCGCCCCGTACCCCGCTCCTCAAACGCCGGAGGGGCTGGATTTTGCCCGCTGTAGCCGGGTGAGTGCAGGCTCAAACCCCGCCGTCAGGCAACTCCAGCCTCGCCGCGTTTGAGGCGCAACCTCAGCCCCGCCGGCGTTTGAGGCGCGGGGTCCGGGGCGGAGCCCCGGGGCGGCCGGCAGGCCGCTGCAGTGGGGCGAGGCCCGCACGGGCCTGAGGCGATCCCAGCCCCGCCGGCGGTTGAGGCGCGGGATCCTGGGCGGGGGGCGGACGGCCTCGGATTCGGGGGCGTTTGAGGTCTGGGGGGCGGGGCAGGGCCACAGGAGCGGTCCGCGGCACGGCGGTGCGGTACTCGTCACACCCCCCGGCCGGTGACCCCGACCGTACGGGGCGGTAACTTCGCATGCGGTCCCGCAACGACGCACCCCTTGGAGCCCCGATGCCCGAAGCCGTCATCGTTTCCACCGCCCGCTCGCCCATCGGGCGTGCCTTCAAGGGGTCCCTCAAGGACGTCCGCCCCGACGACTTGACCGCCACCATCATCCAGGCCGCGCTCGCCAAGGTCCCGGAGCTGGACCCGCGCCAGATCGACGACCTGATGCTCGGCTGCGGCCTCCCCGGCGGCGAGCAGGGGCACAACCTCGGCCGTATCGTCGCCGTGCAGATGGGCATGGACCACCTGCCGGGTTGCACGATCACCCGGTACTGCTCCTCCTCGCTCCAGACCTCCCGCATGGCCCTGCACGCCATCAAGGCCGGCGAGGGCGACGTCTTCATCTCCGCCGGCGTCGAGATGGTCTCCCGGTCGGTGAAGGGCTCCTCCGACGGCCTGCCGGACACCCACAACCCGCTCTTCGCGGACGCCGAGGCCCGTACGGCCGCCGTCGCGCAGAGCGAGGGCGCGTCCTGGCACGACCCGCGCGAGGACGGCCTGATCCCGGACGCGTACATCGCGATGGGCCAGACCGCCGAGAACCTGGCCCGCCTCAAGGGCGTGACCCGCCAGGACATGGACGAGTTCGGCGTCCGCTCGCAGAACCTCGCCGAGGCCGCGATCAAGAACGGCTTCTGGGAGCGGGAGATCACCCCGATCACCACCCCCGACGGCACGGTCGTCTCCACCGACGACGGGCCGCGCGCCGGCGTCACCCTGGAGGGCGTCCAGGGCCTCAAGCCCGTCTTCCGCCCCGACGGCCTCGTCACGGCCGCCAACTGCTGCCCGCTCAACGACGGCGCCGCCGCGCTGGTCATCATGAGCGACACCAAGGCGCGGGAGCTGGGCCTGACCCCGCTGGCCCGGATCGTCTCCACCGGCGTCACCGGCCTCTCCCCCGAGATCATGGGCCTCGGCCCGGTCGAGGCGTCGAAGCAGGCGCTGAAGCGGGCGGGCCTGACCGTCGGCGACATCGACCTCTTCGAGATCAACGAGGCCTTCGCGGCCCAGGTCATCCCGTCGTACCGGGACCTGGAGATCCCCCTCGACAAGCTGAACGTCAACGGCGGGGCCATCGCCGTCGGTCACCCCTTCGGGATGACCGGTGCGCGCATCACCGGCACCCTGATCAACAGCCTGCAGTTCCACGACAAGCAGTTCGGCCTGGAGACCATGTGCGTCGGCGGCGGCCAGGGCATGGCCATGGTCATCGAGCGGCTGAGCTGAGCCGG
>NZ_JAGGOZ010000122.1 GCF_018614075.1 Streptomyces sp. ISL-94 | reverse complement strand
GCCCCGCCCTCCTCACAGCAGCGCGTCCCCCCGTCCCCCGCCCCCCTCCGCCACGATCTCCCGCAAGGTCTGGGCCGGGCGGGCCTCCGTGAAGCGGGTGGCGCCGGCGGGGGACTGGGTGAAGCCGTGGACGGCCGGGCGCGGGAGGCTGTTGTAGCCGTAGTGGGCGGTGAAGAAGTACGCGCCCGTGTCCGGGATGGCGATCACGTCGCCGGGGGCGAGGAGCGGCAGCTCCCGTGCCGTGGCCAGGAGGTCGCCCGCGAAGCAGGCCGGGCCCGCGATGTCCTGGGCGACCGGCGGGCCGGTGCGCGGGGTGCCCTTGGCGTCGTACGGGAGGATGCGCACCGGCCATGCCGCCGGGGCGTACACCGTGCGCGTGGCCAGCTGGACGCCGGCGTGGGTGACGGCGATCGGGCGGCCCCCGGCGGACTTGGTGTACTCCACCCTCGCCAGCACCAGCCCGTGCTTGGCCAGCAGGGACCGCCCGAACTCCGTGACCAGGCCGTACGAGCCGTCGAAGAGGGCGGGTACCGCCTCGCGCAGGGCGGCCACGTAGTCCGCGTAGGTCGGGGTCTGTTCGTCCGAGGTGAAGTTCACCGGCAGGCCGCCGCCGATGTCGAGGGTGTCGACCTGGCGGCGCCCGGCCGCCGCGTTGATCTCCTCGGCCAGCGCGTGCAGTTCCCGTACGCCCTCCGCGATCAGCGCCAGCGGCACCCCCTGCGAGCCCGAGTGGGTGTGCAGCCGGGTCAGCCACGGCCGCTCCGCGTACGCCCGTACGAGCCATGCGCGCGCCTCCGGATCCCGTAGCGGCACCCCGAACTTCGACGTCGCCGTGGCGGTGGACAGCGCGCTGATGGTGCCCGCGCCGGTCTGCGGGTTGATCCGCACCCCGATCGGCGAGGCGGTGGTGGCGGCGGACGCGACGAGGGCGTCCAGGCGCTCCAGCTCCTGCCGGTTGTCGGCGTTGACGGCGATGCCCAGCGCCAGCGCCTCGCGCAGCTCGGCCACCGTCTTGGCGGGGGAGTCCAGGACGGTCCGCCCGGCCGGCAGCCCCGCCGCCCGGGCCAGCGCCAGCTCGCCCGGGCTGGCCACCTCGCAGCCGAGCCCGGTGTCGGCGAGCAGCCGCAGGACCGGGACGAGCGGGGCGGCCTTGACGGCGAAGGCGTGCAGGACGGGGGTGCCGGCAGGCAGCGCGGCGGCGAAAGCGCCGGTCAGGGCGGCGGCGGAAGCCCGGATCCCGGCCACGTCCAGGAGGCAGGCGACGGGATCGGAGTCCAGCAGGCCCTGCTCGACCGCGGCCCGCACGGCCAGGTCGCGGCGCTCGGCGGCGCCTTCCGTGTGCGTCTCGGCAGCCATGTCCCTCAGCCAATCATCCGGCGGGTCGGCCCGCAGCTGTTGACTGAATCTATTCAGGCAGCCAGGATGTGAATGGATTAACCAACATCGGAGGAGGCACCCGCCATGTCAGGACCCCGCCCCGTACGTGCCGCGCGAGGCACCGAGCTCAGCACCCTGGGATGGCAGCAGGAGGCCGCGCTGCGGATGCTCCAGAACAACCTCGACCCCGAGGTCGCCGAGCACCCCGACAAGCTCGTCGTCTACGGCGGCACCGGCAAGGCCGCCCGCGACTGGCGCTCGTACGACGCGATGGTCCGCACCCTCCAGACCCTCAAGCAGGACGAGACGATGCTCGTCCAGTCCGGCCGTCCGGTCGGCGTGATGCAGACCCACGAGTGGGCGCCGCGCGTCCTGCTCGCGAACTCCAACCTCGTCGGCGACTGGGCCAACTGGGAGGAGTTCCGCCGCCTGGAGCAGCTGGGCCTGACCATGTACGGCCAGATGACGGCCGGTTCCTGGATCTACATCGGCACCCAGGGCATCCTCCAGGGCACCTACGAGACCTTCGCCGCCGTCGCCGCCAAGCTGCATTCAACCGGTAAAGGAGGGGTCGACGGGACCCTCGCGGGCACCATCACCCTCACCGCCGGCCTCGGCGGCATGGGCGGCGCCCAGCCGCTCGCCGTGACGATGAACGACGGCGTCGCGATCTGCATCGACGTCGACCCGCGCGCCATCGAGCGCCGCATCGAGCACCGCTACCTGGACGTCAAGGCCGACAACCTCCGCCACGCCCTCCAGCTGGCCGTCGAGGCCCGCGACGCCCGCAAGCCGCTCTCCATCGGCCTGCTCGGCAACGCCGCCGAGCTGCTCCCGCAGATGCTGGCCGAGGGCGCGCCGATCGACATCGTCACGGACCAGACGAGCGCCCACGACCCGCTCGCCTACCTCCCCGTCGGCGTCGACTTCGACGACATGGCCGCCTACGCCGCCAAGGACCCGGCCGGCTTCACCACCCGCGCCCGCGAGTCGATGGCCACGCACGTCGAGGCCATGGTCGGCTTCATGGACGCGGGAGCCGAGGTCTTCGACTACGGCAACTCCATCCGCGGCGAGGCCCAGCTGGCCGGCTACGACCGCGCCTTCGCCTTCCCCGGCTTCGTCCCCGCCTACATCCGCCCCCTCTTCTGCGAGGGCAAGGGCCCCTTCCGCTGGGCGGCCCTGTCCGGCGAGGCCTCGGACATCCACAAGACCGACAAGGCGATGCTGGAGCTCTTCCCCGAGAACGAGTCCCTGCACCGGTGGATCAAGATGGCCGGCGAGCGCGTCCACTTCCAGGGCCTGCCCGCCCGCATCTGCTGGCTCGGCTATGGCGAGCGCGACAAGGCCGGCGAGCGCTTCAACGAGATGGTGGCCGACGGCACGCTCGCCGCCCCGCTGGTCATCGGCCGCGACCACCTCGACTGCGGCTCGGTGGCCTCCCCGTACCGCGAGACCGAGGCCATGCTCGACGGCTCCGACGCCATCGCCGACTGGCCGCTGCTCAACGCCATGGTCAACGTCGCCTCCGGCGCCTCCTGGGTCTCCCTGCACCACGGCGGCGGCGTCGGCATGGGCCGCTCCATCCACGCCGGCCAGGTCACCGTCGCCGACGGCACCCCGCTCGCGGGCGAGAAGATCCGCCGCGTCCTGACCAACGACCCGGGCATGGGCGTCATCCGCCACGTCGACGCCGGCTACGACATCGCCGAGACGGTCGCCGACGAGCGCGGCGTCCGCATCCCGATGCGCGAAGGCGACGACGCGTGACGTTCCACGAGATGTGGGCCGAGCTCGCGCCCATCGGCCGGCACGCGGAGTCCGGCGGCTACCGCCGCTTCGCGTGGACCGGCGCCGACGCCGACTGCCGGACCTGGTTCCAGGCGCAGGCAGAGGCGCGCGGGCTGACGTACGAGACCGACCGCAACGGCAACCAGTGGGCCTGGCTCGGCGACCCCCTCGCGGGGGACGCCGTGGTCACCGGCTCGCACCTGGACTCCGTCCCCGACGGCGGGGCCTTCGACGGCCCCCTCGGGGTGGTGTCCTCCTTCGCGGCCCTGGACGAACTCCGCAGGAGGGACGCGGAGTTCGCCAGGCCCCTGGCCATCACCAACTTCGGTGACGAGGAAGGGGCCCGCTTCGGGCTCGCCTGCGTCGGCTCCCGGCTCGCCGCCGGGCAGCTGACCAAGGAGAAGGCGTACGAGCTCCGCGACGCGGACGGCATCAGCCTGCCCCGGGCGATGGAGGCCGCCGGTTACGACCCCGAAGCCATCGGGGCCGACCGCGAACGCCTCGGCCGCATCGGCGCGTTCGTCGAGCTCCACGTGGAACAGGGCCGGGCCCTGGACCTGTCCGGCGACCGCGTCGGCATCGCCTCCGCGATCTGGCCGCACGGCCGCTGGCGGTTCGACTTCCGCGGCGAGGCCAACCACGCCGGCACCACCCGCCTCGTGGACCGCCGCGACCCGATGCTCACGTACGCGGCGACCGTGCTGGCCGCCCGCCAGGAGGCGGCCCTCTCCGGGGCCGTCGCCACCTTCGGGAAGATCGCGGTGGAGCCCAACGGGGTCAACGCCATCCCCTCCCTCGTACGCGGCTGGCTCGACTCCCGCGCCGCCGACCAGGTCACCCTCGACACGGTCGTCACCGCCATCGAGAAGGCCGCCCGCGAGCACGCCGACCGGGACGGCATCGACCTGGACGTCATACGGGAGTCCTTCACCCCGGTCGTCGAGTTCGAGCACGCCCTGCGCGACGAGCTCAACCGGATCCTGGGCGGGGCCGTCCCCGTCCTCGGCACCGGGGCGGGACACGACGCCGGAATCCTCTCCGCGGCCGTGCCGACCGCGATGCTGTTCGTACGGAACCCGACCGGCGTCTCCCACTCCCCGCGGGAGTTCGCCGCCGAGGACGACTGCGTGGCCGGCGTCCTCGCCCTCGCCGACGTACTGGAAGGTCTCGCGTGTCGCTGATCGCGCACAAGACGTACTGGCTGGAGCACGCCTGGCTCGGCACCCATGTCGAGCCGGGCGTCGCCCTGGAGGTGAACGGGGACGGCCGGATCGCCGCCCTGCGCACCGGCGTGGCCGTCCCGCCCTTCGGCACGGAGGTCCTGCGCGGGCTCACGCTGCCGGGCCTGGCCAACGCGCACTCCCACGCCTTCCACCGGGCGCTGCGGGGCACGGTCCAGGTGGGCTCCGGCACCTTCTGGACCTGGCGCGAGTTCATGTACACGGTCGCCCAGAACCTCACCCCGGACAGCTACTTCGCCCTCGCGCGCGCCGTGTACGCCGAGATGGCGCTGGCCGGCATCACCAACGTCGGAGAGTTCCACTACGTCCACCACGCCACCGGCGGCGCCGCGTACGCGGACCCGAACGCCATGGGCGAGGCGCTGATCGAGGCGGCCGCCGCGGCCGGCATCCGGATCACCCTCCTGGACACCGCCTACCTGTCGGCGGGCTTCGGGGAGGCCCCGCACCAGCACCAGCTGCGCTTCTCCGACGGCACCGCCGACGCGTGGGCGGAACGGGTGAGCGCCCTCAAGCCGCGCGGGCACGCGCTGATCGGCGCCGCGATCCACTCGGTCCGGGCGGTCCCGGCGGCGCAGCTGGCCACCGTCGCCCGCTGGGCCGAGGAGCGGCAGGCCCCCCTGCACGTCCACCTCTCGGAGCAGACCGCCGAGAACGACGCCTGCCAGGCCGCCCACGGCCGCACCCCGACCCAGCTCCTGGCCGACCACGGGGTGCTCGGCCCGCGCACCACCGGCGTCCACAACACGCACCTCGCGGATGCGGACATCGACCTCCTCGGCGGCGCCGCCACCGGCACCTGCATGTGCCCCACCACCGAACGCGACCTCGCCGACGGCATCGGCCCGGCGACCCGCCTCCAGCAGGCGGGCAGCCCCCTCTCGCTGGGCAGCGACAGCCATGCGGTGATCGACCTGCTGGAGGAGGCGCGGGCGATGGAGCTGAACGAGCGGCTGCGCAGCCGGACGCGGGGTCACTGGACGGCGAACGCGCTGCTGGCCGCCGCGACGGCCGACGGCCACGCCGCGCTCGGCCGGCCCGACGCGGGCCGCCTGGCGGCGGGCGCGCTCGCGGACTTCACCACGATCACGCTGGACTCCGTACGGACGGCGGGTCCGCTGCCGCGGCTGGGCGCCGAGACTGCGGTCTTCGCGGCCACGGCCTCGGACGTGCGCCACACGGTGGTGGCGGGCCGCCACATCGTCCGCGACGGCCACCACACCCTGGTCCCGGACGTCCCGTCCGCCCTGTCCGAGTCCATCGCGGCCCTGCGAGCCTGACGCCGCCTTTCCCCCACCCCGCCCCTTCCCGGCAGTACCGAATATGCGGCTCCGCCGCGTGGGGGCTCCGCCCCCGACCCCGTGCCTCAAACGCCGGCGGGGCTGATTCAGCCCGCCCGGCGTGTGAGGGCACCGGCGCGAAGCGCACGTACGGGGAAGGGCGGGGTGGGGGAAAGAACCTCGGCCGTCGGGCGCCCCGGCCCGGGCCTGGCGCTGGCCCCGCCGCCGTGGCGTCCCGCTCCCGCTCGGCCGCGACACCTGAGAGGAACCCCATGACCGGCACCACCACCGCCATCACCAACATCGGCAGCCTCGTCACCAACGACCCCGCCCTCGGCGAAGGCCCCCTCGGCCTCATCCGGGACGCCGCGGTCGTCATCGACGCCGACCGCATCGCCTGGGTCGGCCCCGCCGACAAGGCCCCCGCCGCCGACACCGCGTTCAACGCGCAGGGCCGCGCCCTGATCCCCGGCTTCGTCGACTCCCACTCCCACCTCGTCTTCGCCGGCGACCGCACCGCCGAGTTCAACGCCCGCATGTCCGGCCGCGCCTACTCCGCCGGCGGCATCCGCACCACCGTCGCCGCCACCCGCGCCGCCACCGACGCCGAGCTCGAAGCCAATCTGCTGCGCCACCTCCACGAGGCCCGCCGCCAGGGCACCACCACCTTCGAGACCAAGTCCGGCTACGGGCTCACCGTCGCCGACGAGGCCCGCGCCCTGCGCATCGCTGCCGCGCACACCGAGGAGGTCACCTACCTCGGCGCGCACATCGTCTCCCCCGACTACGCGGACGACCCGGCCGGCTACGTCGACCTCGTCACCGGCGAGATGCTGGCGGCCTGCGCCCCGTACGCCCGCTGGGTGGACGTCTTCTGCGAGAAGGGCGCCTTCGACGGCGACCAGGCCCGCGCGATCCTCACCGCGGGCGCCGCCGCCGGCCTGATCCCCCGGGTCCATGCCAACCAGCTGGGCCACGGCCCCGGCGTCCAGCTCGCCGTGGAGCTGGAGGCCGCCTCCGCCGACCACTGCACCCACCTCACCGATGCCGACGTGGACGCCCTCGCCCAGGCCGCCGGCACCACCGTCGCCACGCTGCTGCCCGGCGCCGAGTTCTCCACCCGCGCCCAGTGGCCCGACGCGCGCCGCCTGATCGACGCGGGCGTGACCGTCGCCCTGTCCACGGACTGCAATCCCGGCTCCTCCTACACGAGTTCCATGCCGTTCTGCATCGCGCTCGCCGTCCGGGACATGCGCATGACCCCCGACGAGGCCCTCTGGTCGGCCACCGCCGGCGGCGCCCGCGCCCTGCGCCGTGCCGACATCGGCTCCATCACCCCCGGATCGCGCGCCGATCTGGCCCTGCTGGACGCCCCCAGCCACGTCCACCTGGCCTACCGCCCGGGTGTCCCGCTCGTTTCCGCGGTGTGGCAGAAGGGCGTGCGCGCCCACTGACGAACGGTCAATCCCGGCCTGCCCTTTGTCTTCCCTCCGCAAGGCCCCGGGCGTACCTTGAGCCACCAATCTGATGTGTCGTCAGTAACTTGTGGTCCCAAGGTCCGAGGGGAAGACGAAGGTGTCCGACCGGAAACGCTCCACCGCGCTCGCGCTGGCCTCCGCGCTGGCGGCCGGATCGGCGGTCCTGCTGGCCGCCCCCGCAGCCCACGCCGACGTCGTCGACGTCGCGTACGACTGCAAGACCCCGATCGGGGACAAGTCGGCGGTATCGCCCATCGACATCAAGGCCGTCAAGGAGGGCGACGGGTACAAGCTGACGATGTCCTTCCAGAAGGGCGTCTCCTCCAGCCCCGTCGAGCTCGGCAAGGGCGCGATGAGCCCCAGCGCCGTCATCCTCGTCGACGGAGCCGAGAAGGCCTCCGTACCGGTCTCGGGCCCGCCCAACCCCGAGGCGGTGCCCGCCAACACACCCATCAAGATCACCGACCTCTCGGGCACCTACACGCCCAAGAAGACCGGCAAGGCCACCTTCACCGCCGGCGTGCTCACCATCAAGGCGCTGGGCACTACGACCACCTGTACTCCCGGCAACAGCCCCAAACCCTCCCTGGAACTGGACGTCACGGCCGCCGGCGGCTCCGGCGCGCAGTCCGGCGGCGGCACCGGCGAGGACACGCTCCCGCAGACCGGACCCACCGACTCCGCCCTCGCCCTCGGCACCCTCGGCGGCACCGTGCTGCTCTCCGGCGCCGCCGGCGTGCTCTGGCTGACCCGGCGCGGCCAACGGGCCCGGTCCTGAACGGAGCACCCGGCCATGCCCGTGCTCCCTACATTCCGAAGGCTCGGGGTGCTGCTCCTCGCCGCCGCCGCGCTCCACACGGCCCCCGCGGCCCCGGCCGCCGCCGAGGAGCCCGGCTGGACCGCCGAGCCCGCCGCCGGGACGGCCGCCGCCGCCCGGCCCGGCGGGGCCCGCCCGTACTTCTACCTCGCGGGCACCGCCGGCACCGTACTGGAGGACCGCCTCGCCCTGGCCAACACCACCGACCAGGAGCACACCGTCACCCTGCGCGGCGCCGACGCCTACAACACGGCTGACGGCGCCCTCGAGGTGCGCCCGGCCGACCCCGCGGCCGGAGGCCGCTCGACAGACCCCGCGACCGCCGCCGGGGCCTGGATCAGCTTCGGCGCCGGCGCCACGGTGAAGATCCCGCCCCGCACCCGCGCGGTCGTCCCCTTCACCGTCACCGTCCCGCCCGCCTCCCCGCCCGGCGACCACCCCGCCGCCGTGGTCGCCACCGAAGCCGGCCACGAGGTGGGCGTACGGGTCCACCTGCGGGTCGGCGGCCCCACCCTGGCCGCCCTCACGGTCGAGGACGTCACCGTCCGCGGCAAGGGCTCGGCCGCGGTCGTCGCGTACACCCTCGTCAACCGGGGCAACGTGGCGCTCACCCTCGAGCTCGCCCTCCACGCCGACGGCCTCTTCGGCGAGGTCCCCGGCCGCAGCCCCCGCACCCTGCCGGTGGAACTGCTCCCCGGCCAGCGCGTGGAGCTGACCGAAAGGTGGCCCGGAGCCCCGGTCCTCGACAAGGTCCGCCTCGGCCTCACGGTCACCGCCCCCGGCGGCGCCCGGGCCACCGCCACCGCCTCGGTGTGGTGCGTGCCCTGGGGGATCGCCGCCCGCACCGGCCTCGGCCTGCTCGGCCTCGGCGTGACCACGTCGGCCGCGCTGCTCCTCGTACGCAACCGGCGGACCCGCCGGGACCCGCCCGACGGCGCGGCGCCCGCGGCCGAACCGACGACCCCCGCACCGGAACACGAACTGACGGGAGCCTCCAGGTGAGAAGACTCGGAGCCCTGCTCGCCGCGGGGACGGCAGCGTGCGCGCTCATCTTGCTCCCGGCGGCCCCGGCCACCGCGGCCGTCACCACCGCCGCCGGGGCCGCCGCCGTCACCGCTGTCGCCGCCGAGCCGAAGCCCGCCGTTGCGCTCTCCCTCCAGGAGGCCGCCAAGGGCACCGAGATCACCGTCGACGGCACCGGCTGGCCCGCCAAGACGCTGGTGATGCTGCTGGTCTGCGGCCAGAACATGATCGGCGGCACCAACAGCTGTGCCAACGCGGACGGCGCCGCCGTCTCGGTCGCCGACGACGGCCACTTCACCGCCAAGCTGCCCGTGGTGGCACCGCCGAAGCCCTGCCCCTGCGTCGTCAACGTCACCTCCGTCAACGGGGACCAGTCCACCGTCGCGACCGCCCTGAAGATCACCGACCACCCGGTGGCCGAGCTGCCCGCCGAATCCGGCACGGCCCGCCTCGCGCTGCTCACCGGGGTCCGGCTGGAGGGCGACGACGGGGTGCTGACCTGGTTCGGCGCTCCGCCGAGCCGCACGTTCAAGGTCACCGTCGGCAATCTCGGCTCCGCCCCGGTCAAGGACCCGGTCTTCCAGCTCGGCACCGCCCACGGGGTGTTCGCCCCGCTGTGGGAGGAGGTCCGCTGGAAGGGCACGATCCCGCCCGGCGGCAAGGCGGAGGTCGCCCTGGACGCCACCCTGACCGCGGGGGCGTACGGCGACTACGCGCTCTCCCTCAAGTACGGCGAGACGGTCCTGGCCACCCAGCCCTGGGGCGTGGACCGCCCGTACGGGGTCCTGCTCTTCTGGGGCCTGCTCCTGCTGGTGGTCCCGGCCGCGGTCTTCCGTGTCGGCATGGCCGTCGTCGACAAGGTCCGGCCCCGCGTCCCGGGCACCGCCGGCCGCCACCGCGGCGCGCGGTTCCCCGAGGCGGCGGCGGCCGTGACGGCCCGGCTGCCGAGGATTCCCGCCGTACGGGGCCGCGCGCCGGCCGCGTCGGAGCCGCCGGCGGCATCCCCCCAGACGACCACGGCGGTCCTGCCGTGGTTCACCCCGGACAGCGCGCCGGGCCCAGCACCACAGGCGTCCGCACCGTCTGAGAACCGTTCGACGACGAAGGGACATACGTGAAGACCCAACGGAGGGTGAGCGCGGCCGTGGTCGCGCTGCTGCTCGGCGGCGCGGGTATCGCCATGGGGGCTTCTCCCGCCCAGGCCGCCGAGGCCACATTCAAGGTCAAGTGCGTTCCGCCGGCCGGCGGCGGCGACCCGGTGGAGGGTGAGACCACCGCCAAGATCACGGCTCCGGCCACCGCCAAGGTCGGGGACGAGGTCGAGGTGTCCTGGGAGACGGTGAAGCCGGCCTCGAACAACACGGACCTGATGGACATCCCGCAGGACTCGGTCCAGCCCACCGGCTGGATCACGGTGGGCGGCGGGGGAGGCGAGCTGAAGGTCGTCGGGGAGAAGAAGAACCCGCCGATCCCGAAGAAGGCGCCCATGGTGATGTCCACGATGAAGGGCAAGCTGAAGCTCACCAAGGCGGGCAAGATCACCCTGACGCCAGGCAAGTACGACGTCGCCGTCACCTTCTCCTTCGGCACGTTCGTCACCAAGTGCGCGCCGGTGGGCGAGGTGAAGGGCGGGGCCACCATCGACGTGGCGGCCGGCTCCAGCGGCGGTACCACCAGCGGCGGTACCACCAGCGGCGGTACCACCAGCGGTGGCACCACGAACGGCGGCACGACCACCGGTGGCACGACCACCGGCGGCACGACCACTGGCGGAGGCGGCGGCCAGACCGACTTCCCGGGCAAGGCCGTCGAGGTCGCCTTCGACTGCGGTCCGGTCGTCCCCGGGGGCATCAAGACCCCGGTCACGATCAACGCCAAGAAGAACGGCGGCAGCTACGACCTGACCGTCAAGACGGCGAAGGGCGCGATGGCCGCGCCCATGGCCCTGCCGGCCGGGGCCCTCAAGCCCTCGATGAACGTCAAGCTCGGCGGCGCCGACAGCGGCATGGTCAAGGTCTCCGGCCCGGCCAACGCGGAGCCGATCGCGGACAAGGCCCCGGTCAGCCTCAACGACATGACGGGGACCTACAAGCCCGGCAAGTCCGGCAAGGTCACGCTGAGCCCGGACCAGCTGACGATCGACGTCACCATGGCCCCGGGCTCGACGCCGATCAACGTCCCCTGCAAGGCGACCAGCAGCGGCGTCTCGCTGGAGCTGGACACCGCCGCCCAGCCGGGCGGCTCCGGCTCCCCGTCCACCACCGGCGCCGCCACCACCACCTCCGGCGGCCTCGCCGAGACCGGCGCCGAGGACGAGGGCGGCATCAAGGCCCTGGCCCTGGTCGCCGGCACGGTGATCCTGCTCGGCGGCGCGGTGTTCACGTTCACCCCGTGGCGCCGCCTGCGCGGCACCCGGTAGACACGGAGGCAGACACGCAGAACAGCCCGGCACACCGTGAGGAGTGCCGGGCCGTTCCGTCTATTTCTTACTGCCCGTGGGCGGGGTGCGTCAGTGGACGCCACCCATGAGGCCCTGGACCTTCTTGCGGTACGAGTAGACCGCGAAGCCGGCCAGGGCGGCGGCGGCCGCCTGCAGGGCGATCACGCCGAGGCCGTTCAGGTCCACACCGGCGATGGAGAGCAGGCTGGTGATGCAGTCACCGGCGGTGACCGCGAGGAACCAGACGCCCATCATCTGGGAGGCGTACTTCTGCGGGGCCATCTTCGTGGTGACGGAGAGGCCGACCGGGGAGACGCACAGCTCACCGATGGTCTGGATCATGTAGATCGAGACCAGCCACATCGGGGAGACCTTGGCGTCGCCGCCCGCCATGTTCATCGGGACGATGAAGACGAAGAACGAGGCGCCGATCAGGACCAGGCCCATCGCGAACTTCACGATGGTGTTCGGCTCCTGGTTCTTGCGGGCCAGCCACAGCCACAGCCAGGCGAAGACCGGGGCCAGGGCCATCACGAACAGCGGGTTCAGCGACTGGTACCAGGTGGCCGAGAAGCCGAGGCCGAAGACGGTGCTCGCGGTCTTGTCGTCGGCGAACAGGGACAGCGTGGAGCCACCCTGGTCGTAGATCATCCAGAAGACGGCGGCGGCGATGAAGAACCAGATGTACGCGGTCATCTTCGACTGCTCGGCGCCCGACAGGTCCTTGTCGCGCTTGATGCGCGTCAGCACGGCGATCGGGATGATCAGGCCGGCCAGCGTCAGCGGGACCAGGGCCCAGTTCAGGGTGTAGGCGCCGAGGGCGACCACGGCACCGTAGAAGACGGCGATGCCCAGAACGGCGAAGACGGCCTTGGTGAGGACGGCCTTGCGCTCCTCCGGCGTCAGCGGGTTCGGGACCAGGCTGCTCTTCGGGCTCAGGTGCTTGGTGCCGAGCAGGAACTGGGTCAGGCCCAGGCCCATGCCGACGGCGGCCAGGGCGAAGCCCAGGTGCCAGTTGTGCTCCTTGCCGACCGTTCCGACGACGAGCGGGGCGACGAAGGCGCCGAGGTTGATGCCGATGTAGAAGAGGGTGAAGCCACCGTCGCGGCGCGGGTCCTCCGGGCCGTCGTAGAGGTGGCCGACCATCGTCGAGATGTTGGCCTTCAGCAGACCGGAGCCGGCGGCGACGAGGATCAGACCGACGAAGAACATCGCCTGGCCGGGAAGGGCCAGCGACAGGTGGCCGGCCATGATCACGAAACCGGCGATGGCGACCGTCTTGCGGGCGCCCCAGACACGGTCGCCGAACCAGCCGCCGGGCATGGCCATGAGGTAGACCATCGACACGTACACGGAGTAGATCGCCGTGGTCGTGGCCGCCGTCATCGCCAGGCCGCCGCCCTGGCTGCCCGTGGCGGCGTCGGCGCCGCCCGAGACCAGGTAGTAGACCAGAAGTGCGCGCATGCCGTAGTAGGAGAAACGCTCCCACATCTCGGTCATGAACAGAGTGGCCAGGCCACGGGGGTGGCCGAAGAAGGTCTTCTCGGCGGACGCCGCAGAACCCTCCGTCAGGCTGGAAGCCATGGTCGATCCTTGCTTGCTCGGGACGCCTGGCTTCGTGAGCTCATCAGCGCCCGGTGGGGGGTGGCCGGCACCGGCAACAGAGGCCCTGCCCCACGCCCGGGGGTCCGCCCCCCTTGTGCGGGGAGCGAAGGAACATCCGTCACCGGGATCCACGCCCGGCCGCGCACCATCGCGCGGCGGGCCCGGCCCACAGGTCATTCACTGTCATCAAGCCCGGCAGGCCAGTCCCTCAGGACTGTCCGGTCCGGTCAGGACAGAAGTAGAGACCCTTGGCGCGCTTTTCGGCACAAAGGTCCCTGAGGTAGTGCATCAGGCGTCTCGCCACCATACGACACGACACGGCGGCATATGAATGGACTTGAGATATGGATCACAGGCGTCGCGGGAACCGCCAGACCATATTCGAAGGTGGTTGATAGGTCATAAGCGCAGATAGGCAGGGGTCTGCAGGCAGGGCTCTCGATCCACCTCCTGCGGACTACCATCACCCACATGACGCGTGTACTGCTCGCCGAGGACGACGCATCCATCTCGGAACCCCTGGCCCGCGCCCTGCGCCGGGAGGGCTACGAGGTCGAGGTCCGGGAGGACGGCCCCACCGCCCTGGACGCCGGACTGCAGGGCGGCGTCGACCTCGTCGTCCTGGACCTGGGCCTGCCGGGCATGGACGGTCTGGAAGTCGCCCGCCGGCTGCGAGCCGAGGGCCACGGCTTCCCGATCCTGGTCCTCACCGCCCGCGCGGACGAGGTCGACACGGTCGTCGGCCTGGACGCCGGCGCCGACGACTACGTGACCAAGCCCTTCCGCCTCGCCGAGCTGCTGGCCCGCGTCCGGGCCCTGCTCCGGCGCGGCGCCACCGAGGCCAGCCAGCCCCCCGCCACCCACGGCGTGCGCATCGACGTCGAGTCGCACCGCGCCTGGATGGGGGAGGAGGAGCTCCAGCTCACGGCCAAGGAATTCGACCTGCTGCGGGTCCTGGTCCGCGACGCCGGCCGCGTCGTCACCCGCGACCAGCTGATGCGGGAGGTCTGGGACACCACCTGGTGGTCCTCCACCAAGACCCTCGACATGCACATCTCCTGGCTGCGCAAGAAGCTGGGCGACGACGCCGCCAACCCCCGGTACATCGCCACCGTCCGGGGCGTCGGCTTCCGCTTCGAGAAGAGCTGACCTCCCCCTCGCCATGCGCCGCCGCCTGATCAACTCCACCCTCGCCGTGGTCCTCGTCGTGATCGCCGTCTTCGGGATCTCCCTGGTCATCGTGGAGACCCGGACCATCACCAGCAGCGCCCAGGACCGGGTCGGATCCGAGGCGCTGCGCGTGGTGGGCATCGTCGAGTCGAACGTCCTGGAGAAGAAGCCCGTCGACCCCGACGCGCTCGCCGAGCAGCTCGAAACCGGCCGCTACGCCCGGATCACCATCCCGGGGCAGCCCACCGTCGAGGTGGGCGACCGGATCCCCGGCAGCGTCATCCGGGGCACCGCACGCGGCGAGCAGGGCGAGGTCGTGGTCGTCGAGGAGCCCCGCTCCACCGTGACCAAGGAGGTCGGGCGGACCCTGGCGGTCGTCGGCGCCGTGGCCCTGCTGGCCGTCGTGGCGGCCGTCCTGCTCGCCGTACGGCAGGCGAACCGGCTGGCCTCCCCGCTCACCGACCTCGCCGAGACCGCGGAGCGGCTGGGATCGGGCGACCCGCGGCCCCGGCACAAGCGGTACGGGGTCCCCGAGCTGGACCGGGTCGCGGACGTACTGGACTCCAGCGCCGAGCGGATCGGCCGGATGCTCACCGCCGAGCGGCGCCTCGCCGCGGACGCCTCGCACCAGCTGCGCACCCCGCTCACCGCACTGTCGATGCGGCTGGAGGAGATCACGGTCACCGAGGACCTGGAGACCGTACGGGAGGAGGCGACGATCGCGCTCACCCAGGTGGAGCGGCTCACGGACGTGGTGGAACGGCTGCTCACGAACTCGCGGGACCCGCGGACGGGCTCCGCGGTCCCCTTCGACCTCGACGAGGTCGTCAAGCAGCAGGTGGAGGAGTGGCGGCCCGCCTACCGCAGCGCCGGCCGGGCCATCGTGCGCTCCGGGAAGCTGGGCGTACGGGCCTTCGGCACCCCGGGGGCGGTCTCGCAGGTCCTGGCGACGCTGGTGGAGAACGCCCTGATGCACGGGGGCGGCACGGTCGCGCTGCGCACCCGGGTGGTCGGCAACCAGGCGGTGCTGGAGGTCACGGACGAGGGCCCGGGGGTCCCGCCGGACCTCGGGAACCGGATCTTCGAGCGGGCCATCAGCGGCCGCAACTCCACCGGGATCGGCCTCGCGGTCGCCCGGGACCTGGCGGAGGCGGACGGCGGGCGCCTGGAGCTGCTCCAGGCGCAGCCGCCGGTCTTCGCCCTCTTCCTCAGCCGGACGGCGCCGGAGCGGGCCGAGCCGGAGGCCACCGTCCGCTGAGCCCGCCCGCTAGTTGTTCGCGGGCTCCGGCTCGGGCGCGGGGACCGGCTCGGGCCTGCGCTCCGGCTTCGGCAGGGGGGCCGGCTCGGGCACCGGCTCGGCAGCGGAGGCCGGGGCAGCCGCGGGCAGGGCCTTGAAGACCCACGTCCGGTACGACCAGAAGCGGAAGACGGTGGCGGTGCCGATGCCGATGAACTTGAAGACGTTGGTGGCGACCGGGCCGTCCCAGCCGAAGCCGTAGGTGGCCGTGTACAGCACGCCGTTCTCGATGACCAGGCCGATCGCGCTGAAGGCGGCGAACAGGACCAGCTCGCGGGTGCGGCCGCTCTTGGCGCGGTCCCGGTAGGCGAAGTAGCGGAAGCCGATGTAGTTGGTGGCGATGGCCACGACGGTGGCTATCACGCTCGCACGCACCACCTGGAGGTCGGTGGTGTTCCGGATCAGGTTGAAGACACCCAGGTTGACCAGGACACCCAGGCCGCCGACCGCCCCGAACTTCGCGACCTCGCGGACGAGACCGCGGGCGCGTTCGAGGACAGATCCGTTCCCCGGCGTGCTCATCAGATGGTTCAGTCCCGTCGGTCACCGCCCCGCGCGGGGCGTCCGGTGTTCGAGGTCAACCCACCCATCGTAAGTGTCGCCCCTGGGGTCCGTCTGCGCCTTCCGGCACCGTGCGACACACGGCACACCAGGCCGTGGCCGGCCCGGACCCGGGGCCGGCCGACCGGTCCGCGCCAGAGCCCGCGTCCGGATGGCGGAATACCGCCGGATATCCTGGAGGAGTGACGTTCCCGGTAGTCGGCATGGTCGGCGGCGGACAGCTCGCCCGCATGACCCACGAGGCGGGTATCCCCCTCGGCATCAAATTCAAGATCCTCAGTGACACCCCACAGGACTCGGCGGCCCAGGTCGTGAGCGACGTCGTCATCGGCGACTATCGCGACCTGGAGACGCTGCGCGCTTTCGCGCGCGGCTGCGACGTGATCACCTTCGATCACGAGCACGTACCCACCGAACACCTCAGGGCCCTGGAAGCGGACGGCATCCCCGTCCGCCCGGGGCCCGACGCGTTGGTGCACGCCCAGGACAAGGGGGTGATGCGCGCCAAGCTCGACGAGATCGGCGCGCCGAGCCCCCGCCACCGGATCGTGCGCGATCCGGCGGACGTGGCGGCCTTCGCGGACGAGGTGGGCGGCTTCCCGGTCATCCTCAAGACGGTGCGCGGCGGGTACGACGGCAAGGGCGTGTGGTTCGTCCGCACCCCCGAGGACGCGGACGCGCCCTTCCGGGCCGGTGTCCCCGTCCTCGCCGAAGAGAAGGTGGACTACGTCCGCGAACTCGCGGCCAACATCGTCCGCTCCCCGCACGGCCAGGCGGTGGCCTACCCCGTCGTCGAGTCCCGCCAGGTGGACGGGGTCTGCGACACGGTGATCGCCCCCGCCCCGAACCTCTCGGAGGCCCTGGCGGGCGAGGCCCAGACCCTCGCCCTGCGCATCGCCCGGGAACTCGGCGTGACCGGCCACCTGGCCGTGGAGCTGTTCGAGACCACCGACGGCCGCATCCTCGTCAACGAACTGGCCATGCGCCCGCACAACAGCGGCCACTGGACCCAGGACGGGGCGATCACCTCCCAGTTCGCCAACCACGTGCGCGCGGTCCTGGACCTCCCGCTGGGCGACCCGCGCCCCCGCGCCAAGTGGACGGTCATGGCGAACGTACTGGGCGGGGACTACCCCGACATGTACACGGCGTACCTGCACTGCATGGCGCACGACCCCCAGCTGAAGATCCACATGTACGGCAAGGACGTGAAACAGGGCCGCAAGGTCGGCCACGTCAACACCTACGGCGACGACCTGGACGATGTGCTGGAGCGCGCACGCCACGCTGCCGACTACCTCAGAGGAACGGTCACGCAATGAGCACCTCCCCAGCAGGCCCCGTCATCGGCATTGTCATGGGCTCCGACTCGGACTGGCCGGTCATGGAGGCCGCCGCCCAGGCCCTGGACGAGTTCGAGATCCCCTACGAGGTCGACGTCGTCTCCGCGCACCGGATGCCGCGCGAGATGGTCGCGTACGGGGAGGAAGCCGCCGGACGCGGCCTCAAGGCGATCATCGCGGGCGCGGGCGGCGCCGCCCACCTGCCCGGCATGCTCGCCTCGGTCACCCCGCTGCCGGTCATCGGCGTCCCGGTGCCGCTGAAGTACCTCGACGGCATGGACTCGCTGCTGTCGATCGTCCAGATGCCCGCCGGAGTTCCCGTCGCCACCGTCTCGGTCGCCGGGGCGCGCAACGCCGGGCTGCTGGCCGTACGGATGCTGGCCGCGCACGACACCGAGCTGCTGGCCCGCATGCGCGAGTTCCAGCAGGAGCTGAACGACCAGGCGACCGAGAAGGGCAAGCGGCTGCGTACGAAGGTCGCGGGCGCGGAGTCCTTCGGATTCGGCAAGTGAGCGCCGCGCAGCGCCTGGCCGAGGCGCGCGAGCTGCTGGCCGAGCACCCCGTCGTGGACGGCCACAACGACCTGCCCTGGGCGCTGCGCAAGCAGGTCCGCTACGACCTGGACCAGCGGGACATCGCCGGCGACCAGTCGGCGTACCTGCACACCGACATCCCGCGACTGCGGGCCGGCGGCGTCGGCGCGCAGTTCTGGTCGGTGTACGTGAGCACCGAGCTCACCGGCGACGAGGCCGTCAGCGCCACCCTGGAACAGGTGGACGCCGTCGACCAGCTGATCGGCCGTTACCCCGCCGACCTGGTACGCGCGCTGACGGCGGACGACATGGAGGCGGCCCGCGCCGAGGGCCGGATCGCCTCCCTGATGGGCGCCGAGGGCGGCCACTCCATCAACAACTCGCTCGCCACCCTGCGCGCCCTGCACCAGCTGGGCGTGCGGTACATGACGCTCACGCACAACGACACCCTCGACTGGGCGGACTCGGCGACCGACGAGCCCCGGCACGGCGGCCTCACGGACTTCGGCCGCGAGGTCGTCCGCGAGATGAACCGCGTCGGCATGCTGGTGGACCTCTCCCACGTCGCCGCGACGACGATGCGCGACGCGCTCGCCGTCTCGGCTGCGCCGGTGGTCTTCTCGCACTCCTCGGCGCGCGCGGTCTGCGACCACCCGCGCAACATCCCGGACGACGTGCTCGCGCAGCTCCCGGCCAACGGCGGGGTGGCGATGGCCACCTTCGTACCGAAGTTCATCCTCCCGGCGGCCGTCGAGTGGACGCTGGCCGCGGACGAGAACCTGCGGGCGCACGGCCTCCACCACCTGGACACCACGCCCGAGGCGATGGCCCTGCACCGGGCGTTCGAGGCGGAGCGCCCGCGCCCGGTCGCCACGGCGGCGACGGTGGCCGACCACCTCGACCACATGCGCGAGGTGGCCGGCGTCGACCACATCGGCATCGGCGGGGACTACGACGGCACGGCCTTCACCCCCTCCGGGCTGGACGACGTGGCGGGCTACCCGAACCTGATCGCCGAGCTGCTGGCGCGCGGCTGGTCGAAGACCGACCTGGCCAAGCTGACCTGGTCCAACGCGGTACGGGCGCTGCGCGACGCGGAAGCGGTGGCCCGGGACCTGTCGGCCTCCCGCGGCCCGTCGAACGCGGTGATCCAGCCCGTTTGAGGGCGCGTAACGGCGGTTGCGGCGACCGGGTGTGACCTGCGGGTTTCACCCGAACGCCGCATCCGCCGGGCGACCCGGGCGCCCCCCGTGTCACGGTGGCACCATCTCTCCCTGCTGCCGCCGAGACCGGAGCGAACGCCATGGCCGACCTGCAGGATGAACCCCACTCAGTGGGCATCGGAGCAGAAGACCTTCCCACACCCGCGGTGGTGACCGGCGCCCTCGACCGGGCCGCCGTGCTGCTGTCCGAGCATCCCGTCGCGGACGGGTGCAACACCCTCGTCTGGACGCTGCGCCAGAGCCCCTACCACGACATCGACAAGCCGGGTGACAGCGGAGTCGACACCGACATCCCGCGGCTGCGCGCCGGAGGGGTCGGGGCCCAGTTCTGGTCCCTGCTGACCCCGCCGCCCGAGCCCGAGGCCGCCGACCAGCTGCTCTCCGGCACCCTGGAGCAGATCGACGTGGCGCTCGCCCTGATGCGTCGCTACCCCGACAACCTGCGCCTGGCGCTCTCCGCCGACGATATGGCGGACGCCCGCAACCGCGGCCGGATCGCCTCGTTCCTCGGCCCGGTGCCCGGCCGCACGCTGACCGACTCCCTGAGCGCGCTGCACGCCTTCCACGCCCTGGGCGTACGGCTCCTCGCGCCGGCGGGAGCGCCCTGGGCCCAGGAGGGCCTGACGGCCTTCGGCCACGAGGTGGTCAAGGAGGCCAACCGGCTGGCGATCCTGCTGGACCTCACCGGCTGCCCGCCGGCGGCGGCCTGCCAGCTCGCGGCCGCCTCCAAGTCACCGGTGGTCATCTCCAACACGGCCGCGGCGGCGCTGAACCCGTATCCGGGGAACGTGACCGACAAGGTCCTGCTGGAACTGCGGGCCGCCAACGGCCTGGCGATGATCACCTTCGACACCGCGCGCACCGGGGACTCCCTGCACGCGGTGGCCGACCACCTCGACCACGTCCGCGCGGTCGCGGGCCCCGAGTGCGTCGGTCTCGGCGCCGCCTTCGGCACCGAACCCCGCCACCCCCGCCCGGCAGGCCTGACCGACCCCTCCGGCTACCCGCACCTGATCGCGGAACTCCTGGAACGCGGCTGGCCGGAGTCCGACATCGCCCTCCTCACCTGGGGCAACGCCCAGCGCGTCCTGCGAGACGTGGAATTCACCTCGCGAGCCGCCCACCACCGCCGCCCCGACGCCACGTGACGCGCCGCTGCGCCGGGGGCGCCTCCCACGCCCGGCGCCGACGCCGGGCATTTCCAGCCCCGCCGGCGTGTGGGGCGCGGGGTCCGGGGCGGAGCCCCGGGAAGCGGCGCGGCACCCTGCCCCAGACTCCGTCCGGGGGACTCCCAGCGGGTCAGGCCCTCGGGCGCCCCATCGCCCGATAGGTCCAGCCCGCCCCCCGCCACCGCACCGGATCAAGCGCATTGCGGCCGTCCAAAATGAGGCGGTCCGTCACCACCCCGCCCAGCTCGGCCGGATCAAGGTCGCGGAACTCGCGCCACTCCGTGAGGTGGAGGACGACCTCCGCACCCCGGACGGCCTCCACCGCGGAGCCCGCGTACCCCAGCGTCGGGAAGACGCGCCGCGCGTTGTCCATGCCCTTGGGGTCGTAGACGGTGACCTGCCCGCCCTGGAGGTGGATCTGCCCGGCCACGTTCAGGGCGGGGGAGTCGCGGACATCGTCCGAATCCGGCTTGAAAGTGGCGCCGAGCACCGCCACCCGCTTGCCCAGGAAGGACCCGCCCACCGCCTCCCGGGCCAGCTCCACCATGTGCCCGCGGCGCCGCATGTTGATCGAGTCGACCTCCCGCAGGAAGGTCAGCGCCTGGTCGGCGCCCAGCTCGCCGGCCCGCGCCATGAACGCCCGGATGTCCTTCGGCAGGCAGCCGCCGCCGAAGCCGATGCCGGCCCGAAGGAACTTCGCGCCGATCCGCTCGTCGTAGCCGATGGCCTCGGCCAGCTTGACCACGTCGCCGCCCGCGGCCTCGCACACCTCCGCCATCGCGTTGATGAACGAGATCTTGGTGGCGAGGAAGGAATTGGCGGCGGTCTTCACCAGCTCCGCAGTCGGGAAGTCGGTCACCACCAGCGGGGTCCCCTCCGACATGGGGGTCTCGTACACCTCGCGCAGCAGCTTCTCGCCGCGCTCGCCCTGTACGCCGATCACGATCCGGTCGGGGTGCAGGGTGTCCTGCACGGCGAAGCCCTCCCGCAGGAACTCCGGGTTCCAGGCCAGCTCCACCCCCTCGCCCGCCGGGGCCAGCTCCACGAGCTTCGCCGCCAGCCGCTCCGCCGACCCCACCGGCACCGTCGACTTGCCGACCACGAGCACCGGCCGTGTCAGGTGCGGGGCCAGGGATTCGATCGCGGAGTCGACGTACGACATGTCGCACGCGTACTCCCCGTGCTTCTGCGGAGTGTTCACGCACACGAAGTGGACGTCGCCGAAGTCCGCGACCTCCTCCCACGAGTGCGTGAAGCGCAGCCGCCCCGTCGACCCCGGCAGCCCGGCCACGTGCTTGCCCAGCAGCTCCTCCAGCCCGGGCTCGTACATCGGCACCCGGCCCGAGGCCAGCATCTCGATCTTCTCCGGCACCACGTCCAGCCCGAGCACCTCGAACCCGAGCTGCGCCATCGCCGCAGCGTGCGTAGCGCCGAGGTAACCGGTGCCGATCACAGTGATCCTGAGGGGGGCCATGGGTGCTCCAGAGGTGCGGGGCCGTTTGCGGCCACTGAGCATAGTCGGGCCCACCAGCGAAGACGCTCCCCAGGAGGCCACCGCTGTCACGCAACTCACGTAGGCCGCCCATATCGCCATCCGTGACCGGCCCACTAAGCTTGGGTTACTTAACGGTAGTTAGCATCACGCATCACCCTGGGGAGTGAGAGATCTTGGCGGGTTCTGCCGACTTCGACCTGTACCGCCCGGCCGAGGAGCACGACATGCTCCGCGAGTCCGTCCGCTCGCTCTGCGAGGCGAAGATCCTCCCGTTCGCCGCCGCGGTCGACGAGGAGTCCCGCTTCCCGCAGGAGGCCCTCGACGCCCTGGTCGCCAACGACCTGCACGCCGTCCACGTGCCCGAGACCTACGGCGGCGCGGGCGCCGACGCCCTCGCCACCGTGATCGTGATCGAGGAGGTGGCCCGCGTCTGCGCGTCCTCCTCCCTCATCCCGGCGGTCAACAAGCTCGGCTCGCTCCCGGTGATCCTCTCCGGCTCCGAAGAGCTCAAGGCCAAGTACCTCGGCCCGCTCGCCAAGGGCGACGCGATGTTCTCGTACGCGCTCTCCGAGCCCGACGCGGGCTCCGACGCGGCCGGCATGAAGACCCGCGCCGTGCGCGACGGCGACTTCTGGGTGCTCAACGGCGTCAAGCGCTGGATCACCAACGCGGGCGTCTCCGAGTACTACACGGTCATGGCCGTCACCGACCCTTCGATGCGCTCCAAGGGAATCTCCGCCTTCGTCGTCGAGAAGTCGGACGAGGGCGTCTCCTTCGGCGCCCCCGAGAAGAAGCTCGGCATCAAGGGCTCCCCGACGCGCGAGGTCTACCTCGACAACGTCCGGATCCCGGCCGACCGCATGATCGGCGCCGAGGGCACCGGCTTCGCCACCGCGATGAAGACCCTGGACCACACCCGCATCACCATCGCGGCCCAGGCGCTCGGCATCGCCCAGGGCGCCCTGGACTACGCCAAGGGCTACGTCCAGGAGCGCAAGCAGTTCGGCAAGCCGATCGGCGACTTCCAGGGCGTGCAGTTCATGCTCGCGGACATGGCCATGAAGATCGAGGCCGCCCGCCAGCTGACCTATGCGGCGGCCGCCAAGTCCGAGCGCGTGTCCGCCGGAGGCGGCAAGGAGGACCTCACCTTCTTCGGCGCCGCGGCCAAGTGCTTCGCCTCCGACGTGGCCATGGAGGTCACCACCGACGCCGTCCAGCTCCTCGGCGGGTACGGCTACACGCGTGACTACCCGGTGGAGCGCATGATGCGCGACGCCAAAATCACGCAGATTTACGAAGGCACGAACCAGGTCCAGCGCATCGTCATGGCCAGGAACCTTCCGTAGCAGGGTTTTCGCAGATCAGCCGCCCTCTCGGGTGATCGGGGGGCGGCGGTCGGCTTCCGGTCCGTCCAGGCCCGTTCCGGGCTGTTCCTGCCCCATTCTGGTGAGCAGCTTCCTCGCACCCAAGACTGTTGCGGTTGCGGTTGCGGTTGCTGACGCTTCCCGCATCGTTGTCGGCGTTCGCCGAAACGCTCAGGTGAAGGTGAGCAAGGACGCTCGCTTCTCCTCGGATCAGGTCGGCTTCAAGCTGACCATGCGTATGGCTGGCGTTTCCCTCGCCGAGCCTGGCTCGGTGCAGATTGTGAAGGCTGCGGCAAGCTAGGCCCGTACTTCGCAGGTCACCCGTTAGGAACGCCTCAACTCAAGATCGTTGGCCGATCTCGGCCGCGTTGGCCCAGCCGTGACAGACCGCACGGCGTCAACTATCCGATGGCGACCGATCGCGACCGGTTGATCTTCACGATCGGGTGACCTGCGAAGTCCGGGGCTAGGTCGACTGCAAGTGGAAATCCCCGCACCCGAAAGGGTGCGGGGATTCTCTGCGTTTCAGCCCCAGGCAGGCGCTAGGCGGTGTAAATCGTGGGTTGCTCCGCTACCTGGTCTGGGGTGAGCCCGTCGACGGTCAGGTTTCCTGTCCAGAGCTGGTCACGGTTGGCGTACGTCGTATCGAATCGGACGCGCTTCCCGCCCGGTTCCAGCTTCCACCCCTGATCTGGGAAATGCGCGATGAGGTCGCTGCCGCACACGAATGCCCGGGTGGCTTGAGTGAGTACCCATTGCACCAACTCGTTTTCGCTGGCCGTGGGCCGGCCGCAGTTGCGGGCCATCTGCCATAGGCGTCCCCATTCGACTCCGGGGGTTAGCGGGCCGATGATGGCCACGTCTCCGATTCGCCGTTCGTCCAGGTGATGCGTGGCATACCCGAAGGCCACGCCGAACATGGCGAATACGGTGACTCTGCTTCTCCCGGTTAGACCCTCGTCAGATGCCATGGGCGGTACCTTTGCTCAGGGTAGGACCCGGGTACCTGTGACGTGCCCGGGTCCTACTTCGTTCGAAGGGATCAGCAGCCGTCGCCGTCACCACAGCAGGCGGGCGGGTTGCAGTCCTTCGCGGCGCCCCACAGCCGTTCGTCGACGTAGAAGCCTGCGGCCTTGACCCGGTCGACCACCGAGCCGATCAGCGGACGCGTGCGGACGGTGGCCTTCGGTTCGTGGTCCAGGAAGTAGCCGAACTGCTCCTGACACCACGCCGCGTAGGCGCGGGTGTGGAGCGCGAACGAATGCCACCCAGGGTCAACGACCTGGGACGGGGTCATGTCGAACGCGCGAGCGTCGCCCATGACCTTCAGGAAGGCAAGGGCCTGGTCCACGATGCTTCGGGCCGTGGACAGTTCGTGCCCGTACTCCTCGGCGCAGAACTCGGAGACCTTCTCGAACAGTTCGGGACTGACAAGGTCCCGACCGCGCCGTAAGGTGACAGGTGATTCCACCATCGTCGTCATAGCGAGACTCCTTCTGTCGTGGGTGAAGGTCAGGCGGCAGGCGGGGGCGGGAACTGGTCCCCGCCGGTACCGCCGGACTTGCTGCCGGGGTCAGGGTTGGCTCGCATCTCAGATCACCCCCTTGCGGCTGTGGCTTGCCTTTCTGCCCGCCCTGGTGGGGGCGGGAGGCTGTGTCAGGTCGTCCCGACCCGATGAACAAGGGCGATGTCCTCGAACCCTCGTATGAAGCGGCTGTGACCGCCGTTCAGGCCCGTGTGGGTCATGCACTGCCGATCTACCTCGGCCACGTCGGGGCCGGGCACGGCCGACCATCCACACCCCTCGTAGAGGCAGCTCGCCACCACGGTGGGTGTGGACGCGGGGTCCCTGATGATTCGGTGTTCGGTGTGCCGGATGACTGAGCGGGTCATCGGCGCGATCCGTCCGCCTTGACGCACCGGGCGTGCCAGTACGCAACCCTGGGTGGGCCGTCCTTCCCGGCGAGCATCCCTCGCCGGGCGAGCTGGTGAAGGGGGATGGGCATGCTGCACGACGGGCACGTCTCGCGCTCTTTCGTGTAGGTCGCGTACTCGTACGTGTCCGCCTGCTGCGTAGCCATTGCGCACCCCTTCACCGCCGTCGTCGGGAATCGACAGCCAATGGTGGCCGGGTGCGGGGTGTGTTTCTAGCTGGTTTCCTGTTCCCTCAAGAAGTCGTCCCGGATGCGCGCGGCGAGGTCCCACATATTGTCACCTGAAAGGGCGACCGCGTGAAAAGCGTTAAACTTGTCTTCGTACAGCTCGATATCCCGTACTTCGGTGGTGGTGATTTCAGCGTGGGGGATCTCGATGATGGCGAGCCGGCTGTCGAAGAGAACAAAGGACGATGTGGGCAGCCCCGGCATGGGCTCACTCAGCGGGACAATGCCTATCTCGATGTTCGGCATCCGCGACATGGTGACGAGCTTGTCTATCTGCGCGGCCATCATGGGGGCCGGAATAAGTCGCCACCTGAGCACTGATTCGGTAATCAGAAATCGAAAGGTTCGCGCCCTGTCATAGAGTGCCTCCTGGCGGCGCAGGCGTGCGCCGATCATCTTTTCTAGAGCATCGTCGGTCAGCTCCGAACTCTGCTGTACCCCTCGGACGTATTCGGGGGTCTGGAGTAGACCGGGAATACATGAAGGCTGGAACACCCTGAGTAGGGTTGTTTGGGCCTCGACTGCCTGGATCTCTTCCTGGTGCTTGTAGAGGCCGGTACGCCGGTAGATGCGCCAGGCCGTGGCTTCTGTGGCTACCTTGCGGGCCACCTCCGCTAGCTCGGCCTTTATCTCGGCGGAGACCTCCAGGGCCTCCAGGACGCGTTCGACATCGAGAACGGAGGGAGGCAATGCCCCGTTCTCAATCTTGCTCAGTTTGCTTGGGGACATGGCTGCGCTGCGGGCGACCACTTTTGCCTGCTTTCCGCTGGCTACTCGCAATTCCCGCAGCGCTTTACCCAGGTCGGTTCTGTTCACACTTCCCCGTACTGCTCCCACCAATCGGCGAATGGTACGGCGTGACTCAGGGCTAGGTCACGGAGAGCCACCCATTCCGCAGCGGCGGAGTGGGATTCGGCCCCCAGGAACCTTCCGCCCTCTCCGTAGTTCATTGAGACCACGGATGATTCATCGAACATCCAGAAGTCCGGAACCCCTTGCAGCGGGTTCGGCTGGTCTGTGGTGTCCAGGATGAAGAACTCTTCTCCGGCCTTTGCGTTCTTGCGATAGCCCCATCCGAGCTCGAATCGGAGATAGTCCGTCATGGGACGCGAGAGGATGTGGACGCGGTACATGCGCTTTCCAGCCTGAATATTGCCGCGTACCTCGTCGGCCCATTCCTGGTTGTAGTTATCAGGCTGGTCCTCACCGGCCAGGAATGCGCGGATCATCTCTGGGTCAGATGATCCGCTGTAGTCGTCCAGTGTCTCCAGCCGGAAAGCCTGCCGGCGGAAGTTGGAGAACAGCTTCTCGAACTCAGCGGGCGAGATGCTCACGCGCGTACCTCTCGATGATCTCGGCGGGGATGCGGACCACGGACTCACCCGCAGGGATCTCGATGCCGACGACGACCCCCGCGTCCGCCACGTCGTAGCCCTGCACCAGAAGGTCTCCGGTTTCCTCCACGCGGTACAGCGTGGCGCATGTCCCCTTCTCGCACTCCCCGACCAGCCGTGTCACTGCCATGCCGTCCCCCTGCTGTGAGGTCTTCGGTTGTGTCCCGTTCGATGCTCGCGACCCCGCGCCCACGGGGTCAAGGGATCACAGTTGAGAGAACGGGAAACCGGTGAGGTCACACCCGACCCGTTCACCGACTCGGCGGACGGCCCCGTGCGCGGCCCTACGGGCTGGAGAAGGGGGGAGGTACGGTGAGAGCCCTCGCAGGCGCCGGGGGCTCCTAGGTGGGAGCGTTCCCGTACGTCGCCCCAGGCTGGCTTGGGGCGACGTGCTGGCGATCATGGGGGAATCCTGGGGAGACCCCCTCTCTAGAGGGCGTCTTCGCTGGTCAGAGCGGTGCGTACCGTGAAGCGCGCAGATTTACGAGGGCACGAACCAGGTCCAGCGCATCGTCATGGCGAGGAACCTGCCGTAACCCCTGCCTGACCCGCACGTACGCGAATGGCCCCCGGCTGCTGCCGGGGCCATTCGCGTTGCGCTGTTCGGGCTGCCCGATGACGTACGTGCCCTTCGCGGGGCAGGGTCGCCACGAGCCCGCTGAGCCCGGGGCCGACGGCCGGAGACTGCTCGTGGGCCATCCGCCCTACGGCCGGTCCAGGATGTCCGTCACGCGGTGGGCGTAGATCACGCGGCCGCAGGGGGAGCCGGTGTCGGTGCAGCCCGGGTCCGTGGTGTCCATGCGGTGCTCGGTCAGCGACCAGAGGTACTGGGTACCCGTGCCCACGGGGACGGCGCTCTGGGCGTGCTCGAAGGAGAGGTCCTCGGGCCCGACCGCATTGGTGATGTTGCCGCCGTAGTCCACGAGGCGGCCGCCGGAGACGGTGGCCCGGCGCAGGCTGCCGCTGTTGTTGAGGTAGCTGCGGTTGAAGTAGTACATACCGTTGTACCGCGCCGCGCCCTGGGTGAGGTCGCGCGGCAGGTAGTACGCGTCGGTCGCGCTGACCACGCCGTTGGCCATCTTCAGGAGCCCGGTGGCGTCGTCGATGGGCAGGGCGCCGACCCGGCCCTTCTCGGGGTGCGTGGAATCGACGTTGCAGTACTCGCCCATGACCAGCGCCGGCGCGGCGGTGTTGCTGCGGTCGATCGAGATGTAGGACGCCTTGGGGGCTCCGGTCGCCACGCAGGTCGCCGCCGACGAGGAGTTGCCCTGGGCGCTGACGAACTTGTACGAGGCCACCTGCGGCATCACATAGCGGTACGTGTGGCTGTAGTAGACGTTGCTCTGCCGGCCGATCTTGGTCTCGTCCGTGACGTTGCTCTTCAGGCCGTCGAGCGTGGTGTCGTCCACCGAGGCGTTCTGGTCCGGGTTGAGGTCCAGGATGGAGCGCATGTCGAAGACGCGCAGGCCGTTCATGGTGTCCGTGACGTACAGGTAGTACTTGTACCAGGCGATGCCGCCGGCGTGGACGTCGATCGCCTTGTAGGAGATGTGGTTGTACGAGTTGTAGTACGGCTCGACCAGCAGGACGTGACGGTACCGGCGGCCATCGGGGTCGCCCGGTACCTCGGTCTTCGGGTCGAGGAACGACAGCCGCACGCCCTTGCTGCCGACCTTGTCGTACCAGGCGGTGACCAACGGCTTGCGGGAGCCCCAGAGTTCGTCGGCCTGTGCGTCCGAGACGCCGGTGATGCCCTGGGGTATCCATTCCTCGGTGGTGGAGTCGCCCGGGTCCCAGCAGAACTTCTCGGCGGGGGCCAGCACGGTGCCGTTGTCGCCGGTGCCGAACGGGTCGGTGGTGCAGGAAGCGCCCGTCTTCGCTGTCCGGTTGGCCTGCTCGAGCAGGTTCTGAACGCCCTGCACCGGCAGGGCGGCCTTCAGGTCGGCCACGTGGCCGCTCAGATCCGGTCCGGACTTGAGATTGAACGAAGACGCGGTTGCCGCGTCGCCGGGAGCGGCCTGCGCGGGGGCGCCGAGCACGGGGACCAGGAGCACCGCCGCGGCGAGCATGGCGGCCCAACTGGCGTGCCGGAAACGGGATGGGGGGGACGTCGGCATCTCTGACCTTCACTCAGGGGAGGGGGGGAGGTCGAGATCATTCCAGTCGACGCGCTGTCATGTCCACCGAATGTCGGCGGGCCCGGCTCCGCGGGGCGGAGCCGGGCCCGGTGAGGTGACGGGAGGTCAGGGGCAGCTGATGCGGATGCCGCCCGTCACCACGGACGCCGTCCAGCTCCTCGGCGGCCATCGCTGCACCCTCGACTACCCGGTCGAGCGCATGATGCGCGATGCCAAGATCACCCGGAACGGCGAGGGCGCGAACCAGGTCCAGTGCATCGCCATGGCGCGCAACCTGCCGTAGTGGCGGGGCCCTGACCTGCGTGAACGCGAAGGCCCTCAGCTCCGTTCGGTGGTCGTTCGGGTGCCCCGTGCGGCGTGGTTAGGCTGTGCGCCGGTCAGTTGTCGGCGCGAGGTTGGGGCAGGGAAACAAGTTGTCCGTAGACAGCCAGATATCGGGGATGCTCCGGCAGATCGCCCGCCAGGACGTCATCGAGATCGGACCCGAGCAGACGGTCGGCCGGGTGGCGGCCCTGGCCCACGTCGCGGAGCAGTACGGCTTCGCGTACGGCGAAGCGCGCCGGGCGGGACACAAGAAGGCGCTCGTCCTGGTCCGGATGTACCGCGACCCGAGCCCCGAGGCGCGGGTCCGGGAGTCGGCCACCCTCGCCGCCCACCCGCAGGCGGGCCACGGCGGGACGGTGCCGGGGATGCGGCAGGGGGCGCTGAAGCCGCTGCCCGAGGCGCAGGAGGCCGTGGCCCGGCTGAAGGACCGGATCATGTACGACGCCATGGCGCAGGCCGCCGACAAGCGGCAGCAGGCGATCGCCTGGGGATACTGCGCGGTCCTCGTCCTGGTCCTGCTCATCGCCGGGATGCCGCTGGGGGCCCTGTTCGGCGGCGCCGCCCTCGCGGTGTTCCTGGGCGGCGCCTTCCGGCTGGGTACCGTCCGGCGGCAGCGGATCGCCCGGCGGCTGACGGATGCCGGGTTCGTCCCGGTACGCGACGAGGTGGGCAGGCAGCGCTTCCTGGCGCCCGGGCAGCAGCTGCCTGGCCACGCCAATCCGTTCGCATCCTGATCGCCTCCCGCCCGTTCGGCACGGCCTCGGGGCGTCCTGCGCATGGGCTAAATTTGGACCTTCGTACGCCGAATCGGTTGGGGAGAACGCAATGACGGAAGCGATCCTGCTGGTCGGCGGACAGGGGACGCGGCTGCGTCCGGTGACGGTGAACACGCCCAAGCCGATGGTCCCGACGGCAGGCGTCCCGTTCCTCGCCCACCAGATAGCCAGGGCCGCCGCCGCCGGTGTCACCCACATCGTGATGGCCACCTGCTACCTCGCCGAGGTCTTCGAGCCCTACTTCGGCGACGGATCCGACTTCGGCCTGCGCCTCGAGTACGTGGTCGAGGAGGAGCCGCTGGGCACCGGCGGAGCCATCCGCAACGCCGCGCAGCGGCTGACCGGCGGCCCGGACTCCTCCGTCCTCGTCTTCAACGGGGACATCCTCACCGGCCTGGACATCGCCGGTCTCGTCGCATCCCACCGGACCGCCGACGCCGATGTCTCCCTGCACCTGGTGCAGGTCGAGGACCCGCGCGCCTTCGGTCTGGTCCCCACCGACTCCGAGGGGCGGGTGCTGGCCTTCACCGAGAAGCCGCAGACGCCCGAGGAGATCATCACCGACCAGATCAACGCCGGCTGCTACGTCTTCCGCCGCAGCGTGATCGACTCCATCCCGGCCGGCCGCCCGGTCTCCGTCGAGCGCGAGACCTTCCCCGGCCTGCTCGCCGCCGGGGCCAGGCTGCACGGGGTCACCGAGAACACCTACTGGATGGACCTCGGCCGGCCCGAGTCCATCATCCAGGCCTCCGCCGACCTGGTCCGCGGCGTGGTCTCCTCCCCGGCCGTACCCGGCCGCCGCGGGGAGTCCCTGGTGCTGCCCGGCGCAGAGGTGGCGGCCGGGGCCAAGCTGTCGGGGGGCACCGTCGTGGGCGCCGGAGCCCGGATCGAGGCCGGAGCGGTCGTCCAGGGCTCCATCGTCCTCGACGGCGCCGTCATCGGCCCGGACGCGCAGGTGAGCGCCAGCCTGGTCGGCGCCCGCGCCTCGGTGGGCGCCCGTACGGTCCTGGACGGCGCGGTGATCGGCGACGGCGCGGTCGTGGGTGCCGACAACGAACTGCGCGCGGGCGCCCGGGTGTGGTGCGGGGCCGAGCTCCCCGCCGCCGCGATCCGCTTCTCCCCGGACGCCTGAAAGCCCTCCTGACCCCGCCCGGGGTCAGGAGGGCCGGCGCCGCCGTCAGTTTCCGCTGACGGTGACCTTCTCGTCGTTCTGGATCTGCTTCACCAGCTGCTGCACCTTCGCCTTGTCCCAGACGAGGTTTCCGGCGTGCTGGCCGGAGATCGGCATGTTCATCGAGACGCCGTCACCGCCGTTGACGCCCTTCATCGCGAAGAACATCTGGCCCATGTCCCACAGGCCCATGTCCTTGTCCACGATGAGCGTGTCCAGGCCCGCGCCCAGCAGCGGGTACAGCTCGAACGGGTTGAGGACCGTCGAGGGGGTGGCCGCCTGACTGGCCAGCGCCGACAGGAACTTCTGCTGGTTCTTGGTCCGCTGGAGGTCCGACTCCGCGAAGGCGTAGCGGGTCCGTACGAAGGCCAGCGACTGCTCGCCGTTCAGCGTCTGCTTGCCCGCCTTGAAGTCGGCCCCGGACTTCTCGTCCTTGAAGCCCTGCTCGATGTCCAGCTCCACCCCGCCCAGCGCGTCCACGATGTTCGCGAAGCCGGCGAAGCCGATCTCCGCGTAGTGGTCGATGCGCAGCCCGGTGTTGTGCTCCACCGTGCGCACGAGCAGCTCGGGGCCGTCCTCCGCGTACGCCGCGTTGAGCTTGACCCGCCGCCCCTGCGCCGGGAACTTCTTGCCCGACTGGGAGCCGACGAAGGAGGGGATCTCCACCTCCGAGTCGCGCGGCAGCGAGATCATGGTGTTCCCGCTGGAGCACTTGGCCAGGATCATCATCGAGTCGGTCCGCTTGCCCTCGGCCGAGCCCGTGTGGAGCTTCTTCTTCTCCTCGTCGGACATGCCCTCGCGGCTGTCGGAGCCCACGATCAGGTACGTCGTGCAGTCGCCCTCCTTCGGGCGCTCGATGACCTTGGAGAGGTCCACCTCGCGGCGCACCTTGGAGTCGGCCCAGAAGTAGGTGGAGACCGTGGTCACCAGCAGCGCGGAGACCAGGACGATCGAGCCGATCTTGATCCGCTTGCGCCAGTCCGGCACGGGACCGGGTGCCCGCCCGGGCCGGCCGGGCCCCGACGGGGGCTGCCCGGGCCCACCGGGCTTGCCCGGAGCGCCGCCCGCGGGCGAACCGTAGACATGGCCGGTGCTGTAGCCGCTGTCGTAGCCGCCGTAGGTGCCGGGGCTCTGCGCCTGCTGCGGGGGCACGGACGGCCTCGCCGGGCGCGGGGGCCCCTGGGGCTGCGTCGGCCGTGCGGGCTGCTGCGGGGGCCGCGGCGGCTGCTGCCGCTGCACGTGCCGCATCCGCTGCGCGCCCTCGGGCTGCGCCTGCGCGCTGCCGCGCCCGTACCCGTCGTCGCGGCGGCCGCGGTCCTCGCGGTCGCCGTTCCACCCTGCCGGCCATTCATTCATGCGCCCAAGGATGCCTGGCCGGGCGTGTCGTCCGACAGCCCGGGGCAGGTTCCGTACCGCGGCTGTTGCGAAGCTGATGCCTGCCTTGCGCATCTAAGGTGGCCGTATGACAGAGATAGCGGACGCGCCGGCCGGGAAGCCGGTGTCGGCCTCCCGGACCACCCTCAGCCACATCATGACCGCCAACGACACCAACCTCCTGGGCACGGTGCACGGCGGAGTGATCATGAAGCTGGTGGACGACGCGGCCGGCGCCGTGGCCGGCCGCCACTCCGGCGGTCCGGCGGTCACGGCGTCCATGGACGAGATGGCCTTCCTCGCCCCCGTACGGGTCGGCGACCTCGTGCACGTGAAGGCCCAGTGCAACTGGACGGGCCGCTCCTCCATGGAGATCGGCGTACGGGTCCTCGCGGAGCGGTGGAACGAGTCCACCCCCGCCACCCAGGTCGGCAGCGCCTACCTCGTCTTCGCGGCCGTGGACGCCGACGGCAAGCCCCGCCGGGTCCCGCCCGTCGTCCCCGAGACGGAACGGGACGAGCGGCGCTACCAGGAGGCCCAGATCCGCCGCACCCACCGCCTGGCCCGGCGCCAGGCCATCATGGCGCTGCGCGAGGAGCGGGCGGCCCAGGGCTTCGACGAGTGACCCCGCCGGCGGGCGCCGGCGAGTGACCCCGCCGGCGGTCGCCGACGAGGCGCCCTCACTTCCCGCAGACGACCTCGTCGCCCGTGACCACTCCGAAGGAGCCCTGGTACGGGTCCTCCGCCCGCACCGGCACCACCTTGCTGTAGTCCGCCCCCGCGATCACCAGCACCGTCCGGCCCTGGCCCGCCACCGCCCGCAGCTCGCTGCCCGGCAGCGCGGTCGCCACCGACCGGGCGGAGCGGTCCCAGCGCGGGTCGTAGGCGACCACCGTGCGCTTGACCTCGCGGCTGGCGCCGTTGCCCGGGGCCCCGGTGGTGTCGAAGCCGGTGGCGCGCAGCGCCGCGTCGACCCGGCCGCCCATCCCGTCGATCCGCGTGCCGTTCTCCACCTGGACCCGGACCTGCTGCGGGGGCACGTCCACCGGCACCGCCGCCGGCCGGGCGCCGGTCTTCCCGGGCCGGGCCGGGGCGAGCGGCCGGTCCTCCCGCAGCGCCTCGAACAGCTTGGCGGCCTTCGGTTCGTCCCACTTCACCGTGGAGCCGATGCCCTTGACCGGGAAGGAGGGGTTGCCGACGGGCACGGAGGCGAACTCCGAGGAGGACGGGGCGAAGTCGCGCATCGCCTGCCCGAGGGCGAGCATCTGCTCCGAGCCGAAGCCCTTGTCGGCCCGGACCGAGCCGAGCAGTGTGGAGCTGACCTGCTTGAACTTCACGGGGTTGAGCAGGACCCCGCCGCCGGCCGCCTGTTTGATCAGCGCGGCCATGAACCGCTGCTGGCGCTGCATCCGGCCGAGGTCGGAGGCCCCGTCGATGTGGCGGGAGCGCACGTACTGCAGGGCCTGTCCGCCGCTCAGCCGGTGGTTGCCCGGCAGCAGGTCGAGGCCGGTGTTCGCATCGCGCATGGTCTTGGCGGTGCAGATGTCCACGCCGCCGATCGCGTCGACCGTCTTCATGAAGCTGGTGAAGTCGACCTCCAGGTAGTGGTCGATCTTCACCCGGGTCATGTTCTCGACGGTCCGCACGGTCAGGTTGGGGCCGCCCTCCGCGTACGCGGCGTTCAGCCTCACCGGGTGCGCCCTGTGCGCCTTGCCGGTGACCAGGTCCCGGTGCGCGGGCACCTCGGCGTAGCTGTCGCGGGGCAGGCTGACCACGCTCGCCCGTTCCCGGTCGGCCGACAGGTGCACCAGCATGATCGTGTCCGTGCAGTGGCAGGGCGCCCCGCCGAGGCGGTACTCGCGCTTCTCCTCGGGGCTGATCTTCTCCCGGCCGTCGGTGCCGACCAGCAGGACGTTCAGGCCGTGCCCCGCCTGCGGGCGGTTCTTCATGTCCTTGAAGGGGTCCACCCGGTCGATCCCGGTGTCCAGCCCGGTCATCACGGCGTGCCCGATGGCCCCGGAGCCCAGGACCGCCACCGCCAGCCCGCCCGCGAGCCGCACCCCCCACCGGGGCCGCTCACCGCGGCGCCGGACCGGTCCGCCCGTACCGCCGCGCCGTGCGCGCTGCGGCTGGGGCGGCCTGGCGGGACGGGTGGGACGGTGCGGCTGGGGCACGGTGGACACCTCCGCGGGGATCAGCTGGAACACCAGTCGGGGGACGGGTCGGATCGGTCTGATTCGTCAGAACAGTAGGCCCATACGATCAGCCTCTGTCCGTACCGCTCACTCGGCGCGCACCCGGTTCCCCCGTACGCGGTAACGTGACACCGGTACCCGACCGTGAAGGACCACATGCCCACCCAGCAGCCCGCCGTCTCGGTGATCATGCCGGTGCTCAATGAGGAGCACTACCTCCGCGACTCCGTCCGCCACATCCTGGAACAGGAGTACGCGGGCGAGATGGAGGTGGTGATCGCGCTGGGGCCGTCCACGGACCGCACCGACGAGATCGCCGCCGAGCTCGTCGCCGAGGATCCCCGAGTCCACACCGTCCCGAACCCCACCGGCCGGACCCCGGCGGCCCTCAACGCCGCCATCAAGGCCTCACGTCACCCGATCGTGGTACGCGTCGACGGCCACGGCATGCTCTCGCCGAGCTACATCGCCACCGCCGTACGCCTCCTGGAGGAGACCGGTGCGCAGAACGTCGGCGGCATCATGCACGCCGAGGGCCAGAACACCTGGGAAGAGGCCGTCGCCGCCGCGATGACCTCGAAGATCGGTGTCGGCAACGCGAAGTTCCACACCGGCGGCGAGGCGGGCCCGGCCGAGACCGTCTACCTCGGTGTCTTCCGCCGCGCGGCGCTGGAACAGGCGGGCGGCTACAACGAGGAGTTCGTCCGCGCCCAGGACTGGGAGCTGAACTTCCGCATCCGCGAGGCCGGCGGCCTGATCTGGTTCTCCCCGGAGCTCAAGGTCCAGTACCGCCCGCGGCGCTCCGTACGGGCCCTCGCCAAGCAGTACAAGGACTACGGGCGGTGGCGGCACGTGGTGGCCCGCTACCACGCGGGCTCGATCAACGTGCGCTACCTGGCCCCGCCGACCCTGGTCTGCGCGATCGCGGCGGGCGTGGTCGTGGGCGTGGCGCTCACCCCGCTCGGTTTCGCCGTCCCGGCCGGCTACCTCGCGGCGATCGCCGCGGGCTCCGTCCCGATGGGCAAGGGCCTCTCCCTCAAGGCCCGGGCGCAGATCCCCGTCGCGCTGGCCACCATGCACATGTGCTGGGGCTACGGCTTCCTGACCAGCCCGCGCGCGCTCGCCGACAAGGTCATCGCGAGCCGCCGCCCGGCCGTTTACCGCGACTCCTCGCAGGTCTGAGGCGTACGAAGGGGCCCGGCGCGGCGGCTGTCGTGGATCACAGCCGCCGCGCCGGGCCCCTTTCGCGTACGCGGCCCCAAGGCCCCCTCACGCGAGCGGAGGGCGATCCCCGTGCGTCAGCCGGGGGAGGGCGTCACCAGGTGAAGCCGGGCTGGACCGGCATGCACGCCTTGTCGTTGTCGCCGTTGAGGGCGTGGGCGGAGTCCGGGGCCTTGGTCGGGGCGGGCGGCGGCGGGGTGGGCGCGTCGCCGGTCCGCCAGTCCTTCCCGACGAACAGGATGATCCCCGCTACCTCGTCGGACTTCTGCACGGAGGAGGCCGGCAGGCCGAGCGCGGTGGCCACGGCGGCGGCGTCCGCCGCCTGGCCGTCTCCGGCGTAGCGGACCACCGTGGTGTCCTCGGCGCCGGTCTGGGTGTCGGCGGTGGCCTTGGTGAAGCCCTTGCCCGTCAGCAGCGCCGCGACCTGGCTCGCCCGGTCCTTGGCCTTGGCCCGGGCGCCGTCCTTGCCGCCGGTGGAGTTGCGGACGCTGACCGCGATCTTGGCGGGCGCTGCGGCGGGGGCGGCCGGAGCGGTGGTCGGCGCCTGGGCCGGGGGAGCCGGGGTGGTGGCGGCGGCCGACGGGGCGCCCGTGGGGGTTCCCGAGCCCTTGCCGTCGAGCGCGATGTCCTCGCGGACCATCCTGAACACGTCCTCGGCTTCGCCCGCCATGGGCTCGACCCGTCCGTCCATGCCGGGCCGCGTGCTGTAGACCCACGGCATGGTGGTCATGGTGATCCGCCCCGGCGGGACCTTCTTGAGTTCCATGCTGAGGTCGTACAGCTTGTCGATCTTGTTCAGGCCGGGGTCCACGATCATGGCGTCGATGGCCGCCTGCGCGAGGCTGTTGAGCTTGACCGGGTTGGTGAGCTTGGCGTTCTTGCGGAACTCGCGGGCCATGGAGTTCATGTACTGGTGCTGGGCGTGGGTGCGGCCGATGTCCGTGCCGTCCTCGAAGCCGTAGCGGGTGCGCAGCCACTGCAGGGCCTGCTCGCCCTGGATGACGCTCGTGCCCGCCGGCAGCTTCAGGCCGGAGCCCTTGCCGTCGCGGGTGCGGGATTCGACGTTCTGCTCGACGCAGACCGGGACGCCGCCGATGGCGTCCGCCATCGAGACCACGCCCTTGAAGTCGATCATCATGAAGTGGTCGATGGGTATCTTCGTCAGCTCGGTCCAGGCGGCGACCGTGCAGCCCGGTCCGCCGCGCTGGAGCGACTCGTTGGTCTGGACGAGTCCCCGGCTGGCGGGGTGCACCTTGCCGTTCGGCTCGGTGCACTTGGGCATCATTAGTATCGTGTCGCGCGGCATCGACACCACGGACATGTTGCTGCGGTCCGCGGACAGGTGCAGCAGCATCTGCACGTCCGCGAGCGGCGGGCCGTCGAAGGTGTCCGTAGCCCCGCCGAGAGCCTGGTTCGCCGCGTCGTTGCGCGCGTCGGAGCCGATGAGGAGGATGTTCAGCGGGGTCTGCCCGAAGGCGTTGGGCTTGGAACCGCCCAGTTTGGTCTCGCCGAGGTTCAGCGGGTCCGTCTTGATGCTGCTGTTCAGGTGGCGGTAGTACAGGTAACCGGCCGCCGCCGTCCCGAGTATGAGCAGGGACAGGACGGACGACACCCAGCGCAGGACGCGCCGCCGGCCCCGCCGGGTCGGGCGGCCGGCCGGCCGGCGGGCCGGTCTGGACCCGCCCCGCGGTGGGGGCACCGTGCCGGGCGCGCCCGCACCGCCGCCGGATATGTCACCGGCGGCCTGGGCGGACGCCCCCTCCCCCCGCACGCTGCTCTGCCTCACGTGTCCCCCTCAAGATCCTCTTATGGTCGGCTTGGCGCCGGTCGTGCCGGCTTCAGCCCGTTATTTCGCGCAGACGGCCTTGTCGGCCTGGGCCTGCTGGACGTCCTCGGGCAGTTCCTGCGGCACCGGGGGCGCCAGCGGGGCGCCCGGTTCCTTGAAATCCGGTCCCAGCGTCAGCTTCATCGGCGTCCTCGCCGACGCGTCCGCCGTGCCCATCTTCATCGCGGTGGCCGGGAGCCCCATCATCTCGGCCAACGCCCGGGCCTGGTCGGCCTGGTTGGGTGCGTACTCGAGCTGGGTGGCGCCGACCTTCGCGGGAGCGTTCCCCTGGCTGCCGGCCTTGGCCACACCCTTGCTGTTCTGCAGCCAGTTCAGGGTGGTGGACGCGGAGCCCTTGGGGCCGCCGCCGTTGTAGACGTCCACCCGTACGTCCGCCGCCGGCGCCTTGGCGCCCTGGAGCAGCGCGTCCTGCTTGGCCTTCGCGTCCGCGCCGGCCGCGTCCTTCGCGGCCTGCTCCTTCTTCTCGACCTCCGTGAGCGAGACGTCCCCCCGGATCATCTGGAGCAGCGGACCGGCCAGGGCCTCATTGACGACGACCGTCGCCTTCTTGCCCTCCGGCTCGGCCGGGTTGTCGGACACCGGCAAGGTGGTGAAGGTGATGTTCTTCATGTCGATGTTCTTCAACTCACCCGCCAGGTCGGTGAGTTTGCCGATGGACCCGATCCCCGAGTCCACGCTCAGCGATTTGGTGGCCGCTTCCGCGAGGGACAGGAACTTCTTGGGGCTGGTCAGCGTCTCCTTCGACTTCATCTCACGCATCATCGCACCCAGGAACTGCTGCTGGATCCTGATCCGGTCGAGGTCGCTGTTGTTGCCGAAGCCGTGCCGGGTACGGACGAAGGCCAGGGCCTGCTCGCCCTCCAGCCGGTGAGGGCCGGCGGACAGGTTGAGGTGCGAACCCTCCTCGTCGTTCACGGCCTTGTCCAGGCACACCGGTACTCCGCCGACCGCCGTGCTCAGCGTCTTGACGGCGTTGAAGTCGGCCATCATGAAGTGGTCGACCTCGATCCCGGTGAGTTCCTTGACCGTGCGCATGGTGCAGCCCGCGTCGCGGCCCTCCTGGCCCAGGCTGGTGTTGAAGCGGGTGCCCTTGGTGGGGGGGATCGTCTTCGTCGAACCGTCCGGCTGCTTCGTGGGACAGGCCGGGATGTTGGCGATCAGGTCGCGGGGGATGGACAGCGCGGTCGCGTTCGTCCGGTCCTTCGCGACGTGGAACAGGATCGTGGTGTCGGCGTGGCCGACGCTGTCCTTGTCCCCGTAGCCCTCGTTGCCCGCACCGCTGCGCTTGTCGGTGCCGATGACCAGGATGTTGATGGCCTGGTCCTTCTTGAAGCCGCCGGTGCCCGCGCCCCCGACGTCGGTGATGCTGAGGTTGCCGTTCAGGTGGTCGTAGTAGAGGTACGCCCCCACCGAACCGCCGACCAGCAGGAAGGCCAGCGTCCCGCCGGTGATGACCAGCGCCTTCTTGCGCCGGCCGCCGCCACCGCCGACCTTGCGGGAACGGCCGCCGCGCCGGCCGCCGGGGGGCGGGCCGTCGCCGCGCCGGGGCCCCGGTACGCCGGGGGAGGGTGCGGTGGGCGCCGGCGCCGACGGGGAGGATCTGCGCGGCGGGGCTACCGACGTGCGGCGCGTTTGCGCTGCGGGGTTGCCCAGTCGCAATTCGTAATTGCCTGTGCGGGGGTTGAGCACCCACTGGTCTGCGGGGTCGATTTCATCGGCCCGCCCACGGCTCTGCGCATCCACGGTTGCTCGATCCTCCGTCGGGTGCCTCGCGACGCGCCTCCCCGGGGCGCACGGTCAACGATCCGGCTACGGGTGCCCGGTCTCTGGTCCGGCCGGGGCACCGGATCGCTCACCTTATCCGTCAGATTCGGCTGCAAACCATGCTGGTGACAAATTCCACTCCCCTTATAACGGGGTGAACCACCCATACCGCTCGATTCGGGCACCGGCTTTTGGGATTGCTTTACCGGCAGTCGGCGGTCCCCGCGGTGGTCCCGGTGAAGGTGGGGACGGGCACGGGGGCCGGGGTGGTTCCCCCCTCGGCCGGATCCGTCGGATCCGCGGCCGCCGCCGTCCCCGTGACCGGCGCCGGCCCGATCGTGCTCACGGGCTTCGGCTCGGGCTTCTGCTCCGGCTCGGGCGGCGGCGGGGTGACGGTGACCGGCAGGTCCATCCGCAGCTGCCGGAACAGCCGGGCCGCGTCCGGCTCGACCAGCTCGTCGCGGTTCGGGTCGGCGGCGTACGGCTTCCGGGGCACGGTCAGGAACATGACCCGGTCGGTCGGTGTGTCCCGTATGCCCCGTGCGAGTTCGTACAGGCCGCGCAGCGAGGCCAGTGCCGGGTCCGTGGTCACCGAGGAGGTCGCCGCGTCCAGCAGCGGGTACAGCCGGCCCGGATTGAGCAGAACCCCGTTGCTCTGCACCTTCCTGACGAGCGAGCCGAGGAACTGCTGCTGGCGCTCCATCCGTTCCGTGTCGCTGCCGTTGCCCAGGCTGTAGCGGGCCCGTACGAAGCCGAGCGCCTGCTCGCCCTGGAGGGTCTGGCGCCCGGCGGGCAGCCGCAGCTTGGCCTCGGAGTCGTTCATGGGCTCCTTGAGGCAGACCTCCACCCCGCCTATGGCGTCGACCATCTTCTTGAAGCCGCCGAAGTCGATCACCATGTGGTGGTCGACCCGGATTCCGGTGATCTTCTCCACCGTACGGATCGTGCAGGCGGCCCCGCCCCACTGGAAGGCCCAGTTGAACTGCGAGAACCGCTCGTCGCTGCGGCTCCCGTCCGCCTTCAGGCAGGCCGGTATCTCCGCCATCAGATCCCGGGGTATCGACACCGCTGTCGTGCTCCGCCGGTCCGCCGGCAGGTGCAGCAGGATCGTGGTGTCCGAGCGCTGGGTGCCCTGGTCCTGTCCGTACCGGGCGTTGTCGCTGCCGGAGCGCGAGTCCGAGCCGATCAGGAGGATGTTCTGGGCCCCGGCGGCGAAGTGTGCGGGCCGCTCGCGCTCGTAGCGCCGCAGCTCGGCCGCCGCCGAGGTGTCCTCGGTGATGTTCCCGTCGAGCTTGTTGTAGAGCCACCAGCCGGTGGCCGCCCCCGCCAGGACCAGGAAGGCGACCCCGAGACCGATCCAGCGCAGCAGGCGGCGCCTGCGGCTGTGCGGAGGCCTGGGACTGCCTCCGGCGGCCGCATCGAGCCCGCCCGGCGTGCCTCCGCTCTTCGTCACTGGCGTCCGTCCCCTCGCCGCTACGACAAGCAGCCGTACGAGTGAGCACGGCCACTGCCGATCCTCCCTCCGGGATGCGGCAGGGGCCCGGGGGCAGGGCCCTGTCTAGGGCCATGTGGGTGACAAATCGCCCGTTCTCGACATCAATCAGTGTGGGTGAGGGGGGCAGGCCGCCGGTCAGACCGTGTGGGTGACGCGCTCGCTCTCGGTGCGCTGTGCCAGCCCGTCGGCCGACAGCCGCTCCAGATTCCGGCACAGCACCACGGACCCGCCGGCGGCCAGCGGCGCGAAGAGCCCCGCCGACAGCCCCTCCCAGGTGTCGTAGCCGAGCCCGGTCAGCACCCGCGAGCCCTCACCTAGACCGAGCTTCGCCGCGTCCTCGCGGGCGCGGGCGGTGAGTGCCGCGTACGAGAGCTCCTCGCCGCCGACGGCCAGGCCCGGCCCCTCGGGATCCACCGGCACGAAGGGAGCGAAGCGGTCGCCCTGCCCCGGCACCTCCACGGCGTAGTCGGCGAACCCGGCCGGCGGCTGAGGGAACCGTCCGCCGAGCGGCCGCAGCGCGAGCGCCACCCGCTCCCCTCCGCACGCCAGGGCCCGGTCCAGGGTGTCCGGCCCGCTGACGACGAGGTCGGCGTCGCCCGGATCGCCGTCCACCTCGGCGACGACCCCGACGGAGGCGCAGGCGAGCAGCCACACGGCGCTCTGCCAGTGCGCGGGGAGCATCAGCGCGAGCCGGTCGCCGGGCTCGGCGCCCAGGTCGCCCTGGAGCAGATTGGCGGTCTTCGCCACCCAATTGGCGAAGGTGGCGACGGACAATTCCACCCGCTCGCCCGTGGCGTCGTCGTAGAAGGTGACGAGCGGGCGGCCCGGATCGGCGGCGAGCGCGGATCGCAGCAGGTCGGCAGGGGTGCGGTCGTTGGCGTTCACCCGCCCCAGCGTACGCGGGCCCCTCCCCCGTACGGCGGCCCCCGGCTCATCCGTCCGGGGGGCGATGCGGGCTCCGCCACCGGACGGAGCGTCAGTTCCCGGATGGCGCCGGGCGCCGGGGGTACTCACGATCCTTTTCATGCGTGGATTCCTTGCTTCCTCGATCGGCGTCGCGACGGCTGCCGCACTGGCCCTGCCGCTCGCGCTCCCTACTCCGGCCCTGGCTGAGGGCTCCCCCGTGACCCCCGCCGGGTCCACCCAGTCGCTGCCGCTCGTCCCCCTGGGACCCTCGGCCGACCGGACCCCCGGCGTCCCCGGCATGAGCGCCTCGCCCCGCCTCCCCGAGACACAGGGCCTGGCCGCCCGCGAGGTCAAGACGTTCTCGCTGGTCGGCGTCGTCTGGGACGACGTCGCGACCCAGCTCCACGGCCGGGTCCAGGTCCGCACCCGTTCCCTGCGGACGGCGACCTGGTCCGACTGGCAGGACGTCGAGACGCACAACAGCGAGCACGCGGCCGACCCCGACGCGGCGGAACGCGGCTCCGGCCGGGTCCGCGGCGCCACCGCACCCCTGTGGGTCGGCGCGTCCGACGGCGTCGAGGTCCGGGTCCAGGCGGAACCGGACGCCCCGGCCGGCCGCGCGGCCTCCCGGCTGCCCTCGGGCATGCGGATCGAACTCGTCGACCCGGGTGCGGAAACGCCGCCGTCGGCGTCGGACGGCAAGAACAGCGACCCCGAAGGCGACGACAAGGGCGAGGAGGTGGCGGTGCCGGGCATGACGATGGAGATGGCCGAGTCCTCCGCCGCGAACCTGCCGCACGCCGAGCTGGGCGCGAACGAGATCACCGCCCTCGACAAGGCCGACTCCACCGCCGACGCGATCTTCGCGAGCGAAGGCGAGCTGAGCGAGGCGGCCCGCCCCTACATCGGCCCGCGCCCGCGCATCGTCACCCGCAAGGGGTGGGGCGCGGACGAGAGCCTGCGCGAGTCGGGCTTCGTCTACACGAACACGGTCAAGGCGGCCTTCGTCCACCACAGCGCCTCCGGCAACAACTACGCCTGCAAGGACGCGCCGGCCGTGATCCGCAGCCTGTACCGCTACCACGTGCTGAGCAGCGGCTGGCGGGACATCGGCTACAACTTCGCCGTCGACAAGTGCGGCACGGTCTACGAGGGCCGCGCGGGCGGGGTCTCCAAGCCGGTGCTCGGCGCGCACACGATGGGCTTCAACACGGACAGCATGGGCGTGGCGGTCCTGGGCACCTACACCACCACGGCCCCGCCGGCGGCGGCGGTCGACGCGGTCGCCCGCCTCACGGCCTGGAAGCTCGGCTTCTTCGGCAGGGACCCGCGGGCGAAGACGACCCTGAAATCGGGCGGCGGCAACCTCTACACCAAGGGCAAGAACGTGTCGATGAACGTCATCTCGGGCCACCGGGACGGCTTCGCCACGGAATGCCCCGGCAAGAAGCTGTACGGCAAACTCCCGGCCACCCGCACGACGTCGGCCAAACTCCAGGGCCGCCCGTAGCCCCCGGCGGTCCGCAGGCCCCCTGGGCCCCACCCCTGGGCCCCACCCCTGGGCCCACCCCCGGGGCTCCGCCCCGTGCCTCAATCGCCGGCGCGGGGTCGCCGTCTGCACCGCCGCTGCGCAAGCGGCCCCGGGCTGCGCCCGGGCTCCCTGGGGCTCCGCCCCAGACCCCGCGCCTCAAACGCCGGCGAGGCTGAATATGGCCCCGCCCGCCCTTCGAGGCACGGGGCGGCGCCCCGGTCTTGTGCCGGCACGTGCCCACTGAGGAGGCAAATTCAGCCTTGCCGGGAGGCGCGGGGCGGAGGCCCGTTCCTGTGCCGGCACGTGTCCACTGAGCGGGGCAGATTCAGCCTCGCCGGCGTTTGAGGCGCGGGGTGCGGGGCGGAGCCACCGGGGGTGGGGCCGGGTCCGCCCGCCCGGCCTCAGGGATACGCTCGACGCATGGCCGGCCGCTTCGATCCCCTCACCCCCACCGCCGCGCGCGGAGGCCGCACCGACGTACCTCCCGGGCAGGGCCGCGCCGCGGGAGCCGGGGCCAAGGGCCGCCGCTGGATCCCCGACGGCCCCGTCGACCTCGGGCTCACGCTCGGCCCGCTCCGGCGCGGCTCCGCCGACCCCACGTTCCGCATCACCCCCGACGGCTCCATCTGGAAGGCGAGCCAGACCCCCCAGGGCCCCGCCACGCTCCGTGTATCCAAGAGCGGCAGCGACAACGGCGCCGGCGACATCGACGCCGAAGCCTGGGGTCCCGGCGCCGACTGGATCCTCGAACAGCTCCCCGCACTCCTCGGCGCCGGCGACGACCCCGCCGCCTTCGTCCCCCGCCACCGCCTCCTGCACGCCAGCCACCGCCGCCGCCCGGGCCTGCGCCTCACCCGCACCGGACTGGTCCTGGAGTCCCTGATCCCCACCGTCCTGGAGCAGAAGGTCACCGCCGACGAGGCCTACCGCGCCTGGCGCCGCCTCGTACGGCAGTACGGGGAGCCCGCCCCCGGCCCGCAGCATCCGCACCCGCAGGGCCTGTACGTCATGCCCGCCACCGCCACCTGGGCCCGGATCCCGTCCTGGGACTGGCACAAGGCCGGCGTCGACGCCAAACGCTCCGCCACCATCCTCCGCGCCGTCCGCGTCGCGAACCGCCTGGAGGAGGCCGCCGCCATGGCGCCCGCGCAGGCCGCCGCCCGGCTGGAGGCCGTGCCCGGCATCGGCCCGTGGACCTCCGCGGAGACCCTCCAGCGCAGCAACGGCGACCCCGACGCCGTCACCACCGGCGACCTGCACCTCCCCGGCATCGTCGGCTACGCCCTCGCGGGCGACCGCGACGCCGACGACGCCGCCATGCTGGAGCTCCTCGCCCCCTACGCCGGCCAGCGCCACCGCGCCGCCCGCCTGACCCTCCTCGCGGGCCGCGTACCGCCCCGTCGCACTCCGAAGATGCCCCGGACCGATATCGGCAAGCTCTGAGCGGTCGCTCCATGGCGCCGCCGCCCCGGCCCCGCCATGGTCAGATCCATGTGGAAGATGGTCCTCCTCCTCGGGCTCCTCAGGGGCGGTCTCCTCTTCACCGCGTCCGGCGTTCTGATGTCCTTCGTCGCCGCGTGGCAGTCGTGACCCGCCTGCCGCGCCCGCTCACCGCACCTCGATGAAGTCCTCCGCCGGCCGCCCCGGCCGCTCCCGCGGCGGCTCGGCCGCATGCCCCACCGCGACCGCCCCCATCGGGTCCCAGTCGTCCGGCAGCCGCAGCACCTCGCGCACCACGTCCCGGCAGAACATCGTCGAGGACACCCACGCCGACCCCAGCCGCTCCCCGGCCAGCGCCACCAGGAAGTTCTGCACGCCCGCGCCCATCGCGACCACGAACATCTCCCGCTCCGCCGCATCGCGCCGGGCGTCCCCGTAGTCGTGCGCCCCGTCCGCCACCAGGCACGGCACCACCAGGTACGGGGCGGCCCGCAGCACCTCCCCGCGCCGCACCCGCTTCGCGATGGACTCCTCGGACTTGCCGTCCGCCCGCAGGTCCGCGACCCACGCGTCGCGCATCGCGTCCAGCAGCTCCCGCCGCGCCGCCGCCGACTCCAGCAGCACGAACCGCCACGGAGTGGTGTGGTGCGGAGCCGGGGCCGTCACGGCCGCCGCCACCGCCCGCCGGACCGCGCCCGGGTCCACCGGACCGGCCGTGAAGGCCCGTACGGTACGCCGCTGCGTCACGGCTTCCCGTACCGCCTCCGAGGTGCCCAGCCGGAACATGTCGTCGGCCGGCGTGCGCACCAGGTCCCGGGCCGTCGACCCCTCGCCCAGTACGTGGGCCAGCCCGCGTACGACGGCCACCGGCAGACCGGCCGCCTTGCCCTTGACCAGGTCTCCGGCCGCGGCCAGCTCGTCCGCCGTCGCCACTATCGTCGCGCTCAGCGGATTGCCGTGGGCGTCGCTGCCGCCGCGCAGGTCGTCCAGGACCCGCACCCCGGCCGAGCCGATCGCCACGTCCGTCAGCCCGGTGCGCCAGGGCCGCCCGAACGTGTCCGTCACGACCACGCCGACGTCCACGGAGAGGATGTCGCGCAGCCCGGCGCGGATCGCGGCGGCCGAGGCGTCGGGGTCCTCGGGCAGCAGCAGCACCGTGCCGGGGGCCGTGTTGGACGCGTCCACCCCGGCCGCCGCCATCACCAGCCCCTGCCGGTTCTCGACGATCCGCAGGGGCCCCCGGCGCGCGACCACCCGTACGGTCTCGGCGTCGATCGCCTCGTCGCGGGAATCGGCCTCGACGATCCGGCCCTCCGCCTTCGAGACGATCTTCGAGGTGACCAGCAGGACGTCCCCGTCCCGCAGCCCGGGCGCGGCCACCGCGATCAGCTTGGCCAGGTCGTCGCCCGCCCTGACCTCCGGTATCCCGTCGACCGCCCGCACCTCGTACGAGGGCACGCGCGCCGGAGGCACGCGGTCGGGGGGCACGACCGTCACCGCGAGGCCTCCGCCAGGTCCAGCGCGGCCCGGGCCATCTCGGCGGTGGCCTCCAGGTCGGTCATCATCAGCGGCACCGCGCGGCAGGTGATCCCGGCGGCCTCCACCTCGGCGACGGCGTCCGCGTCGGCGGTGTCCACGAGCCAGCCGTCGAGCAGCCCGGTCCCGTAGTGCAGGGCGACCGCCGCGGCCGTGGACTCGACGCCGACCGCGGCCAGCACCTTGTCGGCCATGCCGCGCACGGGGGCGCCCCCGACGATGGGGGAGAGGCCCACGACCGGGGCCTGCGAGGAGGCCACGGCCTCCCGGATGCCGGGCACGGAGAGGATCGTCCCGACCGAGACCACCGGGTTGGACGGCGGGAAGATGATCACATCGGCGGCCGCGATGGCCTCCAGCACGCCGGGCGCGGGCTTGGCCTGCTCGGCCCCTACGGGGACGACGGCCTCCGCGTCGACCGAGGCGCGCAGCCGGACCCAGTACTCCTGGAAGTGGATGACGCGGCGCTCTGCAGAACCAGGCCGGCCGGCGCCGGCCTCGGTGATCGCGACGTGGGTCTCGACGCGGTCGTCGGACATGGGCAGCAGCCGGACGCCGGGCTGCCAGCGGTCGCAGAGGGCCTCGGTGACGGCGCTCAGCGGGTAGCCCGCGCCGAGCATCTGGGTACGGACGATGTGGGTGGCGAAGTCGCGGTCGCCGAGGCCGAACCAGGTGGGTCCGACCCCGTAGGCGGCGAGCTCCTCCTTGACGGTGAAGGACTCGTCGGTGCGGCCCCAGCCCTGGTCCTCGTTGATGCCACCGCCGAGGGTGTACATCACCGTGTCCAGATCGGGGCACACCTTGAGCCCGAACAGGTGAATGTCGTCACCGGTGTTGCCGATGACCGTGATGTCAGCGTCGGGCACGGCCGACTTGAGTCCGCGGAGGAACCGGGCGCCGCCTATACCGCCGGCCAGAACAACAATGCGCATGCACCGAAGTCTGTCAGGCCCGGACGGACCTGGTCAGGCAGGTACGGACTCCGGGCGGGCCGGGGAGCAGTGGTGCATCGGCATCTCGGTCAGGCCCGGGAAGTAGACGTGCAGGCTGACCGCGCCGTCGAGGCTGTCGTTGACGACCTCGTGGGCGTAGCCGGGGGCGAAGACGCGCTGCGCGCCGGGGCGGTGGGTGAGCGGTCCGCGCGGGGTGTGCTCGGTGAGCTCGCCGTCCAGGACGGTCAGCACGCCGGAGGAGGCGCCGTGGTCGTGCAGGCCGCTGCCCTGGCCGGGGACCCAGCTCAGCAGCCAGACCTCGTAGCCGGGGCCGGTGTGCAGCCGGTGGTACCAGCGGGTGGTGGCGTCGTAGCGGACGAGGTGCTCCCAGGAGGCGCGGTCCTCGGCGATGGAGCGGGCGAGGCCCACGAAATCGGCGACGGTGGCCGGGTGTTCACGGGGCGGCTGGAGGAGGTGCTGGACGGCGAGGATGTCGCCGGCGATCTGGAGGTCGCTCTCGCTGCTGCTGCTGCTGCTGCTGCTGCGGGCGGTGGGGGTGGTTCCGGGAGTGGTGGTGCTGTTCATCGTGGGGATTACCTCGACGGTGTCAGTCGTGCTGGCGGTTGCTGTGGGGGCGGCCGGAGCTCAGGGGAGCCGAAGCTCCGAAGGCATCAACAGCTGCAACAGCAACAGCGAACCTGGGCAGCGCACAGGAACCCACGAATGGGGGTCCGGGTGGCGGCTGCGGGCGCTGACATGCGGACAAGGAGACCGGGTCGCGGGCCGGGCTGTCAACCCAATGTCTGATTTGGGGCATAAGTTTCACCTCATCCGGTTACCGCGTACGGAGAAAGGTTTGTGCAGGCGGAACCGGGGGATGTGCGCTGTGCGCCAGCTCAAACCGAACCCGCCATGTCGTGATCGGAATGTGATCTAGGCCGCTTCTGTGTCCGGATCGCAACCTCCACCTCGGAGTGACACGTCGAATACGGGTGAAGGCGGGCATCGTGCGGCGCGCGTGGCATGTGTCACGATTTTTGGCGATATGAACACTTTCTGCATAACCTTGGTTCCGCAGAGTGAATAAGGGGCCCAATAGCAGATCTCGGCTTGACTGCGCTGGAGCCACGCACTTGTAATTTCACTCGTGTCGTTACGTAGCGATCAGTGACGACATGACCACGGGGACGCACAGACAGAGCGAGGGGCGCACATGACCGAGCTGTTTCAGGAACTGCTGGTCGAGGAGGCGGACGAGGAGCTCGGATGGCAGGAGCGCGCTCTGTGCGCCCAGACCGACCCCGAGTCCTTCTTCCCCGAGAAGGGCGGCTCGACCCGCGAGGCAAAGAAGGTCTGCCTCGCCTGCGAAGTCCGTTCGGAATGCCTTGAGTACGCCCTCGCCAACGACGAGCGATTCGGCATCTGGGGCGGCCTGTCCGAGCGCGAGCGCCGCCGCCTGAAAAAGGCAGCGGTCTGATACCACCCGGAAGCATCCCGCCGGGCACCTACCGCACATCGCACGACATATCGAACCGCACGACCGACAACCGCATCGCACAGAGCAAACGGTCCGCCTCCCGCACCTTCCCCGCCGGAGGCGGACCGTCGCTTTTCCAGCCGTTAGGGTGGGGCGCTGTCCAGCAGCCTCCGAGGGAACACCACCCCCGGATCCTCCCCCCGACTCCGTCCGGGGGACCCCCAGGCCGGAGGGCCCGTACAGCGATGTCCCTGCACAGCCAGTCGGCGGCCTCGTACCAGGCCCCCGCCACACCCGAGTTCCCCCGGCACGTCGTCACCGCGGTCCTCGTCGCCCACGACGGCGACCGCTGGCTGCCCCGGACACTCGCCGGCCTCCTCGGCCAGGAACGCCCCGCGCAGAACCACGTCGCCGCCGACACCGGCAGCGCCGACGCATCCGCGCGACTGCTCACCGAGGCCTTCGGAGACGACCGCGTCCTGCACCTCGCCCGCCGCACCGGCTTCGGCGCCGCAGTCGACGAAGCCGCCCGCACCGCCGGGACCCTGACCCCCGAGGACCTCCCGTACCTCAAGCGCCCCAGCGGCTGGGACCCCGTCAGCCGCACCTGGCGCGACGACGCGTACGACCTCCCCGAACTCCCCCACGGCGAACCCGTCCAGTGGCTCTGGCTCCTCCACGACGACAGCGCCCCCGAACCCGACGCCCTCACCGAACTGCTGCGCGTCGCCGACGAGAACCCCGACGCCGCGGTCATCGGCCCCAAACTGCGCGGCTGGTACGACAAGAAGCAGCTCCTCGAAGCCGGCGTCACCATCGCCCGCAGCGGCCGCCGCTGGACCGGACTCGACCGCCGCGAACAGGACCAGGGCCAGCACGACCAGGTCCGCCCCGTCCTCTCCGTCTCCACCGCCGGCATGCTGATCCGCCGCGACGTCTACGACGCCCTCGGCGGCTTCGACCGCCGCCTGCCCCTGATGCGCGACGACGTCGACCTGTGCTGGCGCGCCCACAGCGCCGGCCACACCGTCCTCGTCGCGCCCGACGCCGTCATGCGCCACGCCGAGGCCTCCGCCCGCGAACGCCGCACCGTCGACTGCGCCGGCCGTACGAGCGCCAGCCCCCACCGCGTCGACAAGGCCGGCGCCGTCTACACGATGCTCGCCAACAGCTCCGGCCGCGCCCTGCCCTACGTCCTGCTGCGCGTCCTGCTCGGCACCGTGCTCCGCACCCTCGCCTACCTCATCGGCAAGGCCCCCGGCCAGGCCGTCGACGAGTTCACCGGCCTCCTGGCCACCCTGCTGCGCCCCGGCCGCATCCTCGCCGCGCGGGGGCGCCGCCGCCGCCCCGCCGTCCCCGCCGCCGAACTGCGCCCGCTCTTCCCGCCGCCCGGCGCCTCCCTGCGGGCCAACGCCGAACAGCTCGCCGGCTACTTCGCCGACGGCCGCGACACCGACCCCGCCCCCGCCGGCCGGCACGGCGGAGGCAGCATCCTGACCGCCCCCGGAGAGGAGGACTTCCAGGAGACCGAGCGCTTCGCCCGCCTCAAGCGGATCGCCCGCAACCCCGCGCCGGTCCTCTTCGGCCTCCTCCTGCTCCTCTCCCTCGGCGCCTGCCGCGCCCTCATCGGCGGCGGCTCGCTCATGGGCGGCGCCCTGCTCCCCGCCCCCGACAGCGGCCCCGACCTCTGGCGCGCCTACACCGAGGGCTGGCAGGCCGTCTCCACCGGCTCCACCGCCGACGCCCCGCCCTACCTCGCGGTCCTCGGGGGCTTCGCCACGCTCCTCTTCGGCTCCACCCAGGCCGCCCTCACCCTGCTCCTCGTCGGCTCCGTCCCCCTCGCCGGACTCGCCGCCTACTTCGCCTCCCGGCCGCTCGTCGCCTCCCGGCTGCTGCGCGCCTGGGCGGCCATCGCCTACGCGTTCCTGCCCGCCGTCACCGGAGCCCTCGCCGGCGGCCGCCTCGGCACCGCCGTCCTCGCCGTCCTGCTGCCGCTGATCGCCCGCTCCGCCGTCACCGCCTTCGCCCTCGGGGCCGACGGCGACCGCACCGGCCGGCGAGCGGTGTGGACGTACACCCTCCTGCTGACCCTGGCCACCGCCTTCACGCCCGTTGTCTGGCCGCTCGCCGCAGTCCTCGGCGCCGCCGCGCTCGTCCTGCGCCTCGCGCGCTCCAAGGCCGCGCAGCCGAAGACGCAATGGAAGACGTACGCAGCGCGGCTGCTCGCCACCCTCGCCGTCCCGGTCCTCGTCCTCGCCCCCTGGTCGCTCGGCCTGTTCACGCACCCCGGGCGTCTCCTGGACGAGGCCGGACTGCCCTACGGAGCCGGCTCCGCCACCGCCCTGGACCTGCTCGGCACCAGCCCCGGCGGCCCCGGCACCACCGGCGGCCTGCTGCTCGCCGGCATCGTCCTGGCCGCCCTGGCCGCCCTGCTGCGCACGGACCGGCAGCTCGCCGTCCGCGCCGCCTGGGCCGTGGCCCTGGCCGCCCTGCTCCTCGCCGTCGTCCTCAACCGCAGCGGCTGGGCCGGCCCCGCCACCCTCGTCTACGGACTGGCCCTGCTGGCCGCCGCCGCGCTCGGCGCGGACGGCGCCAGGGAACGCGTGGCCGCGCGCAGCTTCGGCTGGCGCCAGCCGCTGGCCGCGCTCATCGCCCTCGCCGCCGCCGCCGGACCGCTGCTCGCCGCGGCCGCCTGGCTGGTCGCCGGCGCCGACGGCCCGCTCCAGCGCCGCGACCCCGTGCAGGTCCCCGCGTTCGTCGCCGACGCAAGCGGCGACGACAACCAGACCCGCACCCTGATCCTCGGCCTGGACCGGCCCGGCACCGTCTCCTACAGCCTCGTCCGCGGCTCCGGCGGCCGCCTCGGCGACGCCGAGACCGCCGCCCGGACCGGCAGCGACCCCCGCCTCGACAAGGTCGTCTCCAACCTCGTCGCCGGCTCCGGCGCCGACCAGTCGAGCCAGCTCAGCGCCTACGCCATCCGCTTCGTCATGTTCCGCCCCGGCGGCCCCGCGGAGATCCGCCGCGTCCTCGACGCCACCCCCGGCCTCAGCCGACGCCACCAGCAGGACGGCACCGCGTTGTGGGGCGTCGAGCCCTGGCTGCCCCGCGCCGTCATCGTCTCCGGCAAGCAGGGCGAGGCACCGATCCCGGTCGCCGCGGGCCCCGTGGAGGCCCACGGAAAGATCCCGGCCGGCGAGGCGGGCCGCACGCTGCGCATCGCCGACCGCGCCGACTCCGGCTGGCAGGCCACCCTCGACGGCAAGCCCCTCAAGCCCAAGACCCTCGACGGCTGGGCGCAGGGCTTCGAACTGCCCGCCGACGGCGGCCGCCTCGACCTCGTCCACGAGGACTCCCTCGTCAGGACAGCCTGGCACTGGACTCAGGGCCTCCTCGCCCTGGTCCTGCTGGTGATGGCCCTGCCCGGCCGCCGCGAGCGGCTCGACGACGACCTCCCCGAGGAGGAGGCCGCGATCCCCGCCCAGCCCGGCCCGGGCGAGCCCGGCGAAGGCCGCCGCGCCCGCCGGCTGCGCGCCGAGTCCGAGCCCGGCCCCGCACCCGTGGAGGCCGCGGTGGCCGCCGACCCGTATGCGGAGATCCCGGCGCAGCCGGCCTACGGCGAGGACACGTACGCCTACCCGGCCTACGGCGACCAGGGCGGCTACGCCTACGAGCAGCCGCAGCAGCCGCAGCAGCCGCCGTACGAGGAGCCGTACCAGCAGGGCTACGAGCCCCCGTACCCCCAGCAGCAGCCGGACCGGCAGCAGCCGGACCAGCAGCAGTACCCGTACCCGTACGAGCCCTATGAGACGTACGAGGCCTACGACCCCCACGCACCGCACGACCCGCGTTCCGACGGGAGCCCCCAGCAGTGAAGCAGCGCGCACCCCTGACGCTGGCGGCCGTGACCGCGGCGCTGGCAGCCCTCACCGGCATCGCCTCCCTCACCGCCCCCTCCCCCGAGGGGAAGGCGGCCGACGGCAAGGTGGCGTCCGCGCCCCGGATGCCGGTGGAGCGGTCCCTGCTGGTCTGTCCGGCGCCCAGCTCCTCGGACATCGCGGAGACCACGTACACGGCCTTCACCCCCGGCGCGGCCGCCCCGGCCGAGGGCAAGGGCTCGGCCCGGCTGCTCGGCGCCACCAAGGAGGCCAAGCCGGTTCTGGAGTCCAAGGAGGTCGGCAAGCCCTTCGGAGCCACTGCCTCCGGCGCCGATGCGCCCGCGCTGACGGGCAGCGCCGACGGGATCCTGGCCCCCGGCTGGACCGTGCAGCAGACCACCAAGGTCTCCGTCGGCCGGGCCCGCGGCGTCCTCGGCGTCGGCTGCACCGCACCCGGCACCGACTTCTGGTTCCCGGCGGTCGGCACGGCCAAGGGGCGGGAGGACTACCTCCACCTCACCAACCCGGACGACGCCGCCGCCGTCGTCGACATCAAGCTCTTCGGCCCCGACGGGCTGGCCAAGGCCGAGGCGGCCACCGGCGAGGGCATCCGGATCGACCCCAAGTCCAGCAAGTCCGTCCTGCTCTCCTCCCTGGTCCCGGGCATCCAGCTCGCGGACGCCACCGCGCACGTCACCACCCGGGCCGGCCGGGTCGGCGCCTCGGTCCAGGCCGCCGAGGAGGGCGTGGGCGCCGACTGGCTGCCGGCCTCCGCCGATCCGGCGGGCTCACTGGTCCTGCCGGGCATCCCGGCCGACGCCGCCTCAGTCCGCCTGGTCGCCTTCGTCCCGGGCGAGGAGGACGCGGACCTGAAGATCCGGCTGGCCGGGCCGGGCGGCCCCATCACCCCGGCGGACAACGAGCAGCTGCACCTCAAGGCCGGCATGACGGCGAGCGTCGACCTCAAGGACGTGACCCGCGGCGAACAGGGCTCCCTGGTACTGACCCCGGTGGACCTCAAGCGGGCCACGCCGGTGGTCGCGGCGGTACGGGTGGTCCGCGGCAACGGCGCCAAGCAGGAACTCGGCTTCGTCCCGGCCGCCGGACCGGTGGGCGCGCGGGCCACCGTGGCCGACAACCGGCCCGAGGAGAACGCGACCGTACTGACGCTCACGGCGCCCGGCGACAAGGACGCGAAGGTCAAGGTGACGGCCTCGCCCGGCACCGGCGGCGGGGAACCGGCCTCCCAGGAGGTCACGGTCAAGGCGGGCACGACACAGAAGGTCGACATCGCCCCGGCGGGCGCCAAGGGCGCCTACGCCCTCACCGTCGAAACCCTCTCCGGCGGCCCGGTCCACGCGTCCCGCACCCTGTCCCTCCCGCACGAGGGCATCGCGATGTTCACCGTCCAGACCCTGTCCGACGACCACTCCACCGTCTCGGTGCCCAGGGCCACCGAGGACCTCTCGGTCCTGACCGGGTAACGCAGGCGGCAGGGCGCGGGACGATCCCCCCGGTCATCGGGGTCGGTCAGTCCTGCCCGTACCGCGGATCCACGGTCTCGGGCGACAGCCCCAGCAGCTCCGCCACCTGCTCCACCACGATCTCGTGCACCAGCAAGGCCTTCTCGTCCCGCGACTTCGTACGGATCTCCACCGGCCGCCGGAACACCACGATCCGGGCCGGCCGGCCGTCGCGGGCCTCCTGGAGCGCGCCCAGCGGCACCGCCTCGTCGTTCCAGCCGCCGTCCGGGCCGCCCGGCGGACCGGGCACGTCGCCGACGAGGAACTCCACCTCGGCCAGCTGCGGCCAGCGCCGCTCCAGCCGCTCCACGGAGTCCCGTACGAGGTCCCCGAAGAGCTCCGCCCGGCTCGCCGACAGCGGGACCTGCGGGGGCGCCACCGGCCCGCGCATCCCGCGCCCGTGCCGGTCGCGGCGACGCGGACGCGGCTCGGCGGGGGCCCCCACAGGGGGCTCGGCGGGGTGGGGAGGCAGCGGGCTGTCGGTCACCCCCGCAGGGTAGCCCTCGCCACGACACGGGGGAGTGAGCGGCGGGAGAGTCGTCGCGGCCCGGTCAAGAGTGCGGTACCGTCCAACGTCGTGAGCCTTGTACGTCGCTGTTCGCGCACCGCGTGCGGCCGCCCTGCCGTCGCGACACTGACGTACGTCTACGCCGATTCGACCGCAGTTCTCGGCCCGCTCGCCACCTACGCCGAACCCCATTGCTACGACCTGTGTGCCGAGCACTCGGAGCGCCTGACCGCCCCGCGCGGCTGGGACGTCGTCCGCCTGTCCGACGGGTCCGCGCCGTCGCGCCCCAGCGGTGACGACCTCGAAGCCCTCGCCAACGCGGTACGCGAAGCCGCCCGGCCGCCCGAGCGCGCCGCCGAGGCGGGAGGGGCCGGCCAGAAGGGCCCGTCCACCGGCGAGACGCGTCGCGGACACCTGCGCGTCCTGAGATCGCCCGATTCCTGACGCTGTGATCATCTGAAGTACCGCTCCGGGTTCAGGGTAGGTTGACCGGACCGGACAAAACCTTCAGGAGGGGCAGGCAGTGGCCGCAGATCTTTCGAACATCGTCAAGGCGTATGACGTGCGTGGCGTTGTGCCGGACGAGTGGGACGAGTCGCTGGCGGAGCTGTTCGGTGCGGCATTCGTGGAGGTGACGGGTGCTGCGGCGATCGTGGTCGGCCATGACATGCGTCCGTCGTCCCCGGGTCTGTCGGCGGCGTTCGCGCGGGGTGCGGCGGCCCGCGGCGTGGACGTGACGCTGATCGGGCTGTGTTCGACGGACCAGCTGTACTACGCGTCGGGTTCTCTGGGTCTGCCGGGTGCGATGTTCACTGCGTCGCACAATCCGGCGCAG
>NZ_JAGGOZ010000121.1:755-8373 GCF_018614075.1 Streptomyces sp. ISL-94 | reverse complement strand
CCGTCCGGGGGGACCTCCGCGGAGGTGCCCTCAGGCACGGCACCTCGCCGTGTTGTCGGACCGCGCAAGTACGTCCAGTACGAGCCGCGGCCCTCCGCCTTGCGATGCACCGCACCGGACGCCGCGCCCCGGCAAACCTTTCCGGCCACAGCACTAGCCGCAGCCCGACGGGGCGTTGCGCCCGTGCGGCGCCGCTGCCGGGGGTCCGGGGCGGAGCCCCAGGAACGGGTCCGGGCGGAGCCCGGGTGGGGGTCCCTCCCGGACGGAGTCTGGGGGAGGAGGAAGGGCGGATAGGGGACCGGCCCCGCAGGGCCGACACCCGTACCCGCCCCCCGGCCCCGCGCCAAGCGGCGGCACCCGGTCACAGCACTAGCCGCGCGGGACGCGGACGACGCCCTCCTGGATGACGGTCACGGCCAGTCGGCCGTCCTGGGTCCAGATGCGGGCCTGGCCGAGGCCGCGGCCGGCGGACGCCGAGGGGGACTCCTGGTCGTACAGCAGCCACTCGTCCGCGCGGAACGGCCGGTGGAACCACATCGCGTGGTCCAGCGAGGCGCCGACGACGTCGCCCACCGCCCACCCGCCCCGCCCGTGCGCGAGCAGCACCGAGTCCAGCAGGGTCATGTCGGAGACGTAGGTGGCCAGGCAGGTGTGCAGCAGCGCGTCGTAGCTGTCCAGCTTGCCCGCCGTGCGGAACCACACCTGCGTACGCGGCTCCACCGGCTCGCCGATGCTGCCCCACGGCGGGACCGTGGCGTACCGCAGGTCCACCGCGCCGCGCGCGTCGATCAGCCGCTCCACCGTCCCGGGGTCGCGGAAGATGTCCCGGTACGCGGGCAGGGACTCGGCCGCGGTCGGCAGGGTCTCCGGGTCCGGGGCCGGGGGCATGGCGGCCTGGTGGTCGAGGCCGTCCTCGTACGTCTGGAACGACGCCGAGAGGTGGAAGATCGGCTGCCCGTGCTGGACGGCGACGACCCGGCGCGTGGTGAAGGAGCGCCCGTCGCGGATCCGGTCCACCGAGTACACGATGGGCACGCCCGGGTCGCCGGCGCGCAGGAAGTACGAGTGCAGCGAGTGCGCCGTGCGGTCGGCGGGCACGGTCCGGCCCGCGGCCACCAGCGCCTGGGCCGCGACCTGGCCGCCGAAGACGCGCGGCACCAGGGAAGGCCGGCTGGTGCCGCGGAAGATGTTCTCCTCGATCTGCTCGAGGTCGAGCAGATCGAGGAGCGTCGTCAGTGCCTCGTTCATGGGGGAAGGGTAGGTGCCCTGAATCCCTTACAGGCCCATGGACTTGGCGATGATGGACTTCATGACCTCGCTGGTGCCGCCGTAGATGCGGTTCACGCGGTTGTCGGCGTACAGGCGGGCGATCGGGTACTCGTTCATGTAGCCGTAGCCGCCGTGCAGCTGGAGGCACTTGTCGATCACGCGGTGCGCGACCTCGGTGTTGAACAGCTTCGCGGAGGCGGCCTCGGCGGCGGTCAGCTCACCGGCGTCCAGGGCCTCCAGGGCGCGGTCGGCGACGGCCTCGGCCGCGTCCACCTCGGCCTGGCAGGCGGCCAGCTCGAACTTGGTGTTCTGGAAGTGGGCGACCGGCTTGCCGAAGACGGTGCGCTCGGTCACGTACTGCTGGGCGAACCGGATGGCGGCCTTGGCCTGCGCGTACGCGCCGAAGGCGATGCCCCAGCGCTCGGAGGGCAGGTTGGCGCCGAGGTAGTAGAAGCCCTTGTTCTCCTCGCCGAGCAGGTCCTCGACCGGCACCTTCACGTCGACGAACGCCAGCTCGGCGGTGTCGGAGGTGCGCAGGCCGAGCTTGTCCAGCTTGCGGCCGATGGAGTAGCCCTCGGACTTGGTGTCCACGGCGAAGAGGGAGATGCCGAAGCGGCGGTCGTCCTCGCGCGGGGCGGAGGTGCGGGCACAGACGATCACGCGGTCGGCGTGGACGCCACCGGTGATGAAGGTCTTGGCGCCGTTGAGGACGTAGTGGGTGCCGTCCTCGGAGAGCTTGGCGGTGGTCTTCATGCCCGCGACGTCGGAGCCGGTGCCCGGCTCGGTCATCGCCAGGGCCCACATCTCCTCGCCGGTGACGAACTTCGGCAGGAAACGCTTCTTCTGCTCGTCGTCGGCCAGCATCTTGATGTAGGGGAGGGCAAGCAGCACGTGCACGCCGGAGCCGCCGAACTGGACGCCCGCGCGCGAGGTCTCCTCGTAGAGGACGGCCTCGAACTTGTGGGTGTCCAGGCCCGCGCCGCCGAACTCCTCGGGGACGTTGATGCCGAAGAGGCCCAGCTCGCCGAGCTTGTAGTAGAACTCGCGCGGCGCCTGGCCGGCGGCGAACCACTCGTCGTAGACGGGGACGACCTCGGCCTCGATGAAGGCCCGGAGGGTGTCCCGGAACGCCTCGTGGTCCTCGTTGAATACCGTACGGCGCACGAGCCGCCTCCTCGATCCCTGGTTCGGCCAGACTAAATGGCTAAGCGCTTGCTCATAGCTAAGTTACCCGGGAGTCACTCCGGCTGTCCAGGGCGGAGAACACGCCCGCGGAAACCTTTCTGCGGCGGGCCCGCCGACGGGCCCCCGGTGCCCTCTCCGTGGAGTGACCCGGCCAACGGCGACTGGCCGGATGCCCGCTTCTGCCGTGCCGGGCACTGGGCAGGGCCGAGGCGGTTACCGCTCGGGCGGCCGGCGCAGCGCGAACCACAGGTCCATCCGGGTGTCCGGGTCGTCCAGGTCGGCGCCCAGCAGATCGGCGGCGCGGGCGATGCGCTGGCGGACGGTGTTGCGGTGGACGCCGAGCGCGGCGGCGCTGCGGTCCCAGCTGCCGTGGTGGGCCAGCCAGGCGCGCAGGGTGTCCCGGAGCGTGGCGGAGAGCGGGCCGAGCAGGGCCTCGGCGTGGGCGCGGGCCTCGGCTTCGCCGACCAGGCCGGCGAAGCCGGGGTCCCGGTGCCGGGCCATCGGGGTGCGGGCCGCCTCGGCGCGCTCCAGGGCCCGCCCGGCCTGCGCGTCGGCGCCGGCCAGGGCTTCGGGCGCGGCCGGGGCGCTCACCCCCAACCGCCAGCCGGGCTGCGGGCCGGGCTCCCGGTCGGTGAGCAGCCGTACGACCGGCCCGCGCGGGTCCAGCAGTACGGTGCCCAGGGTGGCGGCGAGGGCCTGCGGGTCGTCGGCGCCCCGGGCGTGCACGGCGTACCAGGGCCCGGGGGCGAGGGCCCCGGCCGGGTCCCCGTCGAGCAGCAGCCGGGTGAGGGCGGCCGCCTCCGTCCCGGCCGGGCGGCTCGCGGTGAGCAGGGTGAGCAGCACGGCGGCGGCGGAGGCGATGGTGTGGTCGCCGGGAGCCCGGGCGGGGGTCGCCAGGGCGAGCACCTGGCCGCTGCCCACCGCGTACGCCGCGAGGTCCGTCCCGGCCAGGGTGTCGGTGGCGGTCGCCGCGGAGCCGGGCGCGACCCGCTCCGCGAGCGCCTCCAGCGCGGCCCGCACATCCCCCCCGGGTTCACCCCCGGCAGCGGCCCTGACGGTGCGCAGTCCGGCGGGGCCGGTGCGGGTGCCGGTGCGGTCGGTGCCCGTGCGGTCGGGGCCCGTGCGGTCGGGCCCCGTGCGGTCGGGCCCCGTGCGGTCGGGGCCCGTGCGGTCGGGGCCCGTGCGGTCGGGGCCCGCGCCGGCGGTGTCCCGGCCGGCCGGGCCAGTGCTCGCGGGGCGCTGGAGCGGTTCCGGGGTGAGCAGGCCGGCCCAGCCGCCCAGGCTCGCCGCCAGGCGGGAGAGTACGGCCGCGACCGGGTCCGGGCGGCCGGCCGCCGCGGCCAGTGACTGCTGCGCCTCGGTCACCCGGCGGAGTTCCCGGGTCCGGGCCTCCGCCATCAGCCGCCACACCGTCCGGGCCACCGCCGTGAAGGGGGTTCCGGGCGGCACCTCGACCAGGGGCAGCCCGTGGCGGTCGCAGGCGTCCACCAAGGCCCGCGGCACTGTCTCGTGCACCGGGGTCACCCCGAACCCGACCCCGGCCGCGCCGGCCCGCACCAGGCGGGCGACGTACTCCCCGGCCTCCGTCCCGGCGGCCCGCAACGGCCCCTGGCCGCCCTCACCCCTGTCCTGGCCCGCGCCGGCATCCGCGAGGTCGGCCCCCGCCGTCAGCAGCAGTTCGCCGCCCAGCAGGTACGGCGAAGGATCCGCCATCTCGGAGGCGTGCACCCCGTGCACCTCCGCCTCGGCGGGCCCCGCGAGGTGCCGCAGGCCCAGCTCCCGGTCGGCGAGCAGCGCGCCGAGGGCGACCGGCTGGGTCGGCGGGGCCTCCATGGATACTCCGTACACATCAGGGGGTGGTCTGTGGATAGAACGTACACTGCGCGGCCCGGAGGTGTCGCCTTACGCTCGAAGCACCGCACCAGCAGGAACCAGCAGGACCTCCAGAAGGGCACCCCCCATGAGCACGCAGCCGCGCGGCCCCGTCGACTCCTCCCGCATCCCGCGCTACGCGGGCCCGGCGACCTTCGCCCGCCTGCCGCGCCTCGACGAGGTCGGCTCCGCCGACGTCGCCGTCGTCGGAGTGCCCTTCGACTCCGGTGTCTCGTACCGCCCCGGCGCCCGCTTCGGCGGCAACGCCATCCGCGAGGCCTCCCGCCTGCTGCGCCCGTACAACCCGGCCCAGGACGCCTCCCCCTTCGCCCTCGCGCAGGTCGCGGACGCCGGTGACATCGCCGTCAACCCGTTCAACATCAACGAGGCCGTCGAGACGGTCGAGGCCGCCGCCGACGAGCTCCTCTCCTCCGGCTCCCGCCTGATGACCCTGGGTGGCGACCACACCATCGCCCTCCCCCTCCTCCGCTCCGTCGCGAAGAAGCACGGCCCGGTCGCGCTGCTCCACTTCGACGCGCACCTGGACACCTGGGACACGTACTTCGGCGCCGAGTACACGCACGGCACCCCGTTCCGCCGCGCCGTCGAGGAGGGCATCCTCGACACCGAGGCGCTGTCCCACGTCGGTACGCGCGGCCCGCTGTACGGCAAGCAGGACTTGGACGACGACGCCAAGATGGGCTTCGGCATCGTCACCTCGGCGGACGTCTACCGGCGCGGCGCCGACGAGGTCGCCGACCAGCTGCGCCAGCGCATCGGCGACCGTCCCCTGTACATCTCCATCGACATCGACGTGCTCGACCCGGCGCACGCGCCCGGCACCGGCACCCCGGAGGCGGGCGGCATGACCTCCCGCGAGCTGCTGGAGATCATCCGCGGCCTGTCCTCCTGCAACCTCGTTTCCGCCGACGTCGTCGAGGTGGCCCCGGCGTACGATCACGCCGAGATCACCTCGGTCGCGGCCTCGCACACCGCGTACGAGCTCACCACGATCATGAGCCGCCAGATCGCTGCCGCCAGGCAGGGTCGATAAGCACAGTGCGGCGGCGAAGGCGAACCCGAAGGGCGAGTAAGCGCACGTGACGCACGACCACGACCTGGTACTCCGTCCCACCGAGGCCCAGACGGCGGCCGCACTCGCGCCGCCGCCGGGGCGGACGGGCGGGGACCTGGTCGTGGAGGCGCTGCGCGGCCTCGGCGCGACCACCGTCTTCGGTCTGCCGGGGCAGCACGCGCTGGCCCTGTTCGACGCGGTCGGCCGCTCGGACCTGCACCTGGTCACCCTCCGGGTGGAGAACAACGCGGGCTTCGCGGCGGACGCGTACGGCCGGATCACGGGAGAGGCCGTCCCCCTCCTCCTCTCCACGGGCCCGGGGGCGCTCACCTCCCTGCCGGCCCTCGCCGAGGCGGCGGCGGCCTCCGCCCCGGTCGTGGCCATCTCCTCGCAGGTCCCCTCGGCGGGCCTGGGCGGTGGGCGCCGCGGCCACCTGCACGAGCTGCGCGACCAGTCCGCGTCCTTCCGGGACGTCGTGAAGTCGGTCCACATCGCGCGCACCCCCTCCCAGATCCCCTCCGTCGTCGCCGAGGCCTGGGAATCGGCCCTCACGGTCCCGCCCGGCCCGGTCTGGGTGGAGATCCCGGAGGACGTGCTGCGCGCGGAGACCCTCATCCCGCAGGTCACCGGCATGGACGCCACGCCGCACGAGCTGGCTCCGCGCCCCGAGCTCACGGCGGTGGCGGCCCACTGGCTCTCGTCCGCCTCCCGCCCGGTGATCATCGCGGGCGGCGGAGTCATCCGCTCGGACGCGGCGGGCAAGCTGAAGCAGCTCGCCGAGCGCCTGAACGCCCCGGTGGTCACCACCTTCGGCGGCAAGGGCGCCTTCCCGTGGGCCCACCCGCTCTCCCTCCAGTCCTGGCTGGAGGACCGCCACATGACCGACTTCCTGGAGGACGCGGACGTCCTCCTGGTCGTCGGCTCGGGCCTCGGGGAACTCAGCTCGAACTACCACACGTTCTTCCCCACGGGCCGGGTCGTCCAGATCGAGGCGGACCTCGGCAAGCTGGAGTCCAACCACCCGGCCCTGGGCATCCACGCGGACGCCCGCCTCGCCCTCCAGGCCCTTCTCGAAACGGTCTCCGAACGCGAGGACCCGCAGGCCCCCGAGCGGGTCCGCGCCCTGCTGGCCGAGATCGCGGCACGCCTCGCCTCCCAGGACCTGACCCTGGAGCAGGAGCTCCTGGCCTCGATCCGCGCGGCCCTGCCCGCCCGCTCCCCGTCGTTCTGGGACATGACGATCCTGTCCTACTGGGCTTGGTCGGCCTTCGACGCGAAGCACCCCAACACCATGCACTCGGCCCAGGGCGCGGGCGGCCTCGGCTACGCCTTCCCGGCTGCCCTCGGTGCGGCGGTCGCCGAGCCGGGCACCCCGGTCCTGGCGGTCTCCGGCGACGGCGGCGCGATGTACTCGATCGCGGAACTGGCCACGGCCAAGCAGCACGACCTCGACGTCACGTGGCTGATCGTGGACGACGGCGGCTACGGCATCCTGCGCGAGTACATGGCCGACTCCTTCGACGGCCGCACGACGGCAACGGAGCTGACCCGCCCCGACTTCGTGGCCCTGGCGGAATCCTTCGGCGTCCCGGCGGCCCTGATCTCCCGGGAGACCCTCCGCGCGGACCTCGCGAAGGCCCTCGCCACCCCCGGCCCATCGGTCCTGGTCATTCCGGCACAACTGCGCATGTTCGCCCCCACGCACGTTTGAGGGCCGGTCGGGGGCTCGCTAGGTGGCCTTGATCAGGTAGGCGGTGTGCGAGGGGAGCTGTGTCGTTCGAGGATGAGTGGGGCCGGCACAAGGAGACGGCCGCGACCGAGGACCGTTCCTACTCAGTGAGCAGGAGTGGGTCTTGGACCCATTCCTGGTCGCTGCGGGCATCCCGAACGGTTTTGGATGTCCTGGTCTCCCGCGTTCGCTCCGCGTCCGGCGACACGCATCGTGTGCGTGGTCCGGGGACGCGGGGGCGGGGTTCCTCACGTCCGAGGGTGCCCGGTTGGGCCTGGACGGTCCGATGCCCGCGACGATCACTCCGGTCGTCGTGGGGCGGTGCCGTCCGTCGCCGGATCGGGTGCCCTTGGGCGCGCCTGCCGATCGCGATGCTCGCCGCATCGTGACGGGTGGTGGTGCGAGTGGTGCTGGTAAGGGGCTTCTGCCAGTGCTGGGCGCCCCATATCGAGGTGTAGGCAGGGTCTACGGCGATGATCGTGATGCCG
>NZ_JAGGOZ010000121.1:0-675 GCF_018614075.1 Streptomyces sp. ISL-94 | reverse complement strand
GGCCCAGTGCAGCAGCCGGGTGAGGGCATGCCGTACCTGGGCGTCACGATGATCCGCGCTGCCGGTGAGGTCGTAGAAGAAGCGGCGGGGATTGCCGGTCGGGTTGCCGTGCCGGTCCAGTCGCCAGGCCGCGAGGTGGTCGGCGTTGGTGTCCACACCGATCACGCCGTGCGCGAGGGCGGCCTCGATCGGGATCGTCGGGGTGGGCGGGTACTGCCAGGAAGCGGTCAGGTACCAGCGGCCGCGCTGCACGTCGTAGTGGATGCGGTAGGCCACCGCCCGGTTCGCTTCGACACGGTCGGCCCACTCCGTGCCCCGGTGGGGGAACGTCACGCGTGCGGCGAGCACGTACCGGCCGTGCCCGGCGTTCGCCAGCCCGGCGAGCGGGACGGGGAGCTTGATGCTCAGTTCACCGTCGGGTGCGACGCGGACCGTCTCGTTGCCGTACCGCTTCCCGCTCTCGCCGTCAGCGGCGAGGAACCAGCGTTCGGTTTCCCAGCGTTCCCGCCACTGCGGTTCGGTGAGCTGCGCGGCCGCGAGATGGTGACGGGTGCCCAGAAGCCGTCTACCACCCCGCACGACCCGGACCCGCCCGGCTTCGCGGTCCGCCCGCACCGCATCGAGCCGGTCTTGAAGCAGGTGCAGGCGGCGGGTCTTGGCGAACCACTCCCGCTT
>NZ_JAGGOZ010000120.1 GCF_018614075.1 Streptomyces sp. ISL-94 | reverse complement strand
CGGCTTGTTCCAGGTCGGCCGCCTCGACTCCGGCGCCCGGGGCCTCCGCGGCCGCCTCGGCGGAGAGCAGCGGGCGGAGCTTCTCAAAGACGTCAGCCTTCAGCAGGTCCATGCCGGGCGGGACGAGTGGGCCGGGCCCGGCGGTTTCCCCGCCGGGCCCGGCCCACTCGTTCGGGAAGGCCCGTTCAGCGGTTGACGGGACGGCGACCCGGGCGGAAGGCCTCCGCCGCGAGCAGCCCGGTGTCCGGGTTGTCCGTGAAGATGCCGTCGATGCCCTGTTCGAAGTACGTCCGGAAGGCGCCGAAGGCGTCCCCGTACGCGGCCGGGTCCGTGCCCTTGCGGTAGTCGGCCGGCAGGAAGCTGTTCTCGTTGCGCGCGGTGTAGGGGTGCAGGATGAGCCCGCGGGCGTGGGCGTCCGCGACCAGCGTGGTGGGAGCGCCGAGCTTGTCGGCCGCGTCGCGCGGGAGGATCAGGTCCATGGTCGGGCCGATGCCCTGGGCGAAGCCGGCGATCCACTGCAGGCCCTCGGGCTTGACCAGGTCCGCGACCGTACGCGGGTCCTTGGCCTGTTCGAAGTCCCACGGACGGGTGTTCGCCGCGGAGAGCAGGACCACGCGGGGCGCCGAGACCAGCCGCGCGAGCCGCTGGATGCTGGAGGGTTCGAAGGACTGGAGGAAGAGGGCGCCATCGCGGCCGTCGCGCCGGTAGCGGCGCAGCAGCTTCGCGAGGGGCTCCTCCAGGCCGAGGCCGAGGGCGCGGAAGTAGCTGGGGTGCTTGGTCTCGACGTGCAGCCAGACCGTCTTGCCGCGCCGCTTGCCCTCGCGGTCGGCCCAGCGCAGCACCTCTTCGAAGGTGGGTACGGCCCACTGGCCGTCGTAGAGGGTGTTGCGCTGGCGGAGGGCGGGGATACGTTCCTTCGCACGCAGGGTCTTGAGCTCCGCGAGGGTGAAGTCCTCGGTGAACCAGCCCGTGACGGAGACCCCGTCGACGGACTTGGTGGTCCGGCGCGAGGCGAAGGCGGGGTGGTCGGCGACGTCGGTGGTGCCGCCGATCTCGTTCTCGTGGCGGCACACCAGGTGCCCGTCCTTGGTCGGGACCAGGTCCTGCTCGATGACGTCCGCGCCCAGGTCGAGGGCGAGCTGGTAGGAGCCGAGCGTGTGTTCCGGCCGGTATCCGCTGGCGCCGCGGTGGCCGATCACCGTCGGGTAGGGAAGGTCCCGGTAGCCCCCGCGGTGGCCCGCGTCCGACGCGGCGGCCGTGCCCGCGTCCGACGCGGTGGCCGTGCCCGCGTCCGACGCGGTGGCCGTGCCCGCGTCCGACGCGGTGGCCGTGCCCGCCGAGAGCGCCGTGATCCCACCTCCGGCCGCCAGGACGGCCGCCCCCAGGACCGTGCGCCGTGCTGCCCCACCCTGCGTCATGAGTCCCACTCCTCGCTCCGAAACGCCCGAATCGCCGTGCCGATCGTAGGCAAGGGGCGGTATCGGCCGGGGGCGCAGCGGGGGAACATGGCGGAAACGTACGTCAACAGTGTGTATCGACTCGTGAACCCGATGTGCGATCAGGGCTGACCCGCGAGTATCGTCCTCACCTGCACTACCGCCGTGTGGTGGGTGCGAAAAACGCTTTTCGATGCCGGAGGGCCCACGTTGTTCCGTACGCGCCTCATCAAAGCCACTGTCGGACCGGTCATGCGCCTGATGTTCCGCACCCGTGTGGAGGGCATCGAGAACATCCCCGGCGACGGACCGGTGATTCTGGCGGGCAACCACCTCACCTTCATCGACTCGATGATCCTTCCGCTGGTCTGCGACCGCACGGTCCACTTCATCGGCAAGGACGAGTACGTGACGGGCAAGGGCATCAAGGGCCGCGCCATGGCCTGGTTCTTCACCGGCTCCGGCATGATCCCCGTCGACCGCGACGGGGCCAACGGCGGAGTCGCCGCCCTGATGACCGGTCGCCGGATCCTCGAAGAGGGCAAGATCTTCGGCATCTACCCCGAGGGCACCCGCTCGCCCGACGGCCGCCTCTACCGCGGCCGCACCGGCATCGCCCGCCTGACCCTGATGACCGGCGCCCCGGTGGTCCCGTTCGCGATGATCGGCACCGACAAGCTCCAGCCCGGCGGCGCCGGCATGCCGCGCCCGGGCCGGGTCACCGTCCGCTTCGGCGAGCCGATGGAGTTCTCCCGCTACGAGGGCATGGACCGCGACCGCTACGTGCTGCGCGCCGTCACCGACTCGGTGATGGCCGAGGTCATGCGGCTCTCGGGCCAGGAGTACGTGGACATGTACGCCACCAAGGCCAAGGCGGCCTGAAACCGTTTCACTGCCGCCGGAGTGACCGGCTGACGCCCGCCGCCGTCGTGGTGGCGAGGACCCAGCCGGTCACGATCAGCAGGTACGACAGCCACTGGTGCCAGCCGCTCGGCGCGAAGGCCGCTTCCTGGCCGAAGCCGATGATCGGCAGCATCAGGTCGAGCGTGTAGAACACCGGGTTGAAGTCGGGCGCCTCTCCTGTCTTCAGGGCGCGCGGCGGCTCGATCCCGTAGGCGATGCTCCCGGTCAGCAGCAGCGCCGCGAGCCAGCCCGCCGCGCGCAGCGGCCGGAAGCCGTAGCCGACGGTGGCCTCCTGGAGCAGTCCCCAGAGCCGCGTGTGCCGGCGCAGGGTGTGCCGGTGCCGCCGCAGCTTGGCGAGCTGCACCGTCCGCGCGGCCGCGTCGTCGCCCGCCGTACGGTAGGCCGCGGCGAGCTGTTCGTAGGCGTACGGGAGGTAACCGGACTCCTCCCGCTCCAGCGCGGGCAGCCGTTCCTCGGCGGGCAGGTGCGGGGCGAGGGTGCTGTAGGTGAGCCCGTCGATGCGGATCTGGTCGGGCCAGGTCTCGGGCGGCACGTGCAGCAGGTCGAACTGCGAGCGCCGCAGGTTCACCCCGCCCTGGAGCCGCTCGCAGGAGCGTAGCCACACCTCGCCGATCACGCAGCTGGAGGCGCGCAGGGCGACGCCGCCGGGATTGAGGAAGCGGGCATAGGCGAAGTTGAGCTGCCCCGGTATACGGGAGCCGGTGAGGTTGACCCTGCCCTGGGCCTCCATCCGCATGGCTCGCAGGTCGGTGCCGACGGTGAGGGTCTCGGCGTGCAAGGCGGTGCCGCCGGGGACGAGGAGGCAGGCGTCATCCAGATTGATCTGGCCGCCGACGACGGCTCCGTTGATACGTACCTGACCGTAGACAGTCAATCCGAAGGCGATGATGTCGGTACCGATGGTGGCGTGGTTCAGCTGGAGCGACGGCTCCTGAGCGCCCTCGGCGGTGCCTTCCGGTGTGCCGAGGACGGCGCCCTGGAGGAAGAGGCCGCCGGATATCCGGGCTCCGGCGAGGCGGACCGGCCCGGTGATACGGCAGCAGGACATCCGGAGCACCACCTCGACGCGCAGGGTGGCGGCGGTCAGGCCGGGCAGGCACGACTCCGTGAGGACGAGGGCGCGCAGGCGGGCCCCGTACAGGCCCGGCTTGTGTTCGAACCAGCAGCCTCGCATCCGCATCGGGGCCTCGATCGCGGCGTACTTGAGATCCAGCCTCCCGGTGATCTTCGCGCCCTTGATCTTGAGGCCGGCGACCTGGCCGGGCACCGAAGGACTGTTGACCAGCAGGGCGCGGAGCACATCGGCGCGGACCGTACGCTCGGGACCCCATGAGGCACCCTCCGACGCGTCCTCGTCCGGACTCTCGCGGAAGTCGACGCCTTCACCGCGCGGGAAGGCTTCCCAGACGCGGCGTTCCGCCGGGGTCAGATCATTGATCTCCATCGCCGGGATGGTGACCCGGGGTCCGACGGACTGTCAACTCCTGGCCGGAACAGATCGTTTGTCGCCACGTCAGTGCGCGATGCCATCCTGGAGCTTCTGGCCCTTCAGCAGGAACCAGGCGGCCACGGCAGTGGCCAGCAGAACGGCGGCGCCGACGCCGGAGGCGAGCCGCAGCCCGTCCACGAACGCCTCCTGGGCGGCGCCGACCATCTGCTGCGCGGTGTGCGGGTCCAGGGTCCTGGCCGCCTCGACGGCTCCGCCGAGGGATTCGTGCGCGGCGTCGGCGACGGGGCCCGCGACGGACGCCGGGGCGGTGAAGCCCTGGTAGACGCCGGTGACGATGGAGCCGAGCAGGGCGATGCCGAGGGCGGCGCCGAGTTCGTACGCCGTCTCGGAGACGGCCGAAGCCGAACCGGCCTGCTCCTTGGGCACGCTGGAGAGGATCACGTCGGCGGTGACGGTGAAGGAGAATCCGGCGCCGAGGCCGACGACGAGCAGGGCCGCGCCGAGCAGCGGGTAGCCGCTCTCCTTGTGGAGCACGGTCAGCGCGGCGAGGGCCAGGCCTATGGCGCCGAGGCCGCCGGCGACGATCGACCGGACCGAGTACCTGCGGGCGTACCTGCCCGCGGCGAGACCGGTGACCACCGCGCCGATGGCGGCGGGCAGTTCCGCGAGGCCGGCCTCCAGCGGCTCGCGGCCCTGGACGAGCTGGAGGAACTGGGAGAGGAAGAAGACCAGTCCGGACAGGCCGAAGACGGTGAGGAGGTCGGCGAGGACCGCGCCGGAGAAGCCGCGGTGCCGGAAGAGCCGCATGTCGAGCAGCGGGGACGGCAGGGTGAACTGGCGGCGGACGAAGCCGTACAGCGCGCCCGCGCCGAGCACCGCGGCCCCGGCGACCTCCCAGGTCAGGCCGTGGGTGGCGGCTTCCTTGACGGCGTAGACGACGCTGATGACACCGACGAGCGAGAGGCCGACGCTGACCAGGTCCCAGGGGCCCGCGACCGGATTCTTGGACTCGGGCAGCAGCTTGGTGCCGACGATGACCAGGGCGGCCATGACGGGCAGGTTGATGAGGAACACCGAGCCCCACCAGAAGTGCTGGAGCAGGGCTCCGCCGACGACCGGGCCGACGGCCGCACCGGCGGAGGCTGTGGCGCCCCAGATGCCGATGGCGAGGCTGCGCTCCTTCGGGTCGTGGAAGATGTTGCGGATCAGCGCGAGGGTGGACGGCATCAGGGTCGCGCCGGCCACGCCGAGCAGGGCCCGCGCGACGATCATCATCTCGGGGCTGGTCGCGTAGGCGTTGAGGACGGAGACGGCGCCGAAGACGGTGGCCCCGGCCAGGAGGAGCTTCTTGCGGCCGATGCGGTCGCCGAGGGAGCCCATGGAGACGAGCAGTCCGGCGATCACGAAGGAGTAGATGTCGCCGATCCACAGCAGCTGGGTGCCGGACGGCTTGAGGTCCTCGGAGAGGGAGGGGGTGGCCAGACCGAGTACCGTCGCGTCCACCGCGACCAGCAGCACGGCCAGCACGAGCACGGAGAGCGCCAGCCACCGCCCGCGGCCGCTCTTGACCCCCGCCCCCTGGACCGGGCTCGCCTGCTTGGTACCGCTCATCACTCCACGCTCCGTCGTGCGCCACCGAGCAGCAGCTCGGTGATCATGTACTGGAAGTCCTTGGCCGCGACCCGGCCGTCCATGACGGCCCAGGCGCAGGTGCCGATGAGGCCGTAGAGGGCCTCGGTGAGCCAGGCGGGGCTCAGGTCGATCCGGATGTCGCCCTCTTCCTGGCCGCGCCGGAAGAGTGCCCCGACGCGGGCGTCCAGGCGGGCCCATCCCTCGTTGACCTGGTCGCCTTCGAAGAGCTGGTTCTCGGTGACGAGGAAGGCCAGCAGCTCGGCGTTCGGCTCCGCCTCCGCGACGAGCCTGCGCAGCGCCTCGACCGCGCTGCCCTCGTCGAGGCGGGCGTGGTCGAAGGCCACCTCGAACTCCCGGATGCCCAGCTCTTCGAGGGCCCGTACGAGGGCGTCGCGCCCGGCGAAGTGCCGGTGGAGGGTCGCGCGCCCGATTCCGGCGGCGCGGGCGACCTCGTCCATCGTGGCGGTCGATTTGCGGGAGAGCAGGGCGGCCGCGTCGCGCAGCACCTGTTCACGGTCCATAGCCATGAGACAAGCATAACCCGAATGAGACGTCATTGTCTCATTCGATCGACAAATGAGCAGCCGTAGAAGCAGCTGAAAGGAATCCTGCCCAGATGAAACCGACGAAGCCCCTGCTGCTGATCGACGTGGACGGACCGCTGAATCCCTACGCGGCCGAGGCCCAGCGCCGCCCCGAGGGGTACACCACCCACCGGATGCGCCCCACGGGCTGGACGGGGGCCGAGAGCCCGAAGCCCTTGCGGGTCTGGCTGAACCACGGCCACGGCGCGGAGCTGCTCACGCTGGCGGAGTCGTACGAACTCATCTGGGCCACCACCTGGAAGGACGAGGCCAACGACTGGATAGGCCCGCACCTGGGCCTGCCGCGGCTCCCCTTCATCGACTGGCCGGTGATGCACGGCCGGGCGCCACGCGGCACATTCTGGAAGACGCAGTACATCCTGGAGTACGCGGGCACGCGGCCCTTCGCGTGGATTGACGACGACATCACGGACATGGACCGGGAGTACGTGGCTCAGCGCCACCCGGCGCGGGCGCTGCTGATGCGCGTCGACGAGCGGATCGGCATGACCCGCCCCGACTTCGACGCGCTGGCGGCCTGGGTCTCGTAGACGCCGAAGGGGCGGCCGGAGCTCGTGCTCCGGCCGCCCCTTCGCGTAGTGCGCCTACTGCTTGTGGGCCGCCCAGGCGTGCTGGATGACCAGGTCCGCCTTGAGTTCGGTCAGCTGGAGCGCGACCGCCGAGGGGGCGGTGCCGCCGCGGCCGTTGCGCGAGGCCAGGGCGCCCTTGACGTTCAGGACGGTCCGGACCTCAGGGGTCAGGTGCTCCGAGATCTTCGCGAACTGCTCGTCCGTCAGCTCGTCGAGCTCGATCCCGAGCACCTCGCAGACCTTGACGCACTCGCCGGCCACCTCGTGCGCCACCCGGAAGGGCACGCCCTGCTTGACCAGCCACTCCGCGATGTCGGTGGCGAGCGAGAAGCCGGCCGGAGCCAGCTCCTCCATCCGCTCCCGGTTGACCGTGAGGGTGGCCATCATGCCGGTGAAGGCCGGCAGCAGGACCTCGAGGGTGTCGCAGGAGTCGAAGACCGGCTCCTTGTCCTCCTGGAGGTCCCGGTTGTAGGCGAGCGGCAGGGCCTTGAGCGTGGCCATGAGCCCCGTCAGGTTGCCGATGAGGCGGCCCGACTTGCCGCGCGCCAGCTCGGCGATGTCCGGGTTCTTCTTCTGCGGCATGATCGACGACCCGGTCGAGAAGGCGTCGTGGAGGGTGACGAAGGAGAACTCCTTCGTGTTCCAGATGATGATCTCCTCCGCGATCCGGGACAGGTTGATCCCGATCATCGCGGTGATGAAGGCGAACTCGGCGACGAAGTCGCGCGAGGCCGTGCCGTCGATCGAGTTGCCGACCGAGCCCCGCTCGAAGCCCAGGTCGGCGGCGACCGCCTCCGGGTCCAGGCCCAGCGAGGAGCCGGCCAGCGCCCCCGAGCCGTACGGGGAGACCGCGGTCCGGGTGTCCCACTGCCGCAGCCGCTCGGCGTCCCGGGAGAGGGACTGCACGTGGGCCAGTACGTGGTGGGCGAAGAGCACCGGCTGCGCGTGCTGGAGGTGGGTCCGGCCCGGCATCGCCACGTCCGCGTGGCTCTCGGCGAGGCCGACCAGCGCGTCCTGGAGTTCCGCGATCAGCCCGCCGATGGTCCGGGCGTGGTCGCGCAGGTACATCCGGAAGAGGGTGGCGACCTGGTCGTTGCGGGACCGGCCGGCGCGCAGCTTGCCGCCGAGGTCGGCGCCGAGCCGCTCCAGCAGGCCGCGCTCCAGGGCGGTGTGCACGTCCTCGTCGGCGACGGTGCCGGTGAAGGAGCCGTCGGCGACATCGGCTTCGAGCTGGTCGAGGCCGGCGGTCATGCGCTCCAGCTCCTCGGCCGTGAGCAGACCCGCCTTGTTCAGCGCGCGCGCGTGGGCGCGCGAGCCGGCGATGTCGTACGGCGCGAGGCGCCAGTCGAAGTGGACCGACGCGGACAGCTTCGCAAGGGCCTCGGCGGGGCCGTCGGCGAAGCGGCCGCCCCAGAGCCGGACGTCACCGTTGTTGCTGCTCACAGCTACTGCTCCTCAAGACTGCATGGCTTCGGGTGTGCAACGGCCTCCCCGTCGCGGAGGTAACGGGGAGGCCGTCTCGGTACTGCGTGGGACGACTCGGACTCAGCCGAGGTCGCGGCGGGCGGCGATCTTCGAGGACAGGCCGAAGATCTCGATGAAGCCCTGGGCCTTGGACTGGTCGAAGGTGTCGCCCGAGTCGTAGGTCGCGAGGTTGAAGTCGTACAGCGACTCCTCGGACTTCCGGCCGGTGACGACGGCGCGGCCGCCGTGCAGGGTCATCCGGATGTCACCGGTGACGTGCTGGTTGGCCTCGTTGATGAAGCCGTCCAGCGCCCGCTTCAGCGGGGAGAACCACAGGCCGTCGTAGACCATCTCGCCCCAGCGCTGCTCGACCTGCCGCTTGTAGCGGGCCAGCTCGCGCTCGACGGTGACGTTCTCCAGCTCCTGGTGGGCGGTGATCAGTGCGATCGCGCCCGGCGCCTCGTACACCTCGCGGGACTTGATGCCCACCAGGCGGTCCTCGACGATGTCGATCCGGCCGATGCCCTGGGCTCCGGCGCGCTCGTTGAGCTGCTGGATGGCCTGGAGCACGGTCACGGGCTTGCCGTCGATGGCGACCGGGACACCGGCCTTGAAGGAGATGACGGCCTCGTCGGCCTCGCGCGGGACGGCCGGGTTGGCGGTGTACTCGTAGATGTCCTCGATCGGCGCGTTCCAGATGTCCTCCAGGAAGCCCGTCTCGACGGCTCGTCCGAAGACGTTCTGGTCGATGGAGTACGGGGACTTCTTGGTGGTGGCGATCGGGAGGTCCGCCTTCTCGGCGAAGGCGATGGCCTTGTCACGGGTCATCGCGTAGTCGCGGACCGGGGCGATGCACGTGAGGTCGGGGCCGAGGGCGGCGATGCCGGCCTCGAAGCGGACCTGGTCGTTGCCCTTGCCGGTGCAGCCGTGGGCGACGATCGAGGCGTTGTGCTTCCTGGCCGCGGCGACCAGGTGCTTGACGATGGCCGGCCGGGAGAGGGCGGAGACCAGCGGGTAGCGGTCCATGTAGAGGGCGTTCGCCTTGATCGCCGGAAGGCAGTACTCGTCGGCGAACTCGTCCTTGGCGTCCGCGACCTCGGCCTCGACGGCGCCGCAGGCGAGCGCGCGCTTGCGGATGACGTCCAGGTCCTCGCCGCCCTGACCGACGTCCACCGCGACCGCGATGACCTCGGCGCCCGTCTCCTCGGCGATCCAGCCGATGGCGACGGAGGTGTCAAGACCGCCTGAGTAGGCGAGTACGACGCGCTCGGTCACGGGCTTCTCCTTACGGTGCATCCAACGACAGGCATAACTATGCACTGCTCCGTATGTTTCGTCAATCAAACCCGTGGCCGGGGCGGGGCGCACCTCCCGGTGGTCCGGTCGCCCGGGTCCCCTCCCTGGGCCGGGCCGGTCGGGCCGCCGCCGCTGCACACCCGCCGGGCCGCCTACCGGCCGCTGCACGCGCGGGGCGGCCTGGACGGACTGCGGCCGCCGTGGCGATGCCGGCGGACCATGATCCGGCCCGGGGGATACTGATCACCATGGGAAAACTGCACGAACGCATAGACGGCCGGCTGCGCACGTTCATCGAAGAGCAGCCGGTCTTCTTCACGGCGACCGCCCCGCTCGCGGATGACGGTCACATCAACCTGTCCCCCAAGGGCCGCGCCGGCACCCTCGTCGTCCTCGACGAGCAGCGGCTCGCCTACCTGGACTTCGGCGGCAGCGGCGCCGAAACCATCGCGCACGTCCGCGAGAACGGCCGGATCACCCTCATGTGGTGTGCGTTCAGCGGCCCGCCGAACATCGTGCGCATCCACGGCGAGGGCGAGGCCGTCTTCCGTGACGACCCCCGCTGGGGTGAGCTGATCGCCCACTTCGGCGAGGCCGACGGACCGGCCGCCCGGGCCATCATCCTCGTCCGCGCCCGGCGCATCGCCGATGTGTGCGGGTACGCCGTCCCCTTCATGGAGTACCAGGGGGAACGCACCCTCCACGCGGAGTACTTCGGCCGCAAGACGGACGAGGAGTTCGGGGAGTACTGCGAGAAGAAGGAGTTCATCGAGTCGAGCCTCGACGGCCTGCCTGCGCTGCCGCTGCCCCTTCCGCCCCGTACCGTCTGACATGTGCTGCGTACCGCTCTCGTCACCGGCGTAACGATCGTCACCGCCCTGCTGCCGCAGGGCTTCCCGAGCCACGATCCGCTGCCCGCCCGCCTCGCCGACACCGGCGGCGGCAGCCAGCTCATCACCGCCGTCGCCCCCGGCCCCGGCTCCACGACCGGCCGCCTGACCTGGTGGGACCGGCGGGCGGGGCGCTGGTTCGAGGCCGGGAGCGCGGACGCCCGCTTCGGGACGAAAGGCCTCACCGAGGGCGCGACCCGTACGCAGGGCACCAGCACCACGCCGACGGGCCTGTACGACCTCCCGTACGCCTTCGGGATCCGGCGCGCGCCGGCCGGGACGGAGTACCGCTACCGGCGGGTGACCGGCGGCTCGTGGTGGTGCCAGGACAACGCGTCCGCCGCCTACAACCGCTGGGTGGAGCCGCTGCCGGCGGACTGCGCGCCGGGCGAGGCCGAGCACCTGGTGGCGTACACGTCCCAGTACGCGCACGCGCTGGTCATCGGCTTCAACTACGCCGAGCCCGTACGCGGCCGGGGCGCGGGCATCTTCCTGCACGTCAACGGCAGGGGTGCGACGGCCGGCTGCGTATCCGTCCCCGAGGGGGCCATGCGGGAGATCCTGCGCTGGGCGAACCCGCGCCGCCACCCCCACATCGCGATCGGCACCGAGTCCGGGACCCTGGCCGTCACCCGCTACTAGCAGCCACGGCTTATGGCCAGTGCTGTGGCCGGAAAGGTTTGCCGGGGCGCGGCGTCCGGTGCGGTGCATCGCAAGGCGGAGGGCCGCGGCTCGTACTGGACGTACTTGCGCGGTCCGACAACGCGGCGAGGTGCCGTGCTTGGCGTCGCGACCCGGTGGACC
>NZ_JAGGOZ010000119.1 GCF_018614075.1 Streptomyces sp. ISL-94 | reverse complement strand
ATGCACCGCACCGGACGCCGCGCCCCGGCAAACCTTCCCGGCCACAGCACTAGCCTGCGGTGTTGATCATCGAGGCGGCGGCGTACGTCAGGTACTTCCAGAGCTGCGCCTCGTGCTCCTGCGCCAGGCCCAGCTCGTCCAGGGCCACCCGCATGTGCTTTAGCCACGCGTCGTGGGCGGCCGCGTCGACCTGGAACGGGGCGTGCCGCATCCGCAGGCGCGGATGGCCGCGGTGCTCGCTGTAAGTGGTCGGGCCGCCCCAGTACTGCATCAGGAACAGGGTGAACCGCTCCTCCGCCGGACCGAGGTCCTCCTCCGGGTACATCGGGCGCAGCAGCGGGTCTTCCGCGACCCCCTGGTAGAAGCGCCGGACGAGGCGGCGGAAGGTCTCTTCCCCGCCCACCTGCTCATAAAAGGTCTGCTCTTGAAGCGTGCCCCGCGGAATCTCATTCACCCGACCATCGTCTCAGACGCCCGGACGGAAGACCTGGGTCCCAGGACCCCGCGGGACCGGACAAGGACCGGGCAGGACCCACCGCATTCGCACACGCGGGCCGCCCGCAGGACAGTGGAGGCATGGGCGCACACACGCCACGTGCACCCCGTACGGCGCGCACCGGGGTGCGGGACCTGCGGGAGACCGCGCACGCCGCCCAGGTGCGGGAGCTGACGGCGGCCGGGGTGCTGGAGGACCCGGTCTGGCGGGCGGCGTTCGCCGCCGTGCCCCGGCACCTCTTCGTCCCCTACTTCTGGACCAGCCGCGGCGCCGGCCACGAACGGCTCTGGGAGGAGGACCAGGACCCCGAGCGGCGGGCCCGCTGGCTGCGCGGCGTCTACGCCGACACCCCGCTCGCGACCCGGCTGCGCGACGGCCGGCTGGTCTCCTCCAGCAGCCAGCCCTCCCTCATGGCGAAGATGCTGGCCGCGCTCGACGTGCGCGCCGGCGACAACGTGCTGGAGATCGGCGCGGGCACCGGATACAACGCCGCCCTGCTCTGCCACCGCCTCGGCGACGGCCTCGTCACCACCGTGGACCTCGACGAGGAGATCACCGAGTCCGCGCGCACACACCTGGCCCGGCTGGGCTACCACCCCGAGGTGGTCACGGGCGACGGGGCGCGCGGCTGCCCCGCCCGGGCCCCGTTCGACCGGATCATGGTGACGTGCACGCTTCCGCTGATCCCGCACGCCTGGCTCGGCCAGTGCCGGCCGGGGGCGCGGATCCTGGCACCGCTGTCGACCGGGCTGATCGCGCTCACGGCCCGGGGACCCGATTTCGCCGAGGGCCGCTTCCTGCACACCCCGGCCTACTTCGTCCCGCTGCGCGGGGCCACCGCCGCGCCGCCGCAGGAGCCGGCCGGGCTGCCGCCAGGGCTCCCGTACGAGCTGGTGGAGAACGAGCGCTTCCAGTTCATGCTCGTGCTGACCGAGGGCACACTGCACCCCCGCGAGGCCCTGGACCTGTGGCGTCGCGAGAACCGGCCCGCCCGGGAGCGCTTCGGGGTCACCGTCACCGACGAGGGCCAGTGGGCGTGGCTCGACGATCCCCAGGGCCCGTACGTATGGCCCCTGGGGGAGCCGGACCGGCCCGGGGTCAGCCGCGGCGGATGGTGATCGTCGTCCAGGCGCCGACGTGGACCCGGTCGCCATCGCCCAGCGGGACCGGCACGTAGGGCTGGATCGGCTCCTCGCCGCCGTTGATGGTGGTGCCGTTGGTGGAGTTCTGGTCCACCACCGCCCAGCTGAGGTCGGGCTGCTGGACGAGCACCGCGTGCTGGTGGGAGACGCCCGGGTCCTCCGGGGGTACCGACAGGTCGATGTCGGGGGACTCGCCGGTGGAGGCGCGGCGCCGGCCGATGGTGATCTGGCCGCCGGAGAGCGGGAGGTGCTGCTCCGGGGAGTACGCGGGCAGGTTGAGCCCGGCCGCCTCGGGGCCGCTGCGCTGCATCATCGCCATGAAGTACGAGCGGTCGGGGCCGATCGTCGCGCTCCAGGTGCCGCCCTGGGGCGCGAAGGACTGGTGCTGCTGCTGGGGCGGCTGCTGCTGCTGGTACGGCTGCTGCGGCTGCTGGTACTCCTGCCGCTGCTGCGGCGGGGGCTGCTGCTGGTACCGCGGCTCCTGCTCGGGCTGCTGCTGGTACTCCTGCCGCGGCTCGGGCGAGGGAGGCGGCAGCAGCCAGTCGTCCTCGCGCTGGAGCGGCTCGGCGGCCCGGTTGACCCGGGAGGGCCGCGAGCCCTGGTACTCGAAGTGGTCCTGCGAGTACGCCGGAGGCTTCTGCAACGGCGGCGGAGGCGGCGTGGCACCGGTCGCCTGCGGGCCCCCGTCCGGGCTGAGCGGAGTGTAGGAAGTAGGCGTACGCGTCAGGAAGTTGTACCGGCACTCCTCGCAGAACGGAGCCATGGCCTCGCGGGGGGTCCGGCACTGCGGGCAGAGCTCGGCCTGCGCGGTCGGCTCACCGGCGGTCGGGGGGTAGCCGTAGCCGTAGGAGGGCGCCGGGCGGGCGCCTTCCGGGGCCATGCGGTGGCCGCAGACCTCGCACCAGTCTTCGGAGGCGGACTGGTGCCCGTTCGGGCAGGTCGGCATGGCGGCGCTTCCCCCTTCATCTCCCTGCGTCATCACGTCAGGTCTTCTCAGGTCTTCTTCACTCGGACGGTCTGCGTCGATCGCGTTTCAAGAGTCATCTCGTCGGCATCGGCAACCTTGGCTTTCAGCCGCACAGTACCCGCCACCGCGTCCACGACATCCACCACCTTCGCCAGCAGTCTGGCAGTGTCGGCGTTCCCGGAAACACTCGCCAGCTGTACGGCGCGTCCCAGTTTGGCCGTGGCGCCGTCGACATCGCCCAGTTTGCGGGCTTCCAGGCCCTGCTGGATAGCCTGCGCGAGCTCCGCCTGCCCCGTGTAGTGGGCGACCTGCGGGTTGATGGCGGTGGAGGCGGCCAGGTCGTCCGTCCACACGGCGCGCACCAGACCCTGGGCCAGTACGGCGGCGGGCTCGCCCGCCGCTCCCGGCAGGACGAGCGAGGCGCGGGCGGCGAGCATCTCCTGGCCCAGCGCCGCACTCGGCACGCGGACGCACACGTGGTACTCGCGGGACTCGTCGCCCCATGATCCGGTCGGGTAGTCCCCGGCGCGCGGGCCCGCCTCGGTGCGGCGCCCGGTCAGGTCCTGGACGGTCGGCGCGACCTGCTTGACGTACTGGATCTCCACGCCCACCGGGGTCCACAGGCGCAGCGCGACGTCCGCGACCTCCTTGCCCATGACGTTCTCCATCATGCGCGTGAAGTCCTCGGCGAGGTGGGCCGGGTCGGCCACGATGTCCGCGGAGCCGAGCAGCGCGCTCGCGATGCCGGTGACCTCCTTGACCTCCCAGTCGGTGCCCACCCCGCGGGCGTCGCAGGTGAAGCGGCCCGCGCAGGCGTCGAGGGTGGCGCGCAGCACGGCCGGCTCCTCGTGCTCGTTGCGGCCGTCGGTCAGCAGGATGCCGTGCCGGATCGGGGCGGAGGACTGGCGCAGCAGTCCGTCGGCGAGGCGCAGCCAGGTGCCGATGGCGGTGCCGCCGCCCGAGCTGAGCCCGCGCAGCGCCTCCTTGGCCTGGGCGCGGGTGACCGGGTCGGCGACGGCGAGCCGGCCCTGGCCCGGGTAGACCTCCTTGGCCACGTGCGTACCGGCGACCACGGCGAAGGCGGTGCCGTCGCGCAGGGTGTCGACGGCCGCGGCCGTGGCCTCGCGGGCGCCGCGCATCTTGTCCGGCGGGTACTCCATGGAACCGGAGCAGTCGACCATGATCACGACGGCCGCCGAGCCCTGGGCGGCCGCGGCGCGGGTGGCCTGGGCGCCACCGGTGGAGGTGACCGTGACGATGGCGTGGACGTCCCGCCCGCCCTGGGGGAGGAACTCGTTCTGGTACACCTCCACGCTGAAGCGCGGGGCGCTCGGCTTGGCGAAGTTCGCCATCGGCTGGACTCCTAGGGTCCTAGAGGGCTTTGGGCGGCAGGCTGCGGCCGGGAACCGACCGGGCGGCCGGGGCCGGTCAGGCGGTCAGGCCCGGTCCGGGGCGTCCGCTTCCGCTTCCGGTTGCGGTGGGGCTTGCGGCCCGGTGTCGGCCTGCGGGGTCGCGGCGAACGGCACCACGGCCACGGTGACGTTGTCGTGGCCGCCGCCGTCGAGGGCGTGCCCGACCAGGACCTGGGCGCTGTGCAGGGGCCGGGCGGCGGCGTCCGAGGGCAGTACCTGGGCCATCTCCCGGGCGGACTCGGCGTAGTTCCACAGGCCGTCGGTGCAGACCACGACCACCCCGGGGTGGTCCGGCTTGAAGACCGCGGTGTGCGGTTCGAGGTCGTACGCATCCGCCCCGAGCCAGCCGGTGATGGCGTGGGCGCGGACATCGGCATAGGCCTCGGCCTCGCCCATCAGCCCGGCCGCGACCATCTGGGCCGCCCAGGAGTCGTCCTCGGTGAGGCGGCGGGGCAGCGCGGCGCGGTCGTCCGGGACCCAGTACGCGCGGCTGTCGCCCACCCAGCCGATGGTCAGCAATCCGCCGCTGACCACGGCGCCGACCAGGGTGCAGGCGGGCGCGTTCTGCGCGCCGGCGGCCTCCGGGGCCAGCGCGTTGACGGCGGCGGCCGCGGCCAGGATCGCCTCGCGCATCGCCTCTTGGGGGTGGGCGCCGCGGGGAAGCGCGTCGAGCAGGGCCTCGTTGGCGGCGCCGGCCGCGGCGGCCGAGGCCTCGTCGGGACGGCTGGCGGAGGAGACGCCGTCGCAGACGATGGCGACGGTGGCGGCGGAGCCATCGGGCAGGGCGGTGGCCGCGACGGCGAACGAGTCCTCGTTGCGGTGGTGGCGCAGCCCGCGGTCGCTGACGGCGGCGACGCTCCCGAGCTCCTCCTCCTGGTGGTCCCGCTCCCGTGGCTGGGCGTGCCCGCAGTGCTCGCAGTACCCGTCGGTGTCGACGTGCCCGGCCCGGCAGGCCACGCAGGTCTTGCCGCCGGAGCCCTGCGCGGCTTCGGCGGCCGCCCCCGGGCCGCCCTCGGTCGCGGTGGCGCCGTCCGCCGCGCCCCACGGGGTCCCCTCGGGGGGAGTCGTCGGTCCGGCGGGCAGGTCGTAGCGGGCGGCCGGCCCGTCGGCCGGGTCCTGCGGGGCGGTGCCGTACGGACTCGCCCCGTACGGGGATTCGCCGCCCGGGCTCCACGGGGTGCCCTCGGGGGGCGTGCCGGCGCTGCCGGCCAGGTCGTGCCGGGCCTCGGGCTCGTCCACCGCGGCCTGCGGGGCGGTCCCGAACGGGGTCGTCCCGTACGGGGTCTCGTACGGGCCGCCTTCGTGCGCGGTCTCGTACGGGGCCCCGTGCACGCGGCCGGAGCCCGCCGGGATGCCGCCCCTGCGCCGGGGGGCCCCCTCGGGGGCTTCGGCAGGGCCCGGCTCCGGCGCCGGCGTGGCCCAGTCGGCCGGGTCGGGCACGCGGCCGGAGCCCGCCGGGATGTCGCCCCTGCGCCGGGGGGCCCCCTCGGGGGCTTCGGCAGGGCCCGGCTCCGGCGCCGGGGTGGCCCAGTCGGCCGGGTCGCCGACCAGGGTCGGCGCCGCCGCGGCCACACTGCCCCAGCCGGGGGCGGGCTCGGCTGCGCCGTAGGGCCCCGCGGGAGCCGGGGCCCCGTGGCCGCCCGCGGGGGAACCCGTATCCGCTTCCGCTTCCTGCCCGGCGGCGCCGCGCGGCGAGCCCGTGGGAAGCGGGATCGTCGGGTGGTCCGCGGCCGCAGCCGGGGGAGGGGCGGTGACGGCGTAGCCGCAGACGCCGCAGAAACGGTCACCCTCCTCCAGGGGTTCCGCGCAGCTGGGGCAGCCCGACAGCCGATGCATCGACATCACTCACACCCACGTCCGGGGACGGAAACGGTTTGCCCGCTCCACCAGTTCGATCCTCTCCTCGCCCCGCTGCGCCAGCCGTGCGAGCACGCGGTACGAGCGCTCCAGTCCGAAGCGCAGGCCCCGCTCGTCCAGTTGACTGCCGAGCAGCGAGGTCCGGCCGGGGTCGGAACCCCGGCTACCCGACAGTACCCAGTCGAGGGCCGAGCCCAGAACTTCCGTCGCGAGCCGCTCGTGGCGCTCCGGATCCAGGCCCGACCGCCGCAGCGCCTCCACCTGGTCGGCGGCCGCCACCAGATCGGCGAGCAGCGGCTCCTGCGGGGACCGGTCGCGCAGACGTGCGCGTACGGCCGCCACCCGCGCGGCGGTGTAGTGGATGGACGACTCCGGCACGGATTCCAGCGTGCGCACGGCCTCGCCCCGCTCGCCGGCGGCCAGCTGGACCCGGGCCAGCCCGAACGCGGCGCTCACGAAGCCGGGGTCGGTGGTCCAGACGAGGCGGTAGTACTCGGCGGCGTTGTCCAGCTGGCCCAGGACCTCCGCGCACAGCCCGAGGGCCAGCTTGGGCGCGGGCTCGCCCGGGAAGGCGTCGTAGATCGCGTCGAAGGACAGGGCGGCGATCTCGTTCTCGCCGGTGGCCAGCGAGGCGATCCCGCGGGCCCACACCACCCGCCAGTCGTCCGGATGCCGGGCCTCCAGCTCCGCCAGGGTGCGGCAGGCCGCGGGCAGTTCGCCCAGCTCCAGCCGGGCCCGCAGCTCGCGCAGCCGCAGCTCGGCCGATTCGGCGGGTGCCGAGCCGAGCGCGCCCACGAGGTCGGCGGGCGCGGTGGCCAGCAGACCGGCCAGGAAACCGGCGTTCGGGTCGGCCGGGTCCACCAGCGGCACGGGCAGGGCCAGGGAGGTGTCCCGGGCATCGAGCGTGGTCGTCGCCGCCGGCGCGGACGGGCCGGCGGGCACGGGTGCGGAGCCGGCCCCCGCGCCCCGGGCGGGCACCGCCGCCGGAGCCTGCCGCGGCCCGGGCACCGGCGCTCCCGCCACATGCGTGGCGGTGGTCCCGAGCCCGGGCAACACGGCGCCCACGGCCGGGGGTCCGGGTACGGGCGTACCGCCAGGGGGAGTGCCCGGCCCGCCGGGCCACGAGGCCGAGCCGGACGCGGGACCGCCCATCGGCGCGGCGAACACCCCCGGCCCCCGGCCCGCCGGCGACCCGGGTACGGGGACGCCGCCCGTCAGGACCGGGGGGCCGCCCGGCAGGACAGCCGGGCCGCCGGCCTCCCCGCCGCGGCCGCGCAGGCCGAACCGGCCGCTCGGCCGGGAGACGACGACCCGCTCGCCGAGGAGGGACACCGCCCTCCCCGCCGGGTCGGCGAACAGGCGGTTGTCCGGGACGCGCAGTTCCGGGCCGAAGAGGGTGGACAGCTGCGGCCGCGGCCGGCCCGTCTGGAGGGCGACCACCTCCCGCAGCACGCCCGTCAGCTGGTCCGCCATCTCCTGCGCGGAGGCGAACCGCCGCCCGGGGTCCGGGTCGGTGGCCCGGACGAGCAGCCGGTAGAAGGACTCGTACCGCCGGAACACCTCGATGTGCTCGGGGTCCGGCAGCGAGTCCACGAACACATTGGTGTAGCCCTGGAAGTCGAAGGTGAGCACCGCCAGGGTGCGCGCCACCGTGTACAGGTCGGAGGCGACCGAGGGGCCCAGCTCCGCGACCTCCGGCGCCTGGTAGCCCACCGTGCCGTAGATGGCCGACTCCTCGTCGTCCATCCGCCGCACCGCGCCCATGTCGATCAGCTTCAGCTGGTCCTGCTGCTGGATCGCGTTGTCGACCTTGAAGTCGCAGTACAGGAGGTTCCTGCTGTGCAGGTGGCCGAGCGCCTCCAGCGCCTCGATCCCGTACGCGCACGCCTGCTCCACCGGCAGCGGATCACGCCGGCCGTCCGGCCGCCGCCGTTCGTTCGCGATCTCCTTCAGCGATTTGCCGCCCACGTACTCCATGACGATGTACCCGTCCAGCGAGCCGGTCCGCTGGTCCAGGTGCTCCACGAAGTTGTAGATCCGCACGATGTTGGAGTGCTCGATCTCCGCGAGGAACCGCCGCTCCGATATCGCGGCCTCCATCGCGTCCTGGTCCCCGGTGTCCAGCAGGCCCTTGAGCACCACCCACCGGTTGGAGACCGCTCGGTCCACCGCCAGGTACACCCAGCCGAGCCCGCCGTGCGCGAGGCAGCCCGCGACCTCGTACTGGCCGTGCACCACATCGCCCGCGTTCAGCTTGGGCACGAAGGAGTACGGGTGCCCGCACTTGGTGCAGAACCCTTCCGTCCGCCCGGGCCGCTCGCCCCGGGCCCGGCCCACCGGAGCCCCGCAGTCCGAGCGCGAGCAGAACCGCTTGCGCTCCGGGACCTCCGGGTTCTCCAGGACCGCCGCCGAAGGATCCGGACGCGGCACTTCCGGCATGGTGACCAGCCCGGCCCCGAGCCGGCCGCGCCCCGAGGACGAGGCCGCAGAGCCCGAACTGCGCACCGACACCGACCGGGTGGACGCCGTACCCGACAGCGAGCGCGACAGCCGGCCCGACACGGAGCGCCGGGACGACGACGAACGCGACGAACGCGACGAGCGCGAGGACCGTGCCGAGGCCGAGGACCGCGCCGAGCCGTGCGACCCCTGCGAGCCCATCGACCCCCGGGACCCGCCGGACCCCAGGGAGCCGCCGCGCGCCGCGCTGGTCATCCCCGTCGGCGGCGACACCAGCTCCTCCGCACCCGCCGAGACCGCGCCGATCGGCGCCAGCCCGCAGGTGTCGCAGTACAGCTCGCCGCCGCCCATGTCCTCGTACGTCCCCGGGCAGCCGGGGCGAACGCACGCGGTTCCGATCAGGCTCATGCGTCCTCCTTTCCAGGCGTTCCCGCGCCACTTCCCGTGCCCTGCAACGACTCCGCCGCCTGCTGCTGGTAGCGCAGCACGGCCTGCTCCGCGGCCCGCAGGTCGCAGGGCGCGCTCCACAGCATCCGCCGTGCCGTGTCGTACCGCTCCATCAAAAGCGGGTCCTCGGCGAGCCCGTGCCGGGCCACCTTGGCCTTGTACGCGTCCAGCCGCCCGCGCAGCTCGGCCCGGACGGCCAGCGGCGCCGTCACCGCGGTCAACGATTCGCGGGCCCTGCGCAGTTCCTCCTCGGCCCGCTCCTCCAGCGATTCCAGCAGCGGGGAGAGCCGGTGCCAGCGGGACTGGCGCCGGTGCTCGGCCGCCGCCGCCAGCTGCTCCTGCAAGACCGTCGGCGGGCCGCTCACCGCGGGCACCTCCGAGGCGGCGATCTTCGCCAGCACCTCGCCGCGCGCCGTCCGCGCCTCCGCCAGCGTGCGGTCGGCCCGCGAGAGCACGTCCCGCAGGGCGATCAGCCGCTGCTCGGCGTCCTGCCGTACGTCGAGCACGGCCTCGACCTCCCGCCGTACGTCCTCCAGCGCGAGCGCGGCCCGGTCGTAGCGCGCGGTGTCCGGACGCCCCCCGCCCGGCGCCGAACTCCCCGCCGCCGGCAGCCAGAACGCCAGCGGGTCGGCGATCACCTGCGCCCGCAGCTCCGCCAGCTCGGCGGTGATGGACTCCAGGTCGTCGCCCGAGGGGTGCTCACCCGGGCGCACCCCCACCGAGTGGGCCAGCGAGCGGGTGCGGTGCAGCTCGGCGGCGAGCAGGTCGATCCGGGCGGGCAGCGCCGACCACACCGCGTCGGCGGCGACCACCACGTCCAGCGAGCCGGCGTACAGCGCGTTCATCCGGGACACCAGCTCGGCGAGGGAGAGCCGTTCGGCCAGCGCGGCGCCCTCCACGGCCGCCCCCGCGATCAGCACACCGGGCCCGCGCAGCCGCTCGGTCAGCTCGACCAGGTCCTCGCGGTTCGGCCAGCGGCGCCGGTCCCGGATCTTCCGGGCGGCGGCCAGGGCCCCGCTGTAGGCGTCGAAGTACGTCCACAGCCGGGTGATGTCGGCTTCGGCCGCCGCCCACCGCTCCTTGGTGACCCCGGTCAGCCCGGCGCCTTCCAGCAGCCGGCGACCGGCGTGGTCCTGGAGGGCGAGCAGCGAGGTCTCGACGGCCTCGTGCTCCGCGCCCAGCCGGGCCAGGGCACGGTCGACGCCGTCCCGGTCCATCACTGCCGACTGCGCCCCCGGCGACCCTGGCTCCACCGACTGTGCCTCCGCTTCCGATTCTGTGTCCGCACCGGAACCCACCGGCCTCAGCCGTCCCGGTACTTGGGCGGGGGCGGCGCGGTCACACCGGGCAGCACCGGCTGGAGGTGCTTGAGGTACGACTTCATCCACGGGCTGTCGTTGCCGCCCGCGCGGTAGCCCTCCAGCACCTTGTTGACCCGGCGTACCAGGTCGGCGGAGTCCTTGTTCATCGCCACGCCGTAGAACTCGCGGGTGAAGGGCGAGCCGACCAGCTGCACCGAGGGGTCCTGCGCGGCCTGGCCGGCGGCGAGGGCGTTGTCGGTGATGATGCCGTCCACCTCGCCCAGTTGCAGGCGGACCAGGCAGTCCAGCTGGTTGGGCACGGTGACCGGCACCGAGTTGTACGACTGGGCCTTCAGCGTGGCCTCCGCCGTGGAACCGGCGGCGAAGCAGATCCGCTTGTCCTTCAGCGAGGTGTCGTAGCCGGTGATCGGCGAGCCCTTGGGCGCCAGCACCTGCTGCCCGGCCTCGAAGTAGGCCGTCGAGAAGGCGACGTCCTCCAGCCGCTTGCAGTTGATGGTCATGGTCCGCACGACGATGTCGACGCGGCCTTCCTGGAGCGCCGGGATGCGCTGGCTGGTGGGGATCGCCCGGTAGATGACCGCGTTCGGGTCGCCCAGGATGTCCTGCGCTATGGCCTTCACCAGGTCGATGTCGAAGCCGTCGAGGCGGCCGCCGTCGGACTGGTTGCGGTACCCCCAGCGGAAGCTGTTCTGGTCCACGCCCGCGACGAGCTTGCCCGCCGCCTTGATCCGCGCGATGGACGCCCCGTCCAGCCCGGACGGGCGCAGGCTGGCCTCCGGGTCCTGGCAGGTGTCGGCCGGAGCCGCCGGAGCCGCCACCATAGAGGCCGGCTCGCGGACCGTCACCGGGCGTCCGGTGTCCGGCGTCGCCCGGGCCAGCGGCAGCAGCACCGCCGCAGCCGTCATCGCGCAGGCGGCGGCCATCGCGCTCACACCGCCCCAGCCGCGCAGCCGCCGCGTCAGGCGCAGCATGCCGACCGCGACAGCCATACCTCCGCTCTCTTTCTCGTTCCCGTCCCCATGGCCTTCGGAGGTTCGCATCGCCCGTATCCGCATCGCTCTCACCTGTACTCCGAAAGCCTGCGCCCGATGCCGAGCAGCGCCGCCGCCGCGCCGACGACCGCGAGGGCCGCCGCACCTGTCACCAGACCGCCCAGGGCCCCGAGCCCGTCGCGGGCGGCCCGGGTGAACTGCTGCTGCTCGTGGGCCACGGCCTGCTCCAGCGAGGCGTCCACCGTGTCGAAGGCCGCCCCGCTGCTGTCCTTGTGGTCCTTGTCCCCGACGACCTGGGGCAGCGCGGCCTCGTAGTCGCCCTTCAAGTCCGCCTCCCGGGCCGCCGTGTGGCGCTGCTTCCACTGCTTCACGCCCTCCGAGGCACGGGTCAGGGGCGCCCGGCCGGCCGAGTCGTCGGCCAGCCGCAGCGCGGCCACCAGCCCGGAGTCGAGCTCCTTCATGTTCTTGGTGAAGTCCACGTCGTACTTGTCGGACTTCTTGTCCTCGGCCAGGACGGCGCCCCGCGCGACCAGCGTCAGATTCTCACCGGCCCGCGCCTGGAGCGAGGCGATCCGCGCGTCGTTGAGCACCTTCAGGGACTCCTGCCCGTTCGCCCGGGCCTCACTCAGCGAGGACCGCGCCACCGTGTGCCCCACGGCCAGCCACAGCAGTACCACCACGGACGCGGCCGTCGCGGCCAGCAGCCCGTGGTTGAAGACCCGGTTCGTACGCCGGTAGTTGCGCCGCTGCGCCCACACCAGGGCGGCCAGGGCGAACAGGCCGGCGGCGAGCGAGGCCAGCGGCCAGGACCGGGCGTCGTCGTAGTCGGTGTAGAGCCGGCCGGTCTCCGCCTCGTACAGCCGCTGCGCGGCGGGCAGCAGCTGGGTGGTCATCTGCTCGTTGGCGTACCGGAGATAGGCGCCGCCCAGCGGCAGACCCTGCCGGTTGGCGGCCCGGGCCTGCTCTATCAGCCCGGTGTAGCGCGGCAGCTGCTCGCTCAGCAGGGCGATCTGTGCGCGGGAGTCCTTGCTGCCGCCGGTGTTGGCGGCTGCGCTCACCAGCAGCCTGGAGGCGTTGGCGATGTCCTTCTCGTACCGCCGGCGCACCTCGCGCGGCTCCTGGGCGCCCAGCAGGAACCCGCTGGAGGAGGTCGTGTCGGCGTCCGCGAGGGAGCGGTAGATGCTGGCCGCGTCCGCGCTCAGCGGCTGGCTGTGGCCCACGACGTCCTCGGCCGCGGTGGACCGGCCGGAGATCTCCCCCACGCTCACCGCGCCGAACAGCACGATCAGGGCGGCCAGCGCAGCTCCGATGATCCGCAGCCGGCCGGGCTCCGTCGTCGCCGCCTCGCGCAGCCGCTCCACGCCCTCGGCCCAGGCGGTGACCCGCCTCGGCGGCGCGGCCGACGGCGCCGGGGGCGGTACGGAGACACCGCCCTCCGGCGCGGGCGCGCGTGATGTGATGGCCACCGTGACCTCCCCCTCGGTCTCATGCTCCGCAGCAGTATGGCCGTAGCGACGGTCGACCACACCACCCGGCGCCCCGATCTCGGGTGATCCACCCCCTGCCGCCGCCCCCGCCACCCCTTCAACGTCAATACGTCCGCACGCCCCCCACGGTTCCAGACCGACCGCATTCCGGCCCAGGTTCACCCGAAATGGGCACGGACTTTCTCTCGGGCCCCGGGCGGGGAGCCGAGCGCGTCCAGGCCCAGCAGCGCGGCACCCAGCACCGGCGGGGCCGTCACCACCGACACGCGGGCGCGCGGGGCCCGTTCGGCCAGCAGTTCCTCGACCCGCCCGTTGAGCTGCGGATGCCGGGCCGCCAGCACGCTGCCCCCCAGCACCACCGGGACCTCCTCGGCCAGCAGGTCCAGGCGGCGCAGCGCCACCGTCGCCATGGTCGCGATCTCCTCCGCCTGCCGGTGTACCAGGGACTGCGCCACCGGGTCCCCGGCGGCCGCCACCGCGAACAGCACCGGGGTCAGCTCGTGCCGTCGCCCGCCCGGGATCCGGTCCAGGTGCAGGGCCTCGACCAGCGCGTACATCGAGTCGAGGCCGAAGTGCGCGGGCAGGGCCCGGGCCAGTTCCGTCGCCTCGCCCCGCCCGTCCTCGGCGCGGGCCGCGAACCACAGGGCCTCCTCGGCCAGTCCGCCCCCGCCACCCCAGTCGCCGGAGATCCGGCCGATCGAAGGGAAGCGGGCGGTCCGCCCGTCCGCGGTCATCCCGACGCAGTTGATGCCCGCCCCGCACACCACCGCCACACCGTGCGGCCCGGCGTCCGTGGGGAGCCCGGCCCGCAGCAGGGCGAAGGTGTCGTTGTGCACCGCCGTGGCACGGCCCCAGCCCCGGCGCTTGATCTCGCGCGCCAGCTGCCACTCCTCCGCCGGGAAGTCGGCGTTCGCCAGACAGGCCGACACGTGGTCGACGAGGGGCCGGGCCGGCCCCCCGCCGTGCATGCCCGCGGAGGCCATCGCCTCCGCGATCACGTCGACGGCCGCGGCCACGCCCGTCCGGAAGGGCTGGAACCCCCCGGCCCGCCCGGTGCACATCACCGAGCCGTCCGGGGCGACGAGCGACACGTCCGTCTTGCTGTTGCCCGCGTCGATCGCCAGTACGGAACAGAGCGTCACGCCCACGGGAGGTACTCCTTGTTGTGCGCGAGCAGCCGGTCCGTCAGCCCCTCGGCGAGGTCGAACTGGCCGACCAGCGGGTGCGCCAGCAGCGCCTTGAAGACCCGCTCCCGGCCGCCGCGCAGCGCCGCGTCCAGCGCGAGGTCCTCGTACGCCGTCACGTGCGAGATCAGGCCGGCGTACAGGGGGTCCAGGCGGGGCACCGCCAGCGGCACCGGGCCGCCGGCGCCGCCGATGCGGGCCTGCACCTCGACGACCGCGTCGTCCGGGAGGAAGGGCAGGGTGCCGTTGTTGAACGTGTTGACCACCTGCACCGCCGGACCGCCGCTGCCGTCGCCCAGCAGCGAGGCCGCCAGGTCCACGGCCGCCTCCGAGTAGAAGGCACCGCCCCGTTTGGCCAGCAGCGCCGGCTTCTCGTCCAGCGCGGGGTCCCCGTACAGGGCGAGCAGCTCCCGCTCCATCGCGGCGACCTCGGCGGCCCGCGAGGGCTTGGTCGCGAGCTCCCGGACGACCTCGTCGTGGGAGTAGAAGTAGCGCAGGTAGTAGGAGGGCACGGCGCCGAGCCGGTCCAGCACCGCGCGCGGCAGCCGCAGCTCCGCCGCGACAGCCTCCCCGTGCGCGGCGAGCAGGCCCGGCAGCAGGTCCTCGCCGTCCGGGCCGCCCCGGCGCACGGCCAGCTCCCAGGTGAGGTGGTTGAGCCCCACGTGGTCCAGGTGGATGTCGGCCGGCGCCAGGCCGAGCAGGGCCGCGAACTTCCGCTGGAGGCCGATGGCGACGTTGCAGAGCCCCACCGCCTTGTGCCCGGCCCGGAGCAGGGCCCGGGTGACGATGCCGACCGGGTTGGTGAAGTCGATGATCCACGCGTCCGGGCCGGCCCGGCGGACCCGCTCGGCGATGTCGAGGACCACGGGGACCGTGCGCAGCGCCTTGGCGAGGCCGCCCGCGCCCGTGGTCTCCTGCCCGACGCAGCCGCACTCCAGCGGCCAGGTCTCGTCCTGGAGCCTGGCCGCCTGACCGCCGATGCGCAGCTGGAGCAGGACGGCGTCGGCGCCGTCCACGCCCGCGTCGAGGTCGGAGGTCGTGGTGACCAGCCCCGGGTGCCCCTGCCGGGCGAAGATCCGCCGGGCCAGGCCGCCGATCAGCTCCAGCCGCTCGGTGGCCGGGTCGATCAGCACCAGTTCGCTGACGGGCAGGGTGTCGCGCAGCCGCGCGAAGCCGTCGATCAGCTCGGGGGTGTAGGTGGAACCGCCGCCCACCACTGCCAGTTTCATCGTGATCAGCCTTTCACGCCGGTCAGGGTGACTCCCTCGACGAACGCCTTCTGGGCGAAGAAGAAGAGGACGATCACCGGTGCCATGACCAGTACGGTCGCGGCCATGGTCAGGTTCCAGTTGGTGTGGTGCGCCCCTTTGAAGGACTCCAGCCCGTAGCTGAGGGTCCATGCGGCGGGGTTGTCGGAGGCGTAGATCTGCGGGCCGAAGTAGTCGTTCCACGCGGAGAAGAACTGGAACAGCGCGGCGGCGGCGATCCCGGGCTTCGCCATCGGCAGCACCACCCGCAGCAGGGTGCGCAGCTCGCCGCAGCCGTCGACGCGGGCCGCGTCCAGGTACTCCGCGGGGATGGTCAGCAGGAACTGGCGGAGCAGGAAGATGGTGAAGGCGTCGCCGAACGCCATCGGGATGATCAGCGGCCACAGGGTGCCCGACAGGTCGAGCTGCTTGGCCCAGAAGAGGTACATCGGGATGACCACCACTTGCGGCGGCAGCATCATCATCGCGATCACCAGCAGCAGGGACAGCCGCCGCCCGCGGAAGCGGAACGTGGCGAGCGCGTAGGCGACGGGCACCGAGGACACCACGGTCAGCAGGGTGCCCAGCCCGGCGTACAGCAGGGTGTTGCGCCACCAGGTCAGGAAGCCGGGCGTGTTCCACACCTGGACGTAGTTGTCCCACTCCCAGGTGTCCGGCCACAGATCGCGGGTCAGCGCCTGCCGGTCGCCCATCAGGGAGGTGAGGAGGAGGAAGGCGAAGGGGAGGACGAAGAACAGGGCGGCGGCCACGCCGAGGGAGTGCACGCCGATCCAGTGCAGTACGGCCCTGCGGCTGTGCGTACTCACTCACCTGCTCCGATCAGTCCGCCACGGCGGCGCATCAGGAGCGCGGTGAAGGCCATGGAGAGGGCGAACAGGACGAGCGCGACGACACACGCGGAGCCGTAGTCGAAGCGCTGGAACCCGAGGTTGTAGACGAGCTGGGGCAGGGTCAGCGTGGACTTGTCGGGGTAGCCGGGCTCGAACTGCTGGCCCGAGCCGCCGATCACCCCGGCCGCCACCTTCCCGGCCACCAGCGGCTGGGTGTAGTACTGCATGGCCTGGATGACCCCGGTGACTACGGCGAACAGGATGATCGGCGAGATGTTCGGCAGGGTGATGTGCCGGAACCGCGCCCAGGCGCCCGCCCCGTCCAGCTCGGCGGCCTCGTACTGCTCCTTCGGTACGTCGAGCAGTGCGGCCATGAAGATGACCACGAGGTCGCCCACCCCCCACAGGGCGAGGGCGGTCAGCGCGGGCTTGGACCAGTCGGCGTCGGTGAACCAGCCGGGTGTGGGCAGCCCCACCGAGTCCAGCAGGCTGTTGACGGGGCCGGTGCCGGGGTTGAGCAGGAAGACGAAGGCCAGGGTCGCGGCGACCGGCGGGGCCAGGTAGGGCAGGTAGAACAGGGTCCGGAAGACCCCGGCCGCCGTTTTGATCCTGGTGATGAGCAGGCCGGTGCCCAGGCCGAAGACGACCCGGCAGCTCACCATCACCAGGACCAGCCACAGGGTGTTGCGCATGGCCGGCCAGAACAGCGGATAGTCCGTGAAGACGTAGCTCCAGTTGTCCGGGCCGTTGAAGGCGGGCTGCCGGAAGCCGTCGTACTTCGTGAAGGAGAAGTACAGGGTGGACAGCATGGGGTAGGCGAAGAAGACCGCGAACCCGATCAGCCAGGGGGAGATGAAGGCCGCGGTCCGCAGGGCGGACCGGCGGTGCTTCGCCCGCAGTGTGTGGGTGGTCATCGGGGGCTACTTGGCCTTCGCGATGTCCGTGTCGATCTGCTGGTCGGTCTTGGCGAGACCGGCCGGGATGTCGGTGACATCACCCTTCTCGACCCCGTACGCGAAGTCCTGGAAGGTCAGCTGGTAGGTGCCGCCGTCGGCCTGGGCCGGGGTGGTGCTGGACTTGGGGTGCCGGGCGATGTCGAGGAAGGTCTTGAACTCCGGGGACACCTGGAGGCCGGGGGACTCCAGGGCCGCCAGGGTGGAGGGCACGTTGTGGATGGCGTTGGCGAAGGCCACCACCGCCTCGGTGTCGGTGGTCATGAACTTCACCAGTTCCCAGGCCGCGTTCTGCTTCTTGCTGCCCGAGGCGATGCCCATGATCGTGCCCGAGAGGTAGCCCTTGCCGTAGTCGGCGGCCTGGTCGTCGGGGACGGGCAGCGGCGCGGTGCCGATGTCGAAGGCGACACCGGCCTCCTTGGCCATCGAGGCCCGCCACTCGCCGTCGATCTGCATGGCCACCTGGCCGGTGTGGAAGGGGTGCTCGGCGCTCCACTCGTCGCCGAAGGTGTTGCGGAACCTCTCCAGCTTCTCGTAGCCGCCGAGCTTGTCGACCAGGTCCTTCTGCGCGGTCAGCATCTTCGCGAAGGCGGGGTCCTTGACCAGGTTGGACTTGCCGTCGGCGCCGAAGTAGGCGGGGCTCCACTGCGCGGCCAGCCGCATGGGGGTGGTCTCGTAGCCGTGGTAGGTGGGCATCAGGCCGAGCTGCTCGTATGAGTCGCCCTTGAGCTTGGTCAGCTTCTGCGCGACGTCGGTGAACTGGCTCCACGTCCTGGGGGGCTCGGTGATGCCGGCGGCCGCGAAGGCGGTCTTGTTGTAGACGAGGCCGTACGCGTCGTTCAGCAGCGGCAGGGTGCACTGGTTGCCGTCGAACTGGGTGTACTCCAGCAGGGTCTTGGGGAAGACCTTCGTCTTGTCGATGCCGGACTTCCGGAGGAAGGGGTTCAGGTCGGCGAACGCCTTGGAGTTGCAGAACGTGCCGACGCTGTCCGTGGTGAAGGAGGAGACCACGTCGGGGGCCTTGTCCCCGCCCGCGCGCAGCGCCTGGTTGATCTTGTCGTCGGTCATGTTGCCGGTGACGTCGACCTTGATGTTCGGGTGCGCCTTCTCGAACCGCGCGATGTTCTCCTCGATCGCCTTGGCCTCGCTCGGCGCCGACCAGCCGTGCCAGAAGGTGAGGGTGACGTCCGCCTTCGGATCGTCGGAGGCCGTGTCGGCGCTCTGGCCCGTACACGCGGTGGCGAGTACGGATATGGCGGCCAGGGCGGCGGCCGTGGCGGTCAGGCGTGCGGTTCTGGGCATGGCGGGGCTCGCTCTCTGCGTGAGGAACTTCCGTAGGGGTGCCAGTGGGGGCGCGCGTGAGGGTTTGGCTCGGTGCTCGGTGCTCAGTGCGTGGGGCTTGGAGGAACGGGCGGATCAGCGGGAGGTGTCGAACACTTCGTCGCGGGTGGCGGCCAGCGCACTCTCGAGCGCGCCGTGCAGCACCGGCCGCTCCTGGACCTCGCCGGAGACCAGGCGGGGTCGGGAAGGGGCCAGTTCGGCGAGTTCCGCCTCCAGCAGGCGGCGCAGCGGGTCGCCGCCCGCGGCGATCACGGCCCCGGACAGCACCACGATCTCCGGGTCCAGCACGGCGACGAGCGAGGCGAGACCGGTGGCGAGCAGGGTGGCGTAGGACTGGAGGAAGCGCAGGTGAGGGCCCTCGGGCGCGGCCGCGGCCTGCGTGAGCAGCGCGACCGCGGCGGTGACCTCCGGGCCGTCCGGGCCCTCGGCGGCGGACGGCGGCGGGGCCTGGACGCCCAGCTCCGCGGCGAGTCCGGGAACCACCTGCGCGCCGGCCAGCTCCTGGTAGCCGCCGGTGTTGGCCCGGGTCACCTGCCGGACCAGGGGGTGCCCCGGCACGGGCAGGAAGCCGACCTCGCCGGCGCCGCCGGTCCAGCCGCGGTGCAGCCGGCCGCCGAGCACCAGGGCGGCGCCGAGGCCCTCCTCGTTCCACAGCAGGACGAAGTCCTCGTGACCGCGCGCCGCGCCGAGGCGCTGCTCGGCGACGGCGGCGAGGTTGACGTCGTTCTCGTACTCGACCGGCATCGGCAGGGCCGCCGCCAGCTCGTCGAGGAGGGTGGGGGAGTGCCAGCCGGGCAGGTGGCTGGCGTAGCGCAGCCGGCCGGTCTGCGGGTCGAAGGCGCCCGGGGTGGCGATGACCACCCGGTGCAGGTCGGAGCGGTGCAGCCCGGCCGCCTTGACGGCGCCGCCGAGGGCCTCGGTGACCTGCTGGACGGCCTCGGTGCCCTCGGCGTACGGGACCTCGTGGGTGCCGAGCACCGTGCCCGTGAGGTCGGCGACGGCCGCCAGGACGCGCCCGGGGGTCACGTCGAGCCCGCCGACGTACGCCGCCCGGGGGTTGACCGCGTACAACTGGGCGCTCGGGCCGGGGCGGCCGCCGTCGGTGCCGGTGGCCAGGACGAGTCCTGCGGCCTCCAGGCGGGCCAGCAGCTGGGAGGCGGTGGGCTTGGAGAGCCCGGTCAGGTGGCCGATCCGGGTCCGGGACAAGGGGCCGTGAGTCAGCAGGAGTTCGAGCGCGGCCCGGTCGTTCATGGCGCGCAGCAGGCTGGGCGTTCCGGGGATGGCGGCGGGCATGGCGCGGTTTCTCCCTCACCGAGGTGAACGGTCGACTGAACTGTTAGGTAAGTTTCCTATCACCGTTCGGGCCGTGTCAATGGCGCTGCCCCGCAGGATGTGACCTGCGGGGCAGCGGAGGGCGGGGCGGTGGGCGCTACTTGGCGATCCGGGGGCCGGCCGGGGACGGGATCGGGGTGGCGGCCAGCGACTGCGGGGAGGCCGGGTTCGCCAGTGCGGACGGCGGGGCGACCGCGGCCGCCGGGTCCGCCGGGGCCTCTTCCTCGTCGGCCGGGGCCGGGGCTCCGCCGATGATCCGGATGCCCGCCGCGTCGAAGGCCTCCTTGATCCGCCAGCGCAGCTCCCGTTCCACCGCGAACTGCTGGCCCGGCATCGTCTTCGCCGACACCTTCACCGTCATCGAGGCGAGCAGCACCTCGTCCAGGCCCAGCACCTCCACCGGGCCCCACAGGCGCTCGTCCCACGGGGTCTCCTTCACCAGGGCGCCGGCGACCTCCTGGACGACCTCGCGGATCCGGGCCAGGTTCTCGGACGGCTTGACCTGGACGGCCACGCCCGCGGTCGCCCAGCCCTGGCTCAGGTTGCCGATCCGCTTGATCTCGCCGTTGCGGACGTACCAGATCTCGCCGCTGTCCCCGCGGAGCTTGGTCACCCGCAGACCGACCTCGATGACCTCGCCCGAGGCCACGCCCGCGTCGATCTTGTCGCCGACGCCGTACTGGTCCTCCATGATCATGAACACGCCGGACAGGAAGTCCGTCACCAGGTTCCGGGCACCGAAACCGATCGCCACACCGGCCACACCGGCACTCGCCAGCAGCGGGGCCAGATCGATCTTCAGCGCGGCGAGCACCATCAGCGCGGCCGTGCCGAGGATCACGAACGACGCGACCGAACGCAGTACCGAGCCGATCGCCTCCGAACGCTGGCGGCGCCGCTCGGCGTTGACGAGCAGCCCGCCGAGCGCGGTGCCCTCGACCGCCTCGGCGCTGGTGTTCATCCGGTTTATCAGCTTGGTCAGCGCCTTGCGGACCGCCGAGCGGAGGGCGGCCGCGATCACGACGATCAGCAGGATCCGCAGACCGATGCTCAGCCAGGTGGCCCAGTTCTCCTCGATGAAGCTCGCGGCCTCGGTGACGCTCGCCTGGGCCTCTTTCACCGAGGGGGGTGCGTCGGGTACGTCGGCTGCGAGCGGCAGCAGAACGGCGGGCCAGGGCACGACAGGAACCTCCCGGTTTGGCGGCTGCGCGCGGAACGGATGATGTGCGGGCAGACCAACCACACTAACGGGGCATTCCCTTCACCCCGGTGCGGTGTTCGAGGGAGAGACCAGGCTCACCCGGGGATGAAGGGGAGTGTGGTTGAAAACACCCCGAGCCCGTTACTGGCTCGTGGTGGCGCTTCGACCAGCCGTAAGGAGAGACTGGAGAGCAGATCGTCCCGGCGCGAGCCACGCGCCGCCGGCGTACAAGGAGGCAGTCCGTGCCGCACGTCCTGGTCCTCAATGCGTCGTACGAGCCCCTCGGCGTCGTACCGCTCCGCCGCGCGCTCGTCCTCGTCTTGGAGAACAAAGCGGTCTCCCTGGAGGAATCCGGCGCCTATCTGCACAGCGCGACGAGAGCCGTCCCCGCGCCCAGCGTGGTCCGGCTCAAGCGCTTCGTGCGGGTCCCCTACCGGGGGCCCGTTCCGCTCACCCGGCGCGCTCTGTTCGCGCGGGACGGCGGCCGCTGCATGTACTGCGGCGCGGTCGCCACCAGCGTCGACCACGTCATCCCGCGCAGCCGGGGCGGGCAGCACGCGTGGGACAACGTGGTGGCCGCCTGCCGCCGGTGCAACCACGTCAAGGCCGACCGCCACCTGCTGGAACTCGGCTGGCGCCTGCGCCACCAGCCGGCTCCGCCGTCCGGGCTGGCGTGGCGGATCATCGGGACGGGGCACCGGGATCCGCGCTGGATGCCGTATCTCCAGCCGTACGGGGCCGAGGACGCCTTGGACCGCATCGGGGCCGCGGCCTCCTGACCCCTGGGCTCCCGCCTGGAGGCCCTGCCCACGCCCTGGCTGCGGCGCCGCTCCTGGGGGCTCGCCCCAGAGCCCGCGCCTCAAACGCCGGCGGGGCTGGATGGTGCGGCTGGCTTGCCCGGAGGGCAATTCCAGCCTCGCCGGCGTTTGAGGCGCGGGCGCGGAGCGCCGGGTAGTGAGGGGCGGCGAACGGGGCGGAGTCCGGAGTCTCAGCCCCGGCGGGCACAGTCGGCCGCGCCGGCGTTTGGGGCGCGGGGCCGGGCAGAGCCCGGTTTCGGGAAGGGGCGGGGTGGGGGAATGCCCCGCAGGGTTACGGGGCCGTCACCGCATACGCCTCCGCCGACCACAGGGAGCATCCGTACCGCGTCGCGCGGGCATCGCAGGTGATGCGGACGAAGCGCGTGTCCGGGGCGTCCACCCGGAGGGACTCGTGGCCGCCGCGGGACGACGGGACCGCGGCGGCCGGCTGCCAGGTCACGCCGTCCGCGGAGGTCTGGACCCGGTACGCCGAGGGATAGGCGTCCTGCCAGTGCAGCTCCAGGCGGCCGAGCCTGGCCGGGGCCGGGAGTTCCGCCTGCCACCACGCGCCGTCCACCGGCGGGGAGGACCAGCGGGTGGCCGGGGAGCCGTCCACGGCCGCCGAGGCCGGGAAGTCGGGGGTCTCGTCCCCCGAGGAGCTCGCCCGCGCGGTGCGCAGCAGGTCCGGGCCGCCGGTGCGCGGCACGGCCCGTACCGTCAGCGTGCGGGACTCCCCGTTGAAGGCAACCGGGATCTCGTAGCTGCCCGGCGGGGTCGTCGGTGCGACCACGACCTCGAACGGGACCGACACCCGCCCGCCGCGCGGCACCACGGCCTGGGCCGGCAGGCGGACCTCGATGCCCGCCGGCGGCTGAGCCGACAGCGGGCCGCGGACCTCGCCGGGGCCGAGCGCGGACAGCTCCGCCGAGACCCGCCGCGGGGCGCCGCCGATCTCCGCGTCGGCCCGGGCCCCGTCCGCCAGCTCGAAGCGGGCCTGCGGGCCGTCCCCCAGCCAGGGGACCACCTGGTGCACCGTGGGCGCGGCCCCGGCCGCCGCCCAGGACAGCCGCACCGCGTCGGCCCGTAGCCCCGCCGTGTCCACCTGGGTCCAGCCCGAGGCGGCCGCCTCGGCGAGCTTGCGCCAGCCCTCGCCCGGCACGTGGGCCTCCACCGCCGCGCCCCGCGTGCCCGCCGGGAGCGGGTCCGTCATCACCGTCACCGCCGACACCGGCCGTTCCGCGTCGAGCCGTACCGTCCAGGCGCCCGCGTCCTTCGTCACCGTGCCCGTCCGGCGGGCGGCCCCGGTCCAGGCGTCCGCCTCCGCCGCCGCCTGCTTCAGGAAGGGCTCCAGGACGGCCTGGTCCACCCGGGCCGCGGCCGGCTCCGCCAGTGCCTGCCGGGCGCGCGCCAGCTCCTGGGACGCCTGCCAGGCGACCGCCCCGTCCCCGCGGGCCTGGGCCTGGAGCACATCGACCGCCAGCTCGCCGGCCGCTCCGTACCGCGACAGCCGCTCCAGCCACGGCCCCGCCTCGTCCGCCAGGGCCGGCAGCCGGGCGGGTGCCTCGCGCAGCACCGTGAAGGCCCGCCGCAGCTCGGCCCCGGCCGCCGGGTCGCCCGCGGCCCGGGCCTTCCAGAACCGGTCGACCAGCGGCCCCAGGTACGCCGACTCCTGCTGCTTGAGCCCCGACGCGGCCGTGTTCCCGGCCAGCGCCGCCACCGCCTCCCGGGTCCGCGGATCGCGGCCCGCCAGCTCCCGCACCGCCGCCGCCCACGACTCCCCGGCCCGGTAGCCGCCCGGATTCCACGCGAAGTCCGCCGCCGTGAACAGCGGGATGCGCGACAGGGTGCCCTGCGGCATCGCGTTGGCCAGCAGCGCCGCCGAGCCGCCCGCCACCGCCGGCTCGCGGCCCGCGTACGGGCCGAGGAAGATCCGGCCCGGGTCCCAGTCGTTCACCGGGTAGTTGTCCATGGTGACCAGCGAATGCCCGAGGGCGGAGCGGGCGCCGGCCAGCTCCTTGCCGGTGATCGTGCGCGGCACCACGCCCACGCCCGTCCAGGCCACCTCGACCCGCCCGTCCAACGCGCCCGCCAGGGCCGTCCGGTAGGCGGTGGCGCCCTCCTGGTAGAACTCCGTCGGCAGCAGCGACAGCGCGGCCGCCCCCGGATGCCGTGCGGCCAGGTGCGCCGCCAGCTCGCCCGCGACCTCCGCGTGCGCCCTCGCGGCCGCCGCCGGACCCTTCCCGAACCGCTCCCGGTCCGCCCTGCAGCCCCATTCGGTGTAGCTGATGTCTTGGAACTGCACCTGGAAGGCCCGAAATCCCAGCTCCCACATGGCGTCCAGCTTGCGCGCCAGCGCTGCCCGGTCGGCGGCCGAGGAGAGGCACATCGACTGGCCGGGGGTGACCGCCCAGCCCAGAACCACCCGGTTGGCGGCGGCCCGTTCGGCCAGCGCGCGGAACTCCTCCTGCTGCTCCCCGGGGTACTCCTCGCGCCAGCGCGTCGTCCGGTACGGGTCGTCCCCGGGGGCGAGCAGCAGCCGGTTCTGCTTGGTGCGGCCCATGAAGTCCAGCTGCGCGAGGCGCTGTTCCCGGGTCCACGGCTGCCCGTAGAAGCCCTCGAGGATCCCGCGTACGGGCGCGGCGGGCCAGTCCCGCACCTGCACCCCGGGCACCTTCCCCGCACCCGCTTCGAGGAGTTGGCGCAGCGTCTGCGCCGCGTGGAACAGCCCGTCCTGCCCTATGCCGGCCAGCGCGACCGTGTCCCGGCCGCCGGCCCGCCCCACGGCCAGCCGGTAGCCCCCGTCCGGCAGATCGCCGGCCTCGGCCGCGCCCAGCGCCCGCAGCGCCTCCTGCGCGTCCGGGCCTTGGAGCCGTACGACGGTGCCGCGTTCCGGCAGCGGCTGCCCGGGGGCCCGCTCGTGGAGGGTCCGTACGCCCGCCCCGCGCAGGGCGTCCCGTACCACCTGGACGGCATACGGATCGGCGTCCGACGGGGCCACCAGCACGGCCTCCGCCGCCGTGGGGACCTCGCGCGCCGGGTCGGCCGCCATCGAGCGCGGCCGCGGCCACACGGCCGGACCTTCGGCCGCCGTGCGCGGGGTGTCGGCTCCGGGGTCGGGCACGGGACCGGGGGCGGGGCCCGTGCCGGGTGCCGGATCCTGGGCCGGGCCGCCCGGCGCGGCGGGTGCGGAGGGTGCCGCGAAGGCCCCGGGAGGCGCGGCGGCCACGGCGCCGCCGAGCAGCGTCCCGATCACCGCGACGGCCGCGGCCGTCGCCCGCTTCCTGCCCCTGAGCTGCACAGAGCCTCCCCGTCCCGAGACGTCCCCCGCTCGTACGAACGAGCCCGAGCCCACCACCAGTGCGGGCGGAGTGTCAATGCGCATGGGTGATCTGACCTGGATCGGCCAGGAATGCGATGCCTCCGAGTGGGTATGGCTCGGGTGTTTCCCGGCGGCGTCCGGCCCTTCTGCACCACCCTTCTGATCCACCCTCACGCACGAAGGAGTGCCCGTAGATGGACGACCTCGCCCGGCTCGCGGCCCTGCACGGCATCGCGACCGCCCACCATCCCGCCGCGGACGTCACCGTCCCGGTGCCGCGGGCCACGGTCACCACCGTGCTCGGGCTCCTCGGGGTGGCCGCCGAGACGCCGGAGGACATCCGGGCGAGCCTGGCCGAGGCCGAACGGGCGGCTGCGGCGCGGCTGCTGCCGCCCGTGCTGGTGCGGTGGGCGGGCGAGCCGCCGCCGGCCGCACTGGCCGTCCTGCCGGCCGGGACCCGGATCCGGCTGGAGCCGGAGGCGGCGGAGCCGGACCGCTGGGACGCGGGGCCGGACCACGTGGGCGCGGGGCCGGACTTGGCCCAAGCGGACCCGGGGGCTGCGGGCGGGGGTGCCGTCGGGGTCGACCCCGCGGCGGGGCCCGTTCCGGCGGGGCCGGGCGCGTGCCGGGGCACCTCCTCGGGCGCCGAACGTGGCCAGGGGGCGGACAGTGATGCGGTACTGCGTTCGGCGCCCTGCGGGGGCGCCCCGGCACACACCCGGCCCCGGCGGCACTCGACCGAGGGCCTTGCGGGGGCCGCAGCCGCGCCGGTGGAGTGGTGCGTCGGGGTCGGCGGGGTGCTGCCCGAGGGGTTGCCGCTGGGGGTGCATCGGATCGGCGTCGCCCTGCCCGACGGGCGTACCGCCGAGGCGACGCTCGTTTTGGCCCCGGACCGGGCCCCCGCCGCACCCGACCGGGCCCACGGGCTGCTCGTCCAGCTGTACTCGCTGCTCTCCGAGCACTCCTGGGGCATGGGGGACCTCGGCGACCTCGCCGCGCTCGCCCGCTGGGCCGGCCGCACCCACGGCGCCGGTTTCATCCAGGTCAACCCGCTGCACGCGGCGGTGCCCGGCACCCCGACCGACCCGTCCCCCTACCGCCCCTCCTCCCGCCGCTTCCCCGACCCCGTCCACCTGCGCGTCGAGGACGTCCCGGAGTACGCCGGCTGCCCCGAGCGCGAAGCCCTCGCCGAACTCGCCGCCCGAGGCGGTGAGCTGCGCCGCGAGGTACTGGAGAAGGGGGCGCTGATCGACCGCGACGCCGTCTGGGACCTCAAGCGCCAGGCCCTGGAGCTGCTGTACGCCGTCCCGCGCACGCCCGACCGCGAGGCCGCCTACGTACGGTTCCGCGCCGAGCAGGGGCCGGCGCTGGACCGGCACGCAGCGTGGTGCGCCGCAGCCTCCGGGGAGGACCCGGAGGAGCGCGGCGACTTCCACCGGTGGCTGGTCTGGCTGACCGACGCCCAGCTCGCCGCCGCCCAGCGGGCCGCGCGGGAGGCCGGCATGGCCGTGGGCATCGTGCACGACCTCGCGGTCGGCGTGCACCCCGAGGGCTCCGATGCCCGGACCGGCCCCTTCCACGCCCGGCGCACCTCGGTCGGCGCCCCGCCGGACGCCTTCAACGCGCGCGGCCAGGACTGGGGCCTGCCGCCCTGGCGCCCGGACCGGCTGGCCGCCACCGGGTACGCCCCCTTCCGTGCCCTGCTGCGCGGGGTGTTCCGGTATGCGGGCGCTCTGCGGATCGACCACGTGATGGGCCTGTTCCGGCTCTGGTGGATCCCGGAGGGCTGCCCGCCCGCCGAGGGCACGTACGTCTCGTACGACGGCGAGGCCATGCTGGCGATCCTGGTGCTGGAGGCCCACCGCGCCGGGGCCCTGGTCGTCGGCGAGGACCTCGGGACGGTGGAGCCGCGGGTCCGCCGCGCGCTGGCCCGGCGCGGGGTGCTCGGCACCTCGGTGCTCTGGTTCGAGCGGGACTGGGACGGCGCCGGGGGCCCGCTCGCGCCGCAGGCCTGGCGGGCCGACTGCATGGCCACCGCCACCACCCACGACCTGCCGCCGACGGCCGCCAAGCTGGCCGGGGGCCATGTGGAACTGCGCGACCGGCTCGGGCTGCTGACCCGCCCGGCCGAGGAGGAACGGGCCGAGGACGCCGCCGATACCGCCGAATGGCTGGCGCTGCTGGACCGCCTCGGGTTGGAGACCAAGGGCGAGGAGGCCGCCGTACGGGCCCTGTACGGGTTCCTGCTGCGCACCCCGGCCCGGCTGGTCGGCGTATGGCTGCCGGACGCGGTGGGGGACCGGCGGCCGCAGAACCTGCCGGGGACGTGGGACCAGTACCCCAATTGGCGGCTCCCGGTCGCCGATGCCGGGGGGCGGCCGCTGACCCTGGAAGAACTGGCCGCCTCGCCGCGGGCGAACGCCCTGCTGAGCGCGGTGCGGGCGGGGGCCGCCGGGGGAGGGTGACCCCGGACGGCACCCCCGGGCGCGCGGGTCGTTTGGGTGTTCGCTACGTTTGCACCGTGGACAAGAAGAACGCTCTGCGCGCCGGCGCCGTCACGGCCGGAACGACGCTGATGATGCTGCTGATGACGTCTCCCGCCCTCGCGGTGGCCCGCGACGACGGCGACGACCCGGGTAAGGGCCTGAGCATTGGCGAGACGCTGGGCCTGTACGTGGCCGCGCCGATCGTGCTGTTCCTCGTCATCGCGGGCCTGGTGATGGTCGGCGACAAGTCGCGCAAGCAGCAGACCGAGAGCTGACCCGCCCCGCCGGGGCGGCACACTTCAAGACTTCCGGGGCGCCGGGGGTCCGCACGGCCGATCTGTTCGGCCGTGCGGACCCCCGGCGCCTTGTCGTGTTCAGGGGGCGGCCCGCGGCCGGCCGGGCGCCTGCCCTGACCGGTCGCACACCCGCCCGGCCGGCAGGCCCTACGGCATGTCGGCCAGCAGTTTGCGGAGCAGGTCGCCGAGGACCCGGACCTCCTCCTCGCTCAGCCCGGTGAGCGCGGCGCGCTGAACCTCCAGCCCGGCGGTGACGGCCTCGTCGATGAGGGCGAGGCCGCGGTCGGTGATCGTCACCTGGAGCCCGCGGCGGTCGTGCGGATCGGGCCTGCGGGTGAGCAGCCCGGCCTTCTCCAGCTTGTCCAGACGCCCGGTCATGCCGCCCGTGGTGAGCATGAGCGTGGCGGACAGCTGGCGGGGCGAGAGGGTGTACGGGGTTCCGGATCGGCGCAGGGTGGCGACGACGTCGAACTCCCCGCGGGAGATCCCGAAGCGGTTGTAGGTCCGCTCCATCTCGTCGCCCATGGCCTTGGTGATCCGGTAGATACGGCCGAAGACGGCCATGGGGGCGGTGTCCAGGTCCGGTCGTACCGCGTACCACTGCGCGGTGATCGCATCGACGGCGTCCTTGTTGGCCTCGGTCATGAGCGCAGTATCCGGCTTCCGCTTGTTCGTTCGCAAGAAAGTTGCTTGACGATAAGTAGCTTAGCGGTAAGCTACTCTCCAGTGACCTACTTCGGGGGAGGCGTGATGAGCACGGTCAAGGTGAGTGCGGGGGCGCGGGTGGCGGGCGAGCGGCCGCTCCTCGTCGGCGTCGGGCTCAGCGCGATCGGGATCGGCATGTACGTCCCGTTCTCGCTCGTCTTCTTCCACCACGTCACGGGCCTCTCCTTCACCCTGGTCGGGCTGGTCATGACCGTCACCGGGGTGGCCGGACTGGCCTTCATGCCGCTGGCCGGCGCGGCCGTCGACCGGTTCGGCGCAAAGAAGGTCAACCTCGTCCTCTACGGGATACGGGCGCTCGGCTTCGCCCTCTACCCCCTGGCCGGCAGCCTGCCCGCCTTCGCCGCGGTCGCGCTGGTCACCGCCCTCGCCGACCGCTCCTTCGCCGTCGTCCAGCAGTCCCTGATCGGGGAGGTGGCGCGCGGCGCCGCCCGAGACCGGCTCCAGGCCTCCCTCCGGGCCCTGCAGAACGCCGGGATGGGTGCGGGCGCCCTCCTCGTCTCCGGAGTGCTGGCGGTGTGGGGGACCGGGGGATTCACGTACACCGCCTGGGGCAACGCACTCGCCTTCGCCCTCGCCGGACTGCTCGTCAGCCGGGTCCGGCCGGTCCGCGACACCGCCGCCACCGCCGCCACCGCCACCGCCACCGCCACCGCCACCGCCCTTGCCACCGCCACCGCCCCCGCCCTTGCCACCGCCCCCGCCGCCGGCTCCGCCAAGCGCCCGCCCGCCGGCTACCGGATGGTCCTGCGGGACCGGCCCTTCCTCGGTCTCACCGCGGCCAACTTCCTGACCGCGCTGGGCTACTCCGCCCTCTCGGTCCTCTTCCCGCTCTACCTCTCCACGTGGCTGACGGCCCCCGACTCCCTCACCGGAGCCGCCTTCACCGTCAACACCGCCCTGTGCGCCGGCGTCGGCGTGCTGGTCGCCGGCCGGGTCCGCCGCTCCGGAGCCCGCCGCACCCGCTCCGCGGCCCTCGGCGCCCTGCTCTTCGCCGCCGCCTTCGTGGGGCAGATCGTGCTCGGCACGCTGCGCCCCGGCCAGACCGGGACCCTGGTCGCCCTGCTGGCCATCGTGGTCGTCTACACCCTCGGGGAACTGGTGCACAGCCCCTCCGGCGGCGCCCTGTCGGTCTCCGCCGCCCCCGAAGCCGTCCGCGGCCGCTACCTCGCCACCTACCAGCTCTCGTACTCGCTGGCCAGCGCCCTCGCCCCCTCCCTCTTCACCGCCCTGCTCGCCGTCGACGGCCGGCTGCCCTGGGCCGTCCTGACCGTCACCGCGCTCGGCGCCGCCCTGGCCCTGGTCCGGCTGGAGCGCCACCTGCCCGCCGAGGCCGTGTACGCCGAGCCGCCGGTCCCGGCCGCGGTCGCGGCGGCGGCCCCGGCCCCGCGCCCCTCGGCGCCCGCCGCCGTCTGACCCCCGTTCCTCACCTGCCCGAGGAGTAACCCGCCGTGAAGCGCATCGCCACCGTCGCCCTGACCGCCCTCGCCCCCGTCTCCTGGGGCTCCACGTACGCCGTGGCCACCGAACTGCTGCCGCCCGACCGGCCCCTGTTCACCGGCGTGATGCGGGCCCTGCCCGCGGGACTGCTGCTGACCGCCCTCGCCCGGACCCTGCCCAAGGGCGAGTGGTGGTGGAAGTCCGCCGTCCTGGGCACCCTCAACATCGGCGCCTTCTTCCCGCTGCTGTTCCTCTCCGCCTACCGCCTGCCCGGCGGGGTCGCGGCCGTACTGGGCGCCGCCGGCCCGCTGTTCGTCGTAGGACTCGCCGCCCTCGTCCTCGGGGAGCGGGCGAGCCTGCGCACCGTACTCGCCGCCGTCGTCGGGGCGTTCGGCGTGAGCATGGTCGTCCTCACCGCCGAGGCGAAGCTCGACCTCGTCGGCATCGTCGCCGGTGTGATCTCCTCCGCGTCCATGGGCGCCGGTACGGTCATGACCAAGCGCTGGGGCCGCCCCGAGGGCGTCGGACCGCTGGCCATGACCGGCTGGCAGCTCACCGCGGGCGGACTGGTCATCATCCCCGTCGCCGCCCTCGTCGAGGGGGCGCCGCCCGCGCTCGACGGCAAGGCCTTCCTCGGCTACGGCTACATGATGCTGATCAACACCGGGATCGCGTACTGGCTCTGGTTCCGCGGCATCGGGCAGCTCACCGCCACCTCGGTCACCCTGCTCGGCCCGCTCTCCCCGCTCACCGCCGCCGTCATCGGCTGGGCCGCCCTCGGGCAGGCGCTGAGCCCCGTGCAGCTGGCGGGCATGGCGATCGCCTTCGGGGCCACGGTCGCCGGCCAGCTCGCGGCCGCCCGCGCCGCCTCCCAACCATTCAGTTCTACTGAAAAGATTGATCGAAACATTTCGATGGACCTGAGCGATGAGCAGGTGCGACGGTAGTCCCACGCCCGACCGACCGACCCCGAGGGGGAGACACACAGTGGCCGTCATGGACCGCGTCCGTACCGTTTCGCAGGCACAGCCCGGCACCACGGGGAAGAAAGGAGCCGCCGGACTCGGCGTCCTCCTCGCCCTGCTCGCGACGGTCGTCTGGTCCGGCAGCTTCGTCGCCACCCGGGGGATGGCCGACTCGGTCCCGCCCGTCCAGGCCGTCTTCTGGCGGTGGATCATCGCCACCCTCGCCGTGGCCCCCTTCGCCGCCCGGCAGGCCTGGCAGCAGCGGGCACTGATCCGCAAGCACTTCGGCTTCATCGCCCTCGCCACGCTGTTCGGCGTCGCCCTCTACAACACCCTGGTGCACCAGGCCGGACTGACCACCTCCGCCTCCAACATGGGCATGATCATGGCCGCCTCGCCCGTCATCATGGCGCTCTACGCCCGCCTCGGCGGCGAACGGCTCGGCGCCCGGCGCACCTTCGGACTGCTCCTCGCCGCCTTCGGCGTGCTGCTGCTGGTCGGGAACGGCTCCCTCGGCTTCGACTTCGCTGCCGGCGACCTGTGGATGTTCGGCGCGGCCCTCTCCTTCGCCACCTACAGCGCCCTGCTCAAGCGCAAGCCCGCCGAACTCGGCGGACTGGCCTTCCTGCTCACCACCTTCGTGCTGGGCGCGCTGATGCTGGCCCCCGCCTACGCCGTCTCCCTCTCCGTCCAGGGCGGCTTCGAGATCGGCGCCGGAACGGTCGGACCGCTCCTCTACGTCGGAGTGTTCTCCTCGGCCGTCGCCTTCTTCGCCTGGAACAAGGCCGTCTCGATCATCGGAGCGGCCCGCGCCGGAATCGTCTACTACCTCCAGCCGGTCTGCGTGGCGATCCTCGGCTTCGTGCTCATCGGCGAGCAGACCGGACCGGCGCAGCTGCTCTGCATGGCGCTGATCCTCGGCGGTGTCGGGCTCGGTGCCCGGCGGTAGGTTCGGGCCCATGACCGAGTGGGACATCAAGAAGCTGCGGATCCTGCGGACCCTCGCCGAACAGGGGACCGTGACCGCGACGGCCGAGGCGCTGCACATGACGCCCTCGGCCGTTTCGCAGCAGCTGACCAATCTCGCCCGCCAGTTGGGGGTGGTGCTCCTGGAGGCCCAGGGCCGCCGGGTCCGCCTCACCGACGCCGCGCACCTCGTACTGCGGCACGCGGGGGCGGTGTTCGCGGAGCTGGAGCGGGCCGAGGCGGAGCTGGCCGGGTACCTCGCCGGGGACGCGGGGGAGGTGCGGATCGGCGCTTTCTCCACCGCCGTACCCGCCCTCGTCGTCCCGGCGGTGGCGGCCCTGCGGCGGACCCACCCCCGCGTGGAGGTCCGCGTACGGGAGACGGAGGCGGCCGAGTCCTACGAGCTGCTGTCCGCCGGCGGCGTGGACCTGGCGCTGTCCCTGGCCGCCCACGCGCCGACCGCCCGCGACCCCCGGTTCACCCGGGTGACGCTGATGGAAGACCCGCTGGACGTGGCGCTGCCGCCGGGCCATCCGCTGGCGGCCGCGCCGGACCTGCGGCTGGCGGACCTGTCCGGCGACCGGTGGATCTACGGGGGCAGCGGCCCCTGGTCGGAGATCGCCCGGGGCGCGTGCGAGGCGGCGGGCTTCGTCCCGGAGCAGGCCCACTCGGCGTCGGGCTGGACCGCGATCCTGGCCATGGTCGAGGCGGGCATGGGAGTGGCCCTGGTGCCGCGGATGGTGTCGAGCCGAGCCTCGGGGGTGGCGGTCCGGGTCCTCGCCCACGACCGCCCGACGCGGCACGTGATCGCGGCGGTCCGCCGGGGCGCCGAGTCCGCCCCGGCGCTGGCCCGCGTCCTGGAAGCCTTGCGCTCCGTCGCCGGGGGGTAGGGGGGCCGGTGCGGTGCGGTGCCGCTGCACGGAGCCGTCCCCTACCCGCCCTTCCACCGTTCCCCGGGCTCTGCCCGGACCAGCGCCTCATTCGCCGGCGGGGCTGAAACCTCCAGCCCCGCCGGCGTTTGAGGGACTGGGGCGCCCCGGACGAAGTCTGGGGGAGGGTCCGGGCAGAGCCCCCGGCAGCGGCGCCGCACGCGACCCTTAGGCCCGAGCGGCGGCGGAATCGGCCGCCTGGGCCTTCAGCGCGCGCTCGACGCCCGCGCGGGACTCCGACACCAGCCGGCGCAGCGCCGCGTTCGGCTCGGCCGACGCCAGCCAGGCGTCCGTCGCGGCCAAGGTCTCCTGCGAGACCTGGAGGGACGGGTACAGCCCCACCGCGATCTGCTGGGCGATCTCGTGGCTGCGGGTGTCCCAGGCCTCCTTGACCGCCGCGAAGTACTTCTCGGTGTACGGGGCCAGCAGCTCGCGCTGGTCGGTCTGGACGAAACCGCCGATCACCGCCTCCTGCACGGCGTTGGGAAGGTCCGCGGACTCCACCACCGACGCCCACGCCTCGGCCTTGGCCTCCGCCGTCGGGCGCGCGGCCCGCGCGGTCGCCGCGTGGCGCTCGCCCGCCGCGGTCGCGTCCCGCTCCAGCTCGGCCGCGATGGCCGGCTCGTGGGCGACACCCGTCGCGGCGAGCCGCTCCAGGAACGTCCACCGCAGCTCGGTGTCGACGGCCAGGCCCTCGATCTCCGCCGAGCCGTCCAGCAGCGCCGACAGGTACGTCAGCTGCCCCTCGGTTCGGGCCGTCGCCGCGAAGGCGCGTGCCCACGCCAGCTGGTGGTCGCTGCCCGGCTCGGCCGCCCGCAGGTGTTCCAGTGCGGCCTCGGTCCAGGTGGCCAGGCCCTGCTCGCGCCACGCCGGGTCGGCGTACAGGTCGATGGCCAGCTTCACCTGGCGGTGCAGCGACTGGACCACGCCGATGTCCGACTCCTTGCCGATGCCCGACAGCACCAGGGAGAGGTAGTCGCGGGTGGCCAGCTCGCCGTCCCGCGTCATGTCCCAGGCCGAGGCCCAGCACAGCGCGCGCGGCAGGGATTCGGTGAAGTCGCCCAGGTGCGCGGTGACGTTGGCGAGGGAGACCTCGTCCAGGCGGACCTTCGCGTACGACAGGTCGTCGTCGTTCAGCAGCACGACGGTCGGGCGGGTGCGGCCGGCCAGCTCCGGCACCGCCGTCAGCTCGCCGTCGATGTCCAGCTCGAGGCGGTCCGTGCGGACCAGCTTGCCGTCCTGGAGCTCGTACAGGCCGACCGCGATGCGGTGCGGGCGCAGCACCCCGCGCGGCGGAGCCGCATCATCGAACACAGTGCCCTTGGCGCCCGCCGGCAGGGCCGGGGCCTCCTGGCGGATCGCGAAGGAGGTGATGGAGCCGTTCGCGTCGGTCTCGATCTCCGGGCGCAGGATGTTGATGCCGGCCGTCTCCAGCCACGCCTTCGACCAGGCCGCCAGGTCGCGGCCCGAGGTCTCCTCCAGGGCGCCCAGCAGGTCGGACAGGCGCGTGTTGCCGAACGCGTGCGCCTTGAAGTACGCCTGCACGCCCTTGAAGAAGGCGTCCATGCCGACGTAGGCGACGAGCTGCTTGAGCACCGAGGCGCCCTTGGCGTACGTGATGCCGTCGAAGTTGACCAGGACGTCGTCCAGGTCACGGATGTCCGCCATGATCGGGTGCGTGGACGGCAGCTGGTCCTGCCGGTACGCCCAGGTCTTCATGGAGTTGGCGAAGGTGGTCCACGCGTGCGGCCACTTCGAGCCCTCCGCGTAGGCCTGGCACGCGATGGAGGTGTAGGTGGCGAAGGACTCGTTCAGCCACAGGTCGTTCCACCACTCCATGGTGACGAGGTCGCCGAACCACATGTGGGCGAGCTCGTGCAGGATGGTCTCGGCCCGCACCTCGTATGCCGCGTCCGTCACCTTCGAGCGGAAGACGTACTGGTCGCGGATGGTGACCGCGCCCGCGTTCTCCATGGCGCCCGCGTTGAACTCCGGGACGAAGAGCTGGTCGTACTTGGCGAAGGGGTAGTCGTACGCGAACTTCTCCTGGAACCAGTCGAAGCCCTGCCGCGTCACGTCGAAGATCGCGTCCGCGTCGAGGAACTCGGCGAGCGAGGGCCGGCAGTAGATGCCGAGCGGCACGGACTGCCCGTCCGGGCCCTCGTAGGAGCTGTGCACCGCGTGGTACGGGCCCACGATCAGGGCCGTGATGTACGAGGAGATGCGCGGGGTGGGCTCGAAGACCCACACCCGGTCCTTGGGCTCCGGGGTCGGAGAGTTCGAGATGACCGTCCAGCCCTCGGGGGCCGTCACGGTGAACTGGAAGGTCGCCTTCAGGTCGGGCTGCTCGAAGCTGGCGAACACGCGGCGCGCGTCCGGCACCTCGAACTGGGTGTACAGGTAGGCCTGCTGGTCCACCGGGTCGACGAAGCGGTGCAGGCCTTCGCCGGTGTTGGTGTACGCGCAGTCCGCGACGACCCGCAGCTCGTTCGCCCCGGCCGCCAGGTGCTTCAGGGCGATGCGCGAGTCCCGGAAGACGGCGGCGACGTCCAGCGCCTTGCCGTTGAGGACGACCTCGTGCACGGCCGGTGCGACCAGGTCGATGAAGGTCTCGGCCCCGGCCTCGGCCGACTGGAAGCGCACGGTGGTCACGGAGGGGTAGGTGCCGCCCTCCTGCGCGCCGCTGAGATCGAGTTCGATCTCGTAGGAGTCGACGGTGAGCAGCTTTGCCCGCTGCTGAGCCTCTTCACGGGTGAGATTCGTGCCTGGCACGCGGTCATCTCCTTTGATGGTGACGTTGCCCGGCCATCTTTCCACGGGGGGCGGGTCGCTGCGCCGGAGTAATCGACTGCTACCCCTTCCAGGACAAGCGGTCGTGAGAGGTGGCGTCGCGGGTAGCACTCGCGGTAGCCTTCAGGGTATGAAGATTAGCGTGAGCTTGCCGGAGGAGATTGTCGCCTTCGTCGATCAGTACGCGGCCATGACAGAGGCGGAGTCCCGTTCCGCGGTGATACAGGCCGCGATCCGGCTGCTGCAGGAGTCGGCACTGGAGGACGAGTACCTCGCCGCGTGGGACGAGTGGTACGAAAGCGGCGAGGCTGAACTGTGGGACAACACGGTGGGGGACGGGATCGTCGATGAAGCGCGGTGACATCTACCTCGTAGATCTCGACCCGGCCGTGGGCAGCGAGGCCAACAAACTGCGCCCGGCCGTGCTGGTGACCAACGATGCCGCGAACCGTATGGCCGACCGCGCACGGAGAGGCGTCCTGGCCGTGGTGCCAGTGACCTCGAACGTCACCCATGTGCGCACCTTTCAGGTCCTCCTGCATGCAACGGAGACTGGTCTCAACCTGGACTCCAAAGCTCAGTGTGAGCAGATCAGGGCCCTGGACCTCTCGCGGTTCGGGCGGCGGATCGGCGCCGTGCCGGTGCAGTCGATGAGAGAGATCGATCGGGCGCTGCGGCAGCAGCTCGGGCTCTAGAACGGCGAAGGGGTGGCACCGTCGCGGTGCCACCCCTGACGCGTGCGAGCCGGATCAGCCGCGCAGCTCCTCCGCCACCAGCTCCGCGATCTGGACCGCGTTCAGGGCCGCGCCCTTGCGCAGGTTGTCGTTCGAGAGGAACAGCGCGATGCCGTTCTCCACGGTCTCGTCGGCGCGGATGCGGCCCACGTACGAGGCGTCCTTGCCGGCCGCCTGGAGGGGGGTCGGGATCTCGGACAGCTCCACGCCCGGTGCGTCCTTCAGCAGTTCGTACACGCGCTCCACGCTCAGCGGACGGGCGAAGCGGGCGTTGACCTGGAGCGAGTGGCCGGAGAAGACCGGCACGCGCACGCAGGTGCCGGATACCTTGAGCTCGGGGATCTCCAGGATCTTGCGGGACTCGTTGCGGAGCTTCTGCTCCTCGTCGGTCTCGAAGGAGCCGTCGTCGACCAGGTTGCCCGCGAGCGGGACCACGTTGTAGGCGATCGGACGCTTGTAGACGGCCGGCTCCGGGAAGTCCACGGCCCCGCCGTCGAAGGTCAGCTGGTCGGCGGCCTCGGAGACCGCGCAGGCCTGGCCCTTGAGCTCGGCGACGCCCGCCAGGCCCGAGCCGGACACGGCCTGGTAGGTCGTGGCGATCATCGCGGTCAGGCCGGCCTCGTCGTGCAGCGGGCGCAGCACCGGCATCGCGGCCATGGTGGTGCAGTTCGGGTTCGCGATGATGCCCTTGGGGCGGTTCTTGATCGCGTGCGGGTTGACCTCGGAGACCACGAGGGGGACCTCCGGGTCGCCCCGCCAGGCGGAGGAGTTGTCGATCACTACGGCGCCCTGCGAGGCGACCTTCTCGGCCAGGGCGCGGGAGGTGGCGCCGCCCGCGGAGAAGAGCACGATGTCCAGGCCGGAGTAGTCGGCCGTGGACGCGTCCTCGATGGTGATCTCCCGGCCCTCCCATTCGAGGGTGGAGCCCGCGGACCGGGCCGAGGCGAACAGCCGCAGCTCGTCCACCGGGAACTTCCGCTCGGCGAGGATGCCGCGCATGACTCCGCCGACCTGTCCGGTGGCTCCGACGATTCCGACCCTCACGGTGACTCCTTTTGGTACGTACGACGCGGGCGCGCGTGAAGCCATCATGCGTTCGACCCCACGAGCCTTGTCCAATCCATTGTCCGAGGAGCGGACGGTGTCCGGCGTGTGTGCCCGTGTGACGAGTGGGCCGCGGGCGTGCTGCAAGGCCCCCGAACGCTCGTTTTGCCTGGTCGGAGCGGGTGAGCGGCCGATCTGGCGTGATCGTTATGCGGACACGGCCGACCGCAACCCGACCCATCCGACCCATCCGACTCGGGTGGATGCGAGCCGGGGAAAGCCCGAAGGGGCAGTGCTCGTCACGGACGAGCGCTGCCCCTTCGGTGTTCCGCGGTCCTACCGGGTTACGGGAGGACCTTCTCGATCTGCACGCTGCCGGTGCCGGCGGCGGTGCCGCGGGCGTTGAGCAGCTGGACCTGGCCGAAGAACTGACGGCCCTCGGGGGCCGCGCTGTTGACCAGGACGTTCGCCGTGACCTGCGCGGTGGCGCCGGTGGCGAGGTTCACCGCGGCGGCCTCGTCGACCTGGACGGAGCCCAGGGCGGACGAGAAGTACACGTCGCGGTAGTCGTACGTGGTGGAGCCGGACGGGATCGCGTAGCCGAACACCTTGATGGTGTAGGTACCCGCGGCCGGGTTGACCAGGGTCACGGCCTCCTCGGAGTCGCCGTCTGCGGAGGAGCCGACCTTGACGCCGTCCTTGAAGACGTCCAGGTCGAGGTCGGCGGCGGTGTCGGACACCTTGCCGATCGCGATGTCGAGGCGGGAGACGCCCTCGCCGATCGTGACCTCGGTGGTCTGGGTCTCACCGGCGGCGATGGTCGGCTTGGCGACCTTCGCGGAGCCGAGCGGACCGCCCTTGAGCTTGCCGCCGGAGATGGCCGCGGCGTCGTTCTTGACGGTCCACTGGACCGGCGCCGGGGTGCCCTGCTTCACCTCGGGCAGGACCTTGACCGCGGGGTCGAAGGCCGCGCCGAGCACGGAGACGTCCAGCTTGAACGGGTTGTCGAGGAGCGGCGACGTACGGCGCGACTCGACCTCGATCTCCCAGACGCCCGGCTGCGGGTCGGCGTACGAGCGCAGGTCGGGGCGGCACTGGTTCGCCGGGTTGTCGTAGTTCGGGTAGCACTGGGTCGTCGCGCTGTCCTCGACGCCCACACCGTACGGGTGGATCGAGATGAAGCGCGTCTGGCTGCCTGCCGCGAGACCGCCGAGGGCGACCTCGAGGGTCTTGGCGCCCTGCGGCACGGTGACGAAGTACGACTTGTGGCTGTTGCGCTGCACGGAGGAGGTGTCCGAGAGCGTGAACGACGGCGAGGCCAGCGGGGTGGCGGCGACGACGGTCGTCAGGATCTGCTTGTCGATGCCCTCGGTGGTCTCGTCGTCCAGCTGCAGGATGCCGCTGTGGACGCCGCCCGAGGTGGCCTTGGCCTCGACCTTGATGGTGACGGGCTTGTTCAGCGGCAGCGTGACGTAGTCGTAGCCGCCGATGACCTTGAAGGTGCCGTCGTTGTTGCGCCAGCTCAGGTCGTGCCGGGTGCCGTACTTGACGCCCGTGGTGCGGGTGACGACGACGTCGTAGACCTTCTTCTGGCCGACCTTGAGGCCGCCTTCGCGGTCGTAGACGCCGGTGCCGAAGCCCGGGGTCTTCAGGAACTGGTCGATCGCGGTGTCGACCGGCGCCTTGACGGTGAACTCGTTGGCCTTCGCGCCGCGCTGGATGGACTCCCACGCGCCGTTGACGTTGATGAGACCGGCACCCTGTGCGTGGGCCGGGACATCGTCGATCTTCTTCGCGGTGCTGGTCAGAGCCACCCGCAGGGCGGCCGGGTCCAGCTTGATGCCGTGCTGCTTGGCGGCCGAGATCAGCAGGGCGCTGGCGCCCGCGGCCTGCGGCGAGGACATCGAGGTGCCCTGGAGCATGCCGTAACCGGCCGGCAGGCTGTAGCCGGCCTCCTTCACCGGGGCGCCGGGCAGCCAGGTCTGGATGGTGTTGATCGAGGCGCCGGGGGCGGTGATGGTGGGCGTGAACCCGCCGTCCTCACGCGGACCGCGCGAGGAGAAGGGGAACATGTTGTACTTCTTGGTCACGGCGGAGCCGTAGTTGGCGGCCCAGGTCTCCTGGGAGACCGCGGCGCCCACGGAGATGACCTTGTCCGCGAGGCCGGGGTCGCCGATGGTGTTGATGCCGGGACCTTCGTTGCCCGCCGAGATGACGAGCTGGACACCGTAGGTGTCGATGAGGTTCTTGTAGAGCTCGGAGCGCGCGTTGTTGCCGTCGTTCAGCGCCGGCAGACCGCCGATGGACATGTTGACGATGTCCACGCCGCGGTTGACGACGAGGTCGATCATGCCCTCGGTCAGCGCGATGTTGGTGCAGCCGCCGGACCAGGAGCAGGCGCGCGAGGAGACGATCTTCGCGCCGGGCGCCTCGCCGTTCATCGCCCCGCCGAAGAGGCCGTTGGCGGAGGTGATGCCGGCGACGTGCGTGCCGTGCTCGGACTCGATGATGCCGACGTTGACGAAGTCGGCCTTCTTGCCGACCCAGTCACCGCCCAGCGGGTCCATCGGGACGTCCTTGCGGATCTCGATCACGAACGGAATGCGCTCGGCGACGTCGGTCGCCGGGTTGTCCGTGCCGAACCAGCCGATCTGGTAGCCGTCCTTGTACGGCTTCATCGGCTCGTTGTTCGTGAAGTCGCCGTCCTGGTCGGTGTCGACGCGGACGGTGCCGGCGGCGACGTCGTAGAGCATGCCGAACCGGTCGGTGGTGTCCCCGTCCCGGTTGACGTCGCCCTTCATGTCGCCGTTGGCCGTGATCGCTTCGCTGAAGCGGCTCCACTGGAAGCTGCCCGCAGGGGCCTTCCAGCTCTGGCCGCCCGCCGTGAAGGTGCCGCCCGCGGCGGTGACCGGGGTGATCTGGGCGCGCCAGGTCCCGTCGCCGTCGGTGATCGGGTCGGTCGCCGTCACCCAGTCGACGATCTTGCGCTCGCCGGTGGTCGTCTTCTGCAGGGCCGGGTGGCCGAGGTCGACGCCCGAGTCCATGATGCCGATGGTCACGCCGCGGCCGTCGGCCTGCGGGTTGTTCTTGACGAAGTCGACCGCGCCGGTCTCGAAGGACGGGTTGTACGGGTTCTTCGCCGGGGTGTTCTTGTCCGGCGCCGGGTACGAACCGGGCGCGGGCGTGGCCGTTCCCGTCTCCCGGCCGGCGTCGGGGCGCGGGTCCGGCAGCTGGATCTCGTGCCGCAGGTCGATGCCGTGCACGGAGGACAGCTTGGCGGCCGCCTTCAGCGCGGCCTCCGCCTTGCCGGTGGGCAGGGTGGCGCGGACGTAGCCGAGCTTGTCGTACGTCTGGCCCACCGAGGCGCCCTGGACGGCGTCGAGCTGCTCGGCCACCTGCTTGGTCTGCCCGGGGGCGGTGGCGACCATGACGGTGACGGTCGCGTCACCCTTGGCCTTGGCCTCCTGGAGCAGCTCGGCGTCGGCCGAACCGAGCTTCTGGTCGGCCGACTTCACGGCCGGGGTGGTGCCCGGGGTGTCGGCGCCGGTCGCCGCGAAGACGGTCCCGGAACCGGTGGCCGCGAGGGCGGCAACCAGTCCGGCCGCGGCCGCGACGCGGGCCACGCGTCTGGGCCCGGATATGGAGCTGGGGGATTCGAGGGTCATCAGCATCCCTGGTAAGTGAAAGAAACGGTCCGGATTTCGGTGCCGGATGACCGGTCAGCTTTGCGCAAACGGTCGCTCTTTGGGGAGAGTTGTCATTGACCGAGACCTGCCATGGCGGACTCTCGCCAGTGCGGGGCTTGCGCCATCGCGACCGTACCGGGGCAGACCGGTGCGAACCGAGGGTGCTGAAGAGTGGATTTGTAGACTTACCCGCCTTGCCGTGAGGAACGGTCTCAGATCGGGTGTGACAGATTTCGGGCGTTCAGCGCTCGCGCGTGCGCGCGTAGTGGCGCGAGGCCTTCGCCCGGTTTCCGCAGGCGGCCATCGAGCACCAGCGCCGGGTGCCGTTGCGCGAGATGTCGTGGAAGTGCAGCACGCACGTCTCGGAGGCGCACTTGCGGATCCGGTCGGGTGCGGAGCCGAGCAGTTCGAGGTAGTCCCGCGCCGCCGTCCAGGCCGGCCCCCAGGCCGGATCGGCGAACTCGGCGCGCTCGCCCGGTCCTTCGGCGGTCAGCGTGGCGCGGATGCGGCCGTGCTCCAGCACCGCGTCGACCAGGGCGCGGGCGCTCTCGTCGGCGGGGTCCGCGACCGCGCGGGCCAGCGCCTCGCGGGCGGTCAGCAGGTGGACGAGGGTCGCGGCGTCGGCGCGGAAGCGGTCGGCCAGGCCGGTGCTGTGGAGCCAGATCGCGAGCCCCTCGATCCGGGTCAGTCCGAAGGCCCCGGCGAAGAGGTCGGTGAGCTCGCCCTCCCGCATCCAGCGGGTGTTCAGCAGGTCCAGGGAGACCGGCTCCCCGGTCAGGGGTCGTGGGTCCGCCGCCGCCATGTCCGCCTCCTGGTGCCCGCTAACCCCTCAAGAGTACGTGACCGGTTGACGGTCTCAGCTCTAACCTCTAACCTCAATTTAGAAGGTTAGACCACACGGGAAACCTCTGGGGAAGGGACCGTCATGACGTCCGTCATCAGCAAGCTCCGCACCGGCCACCTGGGCCTGAACGTCACCGAGCTGGACCGATCGCTCGCCTTCTACCGCGACGCCCTCGGCTTCCAGGTCATCGGCGAGGGCAAGGAGGAGGGCCGCCGCTTCGCCTTCCTCGGCCACGACGGCGAGCTCACCTTGACCCTCTGGCAGCAGGCCGACGGCGCGTACGCCCCGGCCTCGGCCGGACTGCACCACCTCGCGTTCTCGGCCGGAGCGATCGAGGAGGTCCGGGAGTACGAGGAGCGGCTGCGCGCGCTGGGCGTGGAGTTCGCGTACGAGGGAGTCGTCGCCCACGGCGAGGGCGCGGCCTCCGGCGGGATCTTCTTCCACGACCCGGACGGCACCCGGCTGGAGATCTCCGTCCCGACCGGCGCCGAAGGCGCACCCGCCCCCACCACGGGGGCGCCGACCTGCGGGTTCTTCTAATGACCGGGGCGTACCACGCGGGCTCGCTGGCCGTGCAGGAGCGGGTGGGCGTACGGGGGCTCGCCGAGCACGTGGGCCGCTCGATCGGCGTCGGCATCCGGGACGTCGCCGCGGCCTTCCTGGGGCTCCAACCCCACCTCGTCGTCGGCGCGGCCGACGGCGCGGGGCGGATGTGGGCCTCCCTGCTCACCGGTACGCCCGGTTTCGTACGGGCCACCGGGCCGGACCGGATGGCGGTCGCGGGCGGGCTCCCGGCCGGCGACCCGCTCGCCGAGGCGCTGGCCACGGCCGGGACCAGGGTCGGCGCCATCGCGCTCGACCCGCGCACCCGGCGCCGGATGCGGCTGAACGGGACCCTCGCGGTGACGCCGGCGGGTTTCGCCGTCGAGGCCGAGCAGGTGTTCGCCAACTGCCCGAAGTACCTCCAGAAGCGGGAGCCGCTGGACCTCGCCGCCGACGGGGCCGGCGTCGTACGGCGGGGGGACGCGCTGACTCCCGGCCAGGAACGGGCCGTCCGCGGCGCCGACACCTTCTTCGTCGCGACCACGGCGGAGGCGGACGGGGTCGATGCCAGCCACCGGGGCGGGTTCCCGGGCTTCGTGGAGGTGCTCTCGCCGGTGGAGCTGGCCTGGCCGGACTACGCGGGCAATGCCATGTTCCTCACCCTGGGGAACCTCGCGGCCGATCCGCGGGCCGGGCTGCTCTTCCCGGACTGGGAGAGCGGGGCGGTGCTCCAGCTGAGCGGCCGGGCGCAGACCGAGTTCGGGGCCGACGGGGAGCGGCGGGTCCGCTTCCGGCTGGAGTCGGTGGTGGAGAGCCTGCATCCGGGGCGGCTGCGCTGGAGCGCCCCGGAGTACTCGCCGGCCAACCCGGCGCTCGGTGCTCACCTGGGCAGGACCACCAGGTAGGCGGCGGGCTCGCGGTCGCCGGACGCCGTCAGGGCGGTCCGGATGACCGCGGCCTGCTGCTCGGGCCAGTCGCGGAGCTTGCGCGGGGTGATGTGGATGACCGTCACCCCGAGTCGCTCCAGGGTCTCGCGCTTGCGCACGCACTCGGACCACTCCTCGTCCTCGTCCTGGCGCGGGGCCCGGATGTCGATCTCCACGGCCACGGAGTGCTCCGGCCAGAAGGCGTCGACGCCGCCGAGGTGGGGGCCGCCGGGCAGCCGCAGGTCCACGTTCCAGACCGGTTCGGCGAGTTCGTAGCCCCGTACGAGGTGGTACAGCCGGTCCTCGGCGATGGCGCGGCCCTCTGCCAGGAGGGACTCGACGGCGTCGAGCACGTACGGCCGGTTCAGCAGCCGGGCCACCGTCAGCTCGCGCACGAGGGCGGCCGGTTCGCAGTGGCCGCCCCGGACGGCCTCGCTGAGCAGGCGGCGCACGGTGCCGGCGTCGTCGAGCTGGGCGACGGCGTCGGCCACGGCCCGCGCGACGGGGGCCACGGGGAGCCCGGTCACCTCCTGCGGACGGGGCGGGGTGTGGCCCCGGACGATCCGTACGTCCCCGATGGACCGCAGCCGCCGGGTGCCGGGGACGAGGACGTCGATGTGCGGGAGGGCGAGCAGCGCGGGCGCGGAGGCGAACCGGTACAGCGCGAGCGCCGTCAGCCCGGTGATCATGGCCTCGCCACCGCCGCGGCGCCCCGCGTAGAGCAGGGCGGCGTGCAGGCGCTCCTCACTGGTCGCGGGCCCGGAGTGGAGCAGGAACACCCCGGGCAGGATCTGCTGCCAGGGCCGCTCGGCGGCGTCGGATGCGGTGACGCCGTGCTCGCGCAGCTGGGCGAGGGTCAGCACGCGGGGGCGGCTGCCGGTGAGGTGGGCGAGGGGGAGGGGTGCGTTCTGGTTCATGACGCGGTGATTCCCTCAGGCCATGGCCTTGCTAACCCCTGTTACACGCTCGTCGGCAAATCGGGACAAGCCGGGGCTAAAGTACGGACGTTCGACGGCCGATAGGCTGCCCCGCCATGGGGGTGGCGCGCCTGAGCGGGCGAGTGCGGGCACAGGACCGGGGCTCCGCCCCGCACCCCGCGCCTCAAACGCCGGCGAGGCTGGATTTCGGCCGGCGCCGGCCCGGAAGCGCGCGCAGCGCAAACGCGCGAGGTGGAGCCCCACCTCACGCGCGGCGAAGCCCCACCTCGCGCGCGGCGGGGCTCAAGCTTGCGCTCGGACGGGGCTCAAGCTTGCGCTCGGACGGGGCGAACCTTGCGCTCGGCGGGGCGCAGCCTTGCGCTTGGCGGGGCTGGATTGCCCGGAGGGCAAATCCAGCCCCGCCGGCGTTTGAGGCGCGGGGTCTGGGGCGGAGCCCCAGCAACGGCGCCGCAGGCTGGTGATGGGCCCCCGCAGCGCAGGCTGGCGCGGGGCGGGCTAGTTGGCGGCGGCCGCCGCGTCGCAGGCCTGGGCACGGAGGGCGCGGGCGAGGTCGTCCCGGGACTCCAGGACCAGCCGGCGCAGGGCCGGCGGAGCCGACGGGTGGGCGGCAAGCCAGGCGTCGGTCGCCGCGACCGTGGACTGCGAGTCCCGAAGGGCCGGGTAGAGGCCCTTCACCACGTCCATGCCGATCTGGATCGACCGGTCCGCCCACACCCGCTCCAGCACCGCGAAGTACGGCTCCGCGTACGCCGCCAGCAGGCCCCGCTGCGAGGGCTGCTGCATCCCGTCGATCGTGGCTTCGACCAGCGCGTTCGACAGCGCGTCCGACTCCACCACCGCCGCCCACGCCTGGTCCTTGACCGCCGCCGACGGCCGCGCCGCCAGGCACCGCACCTGGTGCCGCTTGCCCGACGCCGTGTCGTCCCGGGCCAGTTCGGCCCCCAGCGCGGCCTCGTCCACCGCCCCGTGCGCGGCCAGCGGCAGCAGGAAGTCCCACCGCAGCTCCTGGTCCACCTCCAGTCCGTCGATCCGCGCCGACCCGTCCAGCAGCCCCAGCAGCAGCTGGAAGTCGCCTTCCGTCGCCGCGCTCGCCGCGAAGAAGCGGGCCCAGGTCAGCTGGTGCTCCGACCCGGGCTCGGCCAGCCGCAGCTCGTGCAGCGCGCCCGCCGCCAGGTCCCGGCCGCCCTGCTCGCGCCGGTCCGGCGCCGTGTAGTGGGTGACCGCCGTCAGCGCCTGCGCGTGCAGCATCTGCAGCACGCCGACGTCCGTCTCCCGCCCCGCGTGCGCCAGCACCAGCGCGAGGAAGTCGCGCGCCGGCATCAGCCCGTCCCGGGTGAGACCCCACAGGGCCGACCAGCTCAGCGCCCGCGCGAGAGGATCCGTGAGGTCGCCCAGGTGCGCCCGCAGCGTCGCCAGCGAGCCCTCGTCGAAGCGGACCTTGCAGTAGGTGAGGTCCTCGTCGTTGACCAGGACCAGATCGGGCCGCTCCCGCCCCGCCAGCTCAGCGACCACGGTCCGCGCCCCCGCCACGTCCACCCCCGCCCGCGCGTAGCGGACCAGCGTGCCGTCCGACTCCAGCCGGTACAGGCCGACCGCGACGCGGTGCGGGCGGAGCTCGTCGCCCTCCTGCACCACCGCCAGTTCGCTCACGCGCCCGCCCGCGTCGTACGTGACCACCGGGGTCAGCACGTTCACGCCCGCCGTCTGCAGCCAGGCCCGCGACCACTCGGCCATGTCCCGCCCGGAGACCTCCGCGAGCACCGACAGCAGGTCGTCCAGCGTCGTGTTGCCGTACGCGTGGGCCTTGAAGTAGCGCCGCGCGCCCTCAAGGAACGCGTCCCGCCCCACATAGGCGACCAGCTGCTTGAGCACCGCCGCGCCCTTGGCGTAGGTGATCCCGTCGAAGTTCAGCTTCGCGTCCTCCAGGTCACGGATGTCGGCCGTGATCGGGTGCGTGGACGGCAGCTGGTCGGCGCGGTAGGCCCACGCCTTGCGGCTGTTGGCGAAGGTGACCCACGCCTGGTCGAAGCGGGTGGCCTCCACGAGGGCGAAGGAGCCCATGAAGTCCGCGAAGGACTCCTTCAGCCACAGGTCGTCCCACCACTTCATGGTGACCAGGTCGCCGAACCACATGTGCGCCATCTCGTGCATGATCACGTTGGCGCGCCGCTCGTACGAGGCCTGCGTGACCTTGCCGCGGAAGATGTACTCCTCCCGGAAGGTCACCATCCCCGGGTTCTCCATCGCGCCCAGGTTGTACTCCGGCACGAAGGCCTGGTCGTACTTGCCGAAGGGGTACGGGTAGTCGAACAGCTCGTGGAAGAGGTCGAAGCCCTGCTTGGTGACGAGGAAGATGTCGTCCGCGTCGAAGTGCCGGGCCAGCCCCTTGCGGCACATCGCGCCGAGCGGGATCGTGAGGTCCCCGCGCGTGTAGGAGTCCGTCACGTAGTGGTAGGGGCCCGCCACCACGCAGGTGATGTAAGTCGAGATCGGCTCGGTCTCCGCGAACCGCCAGACGCCGCCCTCCCGTGACTCCTCCGCGCCGTTGCTCCACACCTGCCAGCCCTCGGGCGCGGTCACCTCGAAGCGGTAGGGCGCCTTCAGGTCCGGCTGCTCGAAGTTCGCGTACACCCGCCGCGCGTCCGCCGGCTCGTACTGGGTGTAGAGGTAGACCTCGCCGTCCTCCGGGTCCACGAAGCGGTGCAGGCCCTCGCCCGTCCGGCTGTACGCGCAGTTCGCGTCCACGACCAGGACGTTCTCGGCGGCCAGCCCGTCCAGGGTGATCCGCGCCCCGTCGAAGACGGCGGCCGGGTCCAGAACGCGCCCGTTGAGGGTCACGGAGTTCACCGAAGGGGCGATCAGGTCCGCGAAGGTGGAGGTGCCGGAGCCCGCGGCCCGGAAGCGGATCGTCGTCACCGAACGGAAGGTCCGCGGGCCTTCGGCCGGCTCGGCCTCGTCCACCGCCGAGCGGACGTCGAGGACCACCTCGTATCCGTCGACCGACAGCAGCTCGGCCCGCCCACGGGCTTCGTCGCGGGACAGGTTCTCTCCGGGCACGTGCACTCCTTCGTGCGTGATCGCGTTCTCGTGACGAATCCTCCCACGGTGGGAATGTGTGCGGCTCCTGTCTGGTTGGCGACGGGGAACGTGAGCGTGATGCCCTTTTCCGACTGAGTTCCGAGGACTGAGGAGAGACATGAGCGACACCCAGGTGCGCGAGAAGACCCCGGTCGACTTCTGGTTCGACCCGCTCTGCCCCTGGGCCTGGATGACCTCCCGCTGGATGCTGGAGGTCGAGAAGGTCCGCGACGTCGAAGTCCGCTGGCACGTGATGAGCCTGGCCGTCCTGAACGAGAACAAGCTCGACGAACTGCCCGAGCGCTACCGCGAACTGCTCGGCCCCAAGGGCTGGGCGCCGGTGCGCGTGGTGGTCGCGGCCCAGCAGAAATTCGGTGACGAGATCACCGGCAAGCTCTACACCGAACTCGGCACCCGCATCCACAACGAGGACAAGGGCGCGACCCGCGAGGTGATCGCGGAGGCGCTGGCGGCGCTCGGCCTGCCGGCCGAGCTGCTCGCGTACGCCGACTCCGACGAGTACGACGAGGTGCTGCGCGCCTCCCACAACGACGGCATCGACCGCGTCGGCCAGGAGGTCGGCACCCCGGTGATCTCGGTGCCCGGCGCCGACGGAGAGGACGTGGCCTTCTTCGGCCCCGTCGTCACCCCGGCCCCGCGCGGCGAGGCCGCTGCCCGCCTGTGGGACGGCACCCTGCTCGTCGCCTCCACCCCCGGCTTCTACGAGATCAAGCGCACCCGCACGGAAGGCCCGCGCTTCGACCAGTGATCCCCGCGTGTGCGGGGAGCAGGACATCAACCGCACGAGCACAAAGGGGCCCAGCGGGTCATCCCCGGCGTGGCGGGGAGCACACCTGGAAAACGAGCGGGACCGTTGAAGGTGACCCGGCGCACGGAAGACCCCCGCGAGTCACTCCCCCAGCTACCGCTGGGAGGTGCCCCCACTCGCGGGGGTCTTCCGCTGTACACGCCCGCCGGCGAAGGGTGAGAAGACGATCACGAGGCGGACGGGCTGGTGGGGCTGATCAGCCCTTGTTCGCGGGGATCAGCAGCCGGGTGTTGGCCTTGGCGTCGGCGTAGCGCTTGGCCACGTCCTGCCAGTTGACGACGTTCCACATGGCCTCGATGAAGTCCACCTTCTGGTTCTTGTACTGAAGGTAGAAGGCGTGCTCCCAGGCGTCGAAGACCAGGATCGGCACGGAGGCCTGGCAGACGTTGCCCTGGTGGTCGTAGATCTGCTCGACGATCAGGCGGCCGCTGAGGGGCTCGTACGCGAGCACGCCCCAGCCGGAGCCCTGCGTCGCGGAGGCCGCGAAGGTGAGCTGCTTCTTGAAGGCGGCGAAGGAGCCGAAGGACTCGGTGATCGCGGCCGTAAGCTCGCCCAGACCGTCCTTCTCGTCCGGGATGCCGCCGCCGTCGCCGGTCTTCGGGCTGGCCATGTTGTGCCAGTAGATGCTGTGCAGGATGTGGCCGGAGAGGTGGAACGCGAGGTTCTTCTCCAGGCCGTTCAGCGCGCCCCAGTTCTCCTTGTCGCGCGCCTCCTCCAGCTGCTCCAGCGTGGTGTTGGCGCCCGCGACGTAGGCCGCGTGGTGCTTGTCGTGGTGCAGCTCGATGATCTGCGGGTTGATCACCGGCTCCAGCGCCGCGTAGTCGTAAGGAAGCTCAGGAAGCGTGTAGATGGCCATGCGTGTATCCGGTCCCCTCGGCGTGCCAATCGCTTATTGCAACCAATGTGCAACTGCACGCTAGCAGCATCTATTCCACCTCACGAGTAAGGGTCGCCTCTCCTGCGGACACCTCCGCAACGCGCGAGGCCGGGCCCGCGCTCTCGCACGGGCCCGGCCTCTGACGTGCCGTCGGGTGGGGGTCTTACGCCGCTTCGCCCGGTCAGGGCCGGCGGTCCCGCAGCTCCCGCCCCCACGCCACCAGCAGGACCACGGCCGCCGCGCCCGTCGACCACAGCAGCTGCGGCCGCGCCGAGTCGTCGAACAGCATCAGGACCAGCACCGCGGCCATGCCGAGCAACGCCGCCCACGTCGCGTACGGGAACAGCCACATCGGCAGGGTCAGCCGCTCCGGCATGTCCTGCTCGATCTTCCGGCGCAGCTTCAGCTGCGAGACCGCGATCAGCGCCCACACGAACAGCAGCACCGCGCCGACCGCGTTGAGCATGTAGAGGAAGATCGTGTCCGGCCATAGCAGGTTCAGCACCACTGACACGAAGCCGAACGCCACCGAGGCGAAGACCGCGCGGCGCGGCACCCCGCTCCCGGAGACCTTCAGCAGCGCCTTGGGCGCCTCGCCCCGCTCGGCCAGCGAGAACACCATGCGCGAGGACCCGTACAGGTTCGCGTTGAGCGCCGACAGCAGCGCCACGAAGATCACGACGTCCATCAGCCGGCCGGCCTGCGGGATGCCGATCCGGTCGAGGACGGCGACGTACGGGCTCTGCCCCGGCTCCAGCGAGTCCCACGGCAGCAGGGTCACGATGACCAGCATCGAGCCGACGTAGAAGAGGAGGATGCGCCACACGGCGCTGCGCACCGCGCGGGACACGGACCGTGCCGGGTCGTCCGACTCGGCGGCCGCGATGGTGACGACCTCCAGACCGCCGAAGGCGAAGACGACGGCGAGCATGCCGGCGACGACCCCGCCGATGCCGGCCGGGAAGAAGCCGCCGTGGCCGGTCAGGTTGGCCATGCCCACCGGGTCCCCGGAGGATTGGGACGCAGCCGGGAGCAGGCCGAAGACCGCGAGGGTGCCGAGGATCAGGAACAGCACGATCGCCCCGACCTTCAGGGCCGCGAACCAGAACTCGAACTCGCCGAAGTTGCGCACGGCGGCCAGGTTGCTCGCGGTGAAGACCACCATGAAGAGCAGCACCCACACCCACTGGTCGACCGACGGCAGCCAGCCGTTCGCGATCTTCGCGGCGCCGGTGGCCTCCACCGCGAGCACCACGACCAGCAGGAACCAGTACAGCCAGCCCGCCGAGAAGCCGGCCCAGCGGCCGAGGGCCTTCTCCGCGTAGACGGAGAAGGAGCCCGAGGCGGGCATGGCGGCGGACATCTCGCCGAGCGCCCGCATCACCAGCATCGCGAGCACGCCCGCGAGCAGGTAGGAGCAGATGATGGCCGGTCCGGCGATGCCGATGCCGGCCCCGGAGCCGACGAAGAGCCCGGCGCCGATCACGCCGCCGAGGCCCAGCATCGTCAGGTGACGCTGCTTCAGGCTGTGGCTGAGGGGCTCCTCGGACAGGCCGTTCGACGTGGGGGGTGCTTCGGGCAGGCGGTCACGCATGAGGGGATGCTCGTACTCTCGTTCGGCCCAGCGGCGGTGGGGGCTCCGCATCAGGATTGGCGGGACCCTACAGTCTCACTGAGCGGCGGCCTTGCGTGCAAAACGGACGTGTTGTCAAATCCTCCCCGTGATGCGGATCACGCCGCATCGGGTGTAGGGCGCGACCTTTGTGCGATCCCCACCAAACCGGGGAGTACGGCTTTGTGCCGGGTGGCGGTGGGGCCCCGGCGGGCCGCGGACTAACGTCGGTGACCGTCCTGCCACCCACGATCCCGCGGAGCCCCCGATGAGCACTGCTTCCGTCACCTTCCGGCCCGGCGCCGTCCTCGCCGACCTGCTGCCCGCGAGCCGCGTCCGCGACATCGCGCTCGTCGTCGGCGGAGCCGCGCTGACCGGGCTGGCCGCGCAGCTGGCGGTGCCCGTTCCCGGCTCCCCGGTCCCGGTCACCGGCCAGACCTTCGCGGCGCTGCTCGTCGCCGCCGCCTTCGGCGCCCGCCGCGGCTTCCTCTCGCTCGCGCTGTACGCCCTCGTCGGCATGGCCGGAGTGCCGTGGTTCGCGGGCGGCACCTCCGGAGCGGGCGGCGCCTCCTTCGGCTACGTGCTCGGCATGCTGCTCGCCGCCACCCTCGTCGGCGCCCTCGCGCGGTTCGGCGCCGACCGCTCGGTCCTGCGTACGGCGGGCACGATGGCGCTCGGCTCCGCGGTGATCTACGCGGTGGGCGTGCCGTACCTCATGGCCGCCACCGGGATGTCCCTGAGCGCCGCCGTCGCGGCGGGCCTGACCCCGTTCCTCATCGGCGACGCGCTGAAGGCGGCCCTGGCGATGGGCGCCCTGCCGGCCGCCTGGAAGCTGGCGGGCCGCCGCGGCTGAGCCCCCCGCCCCGTTCGTACAGCAGCCCCGGACCACCACGCTGTGGTCCGGGGCTGCTGTACGTTGCCTCGCGTTGCCGTCAGGCGCGCAGCGCGGCCTTGCGGCGCAGGTCGCGTACGACGCCGATGACCAGCACCACGGCCGCCACCAGCAGCGACAGCAGGACGACCTCGCGGTTGGCGTCGTCGAAGAGCATGTAGCCCAGGACGAAGACGATCATCGCGGCGGTGGCCCACGTCAGGTACGGGAACAGCCACATCTTCACGGTGACCTTCTCCGGCGCCTCACGCATGAGGATTCCGCGCATCCGCAGCTGGGTCAGGCAGATGACCAGCCAGACGAAGAGCGCGATGGCACCCGAGGAGTTCAGCAGGAAGTTGAAGACCGTGTCCTTGAAGGCGTAGTTGAAGTAGACGGCGACGAAGCCGAAGACGACGGAGCCCAGGATGGCGGCGGTCGGCACACCGTTCTTGCTGACCTTGGCGAAGGCCTTGGGGGCGTCACCGCGCTCGCCCAGCGAGAACGCCATGCGGGAGGCGGTGTAGAGGCCCGAGTTCAGGCAGGAGAGCACGGCGGTCAGGACGATGACCTCCATGATCGTGCCGGCGTGTGCGATGCCGATCGAGTCGAGGGCGGCGACGTACGAGCCCTTCTCGGTGATCGACTTGTCGTTCCACGGCAGCAGCGTCAGGACGATGAAGATCGAGCCCAGGTAGAAGACGCCGATGCGCCAGATCACCGAGTTGGTGGCCTTGGTGACCGCGCGGCGCGGGTCCTCGGACTCACCGGCCGCAAGGGTGACGATCTCGCTGCCCATGAAGGAGAAGACGACCATCAGCACACCGGTGAGGATGGAGCCCCAGCCGTTCGGCATGAAGCCGCCGGCGTCGGTGAGGTGGGCGAAGCCCGCACCCGGGTTGTCGGAGCCCGGCAGCACACCGAAGACGGCCAGCATGCCGATGATCACGAAGGCGCCGATGGCGACGACCTTGATGCCCGCGAACCAGAACTCGAACTCGCCGTAGGAGGCCACGGAGCCGAGGTTGGTGACGGTCAGGACCGCCATCACGATCAGCGCCCAGGCCCACTGCGGGACGGCGGGGATCCAGCTCTCCAGGATGGCCGCACCGGCGGTGGCCTCCACGGCCAGCACCACGACCCAGAAGAACCAGTACAGCCAGCCGATGGAGAAGCCGGCCCAGCGGCCGAGCGCGCGGTCGGCGTAAGCGGAGAAGGAGCCCGAGTTCGGGCTGGCGGCGGCCATCTCGCCCAGCATCCGCATCACGAAGACCACCATCGCGCCGACCAGCGCGTAGGAGACCAGGATGGCGGGGCCGGCCTTGGCGATGCCGCCACCGGAGCCGACGAAGAGTCCGGCGCCGATGACACCGCCGATGGCGATCATGGACAGGTGGCGGTTCTTGAGACCGGCCTTCAGACCGTCGGAGGACTGGGCGGAACCGGGTTCACCGGTCGGGTCGCCTGCCTTCTGAAGGGTCGTCGTGGAGCTCATGGACGGATCCTTAGGTTCTCGGGTTGCGAGCCCGGGCATTCAAACCTGAGATGAACGCAGGGCGGAAGACCCCAATCCGGAACGTTGCCATTGGACGAACGGCCAGGACCTTGGCCCGCCCCGTCCCATCTGCGGTCTTTGGGTTTACTTGAGCTTTAGAAGTGACTTACGCGACACCCGCTGCGGTCCGGCGGGTGCGCTCGTGCCACACTCGTCCCATGCGCGTGTACCTCGGATCCGACCATGCCGGCTTTGAGCTCAAGAACCACCTGGTGGACTGGCTCAAGAACAACGGCCACGAGCCCGTCGACTGCGGGCCCCACATCTACGACGAAGTGGACGACTACCCGCCGTTCTGCCTGCGCGCCGCGGAGAAGACCGCCGCGGACGCCGACAGCCTCGGCATCGTGATCGGCGGCTCCGGCAACGGCGAGCAGATCGCCGCGAACAAGGTCAAGGGCATCCGCGCCATCCTCGCCTGGAGCGTCCAGACCGCCGAGCTGGGCCGCGAGCACAACAACGCCAACGTGATCTCCGTCGGCGGTCGCATGCACACCCAGGACGAGGTCGTCAGCTTCATCGACGCCTTCCTGAAGACCCCGTACTCGGGCGCCGAGCGCCACATACGCCGCATCGACATGCTCACCGCCTACGAGCAGACCGGCGAGCTCCCCCCGATCCCGGCCCACCACCCGCAGGGCTGATCTTTTGCCGTGCCGTGCCGCCGGGTTCCCCGGGGGCACGGCCGTTTTTTCGTTTCAAGGAGAGCAGCCGTGCCCGAGGGGCATACGATCCACCGCCTCGCCGAGGACCACGCCGAGCGGTTCGCGGGCCGACGGGTCCGTGTCAGCAGCCCCCAGGGCCGCTTCGCGGAGAGCGCGGCCCTGCTCGACGGGCGCGAGCTGGAGAGCGCCGAGGCGCACGGCAAACACCTCTTCCTGGAACTCGGCGACGCCTGGATCCACATCCACCTCGGCCTCTTCGGCAAGCTCGGCTTCGGCCCCGCCCCGGCGCCGCCGGCCGCGGACACGGTCCGGCTGCGCCTGCGGAACGAGGGCCACTACGCCGACCTGCGCGGCCCCACCGCCTGCGCGCTGATCGGCGAGGGCGAGAAGAAGGCGATACACGACCGGCTCGGCCCCGACCCGCTGCGCCCGGCCGACGACCCGGACCGGGCCTGGAAGCGGATCTCCCGCTCCCGCACCACGATCGCGGCCCTGCTGATGGACCAGAAGATCGTCGCGGGCATCGGGAACGTCTACCGCGCCGAGGTCCTCTTCCGGCACGGCATCGACCCGTACCGGCTCGGCAAGGACCTCACCCGTACCGAGTGGGACGCCATGTGGGCCGACCTGGCCGCCCTGATGCGCGAGGGCGTCCGGAAGAACCGCATCGACACGGTCCGCGACGAGCACCTGCCCGAGGCCATGGGTCGCCCGCCGCGGATGGACGACCACGGCGGCGAGGTCTACGTCTACCGGAGGGCGAGCCTGCCCTGCCACATCTGCGGGGGCGAGATCCGCACCGCCGACCTCGCCGCCCGCAACCTCTTCTGGTGCCCGTCCTGTCAGACCTGATGACCCCGATGACCCCGATGACCCCGACGAGGCCTCAGAAGCCGTGCGGGAGCCAGGGGGCCACGTCCCCGGCGAAGGCCCGGGAGGCCTCCGCCACCGCGCCCGGGCGCAGCTCCCGCACGCGGCCCGCCCCCGCGAGCGAGGTCAGGGTGATCCCGCCCAGGTAGGCGGAACCCAGTTCCCGGACCGACAGTTCCAGGTCCGCCCGCTCCGCGGTCCGCACGCACCGCACCCCGCCCTTGCCGTCGGCCATCAGCCGCCACCGCCCCTCGTTCCACGGGCAGAAGGCGTCCTCGACCTCCACGACCAGGTCGAGCGGGGCCCCGTACGACCGCGCCTCCAGCGCGGCCAGCAGGTCGACCAGCCGTACGTACAGCGAGTCCTGCGTGCTCGGCTTCGACCTGCGGACATCGCTGACCAGGTGGAGCACCGGGTCGTCCACCGGCCGCCGGTGCGCCCGTACGCTCCACGTCAGGTCGATCCCGAAAAGGTAGCGCCACAGGGCCGCGCACGCCGCCGGGTCCAGCGCATCGAGGTCGACCACGTCGACCTTGCCGTCCGAGCCGCTGTGGTTCCACTCCGGCCTGACCCGGTAGCGGGCGTAGCCCACCACCTCGCCGTCCTCCCGCTCGGCGACCACGCACTTCAGCGGGGACCCGCCGTTGCGCATGGCGGGCGGGTCCTGCAGCGCGAGGCGCTCCCAGCCCGGCTGCCGGGCCGGCATGCCGGGCCGCCGCGGGACCAGCGCCGCGTACACCCGCTCGCAGTCGGCCAGCGCCTGCTCCGGGTCGACCAGGCGCAGCCGCACCTCGTCCGTGCCCGGCGGCACGGAGAGTGCGACGCGGGTGGTGTCGATGTCCACCGCGAGGGCGTAGGTCGCGGTGCCGTAGCCGAAACGCCCGTAGATCGCCGGCTCCGAGGCCGTCAGCACGGCGAGCGCTTCACCACCCGCCCGGATGTCGTCCAACTGGCGGCGCATCAGCGAGCTGAGCACCCCGCGCCGCCGGTGGGTGGGGGAGACCCCCACCATCGTGATCCCGGCCGCCGGGACGAGCGCCCCGCCCGGCACGGAGAGGCGGAAGCTGAAGGCCCCCGCGGAGCCCACGCAGGTTCCGCCGTCCCAGACGCCGAGGGAACGTTCCGTCTCCGTCAGCTTCCTGTAGAGCTTTCGCTCCTGCGGGGACTCGGCCACACCACCGAACGCCAGTTCCAGCTGGTCGTACCAGACATCCCACTCATCAGCTTGCAATATGCGCATCTCAAGAGCCATATGGCGATGCTTACCAGGGCATTGCGGCCCAGTCGACCTTTTTTCGGGCGCCGAAGGACGACAGGTCCAGGGGTCCCCCTGCGCATCCACCGTGAGGATGGATAGGGTCCCGATGCAATGGCCGGAGCCCGCGTGGAAACCCTCCTGGCCCGGACACGCCTGGCGTGGCACCGGGCCCGCACCGCCCTGCGCAAATCCGCCGTCGACTACTTCCGCGGCGACGCCTCCGACTGGCTCGCCTTCGTCGGCCTGCTGCTCACCATCCCCGGGTTCGCCTGGGGCACGCTGATGCTGCCCGTCTGGTTCTCGCCCTCCGCGCTCGTCCTGCCGATCGTGGCCGGGGGCCTGCTGCTGCGCCCCGCGTCCCTGCTCGCGCTGTACGCCGCCTCCGCGGCCGCGCTGATCGTCGAGGCCCTCGTCCTCGGCCCCTATACCCAGGGTCCGGCGCGGGTCACCCCCGGGACCGTCCTGGTCGTCGCCGCCTGCGGATTCTTCGGGCTGGTCATCGCGCAGTTCCGCAGCCGTGTCGGCGTGCCCTGGCGGCGCGGCGGCACCATGCTCTTCGACCTGCGCGAACGGATCCGGGTCCAGAGCAAACTGCCCTCCCTGCCGCGCGGCTGGCACCGCGAGATGGCCCTGCGCCCGGCCGGCGGCCAGTCCTTCTCCGGCGACTTCGTCGTCGCGGCCCGTACGAACGGCGGCCGGACGCTGGAGATCGTCCTGACCGACGTCTCCGGCAAGGGCATGGAGGCCGGCTCCCGGGCCCTGCTGCTGTCCGGCGCCTTCGGCGGCCTGCTCGGCGCCCTGCCCCCGCACGGCTTCCTGCCCGCCGCCAACGGCTACCTGCTCCGCCAGGACTGGGAGGAGGGCTTCGCCACCTCCATCCACCTCGTCCTGGACCTGGAGACCGGCGACTACGAACTCCTCTCCGCCGGCCACCTCCCCGCCCTCCAGCTCTCCGCGGGCACCGGCCGCTGGCAGGAGAAGTCCGGCGAGGGCCCGCTCCTCGGCGTCTACGACGGTGCCGAGTTCCGGTCCGCCCGCGGCAACCTGCGCCGCGGCGACGTCCTCATGCTCTTCACGGACGGCCTCGTCGAGACCGCCGACCGCGACATCAGCGAGGGCATCGACCGCCTCACCGGCGAAGCGGACCGCTACGTGGCCGCCGGCTGGGAGGGCGCCGCCTGGCACCTGATCGAAAAGGTCGCCAAGGACGTCAACGACGACCGCGCGCTGCTGCTGATCCGCCGCTCGCCCTGATCGCAAGCGCCGCCTGACACCTCAGCACCCCACCCCACAGCCCCGGCCCACCCACAGCCCCGGCCCGCCCGGCGGCC
>NZ_JAGGOZ010000011.1 GCF_018614075.1 Streptomyces sp. ISL-94 | reverse complement strand
GCACGCTTGCTGCCCTTCTCCCCGACGGGCAGCGACAGCCGGTGTGTGATCGTCTTGACGCCTGCTTCGAGGCTCTGGACGTGCGCTGCCTGGCCGCGCCGGGCGAGTGCCCACTGGTCGTGGGTGGCCTTGGTGATCGCCCCGGCCCACCGCGACGACGAGAGCGCCGCCAGCTCCCGCTTCCGGACCGCCCACGTGTCGCCGGAGTGCTCCAGCCGGTCCGCGCACCGCGTCTTGAGGTCCTTCGAGGCGAGCGAGCCCAGGTGCGCGCCCACCAGGGCCAGCACCTCCTCATCCCCAGCCGTCAAATCCTTCAGCCGGGTCCGTACCGCGACACCCGTGGGCCCGAGCGCGACGAACGGCGCCGACAACTCCCGCAACCCACCCACCACCCAGCACCCACCCCGGTACCGAAAGAACCCATCCCCCGCCCAACGACCACCCCCAACAAAGGTCACCCATTCGATGCAAGAACCACGGACGAGGCACTCACTAATCCACGCCAGAACACACTCAAACCCAGTCACCAGACAGCAGTTCCAACACCTCGCCGCAAATGAGACCGAACCAGCTCCCCGCCGATCAGGGCGGCTCCGCCGCGCCCAGCGGGTACGGCGTGCTGGCCACGGCCCCGCCCGAGAAGAAGAAGGCGGCCAGCACCAGTGAAGCCGCTCCCTACCTCCGGACAGGGACCTCCGCCCAGACGGCCTTGCCGATGCCGTGCCGCCGGGGGCAGCAGCCCCAGCGCTCGGCCAGGGCTGCCACGATCGCGAGCCCGCGCCCCCGCTCGTCCCAGTCCGCCACGACCTGCGGCGTGAGCTTGACGGCGGGCCCCGCGTCGGCGACCTCCACCCGCAGCACCCCGTCGTACCGCGCGAGCCGGACCCCGATGTCCCGCCCCTGCGGTGCGCGGGCGTGCCGTACGGCGTTGGTGACCAGCTCGGAGAGCAGGAGTTCCGCCGTCGCGGCCTGCGCATCGTCCACCTCCCAGAAGGCCAGCTGCTCGCGTACGAGGGTGCGAGCCCGTCCGGGGGCCCGGAGGCTGCGCGGAAGAAGCCAGTAGATCTCGTCGGCCTGCGGCATCGCCATGAGGACACCTCTCTAGAGATAGTCCACCAAGTGAACCACCCGCCCTGTCTCGGGGTCAAGAGGTTCTCTAGAGATAGTCGGCCCTGTCGCCTACTGGACGCGCGCGCCTCCGCTTCGGCGCGATGAGGTGCCTAGGATGACTAGAGATGATCAGGGAGGACCGCATGCCGAGGAACGGCGCCGAACGGCAGCAGGCCAAGTACCAGCGCATCGCTGCCGCGCTGAAGGCCGCCATCGACGCAGGCGAGTACGGTCCCGGCGACCGGCTGCCCGGCGAGAACGACCTCATGGCCACCTACGGCGTCGCCCGCATGACCGCACGGCAGGCGCTCGGCGTGCTCCAGTCCGAGGGGCTGACCGAAGCGCGCAAGGGCGCCGGGGTCTTCGTACGGGAGTTCCGGCTCATCCGGCGTCGTGGGGTTCAGCGGCTCGCCGCTGACGTGTGGGGCGAGGGGCGGTCCATCTGGGCTGCGGACACCGAGGACCGTGACCCGGAGGTCGAGTTCATCGGTGTCACCGAAGAGGCGGCTCCCGATGCCATCGGGACCGTGCTCGGGCTGGCGGCCGGGGCGTCCGCCTGTGTGCGCCGGCGGCGGTTCCTGCTGGACGGGAAGCCCGTCATGGTGGCCACCTCGTACCTCGACGCCGCGCTCGTGGCCGGTACCCCCATCGCGGAGCCCGACAGCGGGCCCGGCGGGATCTACGCCCGGCTCGCCGAGCTGGGCCGCGGGCCCGCCCGGTTCCGGGAGGAGGTCCGGTCGCGGATGCCGGGTGCCGACGAGGCCGCGCGGCTCGGGCTGGCCGCCGGGACGCCGGTCGTGCTCGTCGTGCGGACCGCCTTCGACGCGGACGGCCGTGTGGTCGAGGTCAACGAGATGGTCCTCGACGCTTCGGCCTACGTCCTGGAGTACGAGTTCGACGCCTCCTAGGGGCCCGTCTCCCGAATGGGCCAGGCCGGCTCGCCCCGCTCCGCGGAAACCCGTTCGATTATTGCGGCGGGATGAAATCCGCCGGTCGGGGCGTTGGCGTTTCCGGCAGGACAGGACGAACAACGGGGAGGCACCACGTGACGGCGGCTGGGGAGAAACAGGGCTGGGGCAAGCGGCTGGCCGCCTACACCTGGCGCTACAAGGTCAATGTGCTGCTCGCGCTCGGGTCCTCGCTGGCCGGTATGGCCGTCATGGCGCTCGTGCCGCTCGTCACCAAGGTGATCCTCGACGATGTCATCGGGGACAAGTCCAAGCCCATGGGGCCTTGGGCGGGGATGCTCATAGGCGCGGCCGTCCTCGTCTACGTGCTGACCTACATACGCAGGTACTACGGCGGCCGGCTCGCCCTCGACGTCCAGCACGACCTGCGCACCGACATGTACGACAGCATCACCCGCCTCGACGGGCGGCGCCAGGACGAGCTGTCCACCGGGCAGGTCGTCGGGCGGGCCACCAGCGACCTCCAGCTGATCCAGGGCCTGCTCTTCATGCTGCCGATGACCATCGGCAACTTCCTGCTGTTCGGGATATCCCTCGGCATCATGCTGGCGCTGTCCCCGCTGCTGACCCTCGTCGCGCTGCTGATGGCCCCCGCCCTCTGGTTCATCGCCAAGCGCAGCCGCAAGAAGCTCTTCCCCGCCACCTGGTACGCCCAGAGCCAGGCCGCCGCCGTCGCGACCGTCGTCGACGGCGCCGTGACCGGCGTCCGCGTCGTCAAGGGCTTCGGGCAGGAGGAGCAGGAGACCGCCAAACTGCGCACCGCCGGCCGCGGGCTCTTCGCCGGGCGGATGCGGAGCATCCGGCTCAACTCGCGCTACACCCCCGCCCTCCAGGCCGTTCCCGCCCTCGGACAGGTCGCCATGCTGGCGCTCGGCGGCTGGATGGCCACCCGGGGGCAGGTCACCCTCGGCACCTTCGTCGCCTTCTCCACCTACCTCGCCCAGCTCGTCGGCCCCGTCCGCATGCTCGCCATGGTCCTCACCGTCGGCCAGCAGGCCCGCGCCGGCGTCGAGCGGGTCTTCGAGCTCATCGACACCGAGCCCGTGATCCAGGAGGGCGCACACGAGCTGCCCGCCGACGCGCCCGCGACCGTCGAGTTCGACGACGTCCGCTTCGGATACGACCCCGAGCGGCCCGTCCTCGACGGGTTCTCGCTCTCCCTCGCGGAGGGGGAGACCATCGCCGTCGTCGGATCCTCCGGCAGCGGGAAGTCCACCCTCGCGCTCCTCCTGCCCCGCTTCTACGACGCCGACCACGGCGCCGTCCGCGTCGGCGGCCACGACGTCCGCGAGCTGACCTACACCTCCCTGCGCGACGCCATCGGGCTGGTGCCCGAGGACTCCTTCCTCTTCTCCGACACCATCCGCGCCAACCTCGCCTACGGGCACCCCGAGGCCGGCGAGGAGCAGATACGCGCCGCCGCCCGCGCCGCGCAGGCGGAGGGGTTCATCGAGGCGCTGCCCGCCGGGTACGACACCAAGGTCGGCGAGCAGGGGCTCACCCTCTCCGGCGGCCAGCGCCAGCGCATCGCCCTCGCCCGCGCCATCCTCACCGACCCCCGGCTGCTCCTCCTCGACGACGCCACCTCCGCCGTCGACGCCCGCGTCGAGCACGAGATCCACGAGGCGCTGCGGTCCGTCATGGCCGGCCGCACCACCCTCCTCATCGCCCACCGCCGCTCCACCCTCGCGCTCGCCGACCGGATCGCCGTACTCGAACACGGGCGGCTCGCCGACATCGGCACGCACGAGGAGCTGGAGCGCAGGTCGCCCCTGTACCGGCGGCTGCTCACCGACCCGGACGCCCTCGGGGCCGGCTCGCCGCGCACCCCCGACGCGGCGGCCGCGATGGCCGAGTTCGAGCGCGACATCGAGCGGGACATCGAGCTCGAAGCCGAGATCGACTCCGAACCCGTCAACGCCAAGCGACGGGTCGCGGGCGGGATCACCCCCGAGCTGTGGCGGCGCCAGGACGAGTCCGACCGCGCCGGCGCCCCCGGCGTGCCGGCGGCGGTCCCCGGCATGCCGGCCACCCCCGAACTCCTCGCCCAGGTGGCCGCACTGCCGCCCGCCGACGACACCCCCGACGTGGACGAGGCACGTGCCTCGGCCGCCGAGGACAGCTACGGCCTGCGCCGGCTGCTCCACGGTTTCTGGGCGCCGCTCGGCATCAGCCTCGGCCTCGTCGCCGTCGACGCCGGCTCCGGACTGCTGCTGCCGATCCTGATCCGGCACGGCATCGACCAGGGCGTGGAGCAGGCCGCGCTCGGCGCCGTCTGGGTGGCCGCGGGGCTCGCCCTCGCCGTGGTCGTCGCACAGTGGGCCGCGCAGGTCGCCGAGACCCGGATGACGGGCCGCACCGGCGAGCGCGTGCTGTACGCGCTGCGCGTCAAGATCTTCGCCCAGCTCCAGCGCCTCGGCCTCGACTACTACGAGCGCGAGCTGACCGGCAAGATCATGACCCGGATGACCACCGACGTGGACGCCCTGTCCAGCTTCCTGCAGACCGGGCTCGTCACCGCCGTCGTCTCCGTCTTCACCTTCTTCGGCATCCTGATCGCCCTGCTCGTCCTCGACGTCGAGCTCGCGCTGATCGTCTTCGCCACCCTGCCCGTGCTGGTGCTCGGCACGATCGTCTTCCGCCGCAAGTCGGTCGCCGCGTACGAACTCGCCCGCGACCGGGTCGGCCTGGTCAACGCCGACCTCCAGGAGTCCGTCGCCGGGCTCCGCATCGTCCAGGCCTTCCGCCGCGAGCGTTCCGGAGCCGTCCGCTTCGCGGAGCGCAGCGACTCGTACCGCGCCGCCCGGGTCCGCGGGCAGTGGCTGATATCGGTCTACTTCCCCTTCGTCCAGCTGCTGTCCTCGGGCGCCGCCGCCGCCGTGCTGATCGTCGGCGCGGGCCGGGTGGAGGCCCAGACGCTCACCACCGGCGCGCTGGTCGCGTACCTGCTCTACATCGACCTGTTCTTCGCCCCCGTCCAGCAGCTCTCCCAGGTCTTCGACGGCTACCAGCAGGCGACCGTCTCCCTCGGCCGCATCCAGGGGCTGCTGCGCGAGCCGACCACCACCCCGCGCGCCGCCGACCCCATGGGTGTTCCGGAGCTGCGCGGGGAGATCGCCTTCGAGAACGTCCGCTTCCGGTACGCGACCGCCGAGTCGCGGGGGGAGCCGCGCGGGCAGGAAGCCGAGGCGCTGGCCGGCATCACCCTGCGGATACCCGCGGGCCAGACCGTCGCCTTCGTCGGCGAGACCGGAGCCGGCAAGTCCACGCTGGTCAAGATGGTGGCCCGGTTCTACGATCCGACCTCCGGCCGGATCACCGCCGACGGCGCCGACCTGCGGGAGCTCGACCTGACGGCGTACCGCCACCGCCTGGGCGTCGTCCCGCAGGAGCCCTACCTCTTCCCGGGGACCGTCCGGGACGCCATCGCCTACGGGCGGCCCGAGGCGAGCGACGCCGAGGTGGAGGCGGCCGCCCGCGCGGTCGGCGCCCACGACATGGTCGCCACCCTCGACGGCGGCTACCTGCACACCGTCGCCGAGCGCGGCCGCAACCTCTCCGCCGGTCAGCGCCAGCTGATCGCGCTGGCCCGCGCCGAGCTCGTCGACCCGGACGTGCTGCTGCTCGACGAGGCCACCGCCGCCCTCGACCTGGCCACGGAAGCCCAGGTCAACCAGGCCACCGACCGGCTCGCCGGCAAGCGCACCACCCTCGTGGTGGCCCACCGGCTGACCACGGCTGCCCGCGCGGACCGGGTCGTGGTCATGGACCGCGGCCGGGTCGTGGAGGACGGTACCCACGCCGAACTCCTGGAGCGCGGCGGCCGCTACGCCGAGCTGTGGCGTACCTTCGCCGGGGAGGACGAGCCCGCCGCCGCTGCGTGAGCCCTGCGGGGGGTGCCGTCCCGGCGGTCCGGCTCCTTGCCCGCCGCAACCTTCCGGCAGGCCCGGGAGTCGTACGTGCCTACACACGTTGTACGTACGACCGATCGGGGGGCAGGGTGTTGGAGGGGTTGAGGGGGTGCGGCCGGCGGGCCGCGCCGCTGGGGGTGTTCGCGGCGGCGCTGTGGCTCTGTGCCGGCGGTCTGTTCGCGGCGCCGTCCGCGTATGCGGCGCATGCGGCGTATCCGGCCCAGGCGACGCAGGCGGCGCAGCCCGCACGGACCGCGCCGGGGATGCAGCCGGCCGGCGCCGGCTGCGGGGGCCGGCTGGCCCGGACGCTGCCGTTCGACTCGGGCGAGGTGCGCGTGTACAGGAGCCGCACCCAGGCCTGCGCGATGGCCGTGGCCCGCGTTCCCGGGGAGCGGCGCCAGATGACGGTGAGCATTCAGCCGCGCGGCGGGGCCCCGGTCCGCGACATCGGGCGATTCACCCGATATGCCGGTCCTGTCACCGTCGGGGTGATCAACCGCTGTGTGTATGTAAAGGGGAGTGTGGGGACCGGATCTGCCGAGTCCGGCTGGATCCTGTGCTGAGGGTGAGGCCCAACTAGGTCTGTTCAGCAGTGCGTTGACCCCGCTAGGTTCACGGCGACCGAAGTGAACTCAAGGGGAGGGTGAATGCGCAAGACGCTCGGATGGCTGCTGTCGCTCGTGGTGCTGATCGGCACCACGGGTGCGGCCGGCTTCACGGCACAAGCGGCCACCGCCGCGCAGCCGGCGGCCGCCACGGACATCAAGGACCAGATCCTCGGCATCCCGGGGATGAGCCTGATCGAGGAGAAGCCGTACCCCGGTTACCGCTTCTTCGTACTGAACTACGAGCAGCCGGTCGACCACCGGCAGCCGTGGAAGGGCACCTTCAAGCAGCGCCTGACCCTTCTGCACAAGGACGTCTCGCGGCCGACGGTGTTCTTCACCTCCGGCTACAACGTCAACACCAACCCGCGCCGCAGTGAGCCGACGACCATCGTCGACGGCAACCAGGTGTCGCTGGAGTATCGATTCTTCACGCCCTCCCGCCCCGACCCCGCCAACTGGGCGAACCTGGACATATGGCAGGCCGCCAGCGACCAGCACCGCATCTTCACCGCCCTGAAGAAGATCTACACCAAGAACTGGCTGGCCACGGGCGGCAGCAAGGGCGGCATGACGGCGACGTACTACGAGCGCTTCTACCCGCGCGACATGGACGGCGTCGTCGCGTACGTCGCGCCCAACGACGTCGTCAACACCGAGGACTCGGCCTACGACCGGTTCTTCGCCAAGGTCGGCACCAAGGAGTGCCGCGACAAGCTGAACGCGGTCCAGCGCGAGGCCCTCGTACGCCGGGAGCCGCTGGAGGCCAAGTACGCGGCCGCCGCCGCCGAGAACGGCTGGACCTTCACCACCGTCGGCAACCTCGACAAGGCCTACGAGGCCGTCGTGCTCGACTACGTGTGGGCCTTCTGGCAGTACAGCCTGCTCGCGGACTGCGCCGCCATCCCGACCGCCGCCACCGCCTCCGACCAGGAGATCTGGGACACGGTCGACGCGATCTCCGGCTTCTCCGCCTACGCCGACCAGGGCCTGGAGACGTACACGCCGTACTACTACCAGGCCGGTACGCAGCTCGGTTCCCCGGACATCCAGCAGCCGCACCTGGCCGGCCTGAGCCGCTACGGCTACCAGCCGCCGCGCAACTTCGTGCCCCGCGACATCCCCATGACCTTCCAGCCGGCGGCCATGCGGGACGTGGACAACTGGGTCCGTAAGAACGCCCACCAGATGCTCTTCGTCTACGGGCAGAACGACCCGTGGGGCGCCGAGCCGTTCCACCTCGGCTACGGGGTGCGCGACAGCTACGTGATGATCGCGCCGGGCGCCAACCACGGTGCGAACGTGGCCAAGCTCCTGGACGGCGAGAAGGCCCTCGCGACCGCGAAGATCCTCCAGTGGGCCGGGGTGGCCCCGGCCGCCGCGCTCGCCGACGCGGGCCGGGCGGCGCCGCTGGCGGCGCCGGACGCGCAGCTCGACCAGGTCGACCTGGAGCGTGAGCCGCAGCTGCGGCCGTAATGCCCCGCGAGGCCGCGGGCTGACGCCTAGTAGGTCAGCCCGTGGCCCAGCGGGTAGCGGCCCGGCACCGGGACCGGGAGGCGGCCGGACGGGCGCACCGCACCGGTGAGCACCCGGGCCGCCGCCCGCATCTCCACGTCCGTCCAGGAGTACGTCGCCACCTCCGCCGCGCAGGCCGGCAGGCGGGCCGGGTCGTAGGGGTTGCGGATGGCCACCACGATCACCGGGACGCCGGTCGCGACGAGCTCCGCCACCAGGGTGCGCTGCGGACTGTCCCCCTCCGGGACGTTGTACGTGCACACCAGCACCGCCGCGTGACCGGCCGCGGCCGCCACCGCCCGGTCGGGCGCCGCCGCCGTGGCCCGGCAGCCCAGCGCGGTCAGCTCCCGGGCCAGCACAGCCGTCGGGGGCCCCGTGGTGCCGCTGGGGGAGGCCGGGTCCGTGCCGGTGACCAGCAGCCGGGGCCGGGCCGAGGCGTCCAGCGGCAGCAGCTTGGCGGGGTTGGCCAGCACGGTCGTCGTGGCGGCCGCGATCGCGTCGGCGGCCTTCAGGTGCTCCGGGATGCCGACGGTGGCGTCCACCCCCGCGGCCGTGGGAGCGGCCCCGTCGAACAGGCCCCGGCGGGCCTTCAGTTCCAGGATCCGCAGCACCGACTCCTCGATCCGCTCCTGCGTCAGCTCGCCCGCCTCGACGGCCGCCAGCACGCTGCGGTGCGCGAGCCCCAGGTCCGGCGGGTTCAGCAGCTGGTCGCAGCCGGCCAGCAGGGCCAGCACCGGGACCCGGTCGTCGCCGTACTTCTGCCGGACCCCGGCCATGTCGAGGGCGTCGGTCACCACCACCCCCCGGAAGCCCAGGCGTTGGCGCAGGATCCCGGTGACGATGGGCCGCGAGAGGGTCGCCGGGTCCCCGGAGGGGTCGAGCGCCGGGAAGACGATGTGCGCCGTCATGACGGCGTCCACCCCCGCCTCCACCGCGGCCCGGAACGGCGGTTCGTCCAGCTTCTCCCAGACGGCCCGGGTATGCCGCATCACCGGCAGCCCGACATGGCTGTCGGTCTCGGTGTCCCCGTGGCCCGGGAAGTGCTTGGCGGTGGCGGCCACCCCGGCGCCCTGGTAGCCGCGGACCTGGGCCGCGACCAGGGCCGCCACCGCGTGCGGGTCGGCGCCGAAGGACCGTACGCCGATGACCGGATTGGCCGGGTTGACGTTGACGTCGGCCACCGGCGCGTAGTCCTGCCGGATCCCCATGGCCGCGAGCTCCGCTCCGGCGATGCGCGCGGCCCGGCGGGCATCGGAGGTCGAGCCGCGGGCCCCGAGCGCCATCGCCCCCGGGAGCAGGGTCGCCGGTTTGCCGATGCGGGCGATGATGCCGTGCTCCTGGTCGGTGGAGAGCAGCAGCGGGATCCCGGCGCCCGTTGCCAGGGCGGCCCGCTGGAGGCCGGCCGAGAGCTCGGCGATCTGGTGCGGGGTACGGGTGTTGTGGGCCCAGGCGAAGTAGATGATCCCGCCGAGGTGGTAGCGGGAGACCAGCTCGGCGGCGGTGCGCACTCCGAACAGCGACTGGTTGTGCTCGGCGTCGGCCGGGTCGGGGTCGGTCGCTGAATGCCCGTACGCCCGGGACACGAAGAGCTGCCCGACCTTCTCGGCGAGGCTCATCGCGTCCACCAGGCGGCGCAGCCGCGCCCGGTCGGGATGGCGGCCGGGCACGAGGTCCCCGGGGCGCCCGTCGTCGGGGGCGCGGCTGATCCCCACGGCGGCGCAGGAGGCCCCGGCGGCCGTGACGGCGGCCATGGCGGCGGCGGCGAGCAGGGTCCGGCGGGAGGTGTGGTTCGGCACGCGCCGGACCCTACTGCCGGGCCGGGGCCGGGGAGCACCGGACACTCGGGAGGTCCCCCGGATGACACCCCTGGGGCGGCGCGCAGGGGCCGCATCCGCAAGGCCGCGTCGCACGGGGCCGCATCCGCAGGGCCGCGTCGCACGGCGCCGCCCGGCGCAGGGCCGCCGCTCAGAGCGGGGGGTGCCTCCCCGCGCGTACCGCCGCTCCTTCACGCAGACGCCCGCCGTCAGCGCTGTCAGCGGTTCCAGTGCTGCTGAAGGGTCCGGACGGCCTCGGTGATCGCGGGCCGGCGGGCCGCCCCCGTCCGCCACAGGGCGTACAGCCGGCGTACGGGCCCCGGTTCCAGCGGCACCGCCACCGCGCCGGGCGGCAGCCCGCCCGTGCCCAGCCGGGGGACCACCGCCACCCCGAGCCCGGCCGCGACCAGCGCGACGATGGTGTGGTTCTCCTCCGCCACGTGCGCGATGTCAGGCTCGAAGCCGGCCGTGCGCAGGGTGCGGACCAGCCAGTCGTGGCAGACCCGCCCGGGCGGCTGGCACACCCACCGCTCACCGCCGAGGTCGGCGCGGCGGATGACCTGCCGCGTGGTGAACGGGTGCCCCTCGGGAACGACCAGGTCGCAGAGGTCGTCCCCGATCACCGCCTGCTCGATGCCCTCGGGGGCGGGCAGCGGCGCGATGTCCCAGTCGTGGGCCACCGCGAGATCGGTGACGCCCCGGGCCACCAGGTCCACCGACAGGTGCGGATCCACCTCGGTGAGGCGTACGTCCAGTGCCGGATGGCGGCGGGCCAGATCGGCCAGCACCGCCGGCAGCAGCCCGCGCGCCGCCGAGGCGAAGGCGGCCACGGTCAGCAGGCCGCTCGGCTGCCCGCGGCGCTCCTCCAGGGTGGTCTCGGCGCGCTCCACGATCGCCAGCAGCTCCCGGGCGGTATCGGCCAGGTGCCGGGCCTCCTCGGTCAGGGCGACCCCGCGGCCGCGCCGCTCCAGCAGGGTGGTGCGGGTCTCCCGCTCCAGCTTGGAGATCTGCTGCGAGACCGCGGAGGGCGTGTAGCCGAGGGCGGCCGCGGCGCCCGCGACCGAGCCGTGGACGGAGACGGCGTGCAGGGCGCGCAGCCGGGCGAGATCGAGCATGTCCTCATCGTGGCACCCCTGATCACCGGTAAGCAATGCTTCATCCATCCCGGAAGGGATCCGCGCTGGTGCTACATGCCCGGGGCGCCGATGCTCGGATCATGCGTCCCGTACACACCGCTCTCGCCGTGCTCGTCGCAGCCGTCTGGGGCGTCAACTTCGTCGTCATCGAGATCGGGCTCGGCCACTTCCCGCCGCTGCTCCTGTCCGCCCTGCGCTTCCTCGTCGCCGCCCTGCCCGCCGTGTTCTTCGTCGGGCGCCCCAAGGTCGCCTGGAAGTGGATCCTCGGGGTCGGGGCGGCCCTGGGCATCGCCAAGTTCGGCCTGCTCTTCACGGGCATGGCCGCCGGGATGCCGGCCGGGCTGTCCTCCCTCGTGCTCCAGATCCAGGCCGTCTTCACCGCAGTCCTCGCCGCCGTCGTCCTGCGCGAACGGCCGGGCCGGGTAAGGCTGCTGGGCATGGGCGTGGCGCTCGCCGGGATCGGGGTCGCCGCCGCGGACCGCGGGATCTCCGGGCCGGTGACCGGATTCGTGCTGGTCGTCGCGGCCGCCGCCTGCTGGGGCGTCTCCAACGTCCTGACCCGCAAGGCCTCCCCGCCCGACGCGCTGAACTTCATGGTGTGGGTGTGCACGGTGCCGGTGCTGCCGCTGTTCGCGCTCTCGCTCCTGCTGGAGGGGCCGGAGCGGGACCTGGCCGCGCTGCGGGCCCTGGACTGGTCCGGGGTGGCCGTCATCGGCTACGTCGCCTGGATCTCCACCGTCTTCGGCTTCGGCGCCTGGGGCTACCTGCTGCGCCGCTACCCGGCCTCGTCGGTGGCGCCGTTCTCGCTGCTGGTCCCGGTCTTCGGGATGTCCTCGGCGGCCCTGGTGCTGGGGGAGTCCGTCTCGGGACTGCGCTGGCTGGCGGCCGTGCTCCTGGTCGGCGGGGTCGCGCTCACCACGCCGGCCCCCGCGCGCGCTGCGAACCGTACGGGGGTCGGTTCGGGCGTCAGCGCGGGGAGTGCTCCTGCAACGGCAGCCGCCAGTCCTGCCCGGTGAGGGCGACCCCGTACGAGCGGTGCGGGCGCTCGGCGACCAGGGTGAAGCCGGCGCGCAAGTAGAGCGAACGGGCCGAGGTCAGCACGTCGTTGGTCCACAGCACCAGCTCGCGGTAGCCCACCGAGCGGGCGAAGGCGACGACGGCGTCGACGAGCAGGGTGCCGATGCCGTGGCCGCGGCCCTCCGGGTCCACGAGGAGCAGCCGCAGCCGCGCGGTACGGGGCGCGCCGTCCTCCCGTACGCACATCACCGAGCCGACCGGGCGGCCGTCCAGCTCGGCGATCCAGACCCGCTCCAGATACGGGTCGTGGTCCTCGGCGAAGTCCGCGACGATCCGGGCCACGAGGCCCTCGAACTCCGCGTTCCAGCCGTATTCGGCGGCGTAGAGCGCGCCGTGCCGCTGCACGATCCAGCCCAGCTCGCCGGGCTCGGGATCCCGCAGGCGCACCGGGCCGGCGGGAGCGTCCTTGGGCGTGTCCATGGCGTCCGAGGATAGCGCGGGGCGGCGCCGGGGGACGGCTCGTACGCCCCGGCCCGCCCTTCGCCCGTACGTGTTGCTTCTTGCGTCCTACCTCTTGCCGCCGAGGATCTGGCCCAGCAGGTCGCCGAGGCCGCCGCCCTCCGCCGCGCCGGAGGCCGGTTCGCCCGACGCCCTCGGGGCACCGGCGCCCGCGCCCTTGCCGGCGGCCGCGCGTTTCGCGAAGACGGCCAGCAGGGCCGGGATCAGCATCTCGATGACCCGGGCGATGGTGGGGGCGGGGATGCCGGTCTTCTTCGAGACGGCGTTGGCCACGGGCTTGCTCACCTTGGCGAGCACCCCGGCCATCATCCCGCCGCCGAGCAGGCCGCCCAGGCCGCCGAACGTCGACACGCCCTGGAGCGGCGGCTGCGCCACCTCCGCGAAGGCCTGCCGGACCTCCACTCCGTCGTCGTCATCGGCGTCGGCCTTCTGCTGGAGGTCGCCGGTCATGGCGCCGACCGTCTGCGCGACGGTCGCGCGGGCGCCGTCGGCGTCGGTGCCGAGCAGCCCCGCGATCTCGGACAGCCTGTCGTCGCCGAGCTCGCCCAGCACCTCGTCCTGGAATGAAGATTCGCTCATGCCGGAAACGCTACGTCTGCACCGATTTAGCGGCACCTCGGATGGCCGTTGGGTAATGGAAAAGCAAAGCTGTGGATCCCGGTGCAACCCTCCACGGGGATTGCGGGTCGTATGGTGCGTCGGCACTTCCGGGAGGGGATCTGGGGGGATCGGGAAGTCCGACACGGGAGGGGTAACCGTGAGGGGGTCCGGTCGCGAGGCCGGACCCCTTTCTCGTTCTCCCGCCCCGGTTGTCCACAGGGCTGACGCGCTGTCGGACCCAGACGGTAACTTCGGCACATGGCAACCAACGGGGCTGTGCAACTGGCGGTGGTCGAGGGGGTGCTCGAGCGCATCACCTACGCCAACGAGGACAGCGGGTACACTGTCGCCCGCGTCGACACCGGCCGCGGCGCGGGAGACCTGCTGACGGTCGTCGGCGCCCTGCTCGGCGCCCAGCCCGGCGAGTCGCTGCGCATGGAGGGCCGCTGGGGCTCCCACCCGCAGTACGGCAGGCAGTTCACCGTGGAGAACTACCGCACCGTCCTGCCCGCCACCATCCAGGGCATACGCCGCTACCTCGGGTCCGGCCTGATCAAGGGCATCGGCCCCAAGATCGCCGAGCGCATCGTGGACCACTTCGGCACCGACACCCTGGACGTGATCGAGGGCGAGCCGAAGCGGCTGATCGAGGTACCCGGGCTCGGCCCCAAGCGCACGAAGCTGATCGGCGCCGCCTGGGAGGAGCAGAAGGCCATCAAGGAGGTCATGGTCTTCCTCCAGGGCGTCGGCGTCTCCACCTCCATCGCGGTGCGCATCTACAAGAAGTACGGCGACGCCTCCATCTCGGTGGTGAAGAACCAGCCCTACCGGCTCGCCGCCGACGTCTGGGGCATCGGCTTCCTCACCGCCGACCGCATCGCCCAGGCCGTGGGCATCCCGCACGACAGCCCCGAGCGGGTCAAGGCCGGGCTCCAGTACGCCCTGTCCCAGTCCACCGACCAGGGGCACTGCTTCCTCCCCGAGGAGAGGCTCATCGCCGACGGGGTCAAGCTGCTCCAGGTGGACACCGGGCTGGTCATCGAGTGCCTGGCCGAGCTCGCCGCCGACCCGGAGGGAGTCGTACGGGAATCCGTGCCGGACCCGCAGGGCGGTCCGGACCCGCTGACCGCCGTGTACCTGGTGCCCTTCCACCGGGCCGAGCTGTCGCTGGTCGGGCAGGTGCGGCGGCTGCTGCGCGCCGAGGACGACCGGATGCCGGGCTTCCAGGACGTGGACTGGGACAAGGCGCTGGGCTGGCTCGCCGGGCGGACCGGGGCCACTCTCGCCCCCGAGCAGCGGGACGCGGTCAAGCTGGCGCTCACCTGCCGGGTCGCCGTCCTCACCGGTGGGCCCGGCTGCGGGAAGTCCTTCACGGTGCGCTCGATCGTCGAGCTGGCCCGGGCCAAGAAGGCCAAGGTGGTGCTGGCCGCGCCCACCGGCCGGGCGGCGAAGCGGCTGGCCGAGCTCACCGGGGCCGAGGCCTCCACGGTGCACCGGCTGCTGGAGCTCAAGCCGGGCGGGGACGCGGCGTACGACCGCGAGCGGCCGCTGGACGCCGACCTGGTCGTGGTCGACGAGGCCTCGATGCTGGACCTGCTGCTGGCGAACAAGCTGGTCAAGGCCGTGGCACCGGGTGCTCACCTGCTGCTGGTGGGGGATGTGGACCAGCTGCCGTCGGTCGGCGCCGGGGAGGTGCTGAGGGACCTGCTGGCAGAGGGCGGCCCGGTGCCCGCCGTCCGGCTGACCCGGATCTTCCGGCAGGCCCAGCAGTCGGGCGTGGTCACCAATGCCCACCGGATCAACACCGGGGTGCCGCCGATTACGGACGGGCTGCCGGACTTCTTCCTCTTCCCCGAGGAGGACACCGAGGCGGCCGGAGTGCTCGCCGTGGACGTGGCGGCCCGGAGGATTCCGGCCAGATTCGGGCTTGACCCGCGCCGGGACGTCCAGGTGCTCGCGCCCATGCACCGGGGCCCGGCCGGTGCCGGAAACCTCAACGGCCTGCTCCAGCAGGCCATGACGCCCGCCCGGCCGGACCTGCCGGAGAAGCGGTTCGGCGGCCGGGTCTTCCGGGTGGGCGACAAGGTCACCCAGATCCGGAACAACTATGAGAAGGGGGCCAACGGTGTCTTCAACGGCACGGTCGGTGTGGTCACCGGGCTCGACCTCGACGAACAGCGCCTGACGGTCCGGACGGAGGAGGACGAGGAGATCGGGTACGAGTTCTCCGAGCTCGACGAGCTGGCGCACGCGTACGCCGTCACCATCCACCGCTCCCAGGGGAGCGAATATCCGGCCGTCGTGATCCCGGTCACCACCGGCGCTTGGATGATGCTCCAGCGAAATCTGCTCTACACGGCGGTGACCAGGGCGAAGAAACTGGTCGTCCTGGTCGGGTCCCGCAAGGCCCTCGGCCAGGCGGTGCGTACCGTTTCCGCAGGCAGGAGGTACACGGCGGTGGCTCCCAGGCTGTCCGGCCGGATACCGGTGGGAAACATCACCTAAATGATCGATCATTTGGGGTTCCACCACCGGTGCGGAGGGGGCAGGATGAGCAGCTTGACGGCACTGAGTGCCGTCAAAAGCACCAAAGGCCGACCCCGAGTGCACTCTCCTGCGCCAAATGGGGGAAGGTAGAGGCAGTCAGGGCACCTCGAAGAAGAGGCACTACGTCGGTGAGGGATGACGTGAGCGACAACTCTGTAGTACTCCGGTACGCGGACGGTGAATACACCTACCCGGTGGTCGAGAGCACCGTCGGTGACCAGGGCTTCGACATCTCGAAGCTGAGGGCCCAGACCGGGCTCGTCACGCTGGACAGCGGCTACGGAAACACCGCGGCCTACAAGTCCGCGATTACCTACCTCGACGGCGAGCAGGGCATCCTGCGCTACCGCGGTTACCCGATCGAGCAGCTGGCCGAGCGTTCGACCTTCATCGAGGTCGCGTACCTGCTGATCAACGGTGAGCTGCCGACCGTCGACCAGCTCGCGTCGTTCCGCAACGACATCACCCAGCACACGCTGCTGCACGAGGACGTCAAGCGCTTCTACGACGGCTTCCCGCGCGACGCGCACCCGATGGCGATGCTGTCCTCCGTGGTCAGCGCGCTGTCGACGTTCTACCAGGACAGCCACAACCCGTTCGACGAGACGCAGCGCAACCTCTCGACGATCCGGCTGCTGGCCAAGCTTCCGACGATCGCGGCCTACGCGTACAAGAAGTCGGTCGGCCACCCGGTGGTCTACCCGCGCAACGACCTCGGCTACGTCGAGAACTTCCTGCGCATGACCTTCTCCGTGCCGGCCCAGGAGTACGACCTGGACCCGGTCGTGGTCTCGGCGCTCGACAAGCTGCTGATCCTGCACGCGGACCACGAGCAGAACTGCTCGACCTCCACCGTGCGTCTGGTCGGCTCCTCGCAGGCGAACATGTTCGCCTCGATCTCGGCCGGCATCTCCGCGCTGTGGGGCCCGCTGCACGGCGGCGCCAACCAGTCCGTCCTGGAGATGCTGGAAGGCATCAAGAACGACGGCGGCGACGTCGACGCCTTCATCCGCAAGGTGAAGAACAAGGAAGACGGCGTCCGCCTGATGGGCTTCGGACACCGCGTCTACAAGAGCTTCGACCCGCGGGCGAAGATCATCAAGGCGGCGGCGCACGATGTCCTCTCGGCGCTCGGCAAGAGCGACGAGCTGCTCGACATCGCGCTGAAGCTGGAAGAGCACGCGCTGGCCGACGAGTACTTCGTCGAGCGCAACCTCTACCCGAACGTGGACTTCTACACCGGCCTGATCTACCGGGCCATGGGCTTCCCGACCGAGATGTTCACCGTGCTCTTCGCGATCGGCCGCCTTCCCGGCTGGATCGCCCAGTGGCACGAGATGATCAAGGAGCCGGGTTCCCGCATCGGCCGCCCGCGCCAGATCTACACCGGCGAGGTCCTGCGCGACTTCGTCCCGGTCGAGGCCCGCTGACCCGAGGCTCTCTTTCGCGCGTACGAAAAGCGCCCCGCCGTCGATCCCCCCACGGGTCGACGGTCGGGGCGCTTTCCTTTCCCCGGAACGGATTCCCCCCACGGGACCCGCGCCGGGGCGTCGGTGTGTGCCGGGACCCGTTCGGGTCGGGAAGGCCGCTCAAAGCTTCCCGCGGGCACGTATCCCGGCCGGCCGATGCCCCCGGACGTCCCCCAAGACCTCCGTGGAACGTCCCCCAAGACGTTCCTGGCACCGCCCCATTAGACCCGTGGTGACCCCGGATGGTTACGTTGCGATCACTGTGATCTGCGTCTCCCGTGAAGGAAACGTGTGCACGGTGAGGAGGAGATCCACTAGTGCTGTGACCGGAAAGGTTTGCCGGGGCG
>NZ_JAGGOZ010000118.1 GCF_018614075.1 Streptomyces sp. ISL-94 | reverse complement strand
GGGAGATGGGGTTCGATCAGAGCCCACTGCTCGTCGGTGAGATCGCCTCGCGCCATGACTGATGGCCTATCAAGACCAAGACCCTGCGCGCAGGCGATCCACCAAACTCATGATCTGGACTCCAGACAGGACCTAGGCCGCCGGGTTTTCGCGGACCGTCGACAGGTCCGCCGAGGTCTTCGTGGCGATGAACTCCGTGATGCGGTAGGCGCAGACGCCCGCCACCGTGAAGGGGTCCTCGGCCGCGATCTTCTCGATCTCCGCGCGGGAGACCCCGCCGGCGAGGATCACGCCGCCGTCGCGCGGGACCTTGCGCCCCGACGCGAGGAAGACGCCGGCGGCGTAGTAGCCGTCCAGCCAGGCGATGTGGGCGTCCATCTCTTCTTCTACGGCTTCGATGGGCGCGGTGTAGGTGAGCTCCATGACGAACATGATCGCCAGGCTACTCTCGCACCATCATGACGAGTGTGAAGACCCCCGCCAACGAGGCCGAGGCCCGGGCGATACAGGACGAACTACGCCATCAGGTCGTGCTCACCGAGCCCGGCCCGCCGCCCGGCCGCGGACTGGTCGCGGGCGTCGACGTGGCCTACGACGACGCGCGGGACCTGGTCGCCGCCGCGGCGGTGGTGCTCGACGCCGCCACCCTGGAGGTCGTCGAGGAGGCCACCGCCGTCGGGCACGTCAGCTTCCCCTACGTGCCCGGGCTGCTCGCCTTCCGCGAACTGCCGACCGTACTGGCCGCCCTCGACTCCCTCACCGCCGTGCCCGGCCTCGTCGTCTGCGACGGCTACGGGCTCGCCCACCCCCGCGGCTTCGGCCTCGCCTGCCACCTCGGCGTGGTCACCGGCATCCCGGCCATCGGGGTCGCCAAGAACCCCTTCACCTTCACGTACGAGGAACCGGGCGCCCTGCGCGGCGACGCGGCCCCGCTGCTCGCGGCCGACGGCACCGAGGTCGGCCGGGCGCTGCGGACCCGGGACGGCGTCAAGCCGGTGTACGTCTCCGTCGGCAACCGCGTCTCGCTCGACAACGCCTGCGCCCACACCCTCGCCCTCAGCCCCCGCTTCCGGATCCCCGAGACCACCCGGCACGCCGACTCCCTGTGCCGCCGCGCCCTGCGCGAAGCCGTCGGGTGACCCGGGCCGCTCAGCCCAGATCCCTCGCGTCCACCACGCGGAAGGTGATCCCCGCCTTCCGCAGCCGGTCGATCAGCGCGTCCCCCATCGCCACGGCCGTCGTCAGCTGTCCGGCGGCCTCCGGCAGGGCGTCGTGGGCCAGGCAGAGCGCGGACTCCGCCAGCATCTTCGCCGTCTCCCCGTACCCCGGGTCGCCGCCCGACACCTCCGTGAACACCCGGCGGCCGCCGCCCTCGCCCACGAACCGCACCGAGAACCAGCTGCGCGCCCGCCGCTCCGCGTCCGGCCCCTGCCCCGCCTCCCAGCGGTTCATCAGCCACCGCCGGGCCGACGGGAGCTGGGCCAGCGCCACCACCGCGCCCACCGCCGCCGTACCGCCCACCGCGAAGGGCAGGTGCCGGACCGAGGCGTAGTGCCGGTAGCGGAAGTCCGGGCCGTACCGCTCCAGGACGGCCGCCGACCGGGCCACGACGGCCGGGTCCAGCGTGGGCAGCGGCAGCGCCCACGTGCCGGTCTCCCGGCTGAACCGCGGCGCCCCGACCGGCCCGCGCGCCCGCCGCCCCAGCAGCCGGGGCTCGTACAGCCGGCGGGCGCGCCCGGCCGCGAGGGTCTGCGGGCCGCGGCTTACCGCGGTGAGCGCGGAGGCCAGCGTGCCGCCGGAGAAGAGCGCGTTGGACCGCAGGAACCCGTCGACCCGCAGCGGAACCCCCTCCGGGAGCTGCTCCACGGTGAAGTACGCCCCCAGGTCGGCCGGGATCGAGTCGAAGCCGCAGGCGTGCACGAGCCGTGCCCCGGTCTCCCGGGCCCGCGCGTCGTGCTCGACGTACATCCGGTCCACGAACTCGGGCTCCCCGGTGAGGTCCACGTAGTCCGTGCCCGCCTCCGCGCAGGCGGCGACCAGCTCCGCGCCGTACCAGACGTACGGTCCCACCGTCGTGGCCAGGACCCGTGTGGAGGCGGCCAGTTCGCGCACCGCTGCGGGGTCGGAGGCGTCCGCCCGGAGCAGCTCCAGCCCCGCGCAGGCCGGATCGAGTACGGCCAGCCGCTCGCGCAGCCGCTCCAGCTTCGCCAGGTCCCGGCCGGCCAGCGCCCACCGGCAGCCGGCGGGCGCGTGCGCGGCGAGGTACTCGGCGGTCAGCGCCCCCACGAACCCGGTCGCCCCGAACAGCACGACGTCGTAGGCCCGTTCCCGGTCTCGTTCCCGTCCCCGGTCCCGATCCTGTTCCATGACCGCTCCTCCCAGCTGGTGTGGGGGCCGAGGCTAGCGCGGGCCCGGACCGCCCGCGCACCCAGGTGCCCACGGTCCGGCGGGAAACGGGCGGCGCCCCGGGAGCCGGACCGGTAGGGTCCGCTCCCGGGGCGCCGTGTCGTACGGGTCCTGCGGGTGGGGCGGGGCGTCAGTTCTTGGCGTAGAAGCCGAACGAGTCGACCACCAGGTCGGTGGTCTGGTAGCTCATGTTCCAGAAGTCGATCACGTTGTTGACGCCGGAGCTCGCCTGGACCAGGTTCGGGACGGTCTTGCCCGGGGTCCAGTTGAGGTTGGAGGAGTTCGGCGGGGTCGGCAGGGTCTCCCAGCCGCCCTCGTAGGCGCTCCACGAGTTCGGGTCCGGGGAGACCGTGAGGAAGCCGGTGCTGGCGGTGTTGGTGACCGTGGCGTTGAGGACGAGAGCGGTGACGTTCGGGTCGCCGCCGCCGACGCGGCCGTAGATGTAGTTGCGGCCGTCGAGCGGCCCGTCCCACTCGCGGGTGTCGAACCAGCGGTTGGGGAAGGAGCGGATGAGCGCGCTCTCGCTCTCGGGGCTGTAGTAGCCGACGACGTCGACGACCACGTGCGCCCCGGCCCCGGCGCCGTTGCGGACGCTGATCTTGCCGTCGGAACCGATCGGGACGATGACCGAGTTGGCGATGGTCTGGCCCGCGGTGAAGTTCAGGTTCGACGCGGTCGGGGCCGACCCGCCGGAGGGGTAGACGGTCAGGTGGCCGGCCGCCTGCGGCTCGGTGACGGTCACGTTGAGCGCGACGGCCTTCGCGGTCGACGGGACGCCCGCGCGGCCGGTGATCTGGGTGCTGAAGTTGCCGAAGCCCGGGACCTGGCCCTTGCCCGTGCCGAGGCCCTCGCGGGTGTCGACGACGCGGCTCGGGTTGAGCGAGCTGTAGCCGCTGGCGGCGCTCTTGGAGAAGTAGCCGGTGACATCGGCGATGAGATCGATCGCGCCGTCGCCGTGGTTGTAGATGTCCACGTAGCCGCTCTCGCCGACCGACGCGATCACCATGTTCGGGACGGTCTGCCCCGGGGCGTAGTTCACGTTCGAGGTGGTCGGCACGTCGCCGCCCTCGGCGTACACGCGGACGTGTCCGGCCTTGGCGGGGTTGGTGACGGTGACGTTCAGGGCCACGGCGGTCACGCCGGCCGGGATCTGCGCGGCGCCGGCGACCTTGACGCGGGCGGTGCCGAAGGCGGGCACCTTGGTCTTGGCCGCGCCTATGCCCTCACGGGTGTCCAGCAGACGGGTCGGGGCGTGCGGGGTGAACTCGTTGCCCGCGGTCCGGAAGACCGTCTCGTTGGTGCCGCGGACGCCCCCGCCGCTTCCGTCGATCAGGGTGACCTTGATCGTGTAGGTGCCGGCCTTGGCGTAGGTGTGGTTCTCGGTCAGGTTGGTGGGGCCGTTGGCGCCCACCTGTACCTGGCTGCCGTCGCCCCACTCGACGAGCACGCCGAGCGCGGTGCCCGGGTCGCTGGTGACGGCCAGCTGCAGCTGCACGCCGTGGGCGCTGGTGGCCGTGCCCTCGAGACCGACCGTCGGCTCGGTGGCGGCCGCCCCCTCGGCCAGCGGAGCAGCCTGCTTGCCGCCCTTGGCAGCCGGGTGGACCGTCTTGGCGGCCGGGCTGCTGAAGGTCTCGACCTTGTACGCCTTGGCCTTGGCCTCGGTCAGATCGAGGTCGGGAACGGACGCCCCCGGACCGCCCGTCCCCTTGGCACCGTCCTGGCCCGCCGCGTTGGCGACACCCGGAACGATACCGACGCCGGCCGCGACGATTGCGGCGGCGGAAAGCATGAGTCGGCGATTGCGCACCGGCCCCCCCATTTTCTTTTTTGAACTTGATCAGGTTTGAAAGCCTGCTCAGAGTACATAGCCGCCGACCCGGCCGCGAGAGCTTTGATCACCGGGTTTTCCGAGGTCGGCGCGGGGGGCTTGTGCTCGGTGGAACACGTTCCTAGCATCACTGGTGTTACATCAGTTGTGTCACATAGTGTCCTACCGATGCTGGGGGCTCGATGGCAGTGACAGGGAACGGCCCGCTCGCCGGGGTGCGCGTCGTCGAACTGGCGGGAATCGGCCCCGGCCCGTTCGCCGCCATGCTCCTCGCCGACCTGGGAGCGGACGTCGTCCGGGTGGACCGGCCCGGCGGCGGCGGTCTCGCGGTCGATCCGGCCTACGACGTCACCAACCGCAGCAAACGCTCGGTGCTGGTCGACCTCAAGTCCGCCGAGGGCCCGGCCCGCGTCCTCGACCTCGCCGAGCGGGCCGACATCCTCATCGAGGGCTTCCGCCCAGGGGTCGCCGAGCGGCTCGGCGTCGGCCCGGCCGACTGCCACGCCCGCAACCCGCAGCTGGTCTACGGCCGGATGACCGGCTGGGGCCAGGAGGGCCCGCTCGCGCACACCGCCGGGCACGACATCGCGTACATCGCCGTGACCGGCGCGCTCGGCATGATCGGCAACCCCGGCGAGCCCCCCGCCGTGCCCGCCAACCTCGTCGGCGACTACGCGGGCGGCTCCCTGTACCTGGTGATCGGCGTCCTCGCCGCCCTCCAGCACGCCCGCACCCCCGGCGGCGCCGGCCAGGTGGTGGACGCGGCGATCGTCGACGGGACCGCCCACCTCACCGCGATGATCCACGGGATGGTCGCGGCCGGCGGCTGGCAGGACCGGCGCGGGGCCAACCTCCTCGACGGCGGCTGCCCCTTCTACGGCACCTACGAGACCTCCGACGGCCAGTACATGGCGGTCGGCGCGCTGGAGCAGCAGTTCTACGACACCTTCGTCGACCTCCTCGGCATCAAGGAGCAGGCGCCCGCCCGAAAGGACCTCGCCCGCTGGGGCGAGCTGCGCGAGGCCGTCGCCGCACGCTTCAAGTCCCGTACGCGCGAGGAGTGGACGGCGGTCTTCGAGGGCACCGACGCCTGTGTGGCGCCCGTGCTCTCGCTGCGCGAGGCCCCGCACCACCCCCACCTCGCCGCCCGCGGGACCTTCACCGACTTCGGCGGGATCACCCAGCCCGCCCCCGCGCCGCGCTTCTCCTCGACCCCGGCGGCCGTGGCCGGCGGGCCCGCCCAGCCGGGGGCGGACACCGCGTCCGTGGCCGCCGACTGGGACGTACCGGCCCTGCTCGGGAAGGAGGCGTGATGGCGCCCGAGACGGGCCCGCTCCGGACCGTGGCGGGCGGCCTGCTCGCCATCGGCGAGGACGCGGCAGCCGTACGGGACCTCGCGCGCCCGCAGATCGCCCTGTACGTAGGCGGCACGGGCGCGGTCGGCAAGAACTTCTACAACGACCTCGCCGTGGCCTACGGCTACGAGGAGGAGGCCCGGAAGACCCGGGAGCTCTACCTCGACGGCCGCAAGCGCGACGCGGCGGCCGCCGTCCCGGACGAGTTCTGCGAGCTGATGACGCTGTGCGGGCCCGAGGGCTACGTACGCGAGCGAGTCGAGGCCTTCCGGGAGGCGGGCGTCACCATGCTCAACGTCCCGCCCGTCGGCGCCGACCCGGCCCGGCTGATCGAAACCGTCAAGAACTGGCTGTAGGGAGCCGACCGAAATGAAGCGCCAGATCTTCGACGCCGACCACGAGGCGTTCCGCGAGACCGTCCGCACCTTCCTGAACAAGGAGGTGCTGCCGCACTACGAGCAGTGGGAGAAGGACGGCATCGTCAGCCGCGAGGCCTGGCGGGCCGCGGGCCGGCAGGGGCTGCTGGGCCTGGCCGTCCCGGAGGAGTACGGGGGCGGCGGGAACACCGACTTCCGCTACGCCGCCGTGATCGCCGAGGAGTTCACCCGGGCCGGCGCCGCCGGGCTCGCCATCGGCCTGCACAACGACATCATCGGCCCCTACCTGACCTCGCTCGCCACGGAGGAGCAGAAGCGCCGGTGGCTGCCGGGCTTCTGCTCCGGCGAGACCATCACCGCCATCGCGATGACCGAGCCGGGCGCGGGCTCCGACCTCCAGGGGATCCGCACCAGCGCCGAGGACCGCGGCGACCACTGGGTGCTCAACGGCTCCAAGACCTTCATCTCCAACGGCATCCTCGCCGACCTCGTGATCGTCGTCGCGAAGACCACGCCCGAGGGCGGAGCCCACGGCCTGTCGCTGCTGGTCGTGGAGCGCGGCACAGAGGGCTTCGAGCGCGGCCGCAACCTCGACAAGATCGGGCAGAAGGCCCAGGACACCGCCGAGCTGTTCTTCCACGACGTACGCGTCCCCAAGGACAACCTGCTCGGCGACCTGAACGGCGCCTTCGTCCACCTGATGACCAACCTCGCGCAGGAGCGGATGGGCATCGCGATGGCCGGCATCGCCGCCGCCGAGTACCTGGTGGAGATCACCACCCAGTACGTCAAGGAGCGCGAGGCCTTCGGCCGGCCGCTCTCCAAGCTCCAGCACATCCGCTTCGAGATCGCCGAGATGGCCACCGAGTGCGCGGTCACCCGTACCTTCCTCGACCGCTGCATCACCGACCACGCCAACGGCGAACTGGACCACGTCCACGCCTCGATGGCGAAGTGGTGGGCCACCGAACTCCAGAAGCGCGTCGCCGACCGCTGCCTGCAACTGCACGGCGGATACGGATACATGACCGAATACCGGGTCGCGCGGGCCTTCACCGACGGCCGCATCCAGACCATCTACGGCGGCACGACCGAGATCATGAAAGAGATCATCGGCCGTTCCCTGCTCGGCTGACCTCCCCCTTGGACACCTCCGAAAGGCTTGACCAGTGAGCACCGAAGCTTACGTATACGACGCGATCCGCACCCCGCGCGGCCGCGGCAAGGCCAACGGCGCCCTGCACGGCACCAAGCCGATCGACCTGGTCGTCGGCCTCATCCACGCCCTGCGCGAGCGCAACCCCGGCCTGGACCCCGCCGCCATCGACGACATCGTGCTCGGCGTCGTCGGCCCGGTCGGCGACCAGGGCTCCGACATCGCCCGGATCGCGGCCATCGCCGCCGGACTGCCGGACACCGTGGCGGGCGTACAGGAGAACCGCTTCTGCGCCTCGGGCCTGGAGGCCGTCAACCTGGCCGCCGCCAAGGTGCGGTCCGGCTGGGAGGACCTGGTCCTCGCGGGCGGCGTGGAATCCATGTCCCGCGTCCCCATGGCCTCCGACGGCGGCGCCTGGTTCGCCGACCCGATGACCAACTGGGACACCGGCTTCGTCCCGCAGGGCATCGGCGCCGACCTGATCGCCACCATCGAGGGATTCTCCCGACGCGATGTGGACGAGTACGCCGCCCTCTCCCAGGAGCGCGCGGCCGCCGCGATCAAGGACGGCCGCTTCGCGAAGTCCGTGGTCCCGGTCACCGACCGCAACGGCCTCGTCGTCCTGGACCACGAGGAGTTCGTCCGCCCGGGGACCACGGCCGACACCCTGGCCAAGCTGAAGCCCTCCTTCGCGGACATCGGCGACCTCGGCGGCTTCGACGCCGTCGCGCTGCAGAAATACCACTGGATCGAGAAGATCGACCACGTCCACCACGCAGGCAACTCCTCCGGCATCGTCGACGGTTCCGCGCTCGTCGCCATCGGCTCGAAGGAGGCGGGCGAGCGGAACGGGCTGCGCCCCCGCGCCCGGATCGTCTCGGCGGCCGTCTCCGGCTCCGAGCCCACCATCATGCTCACCGGCCCCGCCCCCGCCACCCGCAAGGCCCTCGCCAAGGCCGGCCTCACCATCGACGACATCGACCTCATCGAGATGAACGAGGCCTTCGCCGGCGTCGTCCTGCGCTTCGTCAAGGACATGGGCGTGTCCCTCGACAAGGTCAACGTCAACGGCGGCGCCATCGCGCTCGGCCACCCGCTCGGCGCCACCGGCGCGATGCTGCTCGGCACCGTCGTCGACGAACTGGAGCGCCAGGACAAGCGCTACGGGCTCGTCACCCTCTGCGTCGGCGGCGGCATGGGCGTCGCCACCATCGTCGAGCGGCTCTGAACACCGTCCTGTATCCCCCAGATCTCCTCTCTGACACGGAAGTAGCCAACATGAGCGAGTCCACCACGATCCGCTGGGAACAGGACGAGACCGGCGTCGTCACCCTGGTCCTCGACGACCCCGGCCAGTCCGCCAACACGATGAACCAGGCCTTCAAGGACTCCATCGCGGCCATCGCCGACCGCGCCGAGGCCGAGAAGGACTCCATCCGCGGCATCATCTACACCTCCGCCAAGAAGACCTTCTTCGCGGGCGGCGACCTCAAGGACATGATCCGCCTGCGCCCCGAGGACGCGCAGCTCGCCTTCGACACCGGCACCGCGATCAAGTCCTCGCTGCGCCGCATCGAGACCCTCGGCAAGCCCGTCGTCGCCGCCATCAACGGCGCGGCCCTCGGCGGCGGTTACGAGATCTGCCTGGCCTCCCACCACCGCGTCGCGCTCGACGCGCCCGGCTCCAAGATCGGCCTGCCCGAGGTCACCCTCGGCCTGCTCCCCGCCGGCGGCGGTGTCACCCGTACCGTGCGCCTGATGGGCATCGCCGACGCACTGCTCAAGGTGCTGCTCCAGGGCACCCAGTACAACCCGAAGCGCGCCCTGGAGAACGGCCTGGTCCACGAACTGGCCGCCACCCCCGAGGAGATGCTCGCCAAGGCCCGCGCCTTCATCGACGCGAACCCCGAGTCCCGCCAGCCGTGGGACGTCCCCGGCTACCGGATCCCCGGCGGCACGCCGTCGAACCCGAAGTTCGCCGCCAACCTCCCGGCGTTCCCGGCCAGCTTGAAGAAGCAGCTGAACGGCGCCCCGTACCCGGCCCCCCGCAACATCCTGGCCTGCGCCGTCGAGGGCTCCCAGGTGGACTTCGAGACCGCGCTGGCCATCGAGGCCCGCTACTTCACCGAGCTGGTCACCGGCCAGACCGCCAAGAACATGATCCAGGCGTTCTTCTTCGACCTCCAGGCCGTCAACGCGGGCCGCAGCCGCCCGCAGGGGATCGAGCCGCGCACGGTCCGCAAGGTCGCCGTCCTCGGCGCGGGCATGATGGGCGCGGGCATCGCGTACTCCTGCGCCAGCGCGGGCATCGAGGTGGTCCTCAAGGACGTCACCGCCGAGGCCGCCGCCAAGGGGAAGGCGTACGCGCAGAAGCTGCTCGACAAGGCCGTCTCCCGCGGCCGTACGACCGAGGCGCAGCGCGAGGAGCTGCTCGCCCGGATCACGCCGACCGCCGAGGCGGCCGACCTGGCGGGCTGTGACGCCGTCATCGAGGCCGTCTTCGAGGACACCGCCCTCAAGCACAAGGTGTTCCAGGAGATCCAGGACGTCGTCGCCCCCGACGCGCTGCTCTGCTCCAACACCTCCACCCTGCCGATCTCCGGGCTCGCGGAGGGCGTGAAGCGGCCCGCCGACTTCATCGGGCTGCACTTCTTCTCGCCCGTCGACAAGATGCCGCTGGTCGAGATCATCAAGGGGGAGCAGACCGGCGACGAGGCCATCGCCCGCGCCTTCGACCTGGTCCGCCAGATCAACAAGACCCCCATCGTGGTCAACGACTCCCGCGGCTTCTTCACCTCGCGGGTCATCGGCCAGTTCATCAACGAGGGCGTGGCCATGGTCGGCGAGGGCATCGAGCCCGCTTCCGTCGAGCAGGCCGCCGCCCAGGCCGGCTACCCGGCCAAGGTGCTCTCCCTGATGGACGAGCTGACCCTCACCCTCCCGCGCAAGATCCGCAACGAGACGCGGAAGGCCTTCGAGGCCGAGGGCCGGACGTGGGCCGAACACCCCGCCGACACCGTCATCGACCGCATGGTCGACGAGTTCGGCCGCCCGGGCCGCAGCGGCGGCGCCGGCTTCTACGAGTACGACGAGAACGGCAAGCGCACCCGCCTCTGGCCGGGCCTGCGCGAGCACTTCGCCAAGCCGGACGCCGAGATCCCCTTCGAGAGGGTGCCTTTTAAAGACATGAAGGAGCGGATGCTCTTCTCCGAGGCCCTGGACACCGTCCGCTGCCTCGACGAGGGCGTGCTGACCTCCATCGCCGACGCCAACATCGGCTCCGTCATGGGCATCGGCTTCCCGGCCTGGACCGGCGGCGTGATCCAGTACATCAACGGCTACGAGGGCGGCCTGCCGGGCTTCGTGGCCCGCGCCCGTGAGCTCGCCACCGCCTACGGGGAGCGGTTCACCCCGCCCGCCTCCCTGGTGGAGAAGGCCGAACGGGGCGAGACGTACGCGGACTGACGCGACTGCCCCCGGCCCGCCCGTGCTCGGGCGGGCCGGGGGCGCCTTCCGCCGCTATCCGGCCTCGGAAGCGAACGCCGCGCGCAGTTCCTCCCGCAGCGACCGCTGGAAGGCCGTCACCAGGGCCTGCACCACCATCGGCTGCATGTGCGCCGACAGGGCCTTCATCGACTCCACCCGCTCCGGGTCGCTCTCGCCCTCCGTGAACGGCCCCCACACCTCGTCCCGGAACAGCGCCGTCAGTTCGTGCGCCGCCGACCTGGTGTGCTCCATCAGGACCTTGCGCGCCGCCAGGATCGTCTCGTGCGCGATCGGCACGTCGAGCAGCGCCACCCCCAGCCGCAGCAGCCCCACGTCCACGCGGAACCCGTCCCCCGAGGCCGTGAGCACGTTCATCGCCGTCAGGCGCCGCACATCGGCGTCCGACAGGCTCCGCCCGGCCCGCTTGTCCAGCTCCGTGCGGGACACCTCCTGCGCCGCATCCGGTGCCCAACTGGCCACCATGGCCCGGTGGATGGCCAGATCGTGCGCGCTCAGGTCGTCCGGCAGCGCGTCCAGGTAGCGTTCGATCGCCGACAGGGTCATGCCCTGGTGCTGCAACTCCTCGATCAGGGCCAGCCGGGAGAGGTGCTCCGGGCCGTAGTGGCCCACCCGACGAGGGCCGATCACGGGAGGGGGCAAAAGCCCGCGCGTGCTGTAAAACCGTACGGTACGGACGGTGACGCCCGCCCTGGCCGCCAGCTCGTCGACGGTGAGCATCGGCTCGGGTGCCTGGTCGGCCATCGTCTGCGCCTCGCTCTCTGCTCCACAGCTTGGGTTCAACAGTATTGCTGTCGCACCAACGATGTGAAACGGCCAGGAGCTGCCCATGACCACGAAACTGCGACTGCCCGGACGCCCCGAGGAGCTCACCCTCCCCGCCCTGCTGGCCCGCAACGCCGCCGAGTACGGGGCACTGCCCGCCCTCTCGTGGCGCACGGCCGGGGACTGGGAGACCCTCACCTGGAGCGAGGTGCGCCGCAAGGTCGCCCTCCTCGCCTCCGGCTATGCCGCGCTCGGTGTCGAGCGCGGCGACCACGTCCTGCTGATGATGGGCAACCGCCCCGAGCACTGGCTCAGCGATCTGGCCCTCGTCCACCTCGGCGCCGTCCCCGTCACCGTGTACGGAACCTCCGCGCCCCAGCAGATAGCCCACATCGCCCGCCACAGCCGGGCCAGGGTCGCCGTCGTCGAGGGCGCCCGCGAACTCGCCCGCTGGGAGCCGCTGCTCGCCGACTCCGGGGTGCCCCTGGAACGGCTGGTCGTGGCCGAGGCCGCGGAGGCCGGCCCGCACCGCACCTACGGCTCCCTGTACGCGAGCGGCGCCCGCCTGCACCGCCCCGAGGCCTTCGAGAAGGCCTGGCAGGAGACCCGTCCCGAGGACCCGCTGACCGTCGTCTACACCTCGGGCACCACCGGCGACCCCAAGGGCGTCCGGCTGACCCACCGCAACATCCTGCTCCAGACCGTCCGCCTCGACCGGAACGTGGACCTCCCCGAGCACGCCGAGCACATCTGCTACCTGCCCTTCGCGCACATCGCCGAACGGGTGCTGGGCATCTACCTGCCCCTGCTGCGCGCCGCGCACGTGCGGCTGTGCGCCGACCCCACCGCCGTGTCCGGCGCGGTCCGCGAGCTGCACCCGGTGCAGTTCTTCGGCGTGCCCCGGGTGTGGGAGAAGCTCGCCGCCTCCGTACGGGCGGTCCTCGCGCAGCTCCCGCAGGAGCAGCGGCAGGCCATCGAGGCCGCGAACGACCTCGCCCGGGCCCGGGCGGGCCACCGGGAGCGCGGGCAGGCCGTACCGCCCGCGCTCGAAGCCTCGTACGCCCGGGCGAAGGAGCAGGTGCTCGACCCGCTGCTGGGCCTGGCGGGCCTGGACCGGCTCGTCTGGACGGCCAGCGCGACCGCCCCGATGCCGATCGACGTGGTCCGCTTCTGGGCGGGCTGGGGGATCACCATCATGGACGCCTGGGGGCTGACCGAGACCTCCGGCGTGTGCACGGTCAACAGCCCGGACGCCTTCCGGCTCGGCTCGGTGGGCCGCCCGATCGAGGGGCTGGAGCTGAGGCTCGCCGAGGACGGTGAGGTCCTCACGCGCGGCGCGACCGTCTTCGACGGCTATCTGCGGCCCGACGGCTCGGTGGAGAGCGCGGCCGACGGGGAGGGCTGGTTCCCGACCGGGGACGTGGGCCGGCTCGACGAGGACGGGTTCCTCTGGCTGACGGACCGCAAGAAGGAACTGATCATCACCTCGAACGGCAAGAACGTCTCGCCGGCGCTGGTGGAGAACACGGTCAAGGAGCATCCGCTGATCGGCCAGGCCCTGGTCCACGGCGACGGCCGCTCCTACCTCGTCGCCCTGCTGGTCCTGGACCCGGAACTGGCCCCGGCCTGGGCCGCGGCCCGGCGGATCGAGGCCGCCTCCCTGGCCGAACTCGCCGAGCACCCCGCCGTCCGGGCGGAGACGGCCCGCGCCGTCGAGGCGGCCAACGCGCGGCTCAACCGGACCGAGCAGATCAAGCGGTACCGGCTGCTGACCGAGGAGTGGGGGCCTGACACGGGTGAGCTCACGCCCTCGCTGAAGCTCCGCCGCCGAGTGATCCGAGACAAGTACGGTGACCTGATCGACGGACTGTACGCGGATTCGTACGACGCTCCGTAGCCCCCACGGCCGCGTCCGGTGGGCGGGCACCCGCCCACCGGACGCGGGCCGCTCTAGGGGCTGTTCCAGGTTCGGATCATGTGGTGGGTCGGAGGCTGCGGAGCCAGATGATGCTGCCCCGTAGGTGGAGTCCGGCGAGGTAGCTGGTGGGGGTCTTGTCATAGCGGGTGGCCAGGCCCCGCCACTCCTTGATCTTGTTGATGCAGCGTTCGGCGGTGTTGCGGTCCTTGTAGAGGTCCGGATCGTGCCCGACCGGGCGGCCGCCGCGCGACCGACGAACGGTCGAATCGTGAGCGCCATCGCACACAGTTCGCACTCCTTCGCGTCCCGCGGGTCCATCGGGCCATGGACGGGCACGCCGGCCGCCAGCGCTTCGGCCACAAGCAAAAGCGGCGTGGTGTCCTCGTCCAGCCAGTCGACGGAAGACACGTAGAGGGCCGCATATTCGGCCGCGACGTAGTCGTCGTGCTCCGCGTAGGTGGCCGACGTACCGGTTTGGTCCGCTACGTCGAAGGCGTATGCGCGAAGATCAGCGACGTTGGCGTCAGTGAGGACCGGGCCCACCACGAGCACGGGGCCGGCAGGCTCACCGTCAAGGCAGGCGACGCAACCAAAGACCTGCCCGCCGTCGACGGTGCCGACCGGGCGCATCGGTCGGCGCTCCGAGCCGCAGCCGACGCAGGCCACGCCGTCCCGCTGAAGCGGGGTGAGGCTAGATGCGTCAATGCCAGGGACGGTGAAGTTTGCGTGGGTCATACTTGCTCCTCAGTAGCGAGCGAGTGCCCCGTATCGGTCTGCCAGGACTTCGGGGCACTCGCTGTTTGCGGCTTCGGGTGTGGCTACACCTTAGGCCCGGTGTAGCCACACCGCAAGGCCCATACGTCGTTGACGAGGTGTGGGCACACCCGGCTACTCTGTGGCCATGCCGAATCAGCCGAAGACCCCGATCAGCCGGTTCCGAATCGACGCGGAGCTGTGGAGCGCGTTCGGGGAGGCAGTGCCCGCCGGCACCGACCGGTCCGACGTCCTGCGCAGGTTCGTGGCGTACTACTGCCAGCGTCCGGGGGCAGAACTTCCCGAGCGTCCGCCCGCAGGTGCTTGGAGCACCCGCACAGAGTGAGCGTCCATGCCTCAGGGCCCCTACCTTCGCGGTAGGGGCCCTGAGTTCTGTGGATCCTGTGCTGCCTCAGGATTCGACCGGCACGCGTTGAGCTGCGGACTTCAAGCGTCGCTGACGAATCAGGTTGAGTGACGTCGAGATCTCCGCATCCGGGTCGCAGCCGTTTACCAGTGGCACCCAACGCGGCTGATGGCTCTCCGGCCACACTGCCACTGTGACGCCGTTTTCGATCAAGATTTCGCGGCGCTCGCCGTCGTCGGCCGCACTGCCCCAGCGGGACGCCACTGTTTCGCCCGTAGGCCTGGTCACCATGCCGGCCGGACGTGTGGGAACGGCTTTCAACCGCTTGATTTCCTCGGTGAGTTGGCCATACCGCGTGCGGTACCAGTCGGTGTCATCACCCTCGTCATACAGGCCGGCGTCCCGGTCGTCGCGCAGTCGCTTCCGCGCGGTGACGATCTCCGCCAACTCCTCTTCCACACCGTTACCCGGGTCGTAGATGGTCTCCATGTACGCGTGTTCGCCGAACGTCGCGAGGAACCATCCGCCTAGCTTCTCCTCCAGGATGGTGACCTGCATGGTTGGTGACGGCCGGCACTCCGAGAGGCCCATAGAGCGAGACTTGCACGTCATGGACACCGGGTCTCCCGTTCGGTATAGCTTCGTCTCGCAGACCCCGCAAAAGGCGACGTTGGAGAGCAGGTAGGCACCCGCAGGGGCACGCTTCGCGCGCGGCTTTGCGGGCGATAGCTTGCGAACCAGCGCTTCATGCGTGGCGCGGTTCCACAGAGGGGGAGCGACGATGATCGGCATTCCGTTGTCGTCTAGAACCGGCTTCCCGCGGTGCATCAGGTAGCCCAATGCCGCTTCTGACGTGAGCATCGTCGCCAGCGCTGAGCCACCCCACGCGCTACCTCGCGCTTCTCGGCCACCCATCACACGTAGGTGATCTGTGGGGGAGTAAATGCCCGCGCGCGTGAGCCGTGCGGCTTCGGTGAACTGCGTGATTTCGTCGGAGGTGTCGGCCAAAATGCGACGCGCTACCTCGCGCATGATGTCCGTGGCGTTCTCACGCTCGCGCACTTCCGGCGGCATGTCCTCTCCACGGTCCAACGCCACGTGGTCGATGCCGGATTTCGGGTGCAACCGGACGTATCGGTACCCATATGCATGCTTTCCGCGCTTACGTCCCTGCTCCCGTGCTTTTTCTGTCTCGTCCCGGTTTCGGCTCTGAGTGGCGCGCAGTTCCATCTGTGCGCCCCACGCCTGCGCGATGAACTGATTCTCGTCGCTCGGGTCGTTCAGGTCCCACGGGCCGCTGTGTCCGAAGGTTACGAGGATCTTCCCCTCGTCCCGCATTCGATAGCCGGTGTTCAAGCAGTCGACCAGGCTGCGGCCGATGCGGTCGACGGCTGCGCCGGCGATGCCGTCGTACGGCCCCTGCTTGTCGCGCAGCCACGGGCCTAGCTGGGGTCGGTCCAGCGGGTTTGTAGCGCCGGAGACTTCCCAGTCATCCGCCCACGCGATGACATGGCCGTTTACGCTCTGTACTGCCGACAGGACGTTCTGTCGCTGACGCTCCGGGGACCATGATGCGTCGGTCTTCCGCGACAACCGGCGGACACCAACGAGGCACCTGCCGCAGCCGTCGTAGGGCCGCTCCACCTCTTGGTTCAACCCGTCACCTCCCGAGTAAAGTTAGCCCATCTTACTCATCAGGAAGACGTTGTACGACAGGACGCTGAGCCGGGGCGCGGCGGAGGCCGCGGTCGTGGCGGAGGGGGCGGCCGCGGCGGAGGGTGCGGCCGCGGCGGAGGGTGCGGTGGTGACGGCCAGCGTCCCGGCGGCGACCGCGGCGGCCGCCGCGGCGGCGGCCCGGTGACGGCGGTGCGAGGTGTACAGCATGAGGTCTCCCTCGTTCCTGTGGGGAAGATCGGCTTCGCCATCCAAGCAGCCGCGGTTACCTCTGGGTAACACCCGTGACAAGACTTTCTGTCGGGCCCGGGACATCGTGGGGGCGCCATACTGGGAGAACGGCACGCAGCGCACTGGGGGCACGGAAATGAGCACGACACGGGAGCCCGCGGAGCGGCCCGCGCGGAGCGGGCCCGCCGGCCGGCCGGACCCCGAGCCGCCCCCGCCCGGCGGGGTGCTGTGGACCATCGCCGGGGACGTCAGGGCCCTGCTGATGCTGCCCGCCGCCTTCACCATGCAGGTCGCACACCCCGCCATCGCGGCCGGGGTCGACGAGTACTCCGTGTTCCGTACCGACCCCTGGGGCCGCGGCGAGCGCTCGCTGCGCTCGGTCCAGCTGTGGGTGTACGGCGGGGAGGGCGCCGCAGAGGAGGGCCGCCGGGTGCGCCGCCTGCACAAGGAGATCCAGGGCACCGACACCCGCGGCCGGCGGTACCACTCCCTGGACCCGGCCTGCTACGCCTGGGTGCACGCCACCGGATTCCCCGTCTACATGTACGCCGGGCGCTACCTGCTGCGCCGCTTCACTCCGGCCCAGGAACGGCAGCTGTACCGGGAGTGGCTCCAGGTGGGCCGGATCCTCGGGCTCCACGACCGGGACATGCCGCAGAGCATCGAGGAGTACCGGGAGTACTGGGGCCGGATGCTGGCCGAGGAGATCGAACCGACCGCCGTCGCCCGCGAGCTCGTCGCCACCGATGTGCTGCTGCCCCGGCCCGGGCGCGGTGGGCCGGTCTCCCGGCTGCTGCTGCGGCTCACCTGGCCGGTGCTGCGGGTGGCGTTCCTGCGCTTCCGGGCCTTCGTCTCCGTCGGCTACATGCCGCCCGAGGCGCGCGCCGCCATCGGGCTGGCGTGGAGCCCCGCCCAGGAGCGCAGGCTCCGGCGGTTCAGCACGGCCGTACGACTCCTCGTACCGCTGCTGCCGGAGCGGCGGCGGTACCTGCCGATCGCCCGCCGGGCGCGGGCCGAGTGGCGCGCCGGCGCCCGCTGAGGGGCGCCGGCGCGAGGTCCCGTACCGCCGGGGCCGGAACTCAGTCCCGGTGCTCGTGCTCGTGGATGGTGTTCGTCTCCGCGATCTTCTTCCAGGACTTCGGCTCGGCCGCCGGCTTGACCGGGGCCGCCTGCGACGCACGGGCCGTCGGGGCCTTCGCCGTCCCGTTCAGGGCCGAGGCGTCGGGCTTGCCCGGGGTGTACAGCCAGGTCTCGAAGAGCTGCGCCAGCGGCCGGCCGGAGGCCTTCTCCGCGTAGCGGACGAAGTCGCCGACGTTGGCGTTCCCGTAGGCCCGCTCGGTCGGCCAGCCCTTCAGGATCCGGAAGAACGTTTCGTCGCCGAGCTCGTTGCGCAGCGCCTGGAGGGCGATCGCGCCGCGGTCGTAAACGGCCCCGTGGAACTGGTTCTCCGGACCCGGGTCACCGGGCTTGACCTGCCAGAACGGGTCCTCGGCCGGGCGCAGGGAGTACGCCCAGTCGGCCAGCTCCTGCGCGGTGCCCTCGCCCTCCTTCTCGGACCACAGCCACTGGCTGTAGCGGGCGAAGCCCTCGTTGATCCAGATGTCCTTCCAGCCCTCCACGGACACGCTGTCGCCGTACCACTGGTGCGCGAGCTCGTGCACGACCACCGAGACGTTGGCGCCGTTGGAGAACTGGCGCGGGCCGTAGAACGGACGCGTCTGCGTCTCCAGCGCGAAGCCGGCGGTCACGTTCGGCACGTAGCCGCCCAGCGCGTTGAAGGGGTACGGGCCGAAGACCCCTTCAAGCCACTCGGCGACCTCGCCCGTCCGCTCCACGCTCGCCCGGGCCGCCCCGGCGTTGTCGCCCAGGTCCTTGCTGTACGCGTTGAGGACGGGCAGCCCGCTCGCCGTCTTGTCGGTGGTGATGTCGAACTTGCCGATGGCGAGGGTGGCGAGGTAGGTGGCCTGCGGCTTGTTGGAGCGCCAGTTGTACCGGGTCCAGCCGAGCCTCGAACTCTGCGACTGGAGAACGCCGTTGCTGATCGCCTGGGTGCCGTCCGGGACGTTCACGGAGATGTCGAAGGTGGCCTTGTCGAGCGGGTGGTCGTTGCTCGGGAACCACCAGACCGCCGAGTCGGGCTCCTGCGCCGCGACCCCGCCGTCGGGCGTGCGGTGCCAGGCCGTCCAGCCGTCCACCTTCAACTCCGAGGGCTTGCCGGCGTACTTGACGACGACGGTCAGCGGGGTGTTGCGCGCCAGCGGCTTCACCGGGGTGACCTCCAGCTCCTGCGTGCCGGAGGCGGCGAACTTCGCCTTGGCGCCGTTGACCCGGATCTCGCTGACCTGGAGGCCGAAGTCGAGGTTGAAGCGGGACAGGTCCTGCTTGGCGGTGGCGAGGAGGGTGGCGGTGCCTTCGAGCAGGTCCGTCTGCGGCTCGTACTTCAGCCGCAGGTCGTAGTGGGACACGTCGTATCCGCCGTTGCCGCTGGCCGGGTAGTAGGGGTCGCCGATACCCGGGGCGCCCGGACCGGAACTCGCTGCCGACGCCGGGATCACCAGCAGCAGGGAAGCGGCGAGCACGCTCGGGGCGATGACTTTGCGGTGCAAGAAGGGCTCCAAGTGGTAGGGGAGACACATCGGTTCAAGGTCTCGTCGTCCGACGGTATTCACCCGTGCGCCCCACGTCCTGTCCATGGTTCCCGCTGTCACACGATCGCCATTCGGCCGTCACACCCCGCCGTCCTGCCCACAGGCCCCGGGGCGGGGCGGCGTGCGCGCCGGGCACCGGGTACACGGCGCCGACCGCCCGGTTCTGCCGGGCCAGAGCCGCCGGACGGCGTCGCAGCCGACGGCTCACGGCCGCGCCGAGCAGCCGCATCCGCGCCCGCGGACCGCCCGCGGAGGGGCTCGGGAACTGCGGAAGAAAGGCCAGAAAGGACAGGGTCACCCGGCTGGATGTGGCCGGCCCGCCCCTCCCGCCGACCCCGCGGGCGCGAAAGCGTCTTCCGGACATACTGAGCAGTCGGTAACCTGCGGCGCATGACTCTTCCCCCGCTCGCCGCCCGACACGCCTGGCACGGCGCCATCAACCCGCTGCACTCCACGGTGTACTTCTCCCCGGACTACCTGAAGGAGCTCGCCGCCTTCGGGGTCGACAACCCGACCGCCGCCAACCTGGCCGGACGGGCCGCCGCCATGGGTCCCGTCGGGCCCGGTGTCGTCGCGGCCACCTTCTACAACTACCGCTACGACCACCTCGCCCGTTACCTGCCCGCAGTCTGGGACAGCGTCTCCCCCGAAGAGGTCATCGCCGCCCGCTACCGCGCCGCCGACAGCACCCTGCGCCGGCTCCTCGGCGACGACACCGTCGAGTCACCCGAGCTGGCCGAGGCCGCCGAGCTGGCCATACGCGCCACCGAGGGCTGTAGCCGCCACGCCCGCACGCTCTACGCGGCCCACGCCGACCTCCCGGTGCCCGAGCAGCCGCACCTGCGGCTCTGGCACGCCGCCACCCTGCTCCGCGAGCACCGCGGCGATGGCCACCTCGCGGCCCTGCTCATCGTCGGGCTCGACCCGGTGGAGGCCCTCGTCAGCCACGGAGCCACCGGCAAGGGCATGACCTCCAAGTGGCTCAAGGCCACCCGGGGCTGGGAGCAGGCCGACCTGGACGCCGCCACCGAGCGCCTGCGCGAGCGCGGCGTGCTCGACGCGGCCGGGGAGCTGACCGAGGAGGGCAAGGCCCTGCGCGAACGGCTGGAGACCGAGACCGACCGCCTGGACGCCGCCCCGTACGAACACCTCGGCGCGGCCGGCCTGGCCCGCCTGGCGGAGCTGGGCGGCGGCTTCGTGCTGAAGGCCGTCGCGGCCGGCGCCTTCCCGGCCGACCTCCGCGGCAAGGGCTGACCCGGCAGCCGGCCGATCGGCAGGGGTCCCGCCGACCGCCGCCGCCACCTGCCACAATTGGCAGCCTTCCAGTGCAAACGAAGGCAGGCGGGACCCGATCGTGACGATGTCCATCGAAGGCAGGATCGCCGAGGAACTCGGCGTACGGGAACGGCAGGTCAAGGCCGCCGTCGAGCTGCTCGACGGCGGCTCCACCGTGCCGTTCATCGCGCGCTACCGCAAGGAAGCGACCGAGATGCTCGACGACGCCCAGCTGCGCACCCTCGAGGAGCGGCTGCGCTATCTGCGCGAGCTGGAGGACCGGCGCGCCGCGATCCTGGACTCCGTACGGGAGCAGGGCAAGCTCGACGCCGAGCTGGAGGCGCGGATCAACGCGGCCGACACCAAGGCCCGGCTGGAGGACATCTACCTCCCCTTCAAGCCCAAGCGCCGCACCAAGGCGCAGATCGCCCGCGAGGCCGGCCTGGAGCCGCTCGCCGAGGGCCTGCTCGCCGACCCGTCGGTGGAACCGGCCACCGCCGCGGCCGCGTTCGTCGACGCGGACAAGGGCGTCGCCGACCCGGCCGCCGCCCTGGAGGGCGCCCGCGCCATCCTCACCGAGAAGTTCGCCGAGGACGCCGACCTGATCGGCGAACTGCGCGAGCGGATGTGGGGCCGCGGCCGGCTCGCCGCCAAGGTCCGCGAGGGCAAGGAGGAGGCAGGCGCCAAGTTCGCCGACTACTTCGACTTCACCGAGCCGTTCACCGCGCTGCCCTCGCACCGCGTCCTCGCCATGCTCCGCGGCGAGAAGGAGGACGTCCTCGACCTCACCCTGGAGCCGGAGCCGCCGAGCGAGACGCCCGGACCGTCCACGTACGAGGGCATGATCGCCCGCCGCTTCGGAGTGGGCGACCGCGGCCGCCCCGGCGACAAGTGGCTCGCCGACACCGTCCGCTGGGCCTGGCGCACGAAGATCCAGGTGCACCTCGGCATCGACCTGCGCATGCGGCTGCGCTCCGCCGCCGAGGACGAGGCCGTACGGGTCTTCGCCGCGAACCTGCGCGACCTGCTGCTCGCCGCGCCCGCCGGCACCCGCGCCACGCTCGGCCTCGACCCGGGCTTCCGTACCGGCGTGAAGGTCGCCGTCGTGGACGCCACCGGCAAGGTCGTGGCCACCGACGTGATCTACCCCCACGTCCCCGCCAACAAGTGGGACGAGTCCCTCGCCAAGCTGGCCCGCCTCGCCGAGGAGCACGCGGTCGACCTGATCGCCATCGGCAACGGCACCGCCTCCCGCGAGACCGACAAGCTCGCCGGGGACCTCATCGCCCGCCACCCCGAACTGGGCCTCACCAAGGTGATGGTCTCGGAGGCCGGCGCCTCCGTGTACTCCGCCTCCGCCTTCGCCTCGCAGGAACTCCCCGGTATGGACGTGTCCCTGCGCGGCGCGGTCTCCATCGCCCGCCGCCTCCAGGACCCGCTGGCCGAGCTCGTCAAGATCGACCCTAAGTCGATCGGCGTCGGCCAGTACCAGCACGACCTGTCCGAGGTGAAGCTCTCCCGCTCGCTCGACGCGGTGGTCGAGGACTGCGTCAACGGCGTCGGAGTCGACGTCAACACCGCCTCCGCGCCGCTGCTCTCGCGCGTATCGGGCATCAGCGGCGGACTCGCCGAGAACATCGTGGCCCACCGCGACGCCAACGGCCCGTTCCGCAGCCGCAAGGGGCTCAAGGACGTGGCCCGGCTCGGCCCGAAGGCGTACGAGCAGTGCGCCGGCTTCCTGCGCATCCGCGGCGGGGACGACCCGCTGGACGCCTCCGCCGTGCACCCCGAGGCCTACCCGGTGGTCCGGGCGATGGGCAAGACGGCCGGCGGCGAGGTGGCGGCCCTGATCGGCAACACCGGCGTCCTGCGCTCCCTGCGGCCCGAGCAGTTCGTCACCGAGGCCTTCGGCCTGCCCACGGTCACCGACATCCTGCGCGAGCTGGAGAAGCCGGGCCGCGACCCGCGCCCCGCCTTCAAGACGGCCACCTTCAAGGAGGGTGTGGAGAAGATCGGCGACCTGGCCCCCGGGATGATCCTGGAGGGCGTCGTCACGAACGTGGCCGCCTTCGGCGCCTTCATCGACATCGGCGTGCACCAGGACGGGCTGGCGCACGTCTCGGCGCTGTCGAAGACCTTCGTCAAGGACCCCCGCGACGTGGTCAAGCCGGGCGACATCGTCCGCGTGAAGGTCATGGACGTGGACATCCCGCGCAAGCGGATCTCGCTCACCCTGCGGCTGGAGGACGAGGCGGACCGTACCGCCGGTGCGCCCAGGCAGCGCGAGGAGCGGCAGGAGCGGCGCGGTGGCGGTGGCGGTGGTGCCCGTCCTCCCCAGCAGCGCGGCGGCACGGGCTCCCGCGAAGGCGGCCAGGACCAGGGCCAAGGCCAGGGCCAGGACCAGCGGAACCAGGGCCGGCGCGGTCAGGGTCAGGGTCAGGGTCAGGGTCAGGGTCAGGGTCAGGGCCAGGACCGCCGGCAGGGCGGCGGCAGCGCCCCCGCCCCGGCCAACAGCGCCATGGCCGACGCCCTGCGCCGCGCCGGCCTGACCGGCCCCGAGGAGCGACGAAAGCGCTAGTCAGCGCAGGTGCGCGCGGGTCTTCCCGCGAAATGGCCGAATAGGTGCCCTGGATCCGAGGACACCTTGCCAACTCGCGTACAAGATCTGTAGGCATGGTGGAACGCCCGTTCGTCACCTGGCGGACGGGCATCCGCATTTCCCCTCAGGACCGCATTCCCCGAGGCCGCCTCCGAAGGCACAGGACACCATGCCCATGCCCACGCACGCCTACCGACGCTGCCCGAGAAAGGGTCCGAAGAGGGATCACATGCCCCACCCGCAACTCAGTCTGCGCAAACGGTGCGAGAACATTCTCGGCCATCTGGATCTGACCCGTCCGTTCTCCCTCGACGTGCTGTGCAACCGAATAGCCGAGCAGCGCGGCCGCCCGATCCGGCTGCACCCGCTCCCCAAGGAGGCGGCGGAATCCGGCGTCTGCGGTCTGTGGGTGGGCACCGACACGGTCGACTACGTCTTCTACGAGGCCCAGACCACCCCGCTCCACCGGGAGCACATCGTGCTCCATGAGCTCGGCCACATCCTCTTCGGCCACCACTCGCTGGAGGGTGAGGAAGCCGACGGAGGCGCCCCGACCGTACTCGGGCGCACCAACTACACCACCCGCCAGGAGCAGGAGGCGGAGATGCTCGCGAGCATGATCCGCATCCGCACCGCGAACTCCGGCCCGCACACGGCCGCCCCGGCCCGGGGCACCCTGGCCCGGCTGGAGTCCGCCATGGGCTACGAGCGGGGGGAGAGATGACCGCCGCCGGCCTGACCGACTTCGGCAACGCGCTCGCCGTCCCGGGCGTCGTGTGCCTGTGGATCGCGGTCCTGCTCCGCGCCCCGGGCGCCCTGCGCTCCCCGCAGCAGCGCGGCCTGTGGCTGGCCGTCGCCACCGCCGCCGCCGCGATGACCCTGAACCTCCCGGACGTCGTCGCGTACGCCATGGGGCGCGGCCCCGGCTACGCCCACACCATCGGCCTCGTCCGCAACCTCATCGGCGTGTTCTCCGCGGGCGCCGTGATCTACTTCGTGGCCGCCACCACGCGCGGCCGCCGGCTCCAGCTCGCCTCGTGGATCGCCACGGTGTGCTGGCTCTCCGCACTGATCGCCCTGGATCTGGCCGCTCCCGCGCACGGCACCCACACCATGCCGCCCGTCGGCGATCCGGTGCCCTCGCTCGCGTACTGGCTGGTGCTGATCTCCGCGCACGTGGTCGCCAACACCGTCTGCGTCTCCCTGTGCTGGCGCTACAGCCGCCGCACCGAGAGCCGCGGACTGGCTGCCGGGCTGCGGCTCTTCGGCCTCGGCACCGCGCTGGCCGGCCTGTTCTGGTTCGCGTACCTGCTCAAGGCCCTGTTCGGCAGCACCTGGGCGATGCCCGCCCTGCCGCTGCTGATGAACCTGCACGGCCTGCTGCGCGCCGCCGCGATCCTCGTGCCGACCCTGTTCACCTTCCGCCGTACCGCCGCCGACATCGCCACGGCCTGGCGGCTGTGGCCGCTGTGGCGCGATCTGGTCCAGGCCGTCCCGCACGTGGCCCTCAACAAGCCCCGGGCCGGCCGGCTGGTGGAGCTGCTGTGGCCGCCGGTCCCGCGCGACATGCTCGTGTACCGCAAGGTCATCGAGACGCGCGACGCGATCCTGATCCTGGGGGAGTACGTCGCGCCGGGCTCCCTGGAGCTCGCCCGCGGCCAGGTCGCCGGGCGCGGGATCCCCGAGCAGCGGCGCACCGCGGCCGCGCTGGCCTCCGTACTGCAGGAGGCGCGGCAGGCGAAACTCGCCGGACGGCCCGGGCACGCAGGGGAGTCGGCCGGGCTGGAACTGCCCGCCGCGATGCAGAGCTCGCACGAGGGCGGTGACCTGGCGGACGAGGCGCGGTTCCTCGTCGACGTCGCCCAGGCGTACACCTCGGCGGCCGGAAACGGGGAGGTGAAGGTGTCGTGAGCACCACCGTACTGGTCACCGGGGCGAGTTCCGGACTGGGCGCGGCCTTCGCCCGGGGCTTCGCGGCCAAGGGCTGCGACCTGGTCCTGGTCGCCCGCGACAAGGACCGGCTGGAGGCCGTCGCGCAGGAGCTGGGCCGCGAGTTCGGCACGGTCTCGGAGGTGCTGCCCGCCGACCTGTTGGACGCGGGGGACTGCGCGGCGGTCGCCGAGCGGCTCGCCGACCGGGGCCGGCCCGTGGACATCCTGGTCAACAACGCGGGCTTCGGGCTGCCCGCGCCCTTCCCGTACAGCCCGGTCGAGGACGAGGAGCGGATGCTCGACCTGCTGGTGAAGGTCCCGCTCCGGCTCACCCACGCCCTGCTGCCGGGCCTGCGCGAGCGCCGCCGCGGGGCCGTCCTCAACGTCTCCTCGGTGGCGGGCCTCCTGCCGACCGGCACCTACGGGGCCGCCAAGGCCTGGGTCACCGCCTTCAGCGAGTCCCTGCGGGTGGACATGGAGCCGTACGGGATCCGGGTCCTGGCGGTGGTCCCCGGCTTCACGCGCACCGAGTTCCAGGAGCGCGCCGGGATGGACGTCAGCGCCCTGCGCGAAGCGGTCTGGCTGGAACCGGAGGCCGTGGTCGCCCGCGCCCTGCGCGATCTCGCCCTGCGCCGCCCGCTCAGCATCACCGGCCGCCGCTACCGGGCGTACGCCCTGGCGGCCCGGCACCTCCCGCGCGGCTTCGTGGCCCGCAGGATGGCCCGCACCCGCCGCACTCCGGCAGACCGGGCGGACGAGCACTGAAGTCGGCGGCAGCCCGATGCGCGGCCCGGTGACGGGGCCGCGCACGCAGTGAGGTGAAGGGGACGAATCAGCAGTCGTGGCCTCCTCGGCCGTGTCCTCCGTAACCGTAGTCGTCGTCGTCATCGTCCCAGCCGCTGTGGTGGCCGTAGCCATAGCCGTTGCCATCGTTCCAGCGGCCGTGGTGGCCGTAGCCGTAGCCGTTGTCATCGTCGTCCCAGCCGCCGCCGGTGACGTAGCTGACGGTTTGGGTCGGTGCCGCCGCCGAGGCGGTGCCCGCCGTACCGAGCGCGGCCCCGCCGGCCATCAGGAGACCGGCAGCGGAGACCACGAAGAGGCGCTTCGCTCTCTGTGCATACATAGGAATTTCCCTTTCCTTCCACCCTCTCGCACCTCTCCGGGGCGTGAGCGGGGGAACCGCGGCCGCAGAACCAGAATGCGCAGCGCGGATCGGATACAGGGCCGCGGGAAGTGCGGAGGCACATTTCCGGCCACAGGGGGCTCAGGCGCCCCGTGGGTCCCGAAGCAGGTGCGCGTCAGAGGTTCCACCCTCGACTACGCGGGACTCCGGCCCATGGGGGCGTGCTCCGCGGTTGCGGCTCTCACCCACAAAGGCTAGTCGCGCCCGGGCCGGTCGGCACCTTGAGACCGGCCCGGTCACAGCACTAGAGCTCGCTGACCTTGCCGTCCACGACCTGGAGGCGGCGGGTCACCGAGACGGCGTCCAGCATGCGGCGGTCGTGGGTGACCAGGAGAAGCGTGCCCTCGTAGGCCTCCAGGGCCGACTCCAACTGCTCGATCGCCGGGAGGTCGAGGTGGTTGGTGGGCTCGTCCAGGACCAGCAGGTTCACGCCGCGGCCCTGGAGCAGCGCCAGGGCAGCACGGGTGCGCTCGCCGGGGGAGAGGGTGGCCGCCGGGCGCAGGACGTGGGCCGCCTTGAGACCGAACTTGGCCAGCAGGGTGCGGACTTCGGCCGGCTCGGTGTCCGGGACCGCAGCGCAGAAGGCCTCCAGCAGCGGTTCGTCACCGAGGAACAGGCCGCGGGCCTGGTCCACTTCGCCGATCAGGACCCCGGAGCCGAGGGTGGCGGAGCCGGAGTCCGGCTCCAGCCGGCCGAGCAGGACGGCCAAGAGGGTGGACTTGCCCGCCCCGTTGGCCCCGGTGATGGCCACCCGGTCCGCCCAGTCGATCTGGAGGCCGGCCGGGCCGAAGGTGAAGTCCCCGCGCTTGACGGCCGCTTCGCGCAGGGTCGCGACCACCGAGCCGGAGCGCGGGGCCGCCGCGATCTCCATGCGCAGCTCCCACTCCTTGCGCGGCTCGTCGACCACATCGAGCCGCTCGATCGCCCGCTGCGTCTGGCGGGCCTTGGCAGCCTGCTTCTCGCTCGACTCGCCGCGCAGGTTCTTGCCGATCTTGTCGTTGTCGCTCGCCTTGCGGCGCGCGTTGCGCACGCCCTTGTCCATCCAGTTGCGCTGCATCTGCGCGCGGCCTTCGAGCGCGGACTTCTTGCCCGCGTACTCGTCGAACTCCTCGCGGGCGTGGTTCCGGGCGCGCTCGCGCTCCTCCAGATACGCCTCGTAGCCGCCGCCGAAAAGGTTGATCTGCTGCTGGACCAGGTCGAGTTCGAGGACCTTGGTGACGGTCCGCGTCAGGAACTCGCGGTCGTGGCTGATCACGACCGTGCCCGCGCGCAGCCCCTTGACGAACTGCTCCAGCCGCTCCAGGCCGTCCAGGTCCAGGTCGTTGGTGGGCTCGTCGAGCAGGAAGACGTCGTACCGGGAGAGGAGGAGCGAGGCGAGGCCCGCGCGCGCCGCCTGGCCGCCGGAGAGCGCCGTCATGGGGAGGTCCAGGCCCACGGTGAGGCCGAGCTCGGCGGCGACTTCCTCGGCCCGCTCGTCGAGGTCGGCGCCGCCGAGGTTCAGCCACTGGTCCAGGGCCGTCGCGTACGCGTCGTCCGCGCCCGGCGTGCCGTCCACCAGGCCCTGCGTCGCCGCGTCGAGCTCCGCCTGGGCGGTGGCCACGCCCGTACGCCGGGCCAGGAAGTCCCGTACGGACTCGGCGGGCCGGCGCTCCGGCTCCTGCGGGAGGTGGCCGACGGCGGCGGTGGGCGGGGAGAGCCGCAGCTCACCGGTCTCGGGGGTGTCCAGCCCGGCGAGCAGGCGCAGCAGGGTGGACTTCCCGGCGCCGTTGACGCCGACGAGGCCGATGACGTCGCCGGGTGCGACGACGAGGTCGAGATCGGCGAACAGCGTGCGCTCGCCGTGCGCGGCGGTGAGCTTCTTGGCGACGAGGGTTGCAGTCATGATTTCCCGATCCTATCCGGGCATACGACGCCCCCTGGGCATGGCCGGACAGGTGGGATGCACGTCATTGCGGCCACCGGGCCGCACGCCACACCATGAGGCCGTGTCGGAGACACGGCCTCGCCGTCTACGACGGGGGTGCAGAGCGTCTCTGCTTGGCGCAGCGATCCCGCGTTGTCCTCGGGATTCATGCACGGCAAGATGTCGAACATGCGCCAATCGTCTGCGTGCCCTGGTGCCGACCGTTGGCGGTCCGTGTGAGCACGTCCCTCCGGCGCTGGTCGGCCCGACCTGCACGGTTACGGCCAAGGAGGGTGCCCGACGTCGCCCTGGGCGCCGGGCGTGCGCATACATAGTGTCACGGGATCGCCGCGGATCGTTGGCTGAAGGGTGACCTGGACGTGCCCGGACCGGCGGAGGCCGATGGAGAACGAGGTCCTCCTCGACTGGCTGCGGACCGCCGACGCCACCAGCACCTTGGACCACCTCGGTGTGCACCGGCTCGCTGCTGCCGGCCGCCGCCGGGCTGCTCCGGGGGCGCCGGGCCACCTCCCACTGGCTGGCCCTCGACCAGCTCCCGGCCTACGGGGCCCTGCCCACCGGGGAGCGGGTCGTCACCGACGGCACGTACGTGACCGCCGCCGGGGTGTCCTCCGGCATCGACATGGGGCTGACCCTGCTGGGCCGGATCGGCGGGGACCGGCTGGCCCAGTCCGTGCAGCTGCTGACCGAGTACGACCCCCAGCCGCCCTACGACGCGGGCTCGCCCGACAAGGCCCCGGCCGACGTCGTCGAGGAGTTGCGTGCCAAGAGCCGCTTCATCCTGCGGTAGTCCACGTCCACGTGAAGCGGGGCTCACGGCGCTCCAGGAAGGCGGCGACACCCTCCTCGGTGTCGCCGCTTCCGGCCGCCCGGGCCGTCCAGTACGCGTCCCGGTCCCTCCGGCCGTCCGCGAACTCCTTCGCCGCCGCCTGGGTGAGCTGCGAGCGCCCGACCAGCGTGCGGGCGAAGTCCGCGACCCGCTTGGACAGTTGGCCAGCCGGCACCAGCTCGTTCAGGAACCCGGCCCGCAGTGCCTGCTCGGCGCCGACCAGCTCCGCCGAGAAGAGCAGGTACTTGGCCCACGCCGGACCCACCAGAGCGGCCAGCCGCCGGGTGGAGGACGCCGGGTAGACGATGCCCAGCTTCGCCGGGGTCACCCCGAACGACGCCCCCTCCTCCGCGAACCGCAGGTCACACGCGGCCGCCAGCTGGCTGCCGCCGCCCACGCAGAAGCCCCGGACCGCCGCCAGCGTCGGCTTCGGGAAGGCGGCCAGCGCCTCCTCCGCCGCCACGGCCAGCGCCTGCGGGTCGTCGTCCCCGCCGATGGAGGAGATGTCGGCCCCCGCGCAGAAGGTCGGTCCCGCCCCCGTCAGCACGAGCACCCGTACGGCCGGATCGGCCGCCAGGCCCGCCAGCAGCTCGGGGAGCGTCCGCCACATGGCGGCCGTCATGGCGTTGCGCTTGGCGGGGTGCGAGATCACGACGGTGGCGACCCCGTCGGAGACCGTGTGCAGGAGTGCTGCGTCCCGGGCTGCGTCCATGCGCCGGATGCTATCCCGGGCCGCCGATCCTATGATCAAGGGGGATCGAGACGAGTCCGTCCGGGGGGTGCGAGGAGGTGGCACGCTCATGGGCGCAGACCGTACCGACGGGAAGGACGCCGAGGGCCGGGAACCGCAGCGGGAGAAGAAGAAGCTCAGCCGCAGTTTCGGGCTGCTGGTCCTGCTCGGGGTGATTCTCGTGCTGGCCGGTCTGGTCGGCCTGGTCTACACCGGCGTGGCCACCCTGACCTCGATGTTCCTCTTCGGCTGGCTGCTGCTGGTCGGCGGCGTCGTGGGCCTGCTGCACGCCGTGCAATCGCGCAGGAGCACCTACTTCTGGCTCGCGGTCATCGTCGCCGCGATCAACCTGGCGGCCGGCTTCGTGGTCCTGCGCCGCCCGGAGGCGAGCGCCGAGGCCCTGACCATGTTCGCCGCGCTGCTCTTCCTCACCGGCGGGGTGTTCCGGCTGGCCGGCTCCCTGGTGGTGCGCGGTTCGAACTTCGGGCTCTCGCTCGTCCAGGGCGCCTTCGGCGTCCTGCTGGGCATCCTGATCCTGTCGAACTGGCCCGGCAACAGCCTGTACGTGATCGGTACCTTCTTCTCGCTCGCCCTCCTGTTCGACGGGCTGAGCCTGGTGGCCCTGGGCCTGAGCGCCCGGCGCATCCTGGGGCTGGTCAGGGAGGACAAGGCGGAGCCCGGCTCGGGGGCGGCGGACGATACACGCCAGGCGGCCGAGAAGCGCCCCGCAGAAGATCAGGAACAGTCGAACAACTGACTCTGTCATACGCCAGTGGTCAGAAAGTGTCCGATTGACGCTGTCTTCTGGTCAGGGGTCCGGCCCGGACCAGCCCGTTCCCCACTCTGGAGGCGTGGAGACGATCGAGCGCGAAGACGGGGGACGGAAGATGGATGTCAGCGGGAGCGTCCCGCCAGCCAGGGAGGGGGAACCACAGGCTCCGGCCGACCCCCTCGCATACGAGGGAGTGTGGCGGTTCACCGCTCCCGCCGTAGAAGAATCCGTTCCGCAGGCGCGCCGCGCGGTCCGGGACCTGCTCGGGCGCCAAGGCGTGCCGGCGCACCCGGACCTCGTGTACTCCCTGCTGCTGATCGTCTCCGAACTGGTGACGAACTCGGTCCGGCACGCCGCGCTGCTCTCGCCGGAGGTCGCCGTCGAGGTCGCGATCGGCCGCGAGTGGGTACGGGTGGCCGTCGAGGACAACCACCCCTACCGCCCCAAGGCGCTGGAGGCCGATTTCGGCCAGACCGGCGGCCGGGGGCTGCTCCTCGTACGGGAGGTCACGCTGGAGGCCGGCGGCGTCTGCGACGTGGAGCACACCTCGACCGGCGGCAAGGTCATCTGGGCGGCGCTGCCGCTGACCGCACCGGCCCCCGCCACTCCCGCCGTCTGAACGACGCGGGGGCCGGGGGCCGCAGGGCCGACGGCGACGACGAAACGGCTACCAGCCCGCCGCTTCACCCGTCAGCTCGCGGATCGCGGGCCGAGCCGCGTCCAGCACGGTCATGAACCAGGCCGAGAACGGCGCTTCGGCGTGCCGCTTCGCCAGCTCCTCGGCGGTGACGAAGGCGGTGTCCCCGACCTCCTCCGGATCCGGCCGCGGGGCCGCTTGCGCGAGTCCCACGAAAAGGTGGTTGAACTCCTGCTCCACCAGACCCGACGCGGGGTCCGGGTGGTTGTAGCGCACGGTCCCCGCCGCCGCCAGCAGCGAGGGCGACAGCCCCAGCTCCTCGTGGGTCCGCCGGGCCGCCGCCGCGAACGGGGACTCCCCGGGATACGGGTGACCGCAGCACGTGTTCGACCAGACGCCGGGGGAGTGGTACTTCCCGAGCGCCCGCTGCTGGAGGAGCAGGCGACCCTGCTCGTCGAAGAGGAACACGGAGAACGCCCGGTGCAACAGCCCGGGCGCCTGATGGGCGGAGAGTTTCTCCGCCGTGCCGATGGTGTTCCCGGACTCGTCGACCAGCTCGAGCATGATCGGATCCTGAGTCGCGGTGCCGTTGGACGCGCTGTTCGCGGCGGTGGCTGGTGTGGTCGGCATACCCATCCTTCGCTTCGGACTTCGGCCCTCAGTCTGCCGTACAAAAGCGGCTTGCCCGCACTGACGAGGCCCGCGCATGTCTGCCCCCCGCCGCGTGATAAGCGGCGAGCGGCGAGGGGCAGAGATCACGCCGCGTACTGCGTCCCCGGCGGTGTCTCGGACGCCGCCGGGTCGACGGCCCGCAGGACGTAGCCCGTGTAGCCGTACTCGTGCCCGTGGCGGGCCCGTGCGTCGAGCTCCTCGCGCGTGGCGGCCAGCGCGGCTGCCCTCGCGGGGGTCGAGGGCTCGGCGGCCCGGGCCCGCTCGGCGAGCGGGCCGTAGTACTCGGCCCAGTCGGAGTCGGGCAGGTGGTACACGCCGAGCACCTGGTACCCGGCGGCCTGGGCGGCCGTGAGGTTCCGCGCGGTGGAGCGCAGCGGGTACTCGCGGTCCCAGAAGGCGCGCGCCCCGGCGGACGGCTGCGCGACGGTCCACTCGCACTCGGTCAGCACGAGGGTGCCGCCCGGGGCGAGCAGCCGCTTCCACCGCGCGAGGGCGGTGTCGTAGCCGATGGCGTAGGCGGAGCCCTCCGCCCACACGAGGTCGAAGGAGCCGTCGTCGTAGGGGAGCGCACCCATGTCCCCCCGGACGGGGTGGACGCGGTCGGCGAGCCCGCGGACCGCGGCGGCCGTACGGAGCTCTTCGAGGAAGGGGCCGTGGCGGTCCACGGCGGTCACCTCGGCGCCGCCGGCCCCGCCCGCCTCGGCGGCGAGCAGCAGGGCGCTGCGGCCCGGACCGCAGCCCAGGTCGAGGACGCGCGGCCGCTCGGGCAGCGGTCCGCACAGGGACAGCAGGTGCCGGGTGCTCGCGTCGGAACCGGGAGCCTGCCGGGGCAGGCCGCGGTGCAGCTCGAAGAACGCCTCCCAGAAGGCGGCGCCGTCGGTGGCCGCGTCGGTGGCCGCGCCGCTGGTGGCGTCGATGTCGGTGGAGCCGGTGTTGTCGGTGGAGCCGGTGTTGTCGGTCAACGTGAACCCTTGGAAGCGGGGGCCCCGGCCGACGAGGCGCACCCCCAGCGCTGGCTGGGGGGATCAGCGGAGGATCAGGCCTGGCCGGATGCCCGGAGGAGGAGAGGGGGGATGCACCGGAGTTCGCTGCGCATGGCCGCGCCCACTGCGACGGTCATCAACCCACCTCTTTCCACTCGGCTCGTTCAGGGGCGTGTCCACCGTAACACCGGCGCCGTTTGTGGTACCGCGCGGTGATCGTCAATGATGAGCCGGCAGGGCCCGGAGCCCCGGGACGCAGGGCTTGTCGGGGTGTAAACGGGCGGTGAACCCCCGCTTCCATTCATCCGATAGCCTCTGCCGACGTGCCGCCGCCCCCCGAGGCGCCCGTTACAAGGAGTGAGTTCGTCTGCCGACCGCCATCCTCACCGGCCTGCCGGTCCCCGGATCACCGCTCGCGGGCGAGCTGCGCTCCCTCGGCTTCGAGGTCCGCCCCGCCGCGGGCCCCGAGGACGTCTCCGCCGCGCTGGGCGCCGTACCCGCCGACCAGCGGGTGGCCGTCGTGGACAGCGCCTTCGTCGGACACCTGCACGCCCTGCGCCTCGCGCTGACCGACCCCCGCTTCGACGCCTGCGCCGTCACCGGCGCCTTCGCCGTGCAGCCGGGTGCCCGGGCCGCCCTGGACAAGGCCGCCGCGACCGCGGGCCACGGCCCGGCGCCGTACCCCGACCTGCTGGCCGCCGAGGTGGAGGGCGCCGGGACCGCCGTCCAGCGGCCGGAGCTCGGCACGCTCGTCGCCGCCGTCCCGGCCACCGACGCGGAGCACCGCGCCGCGGCCGCCGCCGTCGCCGCCGTCGACGACGAGGCCGTACGCCTGCGGACCGCCGTGAAGTCCCGCGACGGCTTCTTCACCACCTTCTTCATCAGCCCGTACTCGCGCTACATCGCCCGCTGGTGCGCGCGCCGGGGGCTGACCCCGAACCAGGTCACCACCGCCTCGCTGATCACCGCGCTGATCGCGGCCGGCTGCGCCGCCACCGGCGAGCGCTGGGGCTACGTGGCCGCCGGTGTGCTGCTCCTCGTCTCCTTCGTCCTGGACTGCACCGACGGGCAGCTGGCCCGCTACTCGCTCCAGTACTCGACGATGGGCGCCTGGCTCGACGCGACCTTCGACCGCGCGAAGGAGTACTCCTTCTACGCGGGCCTCGCGCTCGGGGCCGCCAGGAACGGCGACGACGTCTGGGCCCTCGCGCTCGGCTCGATGATCCTGATGACCTGCCGGCACGTCGTCGACTTCGCCTTCAACGAGGCCAACCACGACGCCACGGCCAATACGAGTCCCACCGCCGCCCTGTCCGACAAGCTCGACAGCGTCGGCTGGACGGTCTGGGTCCGGCGGATGATCATCCTCCCGATCGGCGAGCGCTGGGCCATGATCGCGGTGCTGACCGCCGTGACCACCCCCCGGACCGTCTTCTACGCCCTGCTCGCCGGCTGCGCTTTCGGCGCCCTCTACACCACCGCCGGCCGGGTCCTGCGTTCGCTGACCCGCAAGGCGATCCGTACCGACCGGGCCGCACAGGCCCTCGCGGACCTCGCCGACTCGGGCGTGCTCGCCTGGACCGGCTCCCCCCGTCGCACGAAGCGGCGGCCGAACTTCGAATCGGTGGGGCTGGCCCTGGCCGGCTCCGTGCTGATGGCAGGCGGGGCCGTGACCCGCGACTTCGGCACCCCCTGGCTGGTCGGGACCGCCGTGGGCTACGTCTTCTTCGCCGGTGCGGCCGTCGCCGGCCCCCTCAAGGGCCCCCTCGACTGGCTCATCCCGCCGCTCTTCCGGTTCGCCGAGTACGCGACCGTCCTCGCGCTCGCCGCGAAGGCGGACGTCCCGGGGGCCCTTCCCGCGGCATTCGGACTGGTCGCGGCCGTCGCCTACCATCACTACGACACGGTCTACCGCATCCGCGGTGGCTCGGGCGCGCCCCCGCACTGGCTGGTGCGGACGATCGGCGGCCACGAGGGCCGGGTCCTGCTGACCGTGGTCCTGGCCGTGGTCCTGCCCCGGGACGCGTTCCCCGTCGCGCTCACGGCCATGGCCGTGTTCGTGGCACTGGTGGTGCTCGTGGAGAGCATCCGCTTCTGGGTCTCCTCCGGAGCACCCGCCGTACATGACGAAGGAGAACCAGCATGATCGGCCTTGTACTCGCGGCCGGTGCCGGACGCCGCCTGCGTCCCTACACCGACACCCTGCCCAAGGCCCTCGTGCCCGTCGGTCCCGAGGGCCAGGAGGAGAGCCTCACGGTCCTCGACCTGACGCTCGGCAACTTCGCCGAGGTCGGCCTCACCGAGGTCGCCATCGTCGTCGGCTACCGCAAGGAGGCCGTCTACGAGCGCCGCGAGGCGCTGGAGGCCAAGTACGGCGTCACGATCACGCTGATCGACAACGACAAGGCCGAGGAGTGGAACAACGCCTACTCCCTGTGGTGCGCCCGTGACGTCCTGAAGCAGGGCGTGATCCTCGCCAACGGCGACACCGTCCACCCGGTCTCCGTCGAGAAGACCCTGCTCGCCGCCCGCGGCAACGGCCGGAAGATCATCCTCGCCCTCGACACGGTCAAGAACCTGGCCGACGAGGAGATGAAGGTCGTCACCGCCGACGGGAAGGGCGTGCAGAAGATCACCAAGCTGATGGACCCCGCCGACGCCACCGGCGAGTACATCGGTGTCACCCTCATCGAGCCCGAGGCCGCCGAGCAGCTCGCCGAGGCCCTCAAGACCACCTTCGAGCGCGACCCCGACCTCTACTACGAGGACGGCTACCAGCAGCTCGTCAACGACGGCTTCACCATCGACGTGGCCCCCATCGGCGACGTCAAGTGGGTCGAGATCGACAACCACGACGACCTCGCCAAGGGCCGGACGATCGCATGCCAGTACTGACGAGGCTCATCCCCTCGCCGGTCGTCGTCGACATCAGCTGCGGGGCGATGGACAAGCTGGACAGCATCCTGGCAGACCAGCGGATCTCGGCGTCCGGCACGCTCGCGATCGCGATCAGCGGCGGCTCCGGCGTCGCACTGCGCGCCAAGCTGGAGTCCGCACTGCCGAACGCCGACTGGTACCCGGTCGTGGACGGCACCATCGACTCCGCGGTCAAGCTGGCCGACGACATAAAGGGCCGCCGGTACGACGCCGTCGTGGGCCTGGGCGGCGGCAAGATCATCGACGTGGCGAAATACGCCGCGGCGCGGGTCGGGCTGCCCATAGTGGCCGTCGCCACCAACCTCTCGCACGACGGCATCTGCTCGCCGGTGTCCATCCTGGACAACGACAACGGGCGCGGCTCCTACGGCGTCCCGACGCCGATCGCCATGGTCATCGACCTCGATGTGATCAAGGAAGCCCCGGTGCGGTTCGTCCGCGCGGGCATCGGCGACGCGATCTCCAACATCTCGGCCATCGCCGACTGGGAGCTCTCCCACCAGGTCACCGGCGAGCCCGTGGACGGCCTGGCCGCCGCCATGGCCCGTACGGCCGGCGAGGCCGTGCTGCGCCACCCGGGCGGCTGCGGCGACGACGAGTTCCTCACCGTGCTCTCCGAGGCCCTCGTCCTCTCCGGCATCGCGATGTCGATCAGCGGCGACAGCCGCCCCTCGTCCGGCGCCTGCCACGAGATCAGCCACGCCTTCGACCTGCTCTACCCCGGACGCTCCGCGCTCCACGGCGAGCAGGTGGGCATCGGCGCCGCCTTCGCGATGCACCTGCGCGGGGCCGAGCAGCAGTCCGGGCTCTTCGTGGAGGTGCTGCGCCGGCACGGCCTGCCGGTGCTGCCCGAGGAGATCGGGTTCAGCGTCGACGAGTTCGTCACGGCCGTCGAGTACGCCCCGCAGACCCGCCCGGGACGCTTCACGATCCTGGAGCACCTCAACCTGTCCGCCGCCGAGATCAGGGACGCGTACGCCGACTATGCCCACACCATCCGTAGCTGAACTCCGGCCCGTCGTCCACCCGCCGGGCGTCAAGGACCGGCGCAGCGGCGAGCACTGGGGCGGGCGCCTCTACATGCGCGAGGTCTCCCTGCGCATCACCCGCCTCCTGGTCACCACCAAGGTCACGCCGAACCAGCTGACCTACGTGATGACCCTCGCAGGCGTCCTCGCCGCCCCGGCCCTGCTGGTGCCGGGCGTCTGGGGCGCGGTCCTCGGCGTCGTGGCCGTCCAGCTGTACCTGCTGCTCGACTGCGTCGACGGGGAGGTCGCCCGCTGGAAGAAGCAGTTCTCGCTGTCCGGCGTGTACCTGGACCGGGTCGGCGCCTACCTGTGCGACGCGGCGGTCCTGGTCGGCTTCGGCCTGCGCGCCGCGGACCTGTGGGGCGGCGGGCGGATCGACTGGCTGTGGGCCTTCCTGGGCACCCTCGCGGCGCTCGGCGCGATCCTGATCAAGGCAGAGACCGACCTGGTCGGCGTCGCCCGGCACCAGGTCGGCAAGGAGCCGGTCAAGGAAGCGGCGTCCGAGCCGCGCTCGTCCGGCATGGCGCTCGCCCGCCGGGCCGCCGCCGCGCTGAAGTTCCACCGCCTGATCCTCGGCATCGAGGCCTCCCTGCTCATCCTGGTGCTGGCCGTCCTGGACCAGGTCCGGGGCGACCTGTACTTCTCCCGGCTCGGCGTCGCCGTGCTGGCCGGCATCGCGCTGCTCCAGACCCTGCTGCACCTGGTGTCGGTCCTGGCCTCCAGCAGGCTCAAGTGACCGCCCCGATGCGGCTGGGCGCCGTGATCATCACCATGGGCAACCGGCCCGACGAGCTCAAGGCGCTGCTCGACTCGGTCGCCCGCCAGCAGGGCGACCCCGTCGAGGTGGTCGTCGTGGGCCAGGGCGTCGAGGTCACCGGGCTCGCGGATCTGCCGGCGGTTGTGCGCACCGTGTCGCTGCCCGAGAACCTGGGCATCCCGGGCGGCCGCAACGTCGGCATCGAGGCCTTCGGCCCCGGCGGCCGCGAGGTCGACGCCCTGCTCTTCCTGGACGACGACGGCCTGCTGGAGCGGACCGACACCGCCGAGCTGTGCCGCCAGGCCTTCACCGGGGACCCGGGGCTCGGGATCGTCAGCTTCCGGATCGCCGATCCGGAGACCGGCGAGACCCAGCGCCGGCACGTGCCCCGGCTGCGCGCCTCGGACCCGATGCGCTCCTCGCGCGTGACCACCTTCCTGGGCGGCGCCAACGCCGTCCGCACGGCGGTGTTCGAGCAGGTCGGAGCGCTGCCCGGGGAGTTCTTCTACGCCCACGAGGAGACCGACCTGGCCTGGCGGGCGCTCGACGCGGGGTGGTCGATCGACTACCGGGCGGACATGGTGCTGCTGCACCCGACGACCGCCCCCTCCCGGCACGCGGTCTACCACCGTATGGTGGCCCGTAACCGGGTGTGGCTCGCCCGCCGCAACCTGCCCGCTCTGCTGGTGCCGGTCTACGTGGGCGTCTGGCTCCTGCTGACGCTCCTGCGCAGGCCTTCCGTACCGGCGCTCAAGGCCTGGTTCGGCGGGTTCGCGGAGGGGTGGACCACCGCCTGCGGTCCCCGCCGCCCGATGAGATGGCGTACGGTCTGGCGGTTGACCCGACTGGGCCGACCACCTGTCATCTGAAGATCCCGCGTCTGGGAACATGGCGCGATCACGGGTCTCGCGCCACCAGCCTGATGCCCTTCCTGCCGCATCTTGAAGACGAAAGTTTCAACTTGTGAGTGACACAACCCACGACGGCGCCCTGGCCACGAGCCGGCCGCCGTCCGCAGACGCGGGGCTGAGCCCCGCGGAGCTCGCCAGGAAGTACGGCCTCTCCGTGAGCGGGGCGCGGCCCGGTCTGGGCGAGTACGTGCGGCAGCTCTGGGGCCGGCGCCACTTCATCATGGCCTTCTCCCGGGCCAAGCTGGTCGCGCAGTACAGCCAGGCCAAGCTCGGCCAGGTCTGGCAGGTGGCGACGCCGCTGCTGAACGCCCTGGTCTACTACCTGATCTTCGCGCTGATCCTCCAGGCGGACCGCGGCATGCCCCCTGGGGTCTACATCCCCTTCCTGGTGATCGGGATCTTCGTCTTCACCTTCACCCAGAGCTCGCTGATGGCGGGTGTCCGGGCCATCCCCGGGAACCTCGGCCTGGTCCGCGCGCTGCACTTCCCGCGCGCCTCCCTGCCGATCTCCTTCTCGATGCAGCAGCTCCAGCAGCTGCTGTACTCGATGATCGTCGTGGTCGTCGTCGTGATGGCCTTCGGGAACTTCCCGCGGCTGTCCTGGCTGCTGGTCGTCCCGGTGCTGGTGCTGCAGTTCGTCTTCAACACCGGCCTCGCCATGGTCTTCGCGCGGGCGGGCTCCAAGACCCCCGACCTCGCGCAGCTCATGCCGTTCGTCACGCGGACGTGGATGTACGCCTCCGGCGTCATGTTCTCGATCAGCACGATGCTCAAGGACAAGCCCGCGTGGATCGCCGACGCGCTCCAGTGGAACCCCGCGGCGATCTACATGGACCTGATCCGGTTCGCGCTGATCGACAACTACGGCCCGGAGAACCTGCCGCCGCACGTCTGGGCCTTCGCCGTCGGCTGGGCCGTTGTGATCGGCCTGGGCGGTTTCGTGTACTTCTGGAAGGCTGAGGAGCGTTACGGCCGTGGCTGAGAACACCCAGGGGCGCGTCCCCACCGTCATCGCCGACGACGTCCACATCGTCTACCGCGTCAACACCGGCAGCTCCGGCAGGGGCAGCGCCACCGCGGCGCTGAACAAGATAATCCGACGGGGCAAGGGCGACGCCCCGGGCGTCCGCCGGGTCCACGCCGTGCGCGGTGTCTCCTTCACGGCGTACCGCGGCGAGGCCATCGGGCTCATCGGCTCGAACGGCTCCGGCAAGTCCACCCTGCTGCGCGCCATCGCCGGCCTGCTGCCCTGCGAGGAGGGCAAGGTCTACACCGACGGCCAGCCCTCGCTGCTGGGTGTCAACGCGGCGCTGATGAACGACCTGACCGGCGAGCGCAACATCGTCCTCGGCGGTCTCGCGATGGGCATGAGCCGCGAGCAGATCAAGGAGCGCTACCAGGACATCGTCGACTTCTCGGGCATCAACGAGAAGGGCGACTTCATCTCCCTGCCGATGCGCACCTACTCCTCCGGCATGGCGGCGCGCCTGCGCTTCTCCATCGCGGCGGCCAAGGACCACGACGTCCTCATGATCGACGAGGCCCTGGCCACGGGTGACCGCAGCTTCCAGGTGCGCTCGGAGAACCGCATCCGCGAACTGCGGCAGAAGGCCGGCACGGTCTTCCTGGTGAGCCACAACAACAAGTCCATCCGCGACACCTGCGACCGGGTGCTGTGGCTGGAAAAGGGCGAACTCCTGATGGACGGGCCCACGGAGGAAGTCGTCTCGGCGTACGAGAAGGCGTCCAACGGCTGACCGCCGCCGGGCCGTCCCCCGGTCCGGACCGCCCGAGGCCCCCGCCGCTCCGCGCGGCGGGGGCCTCGGCGTGTCTGCGGCGAGCACTCCGCCGCCTCCGCCGCCGCCATGACGGCGACATGAGGTGGCGCAGCGAATACCCCAGAGGCTTCCGCGGCGTTGTACAGCGTAAGCTGAAGCAGTCCTGAATCGCGGCAAGAGGGGACGATTCCCCGCAGGTGAAAGGCCCTGGGGCCGCCCCGGGGAAACCCCGGCGGCGTGTCCGAAATAGGATGTATTGGGTCGGCAGTGTAGAACGGGAGATGTGACGGCAATGGCTACGGGAATTCTCCGGCCCCCAGGCATTACGGCCGTCCCCGCCCCGGGCGGCGGGCGGTGACCCCGGGGCACGGCATCCGTCCCCGGTCCGACACCGCCCACGCGCGCGCCACCCTCGACAAGGCCGCTACGGAGAACTTCCCCGTCGCCCCCGCCTTCCTGCCCCGCGCCTGGCGTGACGGCCTGATGGCGGTCTACGGGTACGCCCGGCTCGTCGACGACATCGGCGACGGCGACCTCGCCCCCGGCGGGCGCGACGCCGTCCTCCTCGGCCTCGACGCGGCCGCCGCCGACGACCGGCTCGCCCTGCTCGACGCCTTCGAAGCCGACCTGCTACGGGTGTTCGGCGCCGCCGACGGCCCCCCGCGCCACCCCCTGCTCCTCGCCCTCCAGCCCGTCGTCCGCGACCACGGTCTCACCCCCGAGCCGTTCCTCGGGCTCATCGAGGCCAACCGCCAGGACCAGCGGGTCGCGCGCTACGAGACCTACGCGGAACTCCTCGCCTACTGCGAGCTCTCGGCCAACCCCGTGGGCCGCCTCGTGCTGTCCCTCACCGGCACCAGCACCCCCGAGCGGATCCGCCGCTCCGACGCCATCTGCACCGCCCTGCAGATCGCCGAACACCTCCAGGACGTCGCCGAGGACCTCGGCCGGGACCGGATCTACCTCCCCGCCGAGGACATGAGGCGCTTCCACGTGGTCGAGGCCGACCTCAAGGCCCCGACCGCCGGCGCGTCCGTACGCGCCCTGGTCGCATACGAGACCGAACGCGCACGCCGGCTCCTGAATGAGGGCACCCCGCTCGTGGGTAGCGTGCACGGCAGACTCCGGTTGCTCCTCGCGGGCTTCGTGGGAGGGGGGCGCGCAGCCCTGCGAGCCGTCACCGCCGCCGGTTTCGACGTACTTCCCGGCCCGCCCAAGCCCACCCGGAGTGGCCTGCTCCGCGAGGTGGCCGCCGTCCTGCGCACAGCGCCGAGAAAGGGGTGAGCCCGGTGGAGGGCCCCACACACGTGTACGCACCGACCGCACTGCCTGCACCGGTTTCGGCGGCGTACAGCTACTGCGAGGCCGTCACCGGATCGCAGGCGCGCAACTTCGCGTACGGCATCCGGCTGCTGCCGACCGACAAGCGGCAGGCGATGTCCGCGCTCTACGCCTTCTCCCGGCGTGTCGACGACATCGGCGACGGCGCACTGGCACCCGACGCCAAGCTGGCCCGGCTGGAGGAGACCCGCGCCCTGCTCGGGCGGATCCGGGCCGAGGAGATCGACGAGGACGACACCGACCCGGTCGCCGTCGCCCTCGCGCACGCCGCGCGCCGGTTCCCCATCCCGCTCGGCGGCCTCGACGAGCTCATCGACGGCGTCCTGATGGACGTGCGCGGCGAGACCTACGAGACGTGGGACGACCTCAAGGCCTACTGCCGCTGCGTGGCCGGCGCCATCGGGAGGCTCTCGCTCGGGGTGTTCGGCACCACCGCAGGCGCGCGCGACGCCGAACGCGCCGGGGAGTACGCCGACACGCTCGGCCTCGCCCTGCAACTCACCAACATCCTCCGGGACGTGCGCGAGGACGCCGGCAACGGGCGCACCTACCTGCCCGCCGAGGACCTCGCCAAGTTCGGCTGCGCGGCAGGCTTCCACGGAGACCGGGCCCCCGAGGGCTCCGACTTCGCCGGACTGGTCCACCACGAAGTCCGGCGCGCACGGGCCCTGTTCGCCGAGGGCTACCGGCTGCTGCCGATGCTCGACCGGCGCAGCGGCGCCTGCGTGGCCGCCATGGCCGGCATCTACCGCCGCCTCCTCGACCGCATCGAGCGCGAGCCGGAAGCGGTGCTGCGGGGCCGCGTCTCGCTGCCGCCGCACGAGAAGGCGTACGTCGCCGTGCGCGGGCTCTCCGGCCTCGACGCCCGGACCATCTCACGCCAGAGCACCCGGAGGCGGATGTGACGACCTCGACGAGGACCACCCCGGCCGGTCCGCCCGCAGGCACGGCGCGGCGCCAGGCCGCGCCCGGCGCCCGCGGCCACGGCGGCGGGTCCGCGGTCCCCGTGCGGACGGCCGTGCTCCCGCGGGCGGGATCCGCCCGTCCCGCGCGGAGCGCGTGCGGCGGCACCAGCGGGCGCGCAACCCCGGCGCCGCCGGTCGCGTCTCTTCCGGAGGACTCCGCGCCCGGCGGACGCAGGGAGGGCTCATGAGCACCGGCGACACCCAGGGCGGCGACCGGCGCGCTGCCGTCGTCGTCGGCGGGGGCCTCGCCGGGGTCACCGCCGCGCTCGAACTCGCCGACGCCGGGCTCCAGGTGACCCTCCTGGAGGGCCGCCCGCGGCTCGGCGGGCTCGCCTTCTCCTTCAAGCGCGGCGACCTCACCGTCGACAACGGCCAGCACGTCTACCTGCGCTGCTGCACCGCCTACCGGTGGTTCCTCGACCGCGTCGACGGCGCCGAGCTGGCGCCCATCCAGGACCGGCTCGACGTACCCGTACTCGACGTGGCCCACGCCAAGGGACCGCGCCTCGGCCGGCTGCGCCGAAGCGCCCTGCCCGTGCCCCTGCACCTGACCGGCTCCCTGGCCCGCTACCCCCACCTGTCCCTCGCCGAGCGCGTCAGTGTCGGCCGCGCCGCCCTCGCGCTGCGCCGCCTCGACCCCTCCGACCCGGCCCTCGACGGCCTGGACTTCGCCACCTGGCTCGGCCGCTACGGCCAGTCCCCGCGCGCCATCGAGGCCCTGTGGGACCTCATCGGCATCGCCACGCTCAACGCCACCGCCGAACACTCCTCGCTGGGCCTGGCCGCCATGGTCTTCAAGACCGGCCTGCTCTCCGAGAACGGCGCCGCCGACATCGGCTGGGCCCGCGTACCGCTCGGCGACCTGCACGACACGCTCGCCCGCAAGGCCCTCGACGCGGTGGGCGTACGGACCGGGCTGCGCGCGCGGGTCACCGCCATCTCCCGTACCCCCGAAGGGAACTGGCGGGTCGACACCGAGGACGAGTCCTTCGACGCCGGCACCGTCGTCCTCGCCGTCCCGCAGCGCGAGGCGCACGGACTGCTCCCGGCCGGGGCACTGGCCGACCCAGACAAGCTCCTCGACATCGGCACCGCGCCCATCCTCAACGTCCACGTCGTCTACGACCGCAAGGTGCTCAAGGCACCCTTCTTCGCGGCGCTCGGCTCCCCCGTGCAGTGGGTCTTCGACCGCACCGACTCCTCCGGGCTCCCCGACGGCGGCCAGTACCTCGCGCTCTCGCAGTCCGTCGCCCAGGACGACATCGACGAACCCGTCTCCGTCCTGCGCGCCACATACCTGCCCGAGCTGGAGCGGCTGCTGCCGGCCGCGCGAGGCGCCAAGGTACGGGACTTCTTCGTCACCCGGGAGCGGACGGCCACCTTCGCCCCCACCCCCGGCGTCGGCCGGCTGCGCCCCGGCGCGCGGACCGACACGCCGGGGCTCTACCTTGCCGGTGCGTGGACTGCCACCGGTTGGCCCGCGACCATGGAGAGCGCCGTCCGGAGCGGACTGAGCGCGGCGCACGCCGCACTCGCCGCGCTCGGCCGTCCCCGCGCACACCCTCTGCAGGAGGCGGCATGACGACGACCACCAGCACGACCGGCACAGCACGTACAGGAACAAGAGGAGAGCCAGTGAACCCGGGGAATCCGGCTGTCGAGAACACGGATGCCAGTGCGGGCACAGCCGGCGGGGGAGTGGAGAAGGCGGACACGCTCGCCCTCCTGGAGCGCGGCCGCACGCTGTCGACGCCCGCGCTCCGCGCCGCCGTCGACCGGCTCGCGGCGCCCATGGACACCGTCGCCGCCTACCACTTCGGCTGGATCGACGCCCAGGGCAACCCCGCGGACGGCGACAGCGGCAAGGCCGTCCGGCCCGCCCTCGCGCTGCTCTCCGCCGAGGCCGCCGGCGCCTCCGCCGAGGTCGGCATCCCGGGCGCCGTCGCCGTCGAGCTCGTGCACAACTTCTCGCTGCTGCACGACGACCTGATGGACGGCGACGAGCAGCGCCGCCACCGCGACACGGTGTGGAAGGTGCACGGCCCCGCCCAGGCGATCCTGGTCGGCGACGCCCTGTTCGCCCTCGCCAACGAAGTCCTGCTGGAGCTCGGCACCGTGGAGGCGGGGCGCGCGGCGCGCCGGCTGACCACGGCCACGCGCAAGCTCATCGACGGGCAGGCGCAGGACATCTCCTACGAGCACCGCGAGCGCGTCAGCGTCGAGGAGTGCCTGGAGATGGAGGGCAACAAGACCGGCGCCCTCATCGCCTGCGCGGTCTCCATCGGCGCGGTGCTCGGCGGTGCGGACGACCGTACGGCCGACAAGCTGGAGGAGTACGGCTACCACCTGGGCCTCGCTTTCCAGGCCATCGACGACCTGCTCGGCATCTGGGGCGACCCCGAGTCCACCGGCAAGCAGACCTGGAGCGACCTGCGCCAGCGCAAGAAGTCCCTGCCCGTCGTCGCCGCCCTCGCGGCCGGCGGCGAGGCCTCGGTCGAACTGGGCCGGCTGCTCGCCGCCGACGCCAAGAGCAACGACTTCGAGAACTTCTCCGAGGGGGAGTTCGCGGCCCGCGCGGCGCTCATCGAGGCGGCCGGCGGCCGCCAGTGGACCGCCGACGAGGCGCGCCGGCAGCACGCCGTCGCGATCAAGGCCCTGGACGACGTCCACATGCCGCAGCGGGTCCGCGACCAGCTCGTCGCGCTGGCCGACTTCGTCGTCGTACGCAAGAGGTGAACGCCGCCCGCAAGCGGATATGACTCGCGAGTCGCCGGCCGGCGCCACTCCTTCGGACCGAAGGTGCGGCGCCGGCCGACGGCAGACCCCAGCACAGCAGAGGACAGACTGCACGAAGGGGAAGCCATGACAGCGACGACCGACGGCAGCGCCGAGGGCGCTGGTGCTGGCAGCGAAACCACCCCGGGCGCCCCGCCGCCCGGCCGGGTGGGCGTGAGCGCGCTCACGGACCGGCCTGCCGGCCCGATGCCGCAGCAGAGCGACCCCGGCCGGGCGGCGGCGGCGGCCGGCCCGCGGGTCGCCGCGGCTCCGCCCGAACCGCCGGACGGGTACGGGCCGGAAAGGGTCCGGGAGGCCGCCGCGCGCGCCACCCGGCACCTGCTGGAGCGGCAGGACCCCGAGGGGTGGTGGAAGGGCGACCTGGAGACCAACGTCACCATGGACGCCGAGGACCTGCTGCTGCGGCAGTTCCTGGGGATCCGGGACGAGGCCACCACCCAGGCCGCCGCCCTGTTCATCCGCGGCGAGCAGCGCGACGACGGCACCTGGGCCACCTTCCACGGCGGACCGCCCGAACTCTCCGCCACCATCGAGGCGTACGTCGCCCTGCGCCTCGCCGGGGACGCGCCGGACGCACCGCACATGTCCCGGGCCTCCGCCTGGATCCGGGCCCACGGCGGGATCGCCGCCGCCCGGGTCTTCACCCGGATCTGGCTGGCCCTCTTCGGCTGGTGGAGCTGGGACCACCTCCCCGAAATCCCGCCCGAGCTGGTCTTCCTGCCGCCCTGGGTCCCGCTGAACATCTACGACTTCGGCTGCTGGGCCCGCCAGACCATCGTCCCGCTCACCGTGGTCTCCGCGCTGCGCCCCGTCCGCCCCGCGCCCTTCGCCCTGGACGAGCTGCACACCGACGCCCGGGCACCGTATCCCGCCAAGCCGCTTGCCCCGGCGGCGAGTTGGGACGGCGCCTTCCAGCGGATGGACAAGGTCCTGCACGTCTACCGCCGGTTCGCCCCGCGCCGGCTCCGCAAGGCGGCCATGGACAGCGCCGCCCGGTGGATCATCGAGCGCCAGGAGAACGACGGCTGCTGGGGCGGGATCCAGCCACCCGCCGTGTACTCCGTGATCGCCCTGCACCTGCTCGGCTACGACCTCGGCCACCCCGTGATGCGGGCCGGCCTGGAATCCCTGGACCGGTTCGCGGTGTGGCGCGAGGACGGGGCCCGCATGATCGAGGCCTGCCAGTCCCCGGTCTGGGACACCTGCCTCGCCGCGATCGCGCTCGCCGACGCGGGCCTGCGCCCCGACCACCCGGCGCTGGTCAAGGCCGCCGACTGGATGCTCGGCGAAGAGATCACCCGCAGCGGGGACTGGGCGGTGCGCCGGCCCGGACTCGCCCCCGGCGGCTGGGCGTTCGAGTTCCACAACGACACCTACCCCGACATCGACGACACCGCCGAGGTCGTCCTCGCGCTGCGCCGCATCAAGCATCCCGACCCGGCCCGCGTCGAGGCGGCGATCGCCCGGGGCGTCTCCTGGAACCTCGGCATGCAGTCGAAGAACGGGGCGTGGGCCGCCTTCGACGCCGACAACACCAGCCCCTTCCCGAACAAGCTGCCTTTCTGCGACTTCGGCGAGGTCATCGACCCGCCCTCGGCCGATGTCACCGCCCACGTGGTCGAGATGCTCGCCTTCGAGGGCAGGGCGGGCGACGCCCGCGCCCGCTGCGGCATCGCCTGGCTGCTCGCCGCACAGGAGCCGGACGGATCCTGGTTCGGCCGCTGGGGCACCAACTACATCTACGGCACCGGATCGGTGGTCCCCGCCCTGACCGCCGCGGGCATCGCCCCGTCGCATCCCGCGATCCGGCGGGCCGTGCACTGGCTGGAATCCGTACAGAACGAGGACGGCGGGTGGGGCGAGGACCAGCGCTCCTACCAGGACCGGTCGTGGGCCGGGAAGGGCGCCTCGACCGCCTCGCAGACCGCGTGGGCGCTGATGGCCCTGCTCTCGGCCGGCGAACGGGACGGCAAGGCCGTCGAACGGGGCATCGACCACCTCGTCCGGACGCAGGCCGGGGACGGATCCTGGTTCGAGCCCTGGTTCACCGGAACCGGCTTCCCCTGGGACTTCTCCATCAACTACCACCTGTACCGCCAGGTGTTCCCGCTCACCGCGCTCGGCCGCTACCTGTACGGGGAACCGTTCGCCCCCGCCGGGGGTGCCTGATGTCCGCGGCCAGGGGCGACAGAGCCGGGAACCCGGGCCCGCTGCTGGTCGCCTGCGCGCTGCGCATCGAGCAGGCGGCCCTGCGCAGCGCGGCCCGCGGCGCGCCGGAGGCCTACGGGCTGCTGCGCACCGGCATGGGCCCGCGCGCGGCCGAACGGGCCGTCGGCCGGGCCCTGGAGCGCCCGGGGATGGACCGGGCCGCCGTCCTCGCAACTGGATTCTGCGCCGGACTGGTCCCCGGCATGCACCCCGGCGACCTGGTCGTCGCCGAGGAGACCCGGGACCCGCAGGGGGCCGTCCCCTGCACCGGCACCGCCCTGCTCGCCGAGGCACTGGCCCGGGCCGCACCCGGCCGCACCGTGCACCTCGGCGCACTGACCCGATCCGACCACGTCGTCCGCGGCCAGGAGCGCGCGCAGCTGCGCGCCACCGGCGCCATCGCCGTCGACATGGAGTCCGCGGCCACCCTGTGGACCGCCACCCGCGGCGGCAGCCGTCCGGTTGCGGCCGTCCGGGTGATCGTGGACGCTCCGGAGCACGAGCTCGTCCGTATCGGCACGTTTCGCGGAGGAATATCGGCCTTCCGTGTCCTGCGTGCCGTACTGCCCGCGTTCTATGACTGGCACCGTTCTTTGCTGCTCCCCAGGAGGTGAGCCAGATGGCCATGCCGCTGCGCCAGACCATCAGGGTCGGGACCTATCTGCTCGAACAGAAGCTCCGCAAGCGTGAGAAGTTCCCCCTGATCGTCGAGCTGGAACCGCTCTACGCCTGCAACCTGGCCTGTGAGGGGTGCGGGAAGATCCAGCACCCGGCCGGAGTGCTCAAGCAGCGCATGCCGGTCGCCCAGGCGGTCGGCGCCGTGTTGGAGTCCGGCGCACCCATGGTGTCCATCGCGGGCGGCGAGCCCTTGATGCACCCGCAGATCGACGAGATCGTGCGCCAGTTGGTGGCCAGGCGGAAGTACGTCTTCCTCTGCACCAACGCGATGCTCCTGCGCAAGAAGATCGAGAAGTTCACCCCGTCCCCGCATTTCGCCTTCGCCGTGCACATCGACGGCCTGCGCGAACGCCACGACGAGTCCGTGGCCAAGGAAGGCGTCTTCGACGAGGCGGTCGCGGCCATCAAGGAGGCGAAGCGGCGCGGTTTCCGGGTGACCACCAACTCCACCTTCTTCAACACGGACACCCCGCAGACCATCATCGAAGTACTCAACTACCTCAATGACGACCTCCAGGTGGACGAGATGATGATCTCGCCCGCCTACGCCTACGAAAAGGCCCCCGACCAGGAGCACTTCCTGGGTGTCGAACAGACCCGCGAACTCTTCAGGAAGGCCTTCGCGGGCGGCAACCGGCGGCGCTGGCGGCTCAACCACTCGCCGCTCTTCCTCGACTTCCTGGAAGGAAAGGCCGATTTCCCCTGCACGGCCTGGGCCATTCCGAATTACTCCCTCTTCGGCTGGCAGCGCCCCTGCTATCTGATGAGCGACGGATACGTGCCGACGTACCGGGAGCTGATCAACGACACCGACTGGAGCAAGTACGGCCGCGGAAAGGACCCGCGCTGCGCGAACTGCATGGCGCACTGCGGCTACGAGCCCACCGCCGTCCTCGCCACCATGGGGTCGCTGAAGGAGTCGCTGCGGGCGGCCCGCGAGACCGTGGGCGGGAACCGGGACAAGTCGGCATGACGCCGGCGGAGAAGGCGGAGCAGGCCGAACAGGCCGAACAGGGCGAGCGCGGCCCTGGCAAGGGCTTCGATCTCGGCGCCCTGCTGGCCGAGCGCGGCGGCGAGCGGTACGAGCTGCACGCCCGCCACCTCAACCACCAGCTGCCCCGGATGCTGCACACCATCGGCTTCGACAGGGTCTACGAACGGGCCGAGGGCGCCCACTTCTGGGACGCCGAGGGCAACGACTACCTCGACATGCTGGCCGGTTTCGGAGTGATGGGCCTGGGCCGGCACCACCCCGTCGTCCGCCGTGCGCTGCACGACGTCCTGGACGCCCAGCTCGCCGACCTCACCCGCTTCGACTGCCAGCCGCTGCCCGGGCTGCTGGCCGAGAAGCTGCTCTCCTACAGCCCGCACCTGGACCGGGTCTTCTTCGGCAACAGCGGCACCGAGGCCGTGGAGACGGCCCTGAAGTTCGCCCGGTACGCCACCGGGCGGCCCAGGATCCTCTACTGCGACCACGCCTTCCACGGGCTCACCACGGGATCCCTCTCGGTGAACGGGGAAGGCGGCTTCCGGGACGGCTTCGCGCCCCTGCTCCCCGACACGAAGATCGCGCTCGGCGACCTGGCCGCCCTGGAGCGGGAGCTGGGGCGCGGGGACGTGGCCGCCTTCGTCGTCGAACCGGTCCAGGGCAAGGGGGTGCTCGCCGCCCCGCCCGGATTCCTGTCCGCCGCGCAGGAGCTGCTGCGCCGGCACAAGGCCCTGCTGATCGCGGACGAGGTGCAGACCGGCCTGGGACGTACCGGGGACTTCTACGCGTACCAGCACGAACCGGGAGTGGAGCCGGACCTGGTGTGCGTGGCCAAGGCCCTCTCGGGCGGCTACGTGCCGGTCGGCGCGACCCTGGGCAAGGACTGGATCTTCAAGAAGGTCTACTCCTCCATGGACCGGGTGCTCGTGCACTCCGCGAGCTTCGGCTCCAACGCGCAGGCGATGGCGGCCGGGCTGGCGGTGCTGTCGGTCATGGAGGACGAGGAGGTCGTGGCCAACGCCCGGGCGATGGGCGACCTGCTGCGCGGGCGGCTCGCGGCCCTGGTGGACGAGTACGAGCTGCTGCACGAGGTGCGGGGGCGCGGGCTGATGATCGGCATCGAGTTCGGCCGGCCGTCCTCGCTGGGGCTGCGCAGCCGGTGGGCCATGCTCCAGGCGGCCCGCAAGGGGCTCTTCGCCCAGATGGTCGTGGTGCCGCTGCTCCAGAAGCACCGGATCCTCACCCAGGTGTCCGGAGACCACCTGGAGGTCATCAAGCTCATTCCGCCGCTGATCGTGGACGAGCGGGACGTCGACCGGTTCGTCGGCGCCTTCCGCGAGGTCATGGACGAGGCGCACGGCGGATCCGGCCTGATGTGGGACTTCGGCAGAACGCTGGTGAAGCAGGCCGTCGGCAACCGGTGAGGGCCTGACGGCCTGCCGGGGCCCTGCCGGGGCGTGAGGTGTCAGTGGGCCGGAGGGGCGCTTCGGCGCGCGCCTCCGGCCCGGGGCCTCAGTCGAGCAACCGCCCGCGGAGGCGGTCGAGGGTCTCGGGGGTGAGCCCCAGGCCCTGCGAAAGGTAGCGGTCGACTCCGCCCCAGATCTCCTCCATGGTGTCGAAGGCCGCGACCAGGTACTCGGCGCGGGCGTCGAAGAGCGGCGCGAGCAGCTCCATCACCTCGGGGGAGCGGGCCTCGGCCGACTGGCTGCTGCGGCGTACCCGGTAGCGGTTGCGCGGGGCGTTCGACTCCAGGTAGTCCGCCACGATCGCCTCGCGCGGGACGCCGAGCGCGAGCAGGGTGACGGCGATCGACAGGCCGGCCCGGTCCTTGCCGGCCGCGCAGTGCAGCAGGGCCGGGACACTGTCCTCGGCGAGGGCGTGCACCACCCGGCTGTGCTCGGCGGTGCGGTGCCTGATGATCCCGCGGTACGAGTGGGACATCCGGGCCGCTGCCTTGCCGTCGCCCAGGAGCGAGCGGAGCTGGTCGAGGTCGCCGTCGCGGACCAGCTTCCAGAACTCCCGGCCGTCGGCCGGATCCGACAGCGGGATGTTGACGTTGCGCACGCCGGGCAGCGCCACGTCCGGCCCCTCCAGGGCGTGGTCGGCCGCGTTGCGGAAGTCGAAGACGGTGTGCAGGCCGAGCGAACCGAGGAATTCTGCATCGGTTTCGGTGGCATGTGCGAGATGTCCGCTTCGGAACAGTCGTCCCGAACTGACCCGCCGCCCGTCAGATGTCGGCAATCCGCCCACATCCCGGAAATTGCGCACTCCGGTCAGCTCCGGCTCCGGCTGCGGACGCACCGGCGGGGCCGGGGGTATCTGCTGGGTCAAGGAACTCCTCCGCTTCGTCGTGAGTGTCCGAATTGCACTACTTGGCGCCAACTTGCCATAAGCGGAGGCGAGATCGGGCACGTCCCCGTGAGCCAGATCATACGGTGACCGTGAGTGCCTGATCGCTAAAGCCGAATGGCCCGGCCGGGGCGGCTGTTGACGGTGGGGAATGGACGGAGGGTGACCGGAATTCCATCGATCTCTCATCCCCGCGATTCTGTTGGGAAATTCATGGCTTGTTACGCGCGGCCGAACTCGATTACCTTCGCGATCGATCCGGGTGGACCGCCGAATCCTGCCGCCACCCGGGAACCGCACCCGACTATTCACGCGCGCGGCAGGAGCGGGGGAACCAGGTAAGCCGCCGATCCGGATCTCCGAATCCGGGACGGCTCGGGGTGAAGTCGTACATGGTCCGTTCGTGGACGACCGGACATCTCCAGTCCGAACCCGACAGCTCACCTCGCAGGCGCCGGAGAGGAATTCGACATGCCTGCAAAGGGCAAGCACCGCCGTCCCAAGTCCCTCTCGATATCCCGCGGCTTCGCCGCCGCCGGCACCGGTGGCGCGGCGCTCGCGCTGCCCCTGCTGGGTGCCGCCGGCGCCCACGCGGCCGGCGCCCCGGCCGCGGCTGCGGCCTCGGCGTCCGCGGTGGCCGCCGCCCCCGCCCCCGCCGCGGCCCCGCAGGTTCCGGCCGCGCACCAGGCCGCGCCGACCGTGTACACGGTCGTGCCGGGCGACTACCTCTCCAAGATCGCCGCCGAGCGCCACCTGGCCGGCGGCTGGGAGCGGCTGTACGCCGACAACCGCGAGGCCGTCGGCAGCAACCCCTCCCTCATCCACCCCGGTCTGAAGCTGACGCTCGGCGCGAAGGGCCGGTCCGCCCCGGCCGCCGAGCCCGCCCCGGCCGAGGCTGCCGCTCCGGCCGAGGCCTCCTCCGACGAGGCTGCCTCCGACGAGGGCTCCGCAGACGAGCAGGAGGCGCCCGCCGCCGCCCCCGCCCCGCAGCCCAAGCAGGCCCAGAAGCCGAAGGGCACCGGTTCGTCCACGGAGGCCAAGGCCCCCAGTGCCGCCGGCTTCGTGGCCCCGGTGGGCGGTGGGATCTCCACCCAGTACAAGACCCCCGGCGCCATGTGGTCCTCCGGCTACCACACCGGCGTCGACTTCATCGCGAGCTCCGGCACCACCGTCAAGGCCGTCGGCGCGGGCACCGTCGTCTCCGCCGGATGGGGCGGCTCGTACGGCAACGAGGTCGTCATCCGGCACGCGGACGGCAACTACTCGCAGTACGGCCACCTGTCCTCGCTCTCCGTCTCGGTGGGCCAGAGCGTCACCGCCGGCCAGACCATCGGCCTCTCCGGCTCCACGGGCAACTCGACCGGCCCGCACCTGCACTTCGAGATCCGCACCGGACCGTCCTACGGCTCGGACATCGACCCGCTCGCCTACCTCCGTTCCAAGGGCGTCAGCATCTGACGGCACCCGCCGTCGGAGCGCGGACACACGTGAGGCCGGGACCCGAGGGGGGTTCCGGCCGCACGTGTACTTATTCCTTACCCCCCAGGTGGTATAGATCACGGTCCGTCAACCCCTCATTACGTTGGCGTAGGTTGGTGGCGGGAGTGAAGGATGTCGTCGTGGCAGCGACGACGACGAAACTCAAGACCATCGGCTCGTACGCGGCGATCGGGGACAGCTTCACCGAAGGCGTGGGGGACCCGGGGCCCGGGGATTCCCATCTCGGCTGGGCGGACCGGCTCGCCGTGCTCCTGGCCGACCAGCGCGACGAGCACGACTTCCGTTATGCGAACCTGGCCGTGCGCGGCCGGCTCCTCGACCAGATCGTGGCCGAGCAGGTGCCGCGCGCCAAGGAGCTCGCCCCGGACCTGGTGAGCTTCTGCGCGGGCGGCAACGACATCATCCGGCCCGGCAGTGACCCCGACGACGTGGCGGAGCGGTTCGAGGCCGCCGTCGCCGACCTCACGGGAGCGGTCGGCCGCGTCATGATCACCACCGGCTTCGACACCCGGGGCGTCCCGGTCCTCAAGCACCTCCGGGGCAAGGTGGCGACGTACAGCGCGCACGTCCGCGCCATCGCCGACCGCTACGACTGCCCGGTGCTCGACCTCTGGTCGCTGAAGTCCGTACAGGACCGGCGGGCCTGGGACGCCGACCGGCTGCACCTGTCGCCGGAGGGTCACACGCGGGTCGCGCTGCGCGCCGCCCAGGTGCTCGGGCTGGAGGTGCCCACCGACCCCGACCAGCCGTGGCCGCCGCAACAGCCGCGCGGCTCGGTGGACGTGACCCGGGACAACATCCAGTGGGCACGCGAGCACTTGGTGCCGTGGATCGGCCGGCGGCTGCGCGGGGAGTCCTCCGGGGACCACGTGGAGGCGAAGCGGCCGGACCTGCTCCCGCTGTAGGCGGGGCGGGAGGGGAGCGGGGGCCGCAAGCGGAATCCTTGGGGGCACGTGTGCGTTGGGATGGTCGTAGACCGACGACCATCCTGACCCCTTCCTCCCAGGAGGCGCCTTGACCGGCTCCAGTCCCCTGCGCCCTCGGCTGCGTGCCCTGCGGCCCGAAGCCTTCGGCGCGGACCCGTCCGGCGCCCGGCTGGAGCGGATCCGCCGCTCGCCGAACTTCGCCGACGGCGTCTTCCAGAATCCGGTCGGTGCCCGGACCAGGCCCTCCGGGTCGATGAAGGAGTTCGCCAAGATCTACTTCCAGAAAGAGCAGCGCCTGCGGCGCAGCCCCGGCGCGCCGATCCCCGTGTACCCGACCACCCTCGCGGAGCTGGCGAAGCCGCCGGCGAGCGGACTGCGGCTGACCTGGATGGGCCACTCCAGCGTGCTCGCGGAGATCGACGGGCGCCGGGTGCTCTTCGACCCCGTGTGGGGCGAGCGGTGCTCCCCCTTCCCCTTCGCCGGGCCCAAGCGGCTGCACCCGGTACCGGTGCCGCTGGCCTCGTTGGGGAAGGTAGACGTCGTGGTCATCTCGCACGACCACTACGACCACCTCGACCTCCCCACCATCAAGGACCTGGCCGGTACGGACACGGTCTTCGCCGTCCCGCTGGGGGTCGGCGCACACCTGGAGCGCTGGGGCGTGCCGGCCGACCGGCTGCGCGAGCTGGACTGGAACGAGACCGCCAAGGTCGCCGGCCTCTCGCTGACCGCGACTCCCGCCCGGCACTTCTGCGGACGCGGGCTGCGCAACCAGCAGCACACCCTGTGGGCCTCCTGGGTGGTCGCGGGCGATGAGCACCGGATCTACCACAGCGGGGACACCGGCTACTTCCCCGGCTTCAAGGAGATCGGCGCCGAGCACGGGCCCTTCGACGCGACGATGATCCAGATCGGCGCGTATTCGGAGTACTGGCCCGACATCCACATGACGCCCGAGGAAGGCATGCGCGCCCACCTCGACCTCCAGGGCGGCGTCCCGCACGGCACGATGCTGCCGATCCACTGGGGCACCTTCAACCTGGCCCCGCACCCGTGGGACGAGCCGGGCGAGGGCACCCTGGCCGCGGCCGAGGGAGCCGGGGCGGCGGTCGCCCTGCCGATTCCGGGCCAGCCGTTCGAGCCGGGCACCGCGGAGGCCCCCGCGAAGCCGTGGTGGCGGCCGTTCGTGGCGGGCGGCCCGGCCGCGGCGGGCCCGACGCCGACCCTGGCTCCGGCCCAGGGTCTGACGCCGGCCCCGGTCTCGGTCTCGGCCTCGGTCCCGGTCGCCGTGGAGCAGCCGCAGGGGATGGCCCGGGAGGAGCCGGAGGCCGTCGGCTCGTAGCCTCGGGGCGACCCCGGGGCAGGGACGGTTCCGGCGGGGCCGGGTGCGCGCCGGGGCACCTCCTCGGGCGCCGAACGTGGCCAGGGGTCGGGACAGTTCCGCGGGACTGTGTTCGGCGCCCTGCGGGGGCGCCCCGGCACACACCCGGCCCCGCCGGAACCTGGGCCGTGTCCCGGCTACCGCCGGCGGCCCGCGTCCGGGGGCGGATCCGGCGCACCGGGGCCGGCCCCGTACTCCGACGAGCCCGCCGCAGGCGACCCGGCGGATTCGGGCGTCCGTACGAGCGCTCCACCGGGAGCGGGAAGCACCCCCGCGAACTTCCCAACTGGCATTCCGGGGCAGGACGGTGCGGTCTAGCGTGGGTACCCGGTGATCAACACCGGGCCCCGGGATCGCTGGGGGCCGGGCCCCACGTACCGAGGACGCCGATGTCCGGACTCCGCGCCGCCCGCCACGCCCCGTCGAGACACGCCGTCACCGGTCCGGCCCGGCAGATACGCCCCCAGCTGGTCCGCGCCGCCGTGCTGCCCACACTCGCGGCCGCGCTCAGCGGCGCCGCCGCGGTCATCTTCACCCTCCAGCTCGGCGGCGGAGCGGGCGACCGGGATGCCCGGCTCTGGCCGGTGCTCACGGGCTGTGCCCTCCTCGTCGTCGGCGCCCTCGCGGCGGCCCTGCTCGGAGCCCAGCGCGCCGCCAAGGCCGTCCGGGACCGGTGCGAGGCGCTGCGCCGCTCCAGCGTGCGCGGACGCCAGGAGCTGCGCACCGCCGCCGACCGGCTGGAGCGGGGCGAGACCCCGCCCCGCCCGGTGCGCGGCGGCCCGGGCGCGCCGCCCCTCGGGGCGGATCCGGCCGGGGTGGACGAGTTCTGGCTGCTCTCGCAGGAGCTGCGCGGCGCCCGGGAACAGGCCCACGCCACCCTCGTACGGCTGGCGGGTCCGGCGGCCCCCTCCGACAGCGAGCGCAAGGTCGAGGTCTTCGTCAACCTCGCGCGCCGGTTGCAGTCCCTCGTCCACCGGGAGATCTCGCTCCTGGACGGTCTGGAGGACACGGTCGAGGACCCGGACCTGCTCAAGGAGCTCTTCCACGTCGACCACCTCGCCACCCGCATCCGCCGCCACGCCGAGAACCTCGCGGTGCTCGGCGGCGCCGCGTCCCGCCGCCAGTGGACCCGGCCGATCGACCTCAGCGAGGTCCTGCGCTCCTCGGTGGCGGAGGTGGAGCAGTACACGCGGGTCAAGGTCGTGCCGCCGGCGGGCGGCAGCGTGCGCGGGCACGCCGTGGCCGACGTGGTGCACCTGCTCGCCGAACTGGTGGAGAACGCCACCGTGTTCTCCGCCCCCGATACGGATGTGGTGCTGCGCGCCGAACGGGTCACCGCCGGGATCGCGATCGAGGTGGAGGACCGCGGGCTGGGCATGCCGACCGAGGAACAGCACCGGATGAACGCCCTGCTCGGCGACCCCGACCAGATCAGCGTCCGGCACCTGCTGGCCGACGGGCGGATCGGCCTGTTCGTCGTCTCGGCGCTGGCCCGGCGGCACGGGATCGCCGTCGAGCTCAAGTCCAACATCTACGGCGGCGTCCTCGCCGTGCTGGTGCTGCCGCAGGAGCTGCTGGGCGCGGAGGCGCCGAGTGCCGCCGACGCGGCGGGCGGCTCCCGGGCCACGTCGTGGGGCACCGGCGCGGGCGGCGCGACGACCGCGCCGCTGCCGCCACTGGAGCCCGTACGGGTGTCCGCGCCGCAGCCCCTGCGGGAGCCCGTCGCCGAGGCCCGGCGCGCCCCGGCCCCCGCCCGCCCGGGCCCACCGGTGCCGACGACCGACCACCACTCCGTACCCGCACCCGGCCCGGTGACCCGGCCCGAACCCGCGTCCGAGCCGCGACCCGGACTCGCGGCGCTGCCCGGGCAGGGCCCCGGGCCTGACCCGTCACCCCGCCCCCGGGCCGCAGGCGGTACGGGGACGCGGCCCGGTGCCGGAGCCGACCCGCGGACCGTGGCCCTGCCCGGGCAGGCGACCGGGCCCGAGAGCCGCTCCCGGGCGGCCGCCGGTGGCGAGGGGGAGGCAGGGGGGAGGTACGGGGCGTGGCGGCCCGAGTCCCCGCACCCTGCGCCGAAGGCGGCCGCACCGGCCGTGCCCGCCGCACCGGCCGTGCCCGCCGCACCGGCCGTGCCCGCCGCACCGGCCGTGCCCGCCGCACCGGCCGTGCCCGCCGCACCGGCCGTGCCCGCCGCACCGGCCGTGCCCGCCGCGCGGGCCGGCGGCGAGCGGCCGTCGCTGCCCCGGCGCCGGGCCCAGGAACACCTCGCACCGCAGCTGCGCGAGACTCCCGCCCCCCGGCGGTCCCCGGACAGCGACCCACCCGTGCACGACCCGGGCCTGATGGCCGCCTTCCAGCGGGGCTTCGGCCTCGCGCAGTCGGAGAACCAGGTATGACCCCGACCCCTCACCTCAGCAAGGAGCTCACCCCCATGAGCGGCGAAGTGGCGACGAAGACCGGCAGCCGGCTCTCGGACCTCGACTGGCTGCTCAGCGGCCTCGTGCAGCGCGTGCCGTACACGCGCAGCGCCGTACTCCTCACCGCCGACGGCCTCGTGACCTGCGTGCACGGCCTGGACCCGGACAGCGCCGACCACATGGCGGCGCTGGCCTCCGGCCTGTACTCGCTGGGCCGCAGCGCCGGCTCCCGCTTCGGGGACGGCGCCGAGGTGCGGCAGGTCGTCGTCGAACTCGACACCGCGCTCGTGTTCGTCTCCGCGGCCGGATCCGGCACCTGTCTGGCCGTGCTCGCCGACCGCGAGGCCGACGCCGGGGTGCTCGGCTACGAGATGGCGATGCTGGTCAAGAGCGTCCGACCGTACCTGGCGGCCCCGCCGCGGCGGCCCGCCGCCGACCCGGAGTGATGAGGACCCGCGCGACGGGGGCGTACGCGAAGGGGCGGGACACGCCCTGGCTCGACGATTCGGCCGGCCGGGTGATGCGCCCGTACACCGCCAGCGGCGGGCGGACCCGGCCCGGCGTCGCCCTCGACCTGCTCTCCCTGGTGACGGCCACCGGCGTACGCCCGCGCGTACCGCTGGGGGCGGAACACACCCTCGCGCTCCGGCTGTGCGCGGGCGCCGCGGCCGTCACGGTCGCCGAAGTGGCCGGACAGCTGCGCCTGCCCGCGGTGGTGGTGAAAGTGCTGCTGTCCGATCTGATGGAACACGGGGCCGTCATGGCGCAGGCGCCGCGCTTCCCGGGCGGCGGCGCGTTCGCCGCCGACGACCAGAACCTGCTCCAGGCGGTGCTCGATGGCCTACGCAAACGACTGTGACGCTCCCGCGACCCTGAAGATCCTGGTGGCGGGGGGCTTCGGGGCGGGCAAGACCACCTTCGTGAGCGCGGTGAGCGAGATCGAGCCGCTGAGTACGGAGGAGCTGCTGAGCGACCTCAGCGAGACCGCCGACCCGCTGGACGGCGTCGAGGCGAAGACCACGACCACCGTCGCGCTGGACTTCGGCCGCATCACGCTCGACCGGCGCACCGTGCTCTACCTCTTCGGCACGCCCGGCCAGCACCGCTTCTGGTTCCTGTGGGAGGAGCTGTGCGCCGGCGCGCTCGGGGCGGTGGTCCTCGCCGACACCCGCCGCCTGGCCGACTGCTTCCCCGCCGTGGACTTCTTCGAGCGGCGCGGCATCGGCTTCATCGTCGCCGTCAACGAGTTCGACGACGGTCACCGCTACGCGCCCGGCGAGGTCCGCGACGCGATGGGGCTCGGGCCCGAGGTGCCCGTCGTACGGTGCGACGCGCGCCTGGCGAGCTCGGGGACGGGGGCGCTGGCCGCCCTGGTCCGCCATCTTCTGTGCATGTCCGCATCCGCATCCGCATCCATAACCAGCTCTTCGTCTTCGGAGTCGGGGGAACCGTCATGACGTACTACGAATCGACCGGACACCTGCTGCTCACACCCGTGGACCGGGAGGCGCCGACCCGCGTCGTCCGGCTGCGCGAACTGGGCCTGGGAGAACGGGCGGACACCGAACTGGACGCCTTCGCCCGGCGCGTCGCGGACGAACTGGCCGCGCCCTACGCCGGGGTCAACTTCATCGGCGAGGAACGGCAGTTCTTCGCCGGCCTGCACCACGCGTCCGACGCCCCGGCGAGCGGCTACCCGGCCCGGGTGCTGGCCCGGGACCACGGCTACTGTCCGCACGTGGTGGTGCGCCGGCGGGCGCTGGTGCTGGAGGACGTACGGGACTTCGCGCGCTTCGCGGGCAACGCGGTGGTGGACGGGAGCGGGGTGCGCTCGTACGTGGGCGCGCCGCTGACGGACCGGCGCGGGATCGTCCTGGGCACGGTGTGCGCGGTGGACGTGGTGCCGCGCCGGTGGGGGACGGAGGGACTCGCCACCGCCAAGGCCCTGGCGGCGGAGCTGGTGGCCCTGCTCCACGAGCGGGAGGACCGGCGCGGCTGAGACGGCCGGAGAAGAGGACGGGGTCTACGGTCATCCGAAAAAGGTCACCGGTGGCCGGCTTCGGAGAGGAGACGCGGTATGGCCGCAACCGCGCAGGACGTCCGCACGATCGCGCTGTCGCTCCCGGACAGCAGCGAAAGGCTCGCCTGGGGCATGCCGACCTTCCGGGTGAGCGGGAAGATCTTCGTCGCGCTCTCCGACGACGACACCTCGATCGGCGTGAAATGTCCGAAAGAGGACCGGGCCGAGCTGATCGCGGCCGAGCCGGAGAAGTTCTTCGTGCGCGCGGGCCACGACGACAACTACGCCTGGCTCCGGATCCGCCTGGCGGCCGTCCAGGACCAGGCCGAGCTGCGCGCGATCCTGACCGACTCCTGGCTCCAGGCGGCCCCGAAACGCCTGGCCGCCGCCCACCCCGAGCTGGCCCCGGACCCGGGCTGAGCCGCGACCTCCCGGAGGGGTCACGGAAAGGTGCGCGCGACCACCCTCCGAAGTGCGGTATTGTTCTCCTGCACGTTCAACCAGGGGAAACCCCAGGTCAGCGGGCATCGGGACGTGGCGCAGCTTGGTAGCGCACTTGACTGGGGGTCAAGGGGTCGCAGGTTCAAATCCTGTCGTCCCGACTGTGCTTTACGCAGGTCGGAGGCCGTCTTCTCAGAAATGGGAGGGCGGCCTTTCGTGCGTCCGGGGGCGTGGTGGTCGCAGTGTGGTCGCACGTCCGGTCTGCGCCCGGTCGGCCGTGGCACTGAACCCGGCAACGGCGGGGGAGCGGAGTCGGCGCACAACCTCGCGGAGCCGGTGGATGTGGTCGCGTGGTGGTCGCAGCCACGATGTATGGCTCGTTTTGTGGCTGGCCTTCTCGGCTCCGGTGAGCGTGTGGTCGATGGTGTCGACGGCTTCGCGGGCTGCCTGCTGGGTGAGGTGGCTGTAGAGGTTGGCGGTCGTCGACAGGGTGGAGTGCCGCAGCGTCTTGGAGACCACGGTGAGGGGAACGCCGGCGGTGATCGTGATCGTGGCGGCCAGGTGACGCAGGTCGTGCACCGTGATCCGCGGGACGCCTGCTTCCTCGGACAGTTGGTGGAGCCGGTCCAGAACCTGATGCGGTCCGAGAGGACGGCCGTCGGGCCGGCAGAAGACCAGTCCGGTGAACGGATCGTCGGGATCGCCCCGCGTAAGGGGAGTTGTTCGTGCATGGTGTCGGAGGGCGGTGGCGACACGGGGTGAGATGGCCACCCAGCCTCGGCTCGATCGGGTCTTCGGCGCGGTGATGACCAGGTGGTTGTTGTCGATGGCCGAGAGCGTGCAGCGCACGTAGAGGACGTCTTCGGTCAGGTGGACGTCGTTCCAGTGGAGGCCGAGGGCTTCGCCCTTGCGCAGGCCAGTGCCGATGAGGAACTCGAACAGGTCGGCCATCTCCGGGTCCGCCTGGTGGCAGTACGTGAGGAAGCGGGCGGCCTCCTGCGCTGTCCAGATGTGTCGCTCCGGCGCTGCCGGGCGGCGCAGGATCGGGGGACTGGCCGGGTTGTGGGGGAGGCGGTGTTGGCGGACGGCGTCGCCGAGGGCGCTGGAGAGGGTGGCCAGGCAGCGGTAGAGGGTGGTGTGGCCGCGGCCGGCGGCGAGCTGGCAGGTGACGTAGGCCGAGATGTGGCGGTGTGCGAGCTGGTCGAGTTTGAGGGTGCCGAACGCGGGGGTGAGGTCGTTTCGGACATAGTCGCGGTAGCGGGCCATGGTGGTGGGCTTCAGTACAAGGGCCTTCGCGGTCAGCCAGGCGTTCAGGTAGGAGGCGACCGTCTGGTTGGGGTCCGCGTCGTATCCGCCGGCCTCGCCTTCGAGGAACCGGCGCAGGGCCTGCTCGGCTGAATCCTGGCTGGGGAATCCGCCCCGGCGCACCGTCGTCCGGCGACGGGCTGGGGTGGGGACGTCAACGGCGAAGTTCCAAGTTCCATGGTCGCTGTCGGTGAGCAGGCGAGGGCAGTGTGTACCGAGCTGGTGGTGGGTGTCCCTGCAGCCGCAGCGGCGGTAGATACGGCCACGGCCGACGCTGGTACGCATGGGGATCGCCTCCGTGAGGAGGGGGAAGTGGATGCTTCCAGCCTGCGACCACGGGCGACCACCACGGCTGTCACACCGACCGTGACCAGGGAGTTTCCCTTGTCAGCGCCACAAGGGCCCATATCGCTCGGGTGAAGGCCGGGCGACACGGCAGGCACCGGACGTCCACTGAAGTGCACGACCAAGCGGACGCTGTTCGCCAAGTCGGTTCGCCAATGCCTCGATATGGCGGCGAAGGCGTGCCGGTGTCATGTATGTGTGCAGAATATCGGGTGAGTGCCTGGTACCTGAGAAGGGTCGGTCTGGCAGTCCAACCGGCGAGCTCTGCGCCGATTGTCGAAGTGAGCAAGGGTGCTATTTCGTTATGTCCTGCGACTGGTGAGGCCTGCGGACGCGGACCCAGTGCATTGACTCCCCCACCCCGAGCTGTGAGCGACGCTGCTGACGTGACTTCCGGACCTAGCGGACTTCGGCCGGCGGCGGTGTCCCGCCAAGTGGTATGGCAGCGATGAATAGCCTCGCTCCGACCATAGCGACCTGTTCTGAAATGCGATGGGCCAGCTGCACCCGGGGCAGGCTCCCCATCCCTCTCCCGTTCCCCGACTGAAGGTCAGCGTGCCGTGGGGAGAGCTTCGAGACGCTCCTCACCCGTGATCCCTTGCCGCTCTAAAGCAAACCTTGATCACGACTTGATGCAGGTCGCTCTCTCCCTCGAAACTCCCAGTTTTCGCCCATTTGAGAGTCGCTTCGCGGACTTCAGGATGGCGTGCCCGTAGAACGTCGATAATCTCATCGCAGGACTTGAAGTCGCTGAGGCCGTCCGCAATGGCAAGCATTCCTGACAGCTTCGCCGTGGGTTGGTCTTCGTAGAAGCTGTTCATGATTCCTTCCTTTTCGAAGTGCGGTGATATGAACCTCTCCGAAGGAGTCGGTTTCGGTGAATAGATTCGGAGATCGAACCTACCGCCGACAAGCAGGCACCTCATTTGAGGTGCGTCTCCCTAATAAGCGCCCTCTCCGGAGCCGTGGGCCATATGGTTGAAATTGGCTCGGTGTCTATTCGCGGCGCGGTTGCTCGGGTTGGGCCGAGTTCAGTGTCTCTTCCACGGTGACGTCGATGACCCGCTCCTGCTCTACCGGGCTGAGTGCAACACGCTGCACATCGGACTGGTCGAGTTGGACGCGGATGCATCGGGTGATCACGTCTCGGCGAGGAGCCGGGTTGTCCTCCTTACGGTCGTTATAGATTGTCCAGGCGAGGCTGGCGATGCTGACGATCAGAGCGCCGAGGGAGATGGGATCGCCGTACTGATCGGGTCGATCTGTCGCCCTGCGGCCGTGCAAGGCGGCCTCTACATCGGTGAGAAGGGCGGGCGTGCTCGGCGTCGTAAGGCGTCGTGCCGCTGCTCGGGCGCCAGCTTCAACCGGATGGGTCATGGACAGGTCTCCTGTTCCATCAGTCATGGGGTTACGGATCACCTTGGACGTAGTCGCGAACCGAGGGGGGCACCGGCTCGCCCGTGACCGCCTGCCAGGATTCTTCAAGGGCCTCCAACCCAAGTGACGACACCATGCGCTTGAGAAGTTCGGGGCCCGGCCCAGTCGCGGGGTGAGGGAATTCCTCAAAGCAGGCCACACACCTGACCATCCATTCCAGGGCTTCTCGCGGGTCGCCTCGTTCCTCAGAGAGAAGCCCGAGCTGCCCGTAGCTGAAAGCCATCCCGGGCCGATCCGGCAAGCCCTCCTTGATGGCCAGTGACTGCCGGTACCGCCGTTCCGCCTTGTCCAGCCGCCCTCGCTCCTGGGCCACCCTGCCGAGCTGGTGGTAGCTCGAGGCGATTCCGGGCTGGTCCCGCAGGTCCTTCCTGATGGCCAGTGACTGCCGGTACCGCCGTTCCGCCTTGCCCAGTCGCCCCTGCAACTGGGCCACGATGCCGAGCTGGTGGTAGCTCGAGGCGATCCCGGGCCGGTCCCGCAGGTCCTCGGCGATGGCGAGTGACTGCCGGTACCACTGTTCCGCCTCGTCCAGTCGCCCTCGCTCCTGAGCCACCCTGCCGAGCTGGTGATAAGTCAAGACCATCCCGGGCCGATCCCTAAGATCCTCCTCGATGGCCAGAGCCTGCAGGTACCGCCGTTCCGCCTTGTCCAGCCGCCTGCAGAACTGGGCCACCATGCCGAGTTCGTGATAGCTCGAGGCCATGCCGGGTCGATCTCTCAGATTCTCCTTGACCGCCAGGGAACGCTGGTGCCACTGTTCTGCCTCGTCCAGCTGGCCTCGTACGTGGGCCACGATGCCGAGTTGGTGGTAGCTCGAGGCGATTCCGGGCCGGTCCCGCAGGTCCTTTCTGATGGCGAGTGACTGCCGGTACCACTGTTCTGCCTCGTCCAGCTGGCCTCGTACGTGGGCCACGATGCCGAGTTGGTGGTAGCTCGAGGCGATCCCGGGCCGGTCCCGCAGGTCCCTTCTGATGGCCAGAGACTGCTGGTACCACTGTTCCGCCTCATTCAGCCACCCCCGCTCCTGGCCGACCCTGCCGAGGCCGTGATAGGTGGTCGCGAGGTGGCTGCGCTGTTCATTACTGGGTGGTTGCTCCTGCAGGGCTTGGAGGATGTCCTGGTATGTGTTCTCGGCTTGGCTGAGCTGGTGCGCCCGAACCTGCTGGCTGGCTTCCGATTCGACCACGATCAGCCAGAGCGCGCCTGCGGCACTATCCAGACAGGGTGGGGCGCCGTTGGAGTTTTCGAGGGCGAGCCGCGCACGGCCGAGCCACAAGCCTGCCTCAATGAACAGCCCCCGGACCTTCCAGTAAGTATCCAGCAGTTCCACGATTTGCTTGGCCTGTTCCCACATGGCGTGATCGAGAGCATAACCAAGCAGGCTGCCGAGAGTCCGCCGCTGGGTGTCGATGACGGCGATCGCGGACTGGGCATCCCCAGCTGACAGCCGATATTTAAGCCGTTCGGAAAGGGCGGCATAGGCGTTGAGCAGTGCGAGAGAGGCTGCCTGGTGCTGATCTCTGTAGCCTTTCGGTTCCTCGTTGCGCCATCGGGCGGCGAGGAACGCCGGCAGGGCCGGGGGTATACGGTAGATGTCATCGCCCAGCTCCGTGAGCAGGCCGATACCAGCTGCGCGCCTCAAGAGCTGCTGCCAGTCCTCTGCGGTGTGACCGCGGAAGCGTCCGGGCGCCACAGCATCCTGTGAAAAGGTTCCCAAGACTTTGGCGTCGGCGGCGCCGTGGAGCAGGCTGAGCGCGGCCAGTGTCTGCTGGTCGGCGGCGGGCACGTGGGCGAAGGAATAGGCGACGCTGGCGGACAGTATGTCGCTCTCGTTTTCGGGCATGGGGACGGCGCCTTGGAGGACGTCCAGCAGATCCTGCGGTTCGCGGGTATCCAGGTGCGGAAGCATAAGCCGCATACAAAGCGGATTCCCCTCAAGCCACTGCATTAGCTCTCCGAACGCCTTCTGTGCGCGCCGCTGCCTGCCCCGGGAGTACGGGGCGAGGATCTCTTCAGCGTACTGATTGGCTTCCTCGGGTTCCAGGCCGGGCACCTCTATCCGACGCACCTCGCCCAGCCAGGTCTCTGGGGTGCGGCTGGTAATGATGACCGCACTCTTGCCATTCCGAGTGATGTGGTTGAGAAATCCGCGCAGCGCACCACGTTCTTCTTCGCTCAGGGCCGGGGTGGCTCTGGTCGGGTCAGGCATGGTGTAAACGCACTCGAAATTGTCCCAGATCAGCAGCAGCCTCCGGTGCTTCAGTACCTCCTTGACCGCCGTCTCACGCTGGGTGCGGTTTTGGAGGAGTGCGAATCGGGTGCCGAACATGCGCAAGCCGATGCTGTTGATCACCCCGTCCAGGCCGAAGGAGGCCAGGCCGGGCTCGAAAGAATGCCAGATCACCGAGTCCGTCGCGTCGACGGCTCCAGTGTCACGGCACCAGCGGCCGAACGCCTTAGCCAGCTCAGTCTTCCCAATGCCGGCGGACCCGTGCAGCACCACTACCCGCTGTAGCCGCGCGGCCACATCCAAGCTGTAAAGAAGGCCATCCCGGCCGACGAATTCGCCATCCGATGTCAGACGCTCATCAGGGCTGGCTGTGCCGTCATTGCCGTCGTTGGGTTGCTTGCTGATCCGGTCCAGGATCGCTTCGGTCGACTCGCCGGCTTTCCGCTCAGTGCGCAATCCGGGAAAGGAAACCTCGCTGCGGTAGTACAGGACCGGGACCATCCAGTCATCCAGCGGAAGCAGCCCTTTCGGTGAGGGCCGCTGGTCATGCTGTGCCAGTCGCCGGCGTCCGGCCGCCACCGCGTCCGCGACCCGGTCACCAGCGAACAAGCGCTCGTAGAACGCCGTCATGAACTCAGCCGCCGCCACGGCGTAGACGCTGTATGCCATCGCCACGACAGCCCTGGCGCCTTCCTGCAGCAATCGGGTCGCCACCGCCGCCTCCACCTGCGAGCCGACCATGGCCGACTGGCAGGCGTTCAGCACCACCACAGGCACCCGGGCCTGTCCCAGTACCTGCGCCACGCGCTCAGCGGGCACCAAGTCCGAACCACCTGCTGGCTGCTCGAACTCCAACATTCCCCGCGGCCCCGGACCCTGGAAGGTCGACGGACCCCAATTGCTCTCAGGCTCGGCTGGCTCACCGAAGGCTCCGTGCCCGTCGAAGTGAACGATCTGGAACGGCTCACCCGCCTCCCGTGCCTCGTGCAGCACCTCACCGAGCCGTTCCAAGGTCGGTGGCCGCAGCACCACCAAATCCACGTTCCCCCGCACCGCCTCCAGACGGCGCAACAACGGCCGGGCGATCATCTGATAGCCCACATCGGCTTCGCCCCGTGGGCGGGAGATCACCATCAGTACCCGCAGCCGCGAACCCTCGACCGTGAACACCTCGCCCAGCTTCGCTGTAGGCAGGCTGCGCGTCATCGCAGCCCAACCCAGAGCGATCGGCTTGGGATGGCCTGGATCCGCCATCACCTCCCACGGCAGCCCGAGCAGCTGGGCTGATTCAGACCGCAGCACGATCTCCAGCGACCCGCTGCCTGCCCGCGTCCATGCCCGCATATAGGCATCCCTGGCAGGCCCGGTTCCGAAGATGGCCTCAAATACCTGGGCGCCCCATCCCGGCAACTGGCCGGCAATCTGCGGCCCCCGGTCGCTGTAAACCCCGAATGGGGCCCGCAGATACTCCTCCAGATACCAGCACAGATCATCCAGTGACTGAGTATCCAGCGGCCAAGTCAGCTGCATTGGCCCGCCTACGGGACTCGGGAACGCCTCCCCCGAGCGCCACTCGGACACCGCCACTCGGCCATCTGTGCCCAAATCCACCAGTAGACGCTCCACCATGGCGCACTCCACCGATCATGAACTCCTGGGCAATTACCCGGCACGCTGGAGGAGTAAGAATCTTTCGTTCTGCCGGTCCTTATTTGGGCGCCCAGTTGAGGTAGTAATAGACGAGACGCTGGGCTTGCCCGCAGCTCGCGGTCTGTTGCCGCCGTCATGAAAAGTGATGATTCGATGCTTGCAGGCCCTCTAGCCTGACGTTTGCCGAGTTGGCTCCGGGGCGGGAGCGTCTTTATCTCGGCGGACCGGAACATCGGGCCGGGCATCCTCCGATCCATCGACATGCAGAGTCGAGGGCTGCATACTCCAGCACGTGCAGTAGCTCCGCAACGATCGGATGTGAGCCAGAGCCAGTAACTTTGTTTAAGTCCAATGCAGTCATTGGAGTCTGGTTCAGCGGCTTCTTCCAGTGTGCGGCCACGTGGTTGGCGACGCGAGTCTTGGGGCTGATCAGCTCCGGCACCGTGTCGACCACGGCCCACAGCGTCGGCTGTTTCCACTCGCCGAGGAACTCCTGGCCCGCCTCGGTCTGGAGGGGCCGCAGCCGTGAACAGGGCGGGGCAAGGGGCCGGGCCGATCCGGTGGGGCGCCCGGCTGCAGGGCAGCCGACGGTGGCTGGGCCACTCGGCGGTGCCCCGCCAGACGGTCACGGGAACAGCCAGCGCCTGTCCACCCAGGCGATCTGGATGAAGCGCCCCTTCTCTGCGAGCCAGGGGTAGGGAGTGCGGAACCGTGTCAGGTTCTCCATTGATACCACTGGTGCGTCGAGCTGCCCCGCAACGTTGAGCACCGCATGCGAGGACATCGAGGGAACGGGGATTACGCCCCCTTCGGCGATGGCCTGGTCCAGGAGGTCTCGTTCGTGGTGCTCGACCGCCTCGGACACATCTGTGCCGATGACCGTGACAATGCGCCGGTCCGGGAAGCGCTGCCTGATCGCTGCGAGTGCGGAGGTGAGCAGCCTGTAACTTGGCGGTCGCCGTGATGCCGCAGTGCGCCCTGCCGTCATGACTGCTCTGCCGTCAACAACCAGAGCCGGAGCGGTCGGACCGGGTTCCTCCACCTGCGGTTCGGCGTTTACCTGGGACGCACCAGCCGACTTTACGTTGCTGTTGGGAGCCGGCTCGGCGATCCGTCGCAGCAGTCGTTCCAGCTCACGGTCGAGGCCTCGCTCGATGGGCGTTCCGTCTGGTCCGAAGCAGTCGAGTTCCTCGTTGAGGATCTCGCGGCCCCCGTGACGCAGAACGGCTCGGACCTTGAGGATTCCATCGCGGTCGTATCGGTAGTCGACGTCGAAGAGATTGGCTGAGGGATCGGCCGTGGGGTGCGGAACGGGCAGCTCGAGCCGGGCGAGTGGGAACGTGCGCTCGTCATCGGCGGCACGGGCGCTGTCTCCCTCAACGATTTCAAGGACGACTCTTGAGGCACCGGGAACGGCGGGCATTGCACTGCGGCTGCCGCGTGCGGGCAGGGTGGAGTAGCGCGGGATCAACGTGGCGAATCCGCGACGGCCGCCGGCTTGGAAGGCAAGGCCCAGATCATGGCTGGCGGCCACCGAGATAGTGGTGCCCGGAACCAGGCCGTCGATCTCGGCGGCTGTGATCGCGGCTCCCCGGGCGACTGCCGTCATGGGGTTACACAAACTCGCGTCGACGACATCCCGGATCAGTGACTCTTCGACCTCGCGACGGACCATCGGGATCTGTGAGGTTCCGCCGATCATCAGCACGGCGTCGAGTGCGTCGGGGGAGAGCCCGACGTCGTTGAGGCATTCTTCCAGCGGCACCAGAGCTCGCCGTACGAGGGGTTCGACCGCCTGCTCGAACTCCTCGCGGTGGATGATCACGGCGCGGCCGCCGCCGGGCGGCTCGAAGAGGACCTCCGTCGTGCCTGGCTGGGACAGTGCGATCTTGGTGAGCTCCACATGACGCCGCCAGCGAAGGGCTTCCGCGCGCGTGAGGTGCTCAGGCCTCGTACCGAGCTTGGGCAGTACGAGCTTCACAAGTGCCTCGTCGAATTCGAGTCCGCCGAGCGCCGTGATCCCTCGTGAGGCGATCTCGTCGAAGATGCCGTCGTAGTGCTCGAGGACCGTGATGTCGATGGTGCCGCCGCCCCAGTCGAAGACGAGGAAGCATCCTTCGCCGGGGTAGTCGTGGGCGTAGCTGATGGCTGCCGCGGTGGGCTCGTTGATAAGAGCCTTCACTTTGATGCCGGCAAGGCGTGCCGCGGCCCGTGTTCGGTAGCGGGCCGCGCCGGTCGCGTTGGCGGGGACAGTGACGACTGCCTCGTCCATCTCCCGAAGATTGCGGCGGACCCCGGCGCGCATCTGGTCGAACAGGGAAGCCGCTACCGTCGTACTCCGATAGGGCTCGTTGCCCAGCCAGACATTGTGCTCTTCGGGTACGGCGAAGCGCACGCTCTCGTCTTCTTCCGAGGAGGCCCTGGGCCTGGACGCGAGCATGCGCTTGACCGCGTCCTGGGGTGTTGCGGTATCGCACTTTGCAGACCATCCGAAGCACAGCGTTCGCTGCACGTCGCGAATGGAGACCACCGAAGGAAACAACTCGTCGAAGCCGGGGCGGTTCCATTCGGCGGGCAGGCCCCCGCTGTCCACCCGGATCACCTCAGTGCCGTGCCCCGTCCAGCGTGCGACGACCGAGTTGCTCGTGCCGAAGTCGATTCCGAACGTCATCCTCTGCCTTTCGACTCGCTAGTGCTGTCTGTTGGCAGCGTCCGTGCTGTGCCCCGCTGGACGACGCGGCCGGTCGCCGTCTCGATGTATGCCGGCGACACAACCTCGTAACTGGCCGCGTCGTTGTGCTCCTCTAGATCCATGATGTCGAACGGCGTCAGGTCGGCTGGGGTCGCCAGGCGAGTGAGTCCCGCTCGCTTCATCTCAGCGTCGACTCGCAGGCGCACAGCCTCGATGTCGTCGGTGCCCCATGCGGTGCGATCGATCAGCGCGAGTTGCGCCAACTGCTGGTCGCGGACGCGAGTAGCGTCGAGCACGGCGGTCCGCAGGGTGTCGTCCACCGCTGCCTGGACAGCTTGACGTACCAGTGTGCCCACTTTGTCGGCTGTGGACATGGCCACGCGGATGGCGTCGTCGAGTTCTTCGGTGAGCTTGCGGGACAGTTCTTGTGATGCTTTCAGGCCGGCCTTGGAGGCTGCCTTGTCCACCTGAGAGGCCAACTTCATGGTCAGCTTCTCGAAGAGCACGCCGGGGTCGGCGAGTGCGTCGCCCACCACTGGAGTGTGCCTGTCGTGTTCCTCTGCGACTTCACGGTCCGAGTTCCCGGACGTCTGCTGCGTGGAGGTGTTCGCCCTGGTGTCGGATGCGGCTTGTCGGCCGGGCGACCGGGGTTGTTGCCTCCGCGCCTTCGGCTCGTCCTGGGCGACACCGGGCCTGGGGCGGGTGCGTAGTCCCTGGAAGTCGGGGATGGCGTTGAGGGGTTGCTTCCTGCTTCTGCTGCCCATCAGTAGTCCTGCCTCGTGTTGCTGCTGCGGCTGATGATGTCCCGAGCCGCTTCGGACGCGGTCCAGTTCCGTTCGTCGGATGTGCTTGGTTCCGTGCGTCGTTCCATGGGTCGTATCTGCGGTTGGAGAACGGGTGAGTGGGCGCGAGGTATCCACAGGAATCGTTCGTCGAGGGGAAGCTCGTAGAGAATCTCAACGTCCCTGCCCAGGCGTGAGGCCATCTCGCGCCGCTGGATTCGGTCCTTGGCGTTGTTGATGTACTCCAGCTGATCGGCGGGGACTTGACCGCGTAGATTTCGCCAGCCGTGGCGCCACTCAGATGAGCCGTGTTCGACGGAGAGGGCCAGATACGGGTTGAGGACGTCGTGAGGCCTCGACTTCTGGCGTAGAGCCTGCAGTAGTTCACTGAGCCAGATCATGCGTCGGCGGGCCTTGGGGTCCACGCCTCCGCGACGCCGAGTACCGCGCATGAGTACCTCTTCCAGGAGCCCGACAGCCCGGTCCAGTCTGTCCCGGTCTCCCGGACGAGCGGTCAGGAAGTAGACATACGCCAACACCGCGCGTGCTTCCCGGTCCGCTTTACCAGCCGCCGCTCCCTCCTTCTCGTTGCGAAGAGCGGTCGCCTGCTCCACCACGCCGCGAAGGACGTCCGGCGCAATGTCGGGTTCAGCTGCCATGAACCAATGAGCCTCGTCGAGCAGCCGATACAGGCGCCGTGTGCCAGCCCAGTAGTGGAATTTGGACGAGCCGGAGACCAGGCGATCGTGTGGGAGACAGTCCTCCAGCAGGAAGAACAGACCCGGTTCGTGCCCCAGCTCCGGTCCCACGGCAGCTCCGCGGCGTACGGCCTGAAGGGAGTGGACCAGCCGGGACAGATCCGACGGGAATTGCGTTTCGTCGAGCGGCCCGACCTTGTCGAGCGCATTGACATCACCAGCGAGCAGTGCTGCACGCAGACTCCACTCGTCGTGCCGCCCATCGATCGGAAGGACCTCAGCCCCCTCCACCACGGCGCGCCGTCGCAGCTCGCTCGTCCAAGCGAGGGCCCGGACGTCGGAGGCGTCGAGTGCGCCTGGCGACACGCGGGCCGTTACGTATCGGGAGCGGTCGTTGCGGTCTGGCCAGCTGGCCGGGTCGGCCCTTGCATCGAGTTTCCCGGAGTCGATGAGGTCGTCTACGACGGCCAGTGGCAGCGTATGCACGACACGGCGCCACGCCTCTTTGGAGAGGACGGCACGCGTACCTGCCTCGTGGGCCTCCAGGAGCAGCTGCCATGAGTCCGCCTTGGCGGGAGCCACCGGGGGAGCGGGAAGGCGGTCCGTGAGAATGGCTTCTGCCCGCAGCGATTCGTCGTCGCTGAACACAGCCATCCCCGCCGTCGTGAGATCGGCGAGATGGGCAAGGGCAACGAGGGCAGGGAATGCGGCGGAGATGCTTTCCCGTACGACGTTGGCGACACACTCCATCGGATCGCGCAGGTTGCCTGCTCGCATGAGTACGTCGTGGAACATGTCTGCGACCCCGGCTTCTTCGCCGACACGATCCAGGATCGTGACGAGGCGTGCGGGTAGCACCAACGGTGCAGGCGCGGCATCCGGTGTAGTAACTGCCACGCCGGGGCCGCTGGGATTCGCTGCTCTGCGACGAGCCCGGAGAGCAGGTATCTCGCCCCTCTCCCGGGCGAGTCGTCGCTGTTCGCGCTTCTCCCGCTCAATCTGGCGAAGCTCCTCGGTACGGGCCTCGTCAACAGACTCCAACGACATCTGGTTTGTCCCCTCGGCGAACACGACCTGTAACCAGCCCCACGTCACAGGTGTTTCGGTTCGGATCGTATGCCAGGTTGGAACGCCCCGACATAGCCCTTCCAAAAGGTGACCACCGAAGGGGTTTGGGGCTGGCCACCCAACCTGGTGGACGGCCGATCGCGTACAGCTTCATAGGGCTGCGGCAGGCCTGTCGTACCCCGCTCGTATGCTCGCCCGATGACGTCTTACGAAGGCACCCACCCCACCGTTCTCGTCCGGGTGGGCGATCGGCACGCAGAGATTGACGAGCAGCTCGCACCCACGATCCAGGCGATGTGGGAGTGCGGGTTCGATACCTTCACCTGCTGCCAGGACGTGGGAGAGAGCAATACGGACTGGCCGGAGAAGCTGCCGCACATGGCGGAGTGGGTGAAGTCCAGGCGCGGCTGGATGCTCATCGACTTCCCGGTCGACAGCGGCCTCGCCCTCCTCTCGGCCCTGGCGAACGCCGGCCCGCGGGACGCGTTCTATGTCCGGATGACGCACTGGGCGGCTCCGGACGCATGGGACGTGACAGTCAAGCCGATGGACGTGGCGATGTTCCAGGAGGAGCTGCCATCGCAGTTCCGCCTGCAGCTTCTCCAGGTGAGTTTCCCGGCGTACGACCTGCCGGAACTGAACCGTCGCCTCCGCGAGCTCGCCGCAGGCCGCTCGGTGCCGCCCGCCCCCGCCGACTGGAGCACCGTCGGCCGCTAGCTCGGCTGCCGTGGGGCTCTTTTGTCGATGGCCGCCCGCCGATCCCGTTCTCGGGAACCAGCGGGGGCGGTCTGCTGCCGCTCAGTCCCAGCGGGCGCCCCGGACGAGAGCCAGGTGGCGCCCCTTGGGGACCAGTTGGGGACCAGCGCTGGGGGTCAAGGGGTCGCAGGTTCAAATCCTGTCGTCCCGACCACGCTTTGAGCTGGTCGGAGGCCGTTCTCTCATCCATGGGAGGACGGCCTTTCGTGCGTCCGGAGCCATGGTGGTCGCAGTGTGGTCGCACGTCCAGTCTGCGGCTGGGAGGCTGTAGCGCTGAAGGCGGGCTTCATGGGGGAGCGGAGTCGGCGGACAACTTCGCCGAGCCGGTGGATGTGGTCGCGTGGTGGTCGCAGCCACGCCGGGCGGCTTGTCTCGTGGCCGGCCCTCTCGGCTCCGGTGAGGGTGCGGTCGATGGTGTCGACGGCTTCGCGGGCTGCCTGCTGGGTGAGGTGGCTGTAGATGTTGGCGGTCGTCGACAGGGTGGAGTGCCGCAGGGTCTTGGAGACCACGGTGAGCGGCACACCGGCCGTGATGGTGATCGTGGCGGCCAGATGACGCAGGTCGTGCACCGTGATCCTGGGGACACCAGCTTCGACGGAGAGGCGGCGAAGCCGGTCGAGGACTTGGTGGGGGCCGAGCGGACGGCCGTCGGGTTGGCAGAACACCAGTCCGGCGAACGGATCGTCAGGATCGCCGCGCCTCCGGGGCACCGTATGGGCGCGGTGCCGGAGGGCGGTGGCGACTCTGGGTGAGATGGCGACCCAGCCTCGGCTCGACCGGGTCTTCGGTGTGGTGATGACGAGATGGTTGTTGTCGATCGCGGAGAGGGTGCAGCGCACGTAGAAGACGCCCTGGCCGAGGTGGACATCGTCCCAGTGGAGGCCGAGGGCTTCTCCCTTGCGCAGGCCGGTGCCGATGAGGAACTCGAATAGGTCGGCCATCTCGGGGTCGGCGCGGTGGCAGTAGCCGAGGAAGCGGGCGGCCTCCTCCGCCGTCCAGATCCGTCGCTCCGGCGACGGAGGGCGGCGCATTAGTGGGGGACGGGCCGGGTTGTGTGGGAGTCGGTGTTGCCGGACGGCGTCGCCGAGGGCGCTGGAGAGGGTGGCCAGGCACCGGTAGAGGGTGGTCTCGCCGCGGCCGGCCGCGAGCTGGCCGGTGATGAAGCCGGCGATGTGGCGGTGGGCGAGCTGGTCCAGCTTGAGGGTGCCGAAGGCCGGGATGAGGTCGTTGCGGACGTAGTCGCGGTATCGGGCCATGGTGGTCGGCTTCAGCACGAGGGCCTTCGCTCCCAGCCACGCGTTCAGGTAGGCGGCGACGGTCTGGTTCGGGTCCGCGTTGTATCCGCCGGCCTCGCCCTCGAGGTAGCGGCTCAGGGCCTGTTCGGCGCTGTCCTGGGTAGGGAATCCGCTCCGGCGCACCGTGGTGCGGCGATGGCCTGGGGTGGGGACATCGACGGCGAAGCTCCAGGTGCCGTGCTCGCTGTCGGTGACCAGGTGAGGACAGTGGGCGCCGAGCTGGTGCTGCTGGGTGTCCCTGCAGCCACAGCGGCGGTAGATACGGCCGCGGCCGGCGGTGGTGCGCATGGGGATCGCCTCCGGGAGGCGGAGGGGGAGTGGGTATCTCCAGCCTGCGACCACAGGCGACCACCGCACCTCTCCCGAGCACCGTGACCAGCCGGTTTCCCTTGATACCGCTCCCCAACCCGGGGAGCGTCTCAGATTCTCGGTGTCTGGTGGTACACGTGCCGTACCCGATTTGACCTGCAAATGCTGGCGGTAACTGCTGCTGATGGGGTGCTGACCCGCGTCTGGCCCGGATCTTGGTGTTGGCTACCCCAGTGCTCGGGTTGTGGCGCCTCTCCAGCCAGTTGTGGGCGACGCGATCGCCAGGATGTCCGCCAAACCGAAGCAACCTCAGGCTGTCTGCCCCGCGCGACTCCCCAAGATCACATCAGTGTCAGGTTGTGATCCGCCCTGGCGGGAGGCACGCCTCCAGACAGCAGCTGCCGCGAGCGCCAGTGCGGCGCGCGTGCAGCTCAGGCCGCTCGGCGGGCATCGTATGCAGGGCGGCGCCGCGATCGTGAGGACCGCGCCCATCACCAGCAGGCGTGAGGCCGGACAGCGGGCGGGTCAGCGGGTCGCTGCCGCTTTTCGGGCGGCGCGGCCGGTACGAGCGGACGGCCCTTCCATACGGGGCTCCTGACAGGAGGGCTCTGTCACGCGCAGCGTCGCACAGACTGACTGCGGCCGGCGGCTGTACGGTCTCTCGGGCGGCTCGCGGCTCAGGACCCGGCGGGTGCGGTCTGGTGCAGGCGCGTGCGGAGCGTTCCGGCGAAATCCTCAGCGCGGGCCAGCTGAACCCGGAGCTTGTCGACCTCCTCGGTAGCGGCCTGCTCGTACTCGCGCACACGCTCGAGGAGGGCCTCACGCGCATCGGTGTCGAGAGTGTCATCGCCATCCAGGCGATCGGTGGCGGCCAAGAGGTCGCGCATCTGGTCCAGGGTGAAGCCGAGCGGCTTCATGCGGCGGATGACCATGAGGCGCTGCACGTCGGTCTCGGTGTAGAGGCGGAATCCGCCCTGGGAGCGGGCCGAGGGGACGACGAGGCCGGTTTCCTCGTAGTGCCGGATCGTGCGCAGCGACAGCTCCGTTCGCGCGGCGACCTCGCCGATCTGCATGTGCTTGTCGTCCACGCCCGTGCTCCTGGCCCTTCCCATCGTGGCGGGCCGCGTTCTGCGACCCCTCCGATCTCTACTCTAACGTTAAGGTAGAGTTGGTCGTGCGCGGGTGGCCCCTGGCCTCCTGCGGTGTAGCCGTGTCGGGGCCGATGGTGCCCCCGCGAAGATCCGATTCCGCAGGAGCCGAGCATGCGCGAGCCGATGACGCCCCGCGCTGCCGCCTGCCCACCGTGATGTTTCGCTTCGGATGCGAGCTGCCCGGCCGCGTACTGCGCAGGCCCGCCGCATCCATCTTTCCGAACTTCCGGCCCGCTTGATTTCTCGGGCCGACCGCGGGGTGCCGGCCCGGCCGCTCCGCGTCTCCCGCACACCCCGGCCTGCCCAGAAGTGGGTGTGCCCGAGCACGACAGGTTCCTACTCCCTTGTCTTCTGCTTCCCTGACGTCCCCCGCCGCGCGCCTGCGCAGCCTGCGCCCCGCCTGGCTGAGCAACCCGAAGGTCTGGCGGACCGAGGTCCTGGCCGGTCTGGTTGTCGCGCTCGCCCTGATCCCCGAGGCGATCTCGTTCTCGATTATTGCCGGGGTCGACCCGGCGGTCGGTCTGTTCGCCTCCTTCACGATGGCCGTGGTCATCTCGATCGTGGGCGGGCGCCGGGCGATGATCTCGGCGGCCACTGGTGCCGTCGCGCTCGTGATCGCGCCGCTCAACCGTGAGCACGGCTTCGGCTACCTCGTGGCGGCGGTCATACTGGCCGGCGTCATCCAGGTGGCGCTCGGCGCCCTCGGCGTCGCGAAGCTGATGCGGTTCGTTCCGCGCTCGGTGATGGTCGGCTTCGTCAATGCCCTCGCCATCCTGATCTTCATGGCCCAGGTCCCCGAAATGCACGACGTGCCGTGGGCCGTGTATCCGCTGATCATCGGCGGGTTGGCGCTGATGGTGTTCTTCCCGAAGGTCACCACCGTGATCCCGGCGCCGCTCGTCTCCATCGTGATCCTGACCGTCATCACGGTCGCGGCCGCGATCGCCGTGCCGACCGTGGGCGACAAGGGAGCCCTGCCGTCATCCCTGCCCGTCCCCGGCCTGCCGGACGTACCGTTCACGGTGGACACCCTGACCACCATCGCTCCCTACGCGTTCGCGATGGCGCTGGTCGGCCTGATGGAATCCCTCATGACGGCCAAGCTCGTCGACGAGATCACCGACACCCACTCCTCCAAAACCCGCGAATCGGTCGGCCAGGGCATCGCCAACATCGTTACCGGATTCTTCGGCGGCATGGGCGGCTGCGCCATGATCGGTCAGACCATGATCAACGTGAAGGTGTCCGGCGCCCGCACCCGCCTGTCCACGTTCCTCGCGGGCGCGTTCCTGATGGTGCTGTGCATCGTCTTCGGACCGGTCGTCTCAGACATCCCCATGGCTGCCCTGGTCTCGGTGATGGTCATGGTGTCGTTCGCGACCTTCGACTGGCACTCCATCGCTCCCAAGACCCTCAAGCGGATGCCGGCCGGTGAGATCACTGTCATGGTCATTACCGTGATCTGCGTGGTCGCCACCGACAACCTGGCCATCGGCGTCGTCGTCGGCTCGGTCACCGCGATGGTCATCTTCGCCAAGCGCGTCGCCCACCTCGCCGAAGTCACCCCCGTCACCGCCCCCGACGGCACCAGCGTGATCTACACGGTGACCGGAGAACTGTTCTTCGCCTCCTCCAACGACCTCGTCGGCCAGTTCAACTACACAGGCGACCCCGACAAGATCGTCATCGACCTGTCCGCCGCCCACGTCTGGGACGCCTCCTCGGTCGCAGCCCTGGACGCCATCGAGACCAAGTACGCTCAGCGTGGCAAAACGGTCGAGATCACGGGTCTCAACGACCCGAGCGCCGACCTCCACGGCAAGCTCACTGGCGAACTCGCCAGCCACTGAACCGACGTACTCGAATCTTCATCGTTCTCAGCTTGCAGTCCCGCTGTCATAACCGTGCGTGTGACGTTGCTTCCACCCTGGCCAGACTTTGACGGCTGTCTGTCAGTCCGGGACGTGACGTCACGTACGAGAAGGGGGCGGCCCACACCATTGGTGTGGGCCGCCCCCTTCGGTGCGATCAGGTCAGACTGCTGCTGGTGCAGGTTCATTCTTCGTACGCAGAGCAGCAAGGTACCGCTCGGCGTCGAGGGCTGCGGCGCACCCGGTGCCAGCGGCGGTGATGGCTTGGCGGTAAGTGCGGTCGACGACATCGCCGGCGGCGAAGACGCCGGGGAGGCTCGTGCGGGTGGAGGGCGCTTGGACCTTCAGGTAGCCCTCGTCGTCGAGGTCGAGCTGGCCGGTGAACAGTTCGGTGCGCGGGTCGTGCCCGATCGCGATGAACAGTCCGGTCACCTCCACATCGCGGAGCTCTCCGGTGAAGGTGTCGCGCAGGACGACGCCCGCCAGCATGCCGTCCTTCTCCTTGATCTCGGCGATTTCGCTGTCGAATGCGAAGGAGATCTTGTCGTCTGTGAAGGCCCGGTTCTGCATGACCTTCGAGGCACGCAGGGTGCTGCGGCGGTGGACGACGGTGACGGATTTGGCGAAGCGGGTGAGGAAGGTGGCCTCCTCCATGGCGGTGTCGCCGCCGCCCACCACGACGATGTCACGGTCGCGGAAGAAGAACCCGTCACAGGTCGCGCACCAGGACACGCCGCGCCCCGACAGCTCGTCCTCCTTGGGAAGACCGAGCTTGCGGTACCCGGAGCCGGTGGCGATGATCACCGTCTTCGCGCGGTGGACGGTGCCCTCGGAGTCGGTGACTTCTTTGATGGGGCCGGTCAGGTCGACGGAGACGATGTCGTCGTCGATCATCTGGGCGCCGAACTTCTCCGCTTGGACGCGCATGCTGTCCATGAGGTCCGGGCCGTCGACACCCTCGGGGAAACCGGGGAAGTTCTCGACCTCGGTGGTCGTCGTCAGCGAGCCGCCGACGAAGATCGAGCTGCCGAACAGCAGGGGCTTCAGCTGCGCGCGGGCGGTGTAGAGGGCAGCGGTGTATCCGGCGGGGCCGGAGCCGATGATGATGACGTTGTGTATGCCGTCGTCGGCGGTGGTCGCGTCGGTCACGGGGTCACCCCTGCTTCTTGGCGTCGATCTCGGCGATCAGGCCCTCGATGAGGCCCTTGATCTCGTCGCGGATGGGGCGCACGGCCTCGACGCCCTGGCCCGCGGGGTCTTCGAGCTGCCAGTCGAGGTAGGTCTTGCCGGGGAAGTAGGGGCAGGCGTCGCCGCAGCCCATGGTGATGATGTAGTCGGAGGCCTGGGCGGCTTCGGGGGTGAGGACCTTCGGCTTCTGGTCGGAGATGTCGATGCCCAGCTCGGCCATGGCGGCGACGGCGGAGGGGTTGATCTGCTCGCCGGGCATGGAGCCGGCGGAGCGCACCTCGACGCGGTCACCTGCGAGGTGGCGGAGGAACCCGGCCGCCATCTGGGAGCGGCCCGCGTTGTGGATGCAGACGAACAGGACGGAGGCGGCTGGGGGTACCTCCCAGCCGCCAGGCTGGGGGAGAGCGGAGGACATCTGTTCTTCCTTGGGGTGAGGTGACTGCGGTGGGGATGCGGGGGCTTGCGGCTCTACGGCGCGAGCTGCACGAGCAGCTCGCTGATGTGGGCGTCGATCTCGTCGCGGATCTCCCGTACGAGGGCGATCGGCGCAGCTTCGGGGTCGGCTAGAGGCCAGTCGAGGTGGCGGCGACCGGGCACGACAGGGCAGGCGTCGCCGCAGCCCATCGTGATCACGATGTCGGCAGCCTCGGCGACCTCTTCGGTCAGGGGCTTGGGGTACGCGTCGGCGAGGTCCGCACCGGCTTCGGTGAGGGCCTGCGCGATGTGCGGCTCCACCTCGTCGGCCGGACGAGTGCCCGCTGAGGAGACGGTGACGCGCTCGCCCGCCCGGTGGGCGAGGAGGGCGGCGGCCATCTGCGAGCGCCCGGCGTTCTGGCTGCCCACGAACAGCACCCGGGTCGGGCCGTTCACCAGCCCTTGGGTGTGGGCGAGGGCGTCCAGGCGCTCGGCGGTCAGCCGTTCCGCCAGCACGACCAGGTGCGTACGGACCCGTGCCTGCTCGGCAAGACGTGCGTACGAGTCGGCGAGTAGGCCTAGCACGGTCTCCGGCGAGAAGTGGCCGGCATACCGGGAGGCGAGGCGGGCAGCCCCCGCGGCCAGGCGTTCGTCCGGCAGGAGGGGTGAAGAGGGCGTGGGCATGGCGTTCCCGTTCAAAGGAGCCAGTAAGGTCAGCTCGGACTGGTGTCAGGCCCAGCTGATGTGACAGTATCAGCCCATGATGACGTCAGTCGACACTGATCTGATCCGGGTTCTTGCCGACCCGCTCAGGCTCCAGATCGTGACCCTGCTCGCGCGCGAGACGCTCTGCACGACCCACCTTGTGGAGGAGACGGGTGCCAAGCAGACGAACCTCTCCAACCACCTGAAGGTGCTGCGCGAGGCCGGGGTCGTGGAGACGGAGCCATGCGGGCGGTACATCTACTACCGGCTGCGTCCGGAAGTCATCGAAGCCCTCGCCGGTCAGTTCGCCGACCTCGCTCTGACCGCGCGTGCCACCGCCGAAGCGAACCTCAAGCGGTCCTGCCCGTAGTCCGCTGTCTGCCTCACCTGCCCGAGGAGATCCTGTCTTGACCGCCACCGAGCCCGTCGGCGCCGCCCCCACGGCGGAGTCCGTCATAGCCGCCGACGTGCCCCAGCCGGCACCCGGCGCGACCCCGCCCCGCACCCCACTGATCGCCCGCGCCGCCGCCGAGCTGGTGGGCACCGCCGCACTCGTGGCGATCGTCGTCGGCTCCGGCATCCAGGCCACCGATCTCACCGACGACGTGGCGCTCCGGCTGCTGGCCAACTCCACGGCGACGGTCTTCGGCCTCGGCGTCCTGATTGCCCTGCTTGGTCCAGTCTCCGGTGCCCACTTCAACCCGGCTGTGACGCTGGCGGAGTGGTGGACCGCCCGCCGCGGTGGCGCCGGCGTCACTGCCCGTGAGGTGGCCGTGTACGTGCCCTCCCAGATCGTCGGCGCCGTCGCGGGCGCGATTCTGGCGGACGCTATGTTCGGCGAGCCGCTGGTGAAGTGGGCCACCCACGACCGCTCCGCCGGAAACCTCCTCCTCGGTGAAGTCGTCGCCACCGCGGGCCTGATCCTGCTGATCTTCGGCCTGGCCCGCACCGACCGGCTGCGCTTCGCGCCCGTCGCCGTCGCCTCGTACATCGGCGCCGCGTACTGGTTCACCTCCTCCACGTCCTTCGCGAACCCGGCGGTGACCATCGGACGTGCCTTCACCGACACCTTCGCCGGTATCGCCCCGGCCTCGGTGCCCGGCTTCATCGGCATGCAGCTGATCGGCGCGGTGGTGGGCCTGGCCCTGGTGGCGGTCATCTTCATGCGTGGCAAGACCGGACAGGAGCAGCCCGCAGCATGATGCAGCGCGCCGAAGTGGTGGTGATCGGCGGCGGCCAGTCCGGGCTCGCCGCCGGCTACCACCTGCGCCGCCTCGGTATCGAATTCGTCGTTCTCGACGCCCAGGCGACACCGGGCGGGGCCTGGCAGCACACCTGGGACTCCCTGCGCCTGTTTTCCCCGGCCGCCTACTCCTCCCTGCCCGGTCGGCTCATGCCGCTCCAGCCAGGGCAGGCGTACCCGGACGCCGGTCATGTCGTGGAGTACCTCGCGGACTACGAGAAGCGGTACGAACTCCCGGTCCAGCGCGGCGTCTGGGTCGATGCGGTCCACCGCGACGGCGCGTTCCTGCGCGTCGAGACCGATTGCGGCGACTGGCAGGCCCGTGCCGTCGTCAGCGCCACCGGAACCTGGACCCGCCCGTTCGTGCCCGCTGTGCCCGGCCGGCGGGAGTACACCGGCCGCCAGCTGCACACCGTTCAGTACGGCAGCCCTGCCGATTTCACCGGCCAGCGGGTGATCGTCGTGGGCGGCGGCAACTCCGGCGCGCAGATCGCCGCCGACCTCGCTGGTACCGCCGAGCTGACCTGGGTCACCCAGCGCCCGCCCCGCTACCTCGCCGACGACATCGACGGCCGCGCCCTCTTCGACGCCGCGACCGCCCGCCGCCGCGCCCTCGACACCGGCCGCACCGACACCGGCGGCGTCGCCTCCCTCGGCGACATCGTCGCCGTTCCGCCCGTACGCGTCGCCCGCGACGCCGGACTCCTGTCAGCGACGCCGATGTTCAGCAGTCTCACCCCGACCGGTGTGAAATGGGCGGACGGTACCCGCGCCGAGGCGGATGCGATCATCTGGTGCACCGGTTTTCGCCCGGCACTGGCCCACTTCGCCTCCCTGCGCCTGCGCGGCCGCCGTGGCCGGATCGCCACCGACGGCACCCGCGCGGTGGATGAACCCCGCCTGCACCTGCTCGGCTACGGCGACTGGACCGGACCTGCCTCCGCCACCCTCATCGGCGTCGGCCGCCCCGCCCGGGACGCGGCCCGGGAGATTGCCGAGCTGCTGCGGGCTTGACCTTCGAGTCGGGTTGAAGGTTTACGTTCGAGGCATGAGCACACTGCGCATCTCGCAGCTGGCCGAACGCTCCGGCGTTCCTGCCTCCACGCTGCGGTTCTACGAGACGGCCGGGTTGCTGCCCGCCGAGCGGACCTCGTCCGGCTACCGCCAGTACGGGCCGGACGCGGTGGAGCGGCTGGCGTTCATCTCCTCCGCGAAGCTGCTGGGGCTGGCGCTGGAGGACATCCGCGATCTCCTGAACGTACGGGACGCCGGTGTGTGCGCGGCTGTGCGGGCGCGGATGGTGCCGCTGGTCTCCGACCGGATCGCGGACGCGGACCGCCGCTCGGCCGAGCTGGCGGCGTTCTCCGCCCGCCTCGCCGACGTCCACCGGCAGCTGTCCGGTCCGGCGCCGGCCGGCGGGTGCGGCCCGGACTGCGGCTGCACCCCCACCGGCGACAAGGCCCAGGCGCCGGGGCCGGTCCTGATCGAACTCTCGCCCACCCGCCCCCGGGTTGCCGCCGATGAGCCGTGGCGCGAGGCACCGGTTGCCTGCACGCTCGGCGGGGCCGAACTTGGCGAGCGCACCGCCCAATGGCAGGCCCTGATCACGCAGGCCACCAGCCGCGAGGAGATCTCGGACGGAGTGCGCCTGACCTTCCCCAGCACCCCGGAACTGGCCGCCGACCTCGCCGCTCTCACGGCGGCCGAACAGGACTGCTGCGCGTTCTTCGACTTCACCCTGAACCTCGCCCCCGCCTGGCTGACGCTGACCGTGCGGGCGCCCGAAGCCGCCGGCTCCCTGCTGGCCGACCTGTTCGGAGCCACCGTATGAACCCCGAGACGAAGTCCTCCGGCACGTCCCTCCTCGGCGTGGGCGCGCTCGCCGCCCTGGCCTGCGCGGCGTGCTGCATCGGCCCGATCATGGCCTTCCTCGGCGGGCTGGGGGCACTCACCGCGATCGGCTCCCTCTGGGTTCCCGCCCTGGCCGGCGTCACCGTGCTCGCCGTGGCCGCCATGGTGTGGGTACTGCACCGGCGTCGTCGTGCCGCCGCCTGCGCGAGCGCGCCGGGTCCCGTGGACCTGGGCCTGCCCACCACCCCGCCGCCCGCGGCAGGAAACGCCCGCTTGCCACAATGACCCCGCCGCCCACAGGGCGGCCACACGATCAGCACGTACGTACAGCAGGGAGTCGGCAAGGTGTCGCAGGAACCGCAGGGTCTGGTCGAGCGAATGGAACAGCACCAGATCGCGATCTACCTCGGCGCCATGGCTCTCGGGGGACTGCTCGGCTGGGCGGCCCCGGCTGTCGGCCCCGGACTCGAGCTCGCCATCAACCCCGTCCTCGGGGCGCTGCTGTTCGTGACCTTCCTCCAGGTCCCGGCCGGCGAGCTGTTCCGCTCCCTGCGTGACGGCCGGTTCTTGTCCGCGGCTCTGGTAGTGAACTTCGCTGTCGTTCCCCTGATCGTCGCCGCGATGTTCGCCTTCCTGCCCGCTGATCAGGCTGTGCGCATCGGGGTCCTGCTGGTGCTGCTGTGTCCGTGCGTGGACTACGTCATCGTCTTCAGCGGCCTGGCCGGCGGGGACAGCCGCCGCCTGCTGGCCGCTACCCCGCTCCTGCTCGTCGTGCAGATGCTGCTCCTGCCGGGCTTGCTGTACTTGTTCATGGGCCCGGACCTTGCCGACATCGTCGAGGCCGGCCCGTTCCTCGAAGCCTTCCTCTTCCTCATCGTGATCCCCCTCGTGCTGGCCTGGGCCCTCCAGGCGTGGGCGGCTCGCACACCGGCCGGGCAGAGGGTGTCGGCTGCCGCCACGACGACGATGGTGCCGCTAATGGCCGCCACCCTCATCACCGTGGTCGCATCCCAGGTCCCCAAGCTCGGCGGCAGCCTCGGCGACGTGGCCGCCGTGATCCCCTTCTACGCCGCGTTCCTGGTGGTCATGGCCCTGGCCGGACGGGTTGTCGCCCGTCTCTTCCGCCTGGATACCCCGGCCTCGCGGGCGGTCGTCTTCACCGGCGCGACCCGCAACTCCCTGGTCGTACTGCCCCTCGCGCTCGCCCTCCCAGACGAGCTGGCGGTCGCCGCGGTCGTCGTAGTGACCCAGACCCTGGTCGAGGTCATCGGCATGGTCGCCTACGTACGCCTCATTCCCCGCCTCGTCCCGGAACGGGAGCCGGTCACGGCCGCGTGAGGATCGTGCAGATCCCGCCTTCCGAGCAGGTGTCCGGATCGGTGGCGGCGGCCTGGACGGCGAGCTCACGCAGTGCGGTGCGGGTCTGGCGGAGTTCGGCCATGCGCCGCTCGATGTCCGCCAGGCGCTGATCGATCAGCGTAGTGACGTGGCCGCAGGGGGCTTCGCCGCTGTCGCGGATGTCCAGGACGGACCGGATCTCGGCAAGGGTCAGACCGGCGCCCTGGGCGTCGCGGATGAACGCCAGCCGCATCGCAGCCTCCGGCGGGTACTCACGATAGCCACCCGTTGTGCGGGGCGGGGCGGGCAGCAGGCCGGCCTGCTCATAGAAACGGATGGCCTTGGCCGTCACCCGGCCGGATGCCGCGAGCTCACCGATGCGCATACCCCCACGCTACGCCTAGACCTTCCAGTGCACTGGAAGGTCTACCGTCGGGCCGAGAGGCACACCACCACGGAGGACAGCAGAATGCGGATCACGATTCTGACGGTGCCCAACTGCCCGAACGTGCCGGTCGTACGGGAGCGGATCACCGCCGCGCTCGGCCCGCGTACCGCCCAGGTCGAACTGATCGAGGTGCGCCAGGAGGCGGAGGCCGAGCGGTTGGGCATGACGGGCTCGCCGACCGTGCTGCTCGACGGCGTCGACCCCTTCGCGGTGCCCGGCGCCCCGGCGAGCGTGTCCTGCCGCCTCTACCGGGACACCGGCGGCCGCACCGAGGGCGCGCCGAGCGTCCTTGCCCTGCGCCGGGCTCTGTCCGGCGTGAGCCTTTCCTCGGCCGAGGCCGGCCAGGAGTGCTGTCAGGCGGACGTCCTGGATCCGGTCGGCCGGGCCGGACGAGGCCGCCGCGCCCCCGCCGAGCGCGGACTGCGGGCCGTGCAGCAGGCGGTGCTGCGGCACTTCGCCGAGACAGGGCTCGCGCCGGACATGTCGGTGCTCGAAGCCGTCGCCGCGCAGGCCGGGAGGACCGCCGCCGAGGTGCTTGCCGAGCTGGACCAGGAAGACTTCCTGTCTCTGGACGAAGCGGGCCGGATCGAAGCGGCGTACCCGTTCTCGGCGGTGGAGACCCCGCACTGGGTACGACTGGCAAGCGGAGTGGAGGTGTGGTCGATGTGCGCCATCGACACCCTCGGCCTCTCCGTCATGCTGGGCCAGGACATGGTGATCTCCTCCTCGGACCCGGTCGACGGCCGGCCGGTGACCGTGACCTTCACCAGCGGCACCACGGTGTGGGAGCCGGTGGCCGCGGTCGTGTTCGCAGGCCGCCGCGAAGGCACGGGACCCGCAGCCACCCTCTGCTGCGACGCGCTGAACTTCTTCACCGGCCACGCCTCGGCCGAGCAGTGGCAGAAGGAGCATCCGGAAGTGAAAGGGCAGGTCGTCAGCCAGGCCCGCGCCGTGGAGATCGGGCAGCAGACCTTCGGCCCGCTCCTCCGGGACGACTGACCGGCGTGGTTCTATTCGCGAGTTGAGTTTCGACAGCGGTTTGTTCAGGGCTTCGGGAGGCACCCAGCTCAGGCCAGAGTCGATGTTCATGAGATGGGGAGGCGCCTGGCCCGATCAGCCGTGACGGGCAAGCTTGAGCGCTGAGACGAGGAGGATCACGGCCAGCGCGGGGATGAGCACCAGATCCGGGAACACGCCGAGGAGCAGTCCGCCCAGCACCGCCCCGGCGACGGAGCCTGCGGCCATGGTGAGGGTGAAGCGGAGGCTGGCGCTGAGGATGGCGAAGCTGCCGTCGCGGCTGTAGCGGGTGAAGGCGACCAGCATGGTCGGTAGGGAGACCAGCAGGGAGAGGCTTCCGGCGGTCTTGATGTCCTCTCCGAACAGCAGCACGATCGTCGGGATAAGCAGCTCGCCGCCGGCGACGCCCATGATCGCAGCGACGACGCCGATGCCGAACCCGGCCGCGACTCCGGCGGGGATCCGGGCCCAGAGCGGCAGCGCGAGGTTGTCCAGGGTGGCGGTGTGGGTGAGGACCAGGGCGGCCGCCATGAGGACCATCAGCGCTGCCAGGGCCTTGTAGAGGGTGGTGCTGCGCATGCGTACTGCCCAGCTCGCTCCGGCCCAGGCTCCGAGGAGGCTGCCGGCCAGTAGGTTGACCACGACGGGCCAGCGGGACGCGACCTCGGCGGCCGGGACTGCTGCCAGGCGGGCGGGCAGCGCGACCAGGACCACGACCAGGCTCATCGCCTGGTTCAGGATGACCGCCGAGAGGGCGGCGAACCCGAAGAGGCTGATCAGCAGTGGCAGGCGGAATTCGGCACCGCCCAGGCCGATCATCCCGCCCAGCACTCCGATCGCCGCACCCGCGCCGAACACCACAGGTGCTGAGTGCGTCGGCCGGAGGGGATAGAGGGTCTGGTCCGTGGTCATGACGGGCATCCTCGCTGGTGGCCCACCCCTGTTGCTACGGCGCGCCCCCACCTTCGGGGCAAGGCACCGGGAGTCCGCACGCTGGTACCAGTGCTCGGAAGCCGCCATCATCACTAGCCACGAGTGCCGATCGAAAGATGGCAGGCCATGGCGCACACCGACCCGATGGACCGGCAGGCCGTGAACGAGGGCTACGAGCGCGCCCGCCGCACAGCGACGCCGGCGGCACCTGACCGCGACCGCCGGTCCAAGGGAAGCCTCGCGGCTCGACCTCATCGTCCGGAACTTCCACCCCGACTCCACCGGCCTGGACGCGCGTGGGTGCGACGATATTACCTACATTCCGACCGGGCAGGGCTGGCTCGCCACCATGATCGACATCGCCTCCCACCAGGTCATCACCCGCTGGCCGCATCTCCCCTTGCTCCTGCTTGGCGTTCCTGCGACCGAACACTCGGACTCCCCTCCCAGAGTTGACTTCCCGCGCACGGCGGCGGGTCAAGAAGCGTGCCCCCCGCCCCCATCTGCGGCAACTCGCAAAGTCCTGAACGTCGGCCAGGTGGCGAAGGGCAAGCAGCGCCGCAGGCGGTGACCAGCGTGGCGTGCCTTTGGTGTGGGCCGTCGGCATATTGGAATGGCCCGGTTCGGTCAGATCTCTTGAAGAGTGCCGGTGTGGAGTTCGCCCACGCGGCCGTCTGGGGTCTCGTAGGTCCAGAAGGCGTGGACGGTGTGGGTGTGCAGATTCATCGCGTGGGTGATGGTCATGCCCGACTGCTCGACCCAGCCGAGGATGAAGATGCCGGGGCTGACCTCGGCGGCGTGCAGTTCGACGTCTTCGACTGCACCCTTGGCCGGTCCGGCGACGGTCTCGTAGTGGAGCCGGGTGCCGTCGGGTGCGTAGACGTTGTGGAAGACGACGCCGTTGTCGACGCTGAACCGGAAGGTCTTGCCCGCGTAGGTCGGACTGCTCACCGTATCTCCCCTGTCCTTCAGAACAGGCCGTTGGAGTGGGGGAGGCTGTCCGGGACGGGGGCGATGATGTCCCAGTGCTCGACGATCTTGCCGTCGGCGATGCGGAACAGGTCCCAGTAGGCGGCCGGCCCGCCGAACTCGCCCTCGGACTGCAGCAGCACGAAGTCACCCTCGGCGACGACCTTGTGGACGGTCTTGTAGACCAGGTTCTTGCCCTGCTCGGCCCACTTCGCGGCGGCGGCCCCGAAGCCGTCCAGCCCGTCGGCGGCCTCCGGATTGTGCTGGAGGTAGGTGGTGGCGGAAATGTAGTCGGTGAGCACCGAGTAGTCACCGCCCTGGAGGACCTTCCCGGCGAACTCCACGACGAGGGCGCGGTTGGCCTCGGTCTTGCCAAGGTCGGAGGGCTCGGTGGGGCCGTCGGTCTGCGAGCGACCGGAGAGCGTCTCCGCCACAAGAGGCGTCAGCGCATCCCAGTGCTCGGCCAGATGGCCGTCCGCGTCGACCCGGAACAGGTCGAAGGCCACGAGCGGCTGCGGCCCGAAGCCGTGGTACGTCCCGTGTAGCATCACCAGGTCGCCGTCGGCGATCACCCGGGCGCCCTCGTAGCGGAAACCCTCCGGCAACCCTGCCACCAGCTTGCGCAACGCTTCAGGGCCGTCCGCTGCCAGACTGCTGTGCTGACGGTAGGCGGCGGACACCCAGCGGTCCACCGCACCAGGATCCTTCCGACCGAACAACTCGCCTGCGGCCGTGACGACGATGTCCTTGCTGCTCACGGTACGTCTCCATCTAGGGGCCCCGGTGACACGCTGTGCGTCACCCGTCCTCCACTGTCGCCGCAGACCGCACCCGGCGCACCCGGAGACCGGAACAAAACCGATCGATAGAGGACAGTCTCCCCGGTTGTCGCGGCGCCTCCACGACCTCTATGCCGCGGACCACAAGGCGGAGAGATTCACATGCCGCCAGGGGCGCGGCGCTTCCCGTGGGTTGCCTCTCTGCTGATCAGCGGATTTTCCGGGAAGGAACGTGCAGCGGGGCGGGACACTCGGCCTTCCGCCCGGCGGGGCCCGAGGGACGGAGCTGCCGTCGGGCAAGGGTGTCGACTGGGCGTCGGCCGGCAGGTTTGGCGTGGCGTAGATCTGCACCGGTCCCAGTACGCCCAGCGGGAGGCCGCTACCGCCCCAGCCCGGCGGCCACGAGAACGGCAGCTGGGAGGGAAGGTGGCGTTGGCGAGAGGTCGTCAGCGACCTTCGCCGCCGGGCCGAAAGGAGGCGGCTCCACACCGCTCCCTGACTCGCCGCGCCCGCCTAGCCGTCCGAGACGGCTGGGCGGGCCGACTGGGGGTCAAGGGGTCGCAGGTTCAAATCCTGTCGTCCCGACTTGCGATTACGCAGGTCGGAGGCCGTTCTCTCATCCATGAGAGGGCGGCCTTTCGTGCGCCCGGAGCCATGGTGGTCGCAATGTGGTCGCACGTCCGGTCTGTGGCCGGTCGGCCGTGGCACTGAACCCGGCAACGGCGGGGGAGCGGAGTTGGCGGAGGGCTTCGCGGATTGGATGTGGTCGCGTGGTGGTCGCAGCCACGGCGTGCGGCCCGTTTGACGGCTGGCGTTCTCGTCTCCGGTGAGGGTGTGGTCGATGGTGTCGACGGCTTCGCGGGCTGCCTGCTGGGTGAGGTGGCTGTAGAGGTTGGCGGTCGTCGACAGGGTGGAGTGCCGCAGAGTCTTGGAGACGACGGTGAGCGGCACACCGGCGGTGATGGTGATGGTGGCGGCCAGGTGCCGCAGGTCGTGCACCGTGATTCGGGGAACACCAGCTTCGGCGGAGAGCCGGCGGAGCCGGTCGAGGACCTGGTGGGGTCCGAGCGGACGGCCGTCGGGTCGGAAGAAGACCACGGCACGCCAGCCCCGCCGGGCGACCGGCCTCGGCGAACGGGTCGCGTCCGTCGATCAGGAAGGTCGGGGACCCGGTGAAGCCGCGCTCTTCGGCCTCGCCCTGGCCAGTGACCACACGCGTGGTAACCGTGACGCCGTGCAGGCCGACGTCGTCAAGCGCCTGCCGCAGCAGCTCGGCCGCGGGCTCGCCGTGCAGACAGTCGGTACGACGAGGATCTCGATCTCCATGGCCTCAGCATCGCGGGTCGTCCACGGTCGGCATCACCGTCTGAGGAGCGACTTGGGGCACCTGCGGTGACCACCACTACCTGCGGCTTCTGCGGAACGGCTGACCTTAGACCGACCGGCAAATG
>NZ_JAGGOZ010000117.1 GCF_018614075.1 Streptomyces sp. ISL-94 | reverse complement strand
CTCTGCGGAACCCTCTGCGGATCCCTACCTCTGGCTGGAAGACGTCACCGGCGAGGCCGCCCTCGCCTGGGTCCGCGAGCGCAATGCCGAGACCGTGGCCGCGCTGGCCGGCGCCCCCGCGTTCAAGGTGCTCGAAAACGGGATCCGCGAGGTGCTGGACGACGACGGCCGGATCCCGTACGTCGCCCGCCGAGGCCGCCACCTCTACAACTTCTGGCAGGACGCCGACCACGTACGAGGGGTGTGGCGGCGCACCACCCCGGAGGAGTACCGCACGGACCGGCCCGCGTGGGAAACGGTCCTGGACCTGGACGCGCTGGCCGCGGCCGAGGGGGAGAAGTGGGCCTGGGCGGGCAGCAGCGTGCTGGCCCCCGAGCACCGGCACGCCCTCGTCATGCTGTCGCGGGACGGCGCGGACGCGTGCGTGGTGCGCGAGTTCGACCTCGACACCCTGGAGTTCGTCGAGGGAGGCTTCGAGGTCGCCGAGGCCAAGACGCGGATCGGATGGATCGACCGCGACCGGATCTGGATCGGCACCGACTTCGGCCCCGGCTCGATGTCCGGGTCCGGCTACCCGCTCCAGGTGCGCCGCTGGCGGCGCGGGACCCCCCTCCACGAGGCGGAAACGGTCTACGAGGGCCGGCCGTCGGACCTGTCCGCCTCCGGCTGGCACGACGACACCCCCGGTTTCGAGCGGGACTTCGTACACCGCCAGATCGACTTCTGGAGGCAGGAGCTGTTCCTCCTTCCGGAGGACGGATCCGACGGCCCGCCGCTGAAGATCGACGTACCGGACGACGCGGGCGCCTCCGTCCACCGCGAATGGCTCATCGTCACCCCGAAGACGCCGTGGCTCGGCCACCCCGCCGGCAGCCTGCTCGCCTTCGACTTCGACGCCTTCCTGGCGGGGCAGCGGGAGGCCGCCGTGCTGTTCACCCCGGACGAGCGCACCGCGCTCGCCGGCTACAGCTGGACCCGCCACCACCTGGTCCTCGGCACCACCGCGGACGTCTCCTCCCGGATGGAGATCCTCACCCCGGGCGCCGACGGCTGGCGGCGCGCGCCGCTGCCCGGCGTACCGCCGCTGTCCACGGCCTGGGTCAGCTGTACCGACTCCGACGTGGACGACGACTACTTCCTGAACGTCTCCGGCTTCCTCCAGCCCTCCACCCTCTACGCGGGCACGGCGGGCGGCGGCAGCGAGGGGGAGGCAGGCGAGGCGGGCGCCGACGAGACCGTCAAGCAGGCCCCGGCGCTGTTCGACACCGCCGGTCTGGCTGTACGACGGCACTTCGCGACCTCCGCGGACGGCACGCGCGTGCCGTACTTCGTGGTCGGCCCCGAGGACCGCCCCGGCCCCGGCCCCACGCTGCTCTACGGGTACGGCGGCTTCGAGATCTCCCAGGCCCCGCACTACAGCCCGGTCACCGGCCGGGCCTGGCTCGCCCGCGGCGGCACCTACGTGGTCGCGGGCATCCGGGGCGGGGGCGAGTACGGGCCGGCCTGGCACCGGGCGGCCCTCGGAGCGGACCGCGTCCGGGCGTTCGAGGACTTCGCCGCCGTCGCCCGGGACCTCACCGCCCGCGGCATCACGACCCCCGCCCAGCTGGGCATCGAAGGCGGCAGCAACGGCGGCCTCCTCATGGGTGCGATGCTCACGCGCCATCCGGAGCTGTTCGGCGCCGTCGTCGCGCACGTGCCGCTGCTGGACATGCTCCGCTTCCACCGGCTGCTGGCGGGCGCCAGCTGGATCGCCGAGTACGGAGACCCGGACGACCCGGCCGACCGCCCCCACCTGGAGGAGATCTCCCCCTACCACCAGGTGCGGGCCGAGGGCGCCCCGTATCCGCCGCTGCTCCTGCTCACCTCGACGCGCGACGACCGGGTCCACCCCGGCCACGCCCGCAAGATGGCCGCCCGGCTGCGTGAGCACGGCCATTCCGTCCTCTTCCACGAGCATCTCGGCGGCGGCCACGCCGGAGCCACCGACCACGGCCAGACCGCCTTCAACGAGGCCCTGGTGCACACCTTCCTGTGGGAGCGCCTGACCCCGCGGCGGTGAAACCCGGTCCGGTGAACCCCGGTCCGGCGACCCCGGTCCCCGCCGCGGCCACGGCCTCGGCGGGGACCGCACTGCGCCCGGCGGCGCGCGCTCGATCCGCTCACCCCGGAAGGCGGTTCCGCGATCCGTCCCAGTGGCTCATAATCAACCCTTGCCCGGCGCGAAATGACCAGCGCGCCGCGTGCAGCACCACACGGGGGATCCATGAACAGCACATCTCTGTCCACATCACCATCGACCCAGCCGGCGCCGCGGCACCTGGCCGCCCTCATGTCCGCCGTCCGCAGGAGCCGGATCGTCACGCTCACCGGGCAGGGCGCCGACGACAGGAGCCGGCTCGCCACCGCCGTCGCGTGCCGGCTGCGGTCCAACTTCGTCGCCGGCACCGCCCTGGTGACGCTCGAGCGCAAGACCGGCGAAGCGGACCTGACGGCGGCCCTCTGCTCCCTCTCGGCCGGCAGAACGGCCCCGCCCGCCCCGGGGCGGCCGGAGCTGCCCTGGTTCACCGGCCAGGACCTGCTGCTCGTCCTCGACGGCGGCCAACACCTCACCGACCGGGCGGTGCGCCGGCTGCGCCACCTCCTCGCCCTCGAACCGGGCCTCCAACTGCTCACCACCAGCAGCCGGGCCCTCGGCCTCGACGACGAGCAGCTTTTCCCGCTCACGCGGGGACGCTGAACCGCCCGGCCTTCACCTGCCCGTCACAGCCGCAGCGAGGCCGCCACGGGCAGGTGGTCGCTGGCGGTGGCCGGCAGGGTCCACGCCGAGACCGGGGTGAGACCGCGGACCAGGATCTGGTCGATGCGGGCGAAGGGGAAGCCCGCGGGCCAGCTGAAGCCGAGGCCCGCGCCCGGCGCCTCATGGGCGGAGCGGAAGCGGTCCACCACCGGCGCGAGGGCCCGGTCGTCGGTGGTGCCGTTGAAGTCGCCGACGAGGAGGGTGCGCCCGGCCGGGGCGGTGGCGAGCTCGGCGGCCAGCCGGCCGGCGGCTTCGTTCCGGTTCCCGGTGGTGAATCCCGACGGCCTGACCCGTACGGAGGGAAGGTGGGCGACGTACACGGTGAGGGGGCCCTTGGGAGTCTCGGCCGTGGCGCGCAACGCGACTCTCCACGACGTGACGGGCACCCGGGCCGTATCGCGGAGCGGGAAGGTGCTCCACAGGCCGACCGTGCCTTCGACCACGTGGTACGGGTGCGTCCCGGCCAGCGTCTGCTCGTACTGGCGCACCGTGGGCGGCACCAGCTCCTCCAAGGCGATCAGCTGGGCACCCGAGGCGGCGAGGGCACGGGCGGTGCCGACCGGGTCCGGATTCGCGTCGTCCACGTTGTGCGTGACGACGGTGAGGTCGGCCGTGCCGCCGGCACCCCGGTCGGCGAGGGCGGGTCCGTACAGCGCGGCCCAGATGAGCGCCGGGAGCAGGACGGCGATCAGCGCGACGCGCGACCGGCGCACGAGCCCGACGGCAGCCGCCACCAGGACCACCGCGCCGGTCCACGGCAGGAAGGTCTCGACGAGGCTGCCCAGGTTGGCGACCCGGTTGGGAAGCCACCGGTGCAGCGGCATCACGAGGGCGGCGAGCACGCAGAACGCGGCGACGACCCGGCCCCGGCGGCCGGAGGCGGGTCGCGGGGCACGGCGGCCACGAGGGACGGCGGCCGGGGGAGCGGTCTTCGTCACGGCGCGGCTACTCCGCCACCGCGGCGCCCGGGGTGACGGCGCGGGCCGCACCCCACCGGGCCGCCGCGGGCCCCCGGCCGGAGGCCGGCTCGCCACCCTCCGGCGGACGCTTCTTGCCGATCATGTACACGGTCATGACCTTCATGACGCGCGCCGGGCCCATCCAGTTCTCCTCGCCCTCGCCCTCGCCCTCGCGCCCGCCCGGGACGAGAGCCTGCGGTCGATACACCTAGCGGCGCCCGCGCCGGCGCCGTACGAGGATTCCGACGGCCGCGCCGGCCAGGGCCGTTGCCGCCACGCCCGCCGTCGTCCACCAGACGGCGGGCCCCGGTCCGGGCTCCGCGGGGGCTTCGGGGGCCGGCACCGGCGTCGGTGCCTCGGCCGGTGTCCGGCTCGGTGCCGGCGCGGCCGACGGTGTGGCGGGACGGGGGTCCGGGGTGCCGGTGGCCGGGGCCGGGTCCACCACCGGTACGCCGACTTCGAGTTCACCGTGGCCCAGGGCCGGGAAGCCCACGTCCACGCTGACCTTCCAGGAGCCGGGTGCCAGGGTCTCGGCCGTGGTCCAGCCGGCCGGCGCCGCGGCGGGATCACGCACCAGCCGCCAGGGGCCCATGGTGCGGGCGCCGTCGCCGCTGACCGCGTTCACGGTGGCGGCGACCGCCTCGCTGACGGCGTCCCCGTCGTTCTCCCACGTGATGTCGGCCGTGATGTGGCCCTCCCGCTGCCCGGTGACCACCACCTTCACGGTGTCGCCGTGGGCGTACGCCGCGGCGGGGGACAGCAGGATCAGGCCGAGTGCGGTCAGGACGGCTTGGAAAGCGATTCGTATGCGCATCGTGGCGGTGCTCCGGGTGGAATGAGGGGCCGGCGGACGGCCGCGCGACGCGGCCGTCCGCCGGAGTGGACTTCAGGGGGCTGGAAAGGTCAGCCGACCTTCTGAACGGTCCAGGCCTGCGCCGGGCGGCCGTCCGCGCGCTGCAGGTCGAGCAGCCAGTTCCCGTAGTAGGGGCGGCTGCTCACCGTCAGGGCGAAGCCGCCGCTCGGATCGGTGACCGTCACCGCGCCGCCGCGGGAGGTCAGCTTCCAGGCCTGCGCGGCGACGCCGCCGCAGGGCTGCTGCGCGACCCACATGCCCGCGGCCGGAGTGCCGCCCGGCTGCAGGCACTTGCCGGAGACGGCCGAGCGGATGCGGACCTGTCCGCTGCCCGCGTCGTCGAAGTACCACTGCTGCTGGGCGTACCCGTTGGAGCGGGCCCCGACGAGCACGGTGCCGTCGGCGCTGCGCCCGCCCCAGACCTCGGCGGCCATGCCGGTGCTGCCGTTGCCGAGCAGGTACCGGGTGCCGGGGGTGGTCGCGCCGCCGCCGGTGCCCTTCGTACGGAAGGACGCGGCCTTGCCGGGCCCGCTGTCCCGGCCGGCGCTGTCGCGGGCGGAGACGGCGACCGTGTACGAGGTGTCGGGCCGGAGGTTGTAGACGCGCAGCACCGGGGACTGGACCCAGGCCAGGTGCTTGCCGTTGAGCAGGACCTGGTACCAGGCCGCGCCCTCGGCCTTGGGCCAGCTCACGACGACGGAGTCCGACTGGACCTGGCCCACCGTCACGGCCGGTCCGCCGGTGGGCTTCTTCGTCGGCGTGGGTGTCGGCTTCTTGGTCGGCGTCGGGGTGGGGTTCGGGTTCGGACCGGGGTCGGTGCCGCCTCCGCCCTTGTTCCGCATCAGGAACTGGTTGTCGGCGATGTTCCAGTGCGTGGCCAGGTAGCTGCCGGGCTTGGGGCTGGTGTGGAAGTAGTCGTCGTGGTTGCAGTCCAGGATGTTCTCGGACGCCTGGTTGGTGCAGATGTTGCGCATCTGCGGGTAGTACGGGGTGTCCGAGTAGCACATGACGTCGAACTCGTCGGTGCAGTGCGCGCCGCGGCTGGTGTTCGGGGCGCTGTTGTTCACCGCGCCCAGGTTGTGTCCCAGTTCGTGCGCCGCGGTGTGACCGCCCCAGCAGCCGGAGTCCGTGCGCCCGTACGAGGGGCCGAAGTTGCTCTGGTTGGCCTGGCCGGGCCGCTCGTCGCCGTTGAAGGTGCCGATGCCGCAGTAGATCTGGGTGTCCGCGAAGATCATGTACTTGCGGTCGCGGCGGTCGAGCCCCTTGCCGGCGAGTGCGTTGTTGGTCGCGCTGAACTCGGCCAGCGCGGAGTCCGGGAGCTCGATGTTGAGCACGGTGGGGGTGCAGTCGGCGGCCGTCACGTAGCGGATGTGGCGGACCCCGCCGGTCTCCTGAGCGCTCGTCGCGTAGATGAGGTCGGCATCGGCCGCCCACTTGCGGAACGATGCCACGTACTCGGAGTAGCGGTCGCGACCCGGGCCGTGGGCGTACACGACCTGGACGCGGTTGCCGGTGCTGCCGTCGCCGTCGCACTGGACGGTCTGGCCCGCGGGGCCTGCGGCGACGTCCTGGCCGGCGGCCGAGGGCGCGGGCGCGGCGGACTTGTCGGCGGCGCGGTCGGCGTCGGCGGCGGGCGCGTCCTGAGGACGCCCGCCGCCTTCGCCGGTCGCCGGGTCATCGGCGGCGGGGCGGGCCGGATCGGCCGCGGGTGCCGATGCCTTGACGGCGGGCGGGATGTCCTTGGTGATGTCGACGTCCTTGGGCGGGGCGTCGGGGCCGTGCGTGCACAACCCGGCCTCGGTGCGGTAGACGCCCACGCACCGGTCGCCCTTGGGCGCGGTCTTGAGGCCGTCGAAGACCATGCCGCGCGCGCTCTCGTTGGCGGGCGCGCTCGCGAGGGGTTCGGGCTCTTGGTCCCGGGCGGGCGCGGCGGCCGGTGCGGCGGCCTCCGCACTGGCCTGTACGGGTACGGCCTGGGCGCCATCGCCCAGTCCGGAGTAGGCGATGCCGGCGGCTATCACCGCCGCCGTGGCCGTGGCGGCGGTGAGGAGTATCAACCGCCGGGGCTTGCGGCGGTGTTCACGCCGTCTGCGTCGTCCTGTCATGGGCACCTCAAGTCGATGTCGGATGAGTGGGTGCGCGGAAGCCTGCCAGACGAATGCGATGGAGAATTCGGACAAAGGGGAGTGCGCTTCGAGAAATCGTTCCGTTACCTGTCGGCAAGAACTGACGAACACTCAACTCCATGCAAAAGAGGGGGAGTTACGCGCGTCACGCGGCATTGGTCCAGGCCTTGTCAATGGAGTCGTTATCAAATCGAGATAACGACTGTGGGCTTATTGACGGGAATTCAGTCAGGGATTCATCTAATTACTACCTGTCGAATTCCCTCCGTCACGACCCGTGAGGAAGGTGAGGCCGGCCGGATCGGTGGATGGCGGCGGCGCCCCAACTCCCCCGCAGCGATAGGGTGCTGCCCCTGCCCGATCCGGAGGTACCGACGATGAACCCCCTTGCCCCGACGGCCGTCGGGAAGGCACCGCCCGCCGTGACCGCCCCGTGGGACACCATCACCGCCCTGGCCGACCGCTTCGACGCCGCCGATGCCGAGCAGGGACTCCAGCCCGAGGAGAGCCACCTCCTCCAAATCCTCAAGCTCGGGGAGGAGTTCGGCGAAGCGGCCCAGGCCGTCATCGGCGCCAAGGGCACCAACCCCCGCAAGGGCCGCTCCCACTCCTGGGAGGACGTCCACGACGAGGTGTGCGACGTCATCATCACGGGCATGGTCGCCCTGGCCAGGATGCGCCCCGACGCTGCGGCGTACTTCGCCGGCCAGCTCCGGTTGAAGGCGGGCAAGTTCCTGCCCGCACCGGAACAGACCGGCGGCTGACGGTCTGAGCGGTCGGGCCGGTCCCGCCACCGCACGCTGGTCCGGACCCGTTGGAGGATCCCGCTGATCACGGGCCGGTGGCTCCGCCGCCGGCCAAGGGGACGGCGGTCGCCGCGACCGCCTGCGCTCAGGTCGCGGCGGTCCGCACTGGACGACGGAGCAGGTAGAGGGCCGCCGACGAGACGAGCACCGCCATGCACGCGATGAACACCAGCCCCGCACCCTCCAGCCCGAGCGGACCCACCAGCACCCCCACCCCGATCACCGGCACCGAGATGCCCGCGTACGCCACCACGAACAGCGTCGAGATCACCGCCGCCCGCCGGTCAGCGGGGGAGGCCGCGGCCACCGCGGACAGCGCCCCGCGGAACGCCAGCCCCTGCCCCACCCCGCCGACCAGCGCACTGAGCACCACCAGCGGCAGCAGATCCCACCGCAGCGCCCCCGCCAACAGCGCCAGCCCGGCGAAGAGCCCGGCGCACCCCAGCGGCAGCGAGCGCCCCACCCCCACCCGGCCGACCGCCAGCTGCCCGGCGGTCGAGGCGAAGAAGGCCAGCGCGACGACCAGCCCGCTCACGGCGTGGTTGTGCACGTCCAGGGACTGCGCGAGGAACGCCGGGCTGACCGAGGTGAACACCCCGAACAGCGCGAACCCCACGAACGCGGCGATCGCCGCCGGCCCGAACACCGCCCGCACCTGCGGGGGCAGGCCGGGCCGCTGCGGCCGTACGGTGCTCAGCGGCCGCCCCTCCCGTACCGTCTCCGGAAGCCGCAGCAGGACGGCAACCGAGCCGGCCACCAGCGCGAGGTGCACGGCGAACGGCAGGTACAGCGGCAAGACGGCGTACTGCGCGAGCACTCCGGCGAGCAGCGGACCGCAGCCGAGCCCGCCCATGTTCGCGGCCGTCGCGACGAACGTGGCCCGCGAGGTGCCGCCGTACGGTGCCAGCTCCATCACGTACGCCGTGGCGGCCCCGGTGAACAGGCCGGCGGACAGGCCCGACAGCAGCCGCCCCGCGTACAGCCAGCCGAGCCCGGTGGCGCACAGGAAGCACACGGCGCTGGCCGCCGCGAAACCCAGGCCCACCAGCAGCACCGGCCGCCTGCCCAGGGCGTCCGAGACATTGCCCGCCAGCAGCAGCACACCGATGACCCCGAAGGCGTACACGGCGTACACCACGGTCACCATCAGCTCGGAGAAGCCGAACTTCTCCTGGTAGAGGCCGTAGAGGGGGGTCGGCAGCGTTGTGCCGGCCATGCACACGGCGAACACCGCCCCGCTGAGCAAACACTGGCGCCACCCTTGGCGATCACCGTCCATGCCGCCGACGGTAAACCCGCGGAGCGCCCGGACCCGGCCTGACGTGCCCGGCGCGCCGCCGCCCCCTGTGCAATGGAGCCCCAGGGGACGCCGACGGCGACTCAGCTGTCGAGCACGCCGAGGTCGATGCGCGCGAGGCGCTCCGGGTCGGTGAGGATGTCGAGCGCGGTGATCCTGCCGTCCCGGATGGTGAACGCCATGACCGAGAGCAGCTCGCCCTGCGCCGACAGGGAGACCACACCGGGGAGGCCGTTGACCAGAACCGGGCGCCCGGCCTCCGCGAACCGGGCGAAGGTGATCGCCTGGGAGGCGACCTCGGCCGCACCGCGCCGCAGGACGCTCGGGCACAGCGTGCCGCCGTCGGAGCGCGCCACGATCCCGGGGTCGAGAAGGGAGACGAGGGCGTCGAAGTCCCCGCCGCGCGCGGCCGCCAGGAAGGCCTCGACGACCGTACGCAGCCGGGCCGGATCGGCGTCGGGAGCGGGCGCCGCACCCTGGACCCGGCGCCGGGCGCGACTGGCGAGCTGCCGGGTCGTGGCCGCCGTACGGCCGAGGACGGGGGCGATCTCGTCGAACGACACGGCGAACATGTCGTGCAGGACGAACGCGAGGCGCTCGGCGGGGGAGAGGGTCTCCAGGATCACCATCAGGGCGATGCCGACGGAGTCGGCCAGGAGTATCTCCTGCTCGGGGTCGAGGCCGTCCGCCCTGCTGACGACCGGATCGGGGACGCGGATCCGCCCGTCCTGGTCGTGCAGCGGATCCTCGCGCCGCGTGGTGTGCGAGCGCAGCATGTCCAGGCAGACCCGGCCCACCACCGTGGTCAGCCAGCCGCCCAGGTTCTGCACCTCGGCGGCGTCCGAGCGGCTCAGCTTGAGCCACGCCTCCTGGACGGCGTCCTCCGCCTCGCTGAGTGAGCCCAGCATCCGGTAGGCCACCGCCCGCAGATGGGGCCGGTGCTCCTCGAAGCGCTGCGCCAGCACGTCCTTCTCGTTCACTGTCACGTCCCCGTGCTTCTGTTCCGTCAATGCCGTTTCGGACGATATCCGACGGGGCAGCAGACGTCCTCAAAGGTCGCCAACGGACCGCGGCCGCACAACGACCGCCGCCCATCCGCCCGTTGCCGAAGCGGTCCGTTGATCGTTTGGGTGACCGACGGGCAGTGGGGGCGGTCATCGATACGCGAGGCGAGAGTGGTCGGGATGTGGGTTGCACGCAGGACGGTTCTCCAGGCGGCGTCGGCCGGCGCCCTGACGGCCTTGACCGGCCACCCGGCGGCGTCGGCCGCGCCACACAGGGCCGGAGCCCCGGAACCGGCGGCGGGAGCCCCCGAACAGGCGGCCAGAGCCCCGGAACCGGAGCCCGGGCGCCCGGCCCGGCTGCGCTTCACCCGCGCGACCAACGGCGCGGCCACCGCCACCGCCGACGGGGGCCGCGTCATCGCCGAGGTGCAGAACATCCTCTGGTCGCTTCCCCCGGACGGCTCGCCCGCCACCCCTCTCACCCCGCCCGACCTGGAGCCCGGCCGCCCGGTGTTCTCCCCGGACGGCCACCACGTCGCGATGAGCGCCTACCGGGGCGGCGCCTTCCACATCTGGGTGATGCGCGCCGACGGCACCGGGCTGCGCAAGCTCACCGACGGTCCCTTCGACCACCGCGCGCCCGCCTGGTCGCCCGACGGCCGCACCCTCGCCTTCTGCTCCGAACGCGGCGGCGACCCGGTGGCGGGCAGCCCGTACCGGATCTGGACCGTCGGCGTCACCGACGGCCGCCTCCGCCGCCTGACGGGCCTGCCGGCGCAGACCGGTCCGGGCCAGGAGGCCGCCTGGGAGGACTTCGACCCGGTTTGGTCGGCGGACGGCTCCCGCGTGCTGTTCGTCCGCGGCACGCCCACGGGCGAAACCCTGACCGCCCGGATCCTCGCCTCCGTGTCCGCCGACGCGCCAGGGCCCGTACGGACCGAACACACCGTCACCGACGGCAGCCTGCGGGCCCCCGCGCTCTCCCCGGCCGGCCGCACCGCCTGGCTCTGCGCCGCCCCCGGCGTCCGCAAGGCCGAGATCCTGTCCCTGTACGCGGACGGCCGCCCGGTCGCCCTCGCGGGGGACCTCGCGCCCGCGCCCCCGCGCTGGATCGACGACGACCGCCTGCTGGTCACCCTCGACGGCCGGTTCCGGGTGATCCGCCCCCACCGGGACCCCGTCGGGTACGAGATCCCCCTCGACGCCACCCTCGAAGTGCCGCGCCCCCGTTACCGCGTCAAGCAGTACGCGCTGGAGGCCGAGCGGAGCCGCCCGGTCCTCGGCCTCCACCTGCCCAGCCTGTCGCCCGACGGCCGTACCGTGGCCTTTGCCGCGCTCAACGCCCTGTGGACCGTGCCCGTCACCGGGGGAGCCCCGCGCAAGGTCGTCCAGGCACCCGCCACGGCCTACGTCCAGGGCCCCGTGTGGAGCCCGGACGGCCGGGCCCTGGTCTACACGGACGACCGCGACGGCCTGAACACCGTACGTCGCCGCGAACTCGCCGGCGGCGCCGAGAGCGTCCTCTCCCCGAGCGGCCGCGTCTACGGGTCGCTCTCCCCGGACGGCACCCGGCTCGCCGCCCTCGACCTCGCCGGGCGGCTCCTCGTACGCGACCTCGCGACCGGGACGGACACCCCGCTGGCCGATGCCCTCGGCGGTGGCGGCCTGCCCAGCCCGCCGAGCTGGTCGCCCGACGGCCGGTACCTCGCCCTGTGCGACCGCAACCGGCTCAGCCGGCGCTTCCGCGAGGGCCACAACCTCATCCGGATCGTCGACACCGCCACCGGCGCCGCCCGCCTCCACGCCCTCGCCCCCCACACCTCCCTCTCCGACAGCTACGCCTCCGGCCCCGTCTGGTCACCCGACGGCCGCTTCCTGGCCTGCGTCGGCGAATCGGCCCTCTGGCTGCTCCCGGTCGCCCCGGACGGAACCCCCGCCGGACCGGCCCGCCTCCTGACCGACGAACCCGCCGACCACCCCTCCTGGTCCGCTGATTCGCGCACGCTGCTCTACCAGTCCTGCGCCCGGCTGCGCCTGCTCTCCCTCGACGCCGCCGGAACACCCGCCGGAGCACCTCGCACCGTCCCGCTCACGCTGACCTACCGCCGCCCCGCCCCCGTCGACACCGTCGTCCACGCCGGACTCCTCTGGGACGCCACCGGCTCCCCGCCCCGCGCCGACGTCGACATCCTCATCCGCGGCGGCCGGATCACCGCCGTCGAGCCCCACCGGCCGCGCCGCCGCACCGCGCGCACCGTCGACGCCTCCACCGGGACGGTCCTGCCGGGCCTGTGGGACGCGCACGTGCACCCGTACCCGTACACCTACGGAGCCCGGCAGGGCGCGCTGCACCTCGCCTACGGCGTCACCACCGCCGTCTCCCTCGGCGGCTCCGCCTACGAACAGGCCCGGCTCCGCGAGGACATCCGGGCCGGCCGGCTCGCCGCACCCCGGCTGCTGGCGAGCGGAGAGCTGCTCGACGGCTCCCGCGTCGCCTACAGCATGGGGCGCGCCCACCGCACCCGCGCGGGCTTCGCCCGCTCGCTGGCCCGGGCCGCCGCCCTGGACTGGGACTTCGTCAAAACGTACGTCCGGGCCCCGTACGCGTTCATGGAGGACGCCGCCCGATTCGCGCACGAACGGCTCGGCGTGCTCGCCGGGTCCCACCTGTGCGCCCCCGGCATCCAGTCCGGCCAGGACCTGACCACCCATCTGGTGGCCACCGAGCGCGCCGAGTACGGCCACGGCGCGACCCCGGGCGGACACACCTACCAGGACACCGTGGAGGTCTACACGCACGGCGGTTTCGACCTCATCGCCACCCCCTTCACAGCCCTGACGCTGATCGGCGCCGATCCGGCGCTCGCCGACGACGCCCGGGTCACCGCGCTGATGCCGCCCTGGGACGTGGCGGCCGTCCGGGCCGCGGCCGCCCAGGCGCCGACCCCGGAGCAGAGCGCCGCCCTCGAACGGGAGGTCGCCACCTACCGGGCCGTCCTCGCGGGCGGCGGCCGCGTGGCCCTGGGCACCGACGCGCCCCTCACCCCCGTCGGCCTCCACCTCCACCTGTCCCTGCGCGCCCTGCACCGCTACGGGCTGACGCCGGCCGAGGCGCTGACCACCGCCACCCGCACGCCCGCCCGGGTCTTCGGCGTCGCGGACCAGCTCGGCACGGTCGAACCGGGCCGGATCGCCGACCTCACCCTCGTCGACGGCGATCCCTTCGCCGACTTCGCGGACCTGATCCGCGTACGGGCCACCCTGCGCGGCGGCACCCTCCAGGAACGCGCCGCCCTGGAAAGCGCCTTCACCCCCACCGCCGCACCGGCTGCCACGCCGCCCGGTGACTGGCGCGCCGTCCTCCACCAGATGCTCCGCGACGGCTGCTGCACCGGCCCCACCCACCAGGGACCGGCCTGAGACTGCCGATCCGCTGGAGGAGGACGGTCTTACAAGCCCTACGGTCCTACGGTCCTACGGGGGGCAGGGGCAGGGGCAGGAGCTGGGGGCGCTTGGCCGTGCGGCCGTCTCCGGAGGACCGGCCACGCAGCCGGCGGCCGAGCCAGGGACCCAGGAATGCCGCCGCCCAGCGGACTTCGGCCCCGGCGGCCCGCAGGCCGGAGGCGGCCGGCAGCGGGGGCAGCGGCCGGGCCCAGGCGTCGCTGCTGCCGGGGAGCCGCAGTGCGTGGGCGAGGGCCTCGGCGATCCGCTGGTGGCCGAGGGGGCCGGCGTGCAGCCGGTCCGGGCTCCACAGACGGGGGTCGGTGGCGACGGCCTCCCTGGCGGTCTCTGCGACCGTGACCCCGTGCCGGGCGGCCGCGGCGCGGATGTGGGTGTTGAGATCGACCACGCGGGAGCGCAGCGGGCGGGCCAGAGGTGCGATCCTGCCCACGTCGGGGAAGGTCGCGGTCACCACGCGGGTCCCGGCCGCCGTCAGCGCGGCGAACATCTCCTCCAGCTGCCCGGCCACCTCCGCGGCGTCGAACCGGGGCCGCAGCAGGTCGTTGACCCCGGTGACCACGGTGGCCAGATCGGGGCGCAGGGCCAGCGCCGGCCCCAGCTGCTCGGCGAGGACCTGGCTGGTGACGCGTCCGCGGACCGCCAGATTCGCGTACAGCAGGCCGGGGTTGACGGCCGTGAGCTGCTCGGCGAGCCGGTCGGCGAAGCCGCGCAGGCCCACGAGGTCGTCCCCGTCGCCCATTCCCTCCGTCTGGCTGTCGCCCAGGGCGACGTAGCGCAGGCAGTCACCGTTCCGCACGGTTCGTCCGCCTCTCTCTCAGGATGGCCGCGCTCCGCAGGCACCAGTCCCGGTGGCCCTGTTCGAAGGCCAGGCCGCGCAGGCACGTCAGGTACCCGCCGATTCCTTCGCCCCGGAGCAGGAACTCCTCCTCGTCCGCCTCACCGCGCATGTTCCGCAGCACCTTGCCGAGGAGTTCGATCTTCGCCTCGGCCGCGGCCGCCCGCTCTTCGAGCTGCTCGATCACCGGCACGGTGCCGACCCGGTCGGCGGTCTGGACCTTGACGAGCAGGTCGTCGCGGATGGAGGAGGGCTTCGAGGGGGACGCGGCGAACCGCTCCAGCTCCTCGCGACCGGCGTCGGTGACCTGGAACAGCCGCTTGTTGGGCCGGGTCTCCTGGACCACCTGCCGCCCCGAGACCAGCCCTTCCTTCTCCAGCTTGGACAGCTCGGCGTACAGCTGCTGGGGCAGTGCGTGCCAGAAGTTGGCGACGCCGAGGTCAAACGTCTTCGTCAACTCGTAGCCGCTGTACTCGCCGTCGAGCAGCGCCGCCAGCACGGCATGCCGCAAGGCCATCGGAGCGTCCCCCTTCCCCTTCTTGGTCCGGACCTGCATCATACTCAAGAAACTGACTAATCATGTTGTTGAGTACGAGTATCAGGAGGGGTCATGGAGACTGCCGAACGCTTCCGCGCCGCCGTGGAGAAGCGCGATCTCACCGCACTGGACGACCTGTTCACGGAGGACATCCGCCTCTACAGCCCGGTGAAGTTCACCCCCTTCGAGGGCAAGGCGGCGGTGCTGGGACTCTTCGGCGTGCTGGTGCGCACCCTCGAGGACCTCCGCTACCTCGGCCATCTCGAAGGCGCCGTCGAGACCACCGCCGACGGCACGGAGGCACCGACGGTGATCCTGCCCTTCCGGGCCACCGTGAACGGCAAGGAGATCCACGGCATCGACCAGCTCCAGTTCGACGGGAACGGCCGCGTCAAGGAGTTCACCGTGATGGTCCGACCCCAGTCCGCGGTGCACGCCCTGGGGGAGGCGGTGCTCGCCGGCCTGATCGCCGACGGCCTCGCCGGGTAGGGCTGCCGTGCCGCAGCGGTCAGCCGGGCCCCGGCCTGCCCTCACGCACGGGGACGGACCTCGACGTCCTCCAAGAGGCCGATGGCGTCCGGGACGAGGACGGCGGCCGAGCAGTAGGCGGTGACGAGGCAGGAGACGACGTTCGCATGGGACCGAAGGCGCTCCTGTGTATTGGCCCGAATGGCCCAGTCCCCCCTCTCGGGCCGGCGTCTCGGCCCGCGGGCGCGGGGCTATGCACCGATGCGCACCAAGGCGAGCGTGATGTTGTCGGGGCCTCCGGCCGCGATGGCGGCCTTCCACAGCTCGAAGGCGGCCCTGCCGTCGTCGTGTACGCGCAGCAGGTCGTCGATCACGTCGTCGGGCAGCGTGTCGGTCAGGCCGTCGCTGCACACCAGGTAGCGGTCGCCCACGGCCAGCGGGAAGGTCGCCAGATGGGGGTGGACGGCGCTCAACCCGCGGGTGCCGCCGAGCGTCTGCGTGACGAGTGAGGTGGTGCGCCGGGGCGGCACCGGTAGCGGGCTGTCGTCCACGCTCACCTGGTGCAGCCCGTCCCGGCCCGCGTCGAACACCTTGCTGTCGCCGACGTTGAAGGTCATCAGGGACTCCGCCAGGAGGACGGCGCCCGCGACCGTGGTCCCCATCCCGGCCAGCTCCGGACGGCCGTCGGCCGCCGCAAGCACCACCCGGTTGCACAGGTCCAAGGCGTCGCCGAGGGCTTCCGGGTTCTCCAGCGCAGGACCGGACGCGGCGAGCTGGCGGACGACCAGCGCACTGGCCACCTCGCCGGCCGGCTGCCCGCCCAGCCCGTCGGCCACCGCCACGACCAGCGGTTTGCCGAGCCGGAACACCAGGGTCTGGGGGTTCTCGGTCACGGTCCCGCACAAGGTCCACGGTCCCACGACGAGGCTGTCCTCGTTGTGGCCGCGGACCAGCCCGGCGTGGCTCAAGGCAGTCACGGCTATGTACGCCACCCCACCATTGTCGCGCCGCGGGCTCGGCATGCGACCCGCCGCCCGCCGGAGCACGCTGGGTGGGAGCCGCCCCTTCAGAAGAGGGCGGCCAGACCGGTAGCCCGGCAGGAAGGGATGGGCAGCGATGTTCGCGAGGCTGAGCACCTACCAGGGGTCACCCGTTCCGTCAGGGGGAGACCTGAGCCGGAATTCGGCGGCGGTCGTCAAGGAGATCCAGGGGGTTCCCGGGTTCCGCGGCGTCTACTACCTCGTCGACCGCGCCTCCGGGAGGGCCAGGTCGCTGACTTTGTGGGAGGACGAGCAGGCCATGCTGGCCAGCGAGGAGCAGGGCGCCAAGATCCGCGAGGAAGTCGCGCAGCGGGAGGGACAGCGCATCATCTCGGTCGAACGCTTCGAGGTGGGATTCAGCCACCTGGAGTCCTGACCCGGCGCCTGCGCGCAGGCCGCCGACCCTGCACGCGGAACACGGATCTGGTCCGCGGGCTCGGCGCAGACCGGGGTCATCGACCACACCGGCGCGCCCCGAAAAGGGTCGCGCACGGGGAATGGCCCATCAGACAGCGGGTAGGCGCAGGGCCCGGAGGCGGTTTCACCATGAAGGCATCCACACCATTGCTCTCTGCTGCGGGGGGCACGCTGCTCGCCCCGTCCGACCAGGTCACGGGCCTGCAGCGGCGCCTCGGGGCGGAGTGGCTGCGCTCCACCGACGAGACGGACCTCGATCCGGAGACCGTCCTCGCCCTGGCCGGCATGATCAACGTGCTGGCCGACCAGTTCGACGTCGACTGCGTCGCGTTCCCGCCCCAGAACGAGGAGATCTGACCCGGCCGGGGCGCCGGCCGGGCGGCAGGTAATGCACTCGGCGACGGTGTCGCCATGGCGGTGGGCCACCCTCCACTTGCCGTCCTCGCGGTGGGAGACCTGGGTGGCCCGCGACGCACAGCTGCGCGGCTTTCCGTCGACGGAGGCGGAGGTGTGCCGAATCCGGCCGTTGGTCGGTCGTTTTCAGCTTGTCAAGCCCCGTTTTCCCGGGTCGTGACCCGGGCACCTGCTCAGGGCGCAATGGAGTCGTGCATGACGGCACGGAGCGGGTGCAGCCCGCTCGCCGCATCCGACGTCCGATCCCCTGTTCGACGCAAGGACCCCTCTCATGGCCATCCCAAGGACCCGACGCCTCTTCCTCCTCATGATCTCGACCGCGTTCGCCGCCATAGGCGGCTCCCTCTCTTCGCCTGCCCCCGCCGCCCCTGATCGCGTCCGGGGGTGGGACATGCCGCTTTCGGGGTATGGCGGCGTTGGGCCGCCCGGCCCCTGCACGCTGTGGCCGCCGGACAACGGCGTGCGCTCGCGCGGATCCGGGAGCGCCCGACGCGCGAGCACGGGCGCCTGACCGGGCCCTGGGCGTGGTGGCGGGCGTGCTGATCGGTATCGCCGTCCCGCACCTCACCGGCGACGCGGGCCGTGGAACGGGATCTCCTTCCGGAGGACCTCGGCGAGGTACCTGCTCGTGTCCCGCAGGCCACGAGGCACACCACGGCCGCGTCCGATGATGCGCGTGGCCCCCACGAGCGAGTTCAGGGCACGCGCCGACCCCATGCCCGGCGCGGACTCGACGAGGGTCGACAGCCACGCGTCCGCCTCCCGCCAAGCACCGGCCCGGCTAAGGGCGGACGCCAACTCGGCGGAGAAAAGGGCGCGGTAGGCGGGCGCATCACCCGCTCCCGCCGCCTCGTGCAGGCAGGACGCCGCCGCCTCCAGATCCCCCAAGTCGGCCAGCGCCAGCCCCTCGTGGCCGACCAGCTCCGACCGGTCGAACCACCAGGTCCAGGAGGGATCGCGAGCGGTGGAGGGCCCGTCCCCGAGCAGCTCCCGGGCGGCGCTCATCGACCGCACCGCCTCCCTCCTCCGCTGGAGCAGGGCATGGGCCCGCGCTTCACGTACGTGGAAGATCGCGGCCACCCGCTCCGGGAGTTCCCTCCCGGCGAGGACGGACGACGAGATGCGCAGCGCATCGCCGGGCCGCCCGAGGTGCGCCTGCTGCATGCACAGCACGGAGAGGACGAGCCACTCGATGGACCGCCGCTCCGGGGGAAGCCCGCGCGCCAAGGCCAACGCCTGACGGTTGAGCGCGTACGACGGACCGTGCCGCTCGGCGTCGAAGAGGATCCAGCCGGCCACCTCGAAGAGCTCCGCGAGCGACTCCCGGTCGGCCGCGCCCGCCGGCGTCCGCAGCAGCCGCCGGGCGGCGCGCACCGCCCGCAGCGCCTCGGGTGCCGCATGGCGCGCGCCGGCCGCGCCGTCCAGCCGAAGGAGCTCCGCCGTCGTCGCGGCGACATCCAGTTCCCGCGCATGCTCCGCCACGGATCTCAGCCCAGGTCCCGGGGTCCGCAGCAGGCGGTACCAGCCCCCGTGGCCAAGGCCCAGTAGCGGTCCCCGAACGACCGGCGCCACCATTTCGCGGGGTAGTTCAGCAGACCTGCGGCCGTCGGGGCGGCTCCCAGTAAGACGATGTCACTCATGAGGGGATCTTCTCGCGGGGTGCGCCGCCGTCCAAGTCCCCCTGACGCTCCGCCGGCCGAGGTCGTGGCCGCGCGTGTCCGGCGCGCCGTGCCGGGTTTCCGGCGGCCGGTGGTTCTAACCTCGGCGCATGGCTGAGATGTTCGATCACGCACCGCAGGTATGGACCGTGGCGCGCCTGCGCGAAGCCCTCGCAGACGTTCCCGACGAGACCCCGATCCACATCGGAGTCGCGGACGGGCCCGGGGACTTCGAGGGATACGGCGAGTACGTCCTCGTGGACGCGGAGCCGGTGGAGATGGAGGGCCACGGCGACCCGGGCACGCCCGAGGTGCGGTTCACGCTCTTCGCCGACGCGCTGGCCGGCGCCTACCACCTCGACGTCGACTGACGAGCCGCCCCCCGGAGCTAGCGCTCGGGCTGGGACACATGGGCCTTGGCGTCCTCGTAGGTGCCGCGGCCCGGCGACGCGGCGGGGGCGTACACGAGGTTCAGTACACCGGTCCGGAACGTCTCGGAGGAGACCAGTTCGAGCGGGATCGAGGGCTCACCCTCGTCGAACAGCCGCATGCCCGTGCGGACGGCGATCGGGTGGACCATCAGGTGCAGACGGTCCAGCAGCCCCGCGCCCAGCAGCTGACGCACGACCGAGACCGAGCCGCTCATCGCGATGTCGGTGTCGCCCGGCCCGTTCTTCAGGGTGGTGACCGCCTCGACGAGATCGCCCCGGAGCCGCTCGGAGTTCCGCCAGGTGAGCTCGAGCTGCTGGTTCCGCGTTACGACGATCTTCCGTGCGTCGCCGAGGAACTTGGCGAACGGCGCGTCCTCCCCGCCGGCCGCCTCCCGCTCGGGCCAGGCACCGGCGAAGCTGTCATAGGTCTTGCGGCCGAGCAGCAGCGTGTCGACGGTGCCCAGACTGGCATCGACGGCCGCCCCCATCTCGTGGTTGAAATACGGGAAGTGCCACTGGTCGGGGGCCTCCACGACGCCGTCGAGCGAGATGAACAGCTCCGCGGTGATCTTCCTCATGCCGGTCTCCAGAGAAATCGCCGTTGATTTCCTACCGGCCCAGTAGACGACGCCAGCGGCGGAACCCATCGGCGGCGCGCCCCTGCGCGCCCCGCACCGGCCGGGTGACGTGGCACTCTGGCCGTATGTGCGGTCGTTACGCATCCACCCGCAGCCCGGAGGATCTTTCCGGCCTGTTCCAGGCAGCGCCCCCGGAGCCGGCCGACGCGCTGCCCCCGAGCTGGAACGTTGCCCCGACCGACGCGGTGTGGGCGGTCCTGGAGCGCGCGGACCGTGAGAGCGGGCTGCTGGAGCGGCGGCTGAGGCCCCTGCGCTGGGGGCTGGTGCCGTCCTGGTCGAAGAGCCCCTCCGGCGGCGCGAAGATGATCAACGCCCGGGTGGAGACGGTGCACGAGAAGCCCGCCTTCCGGCGTGCGTTCGCCCAACGCCGGTGCCTGCTCCCCGCCGACGGCTTCTACGAATGGCAGTCCGTCCCCGCCACCGGCACCGCGAAGGCGTACAAGCAGCCCTACTTCATCCGCCCCGAGGACGGCTCGGTCATGGCGATGGCCGGACTGTACGAGTTCTGGCGCGACCCCGCGGTCGCCGCGGACGGCGATCCGGCGGCGTGGTGGGCGACCTGCACGGTCATCACCACCGAGGCCACCGACAGCGCCGGCCGCATCCACCCCCGCATGCCCCTGGCCCTCGCCCCCGCCGACTACGAGGCCTGGCTCGACCCCGCACACCAGGACCCGCAGGAACTGCGCGCCCTCCTTGCGGCCCCCGCCGGAGGCCGCCTGGACGTCCGCGCCGTGTCCACCGCGGTCAACAGCGTCCGCAACAACGGACCCGAGCTCCTGGCCGACGCACAGCGGTAGCCGCGGTACGCAACGATGCGTAGCGCCAGGTGACAGCACGTACGCCGGCGCCTCCATGACCCGTCCACCTCGTGTACGCCTCGGCGTACTGCCCGGCCAAGCGGTCCACCGTGCTGGAACTCATGTCGACCCCCGAGGCGGCCGCCAGCGCCATCCTCCGCATCCCTTCCGTCCGTACGCCCCCCGAGCTGGGCGTCAGCCGCGTCAACTGGCGCTCCGGCGACCCCGCCCTCTTCCAGGCCGCGAAGGAAGCGCTGGCCGCCGACCTGCCGGACGCCGAGATCCGGGCGCTGCTCAACCTCCTGGAGCCGGACGAGTCGGCGGCGATCTCCGTCAGCGACGCCCGCGGACTGCCGCGGTCATGGGGCCGGGTGCCGCGGACGTACCTGCGGTTCACCGCCGACCGCTCGATCCCGCCCGCGTTGCAGGACCTGATGATCAGGGAGGCCGACGAGCTGACCCCCGACAACCGCTTCCGCGTACGGTCGATCGCCGCACCCCACATCGGCCCCCGCGACCCGGCGGTCCTCGCCGACGAGCTCGAGCGCGTGGCTCGGCTCCAGGGCTGAGTACCGGCAGGCGGCGGCGTGCGGCATGATCGGAGGATGTCTGATCGCATCATTGCCGCCTGTGACGGAGCGGCCAAGGGGAATCCGGGGCCGGCCGCGTGGGCCTGGGTCATCGCCGACGGCGAGGGGCGCCCCGAGCGCTGGGAGGCCGGCCCGCTGGGGCGGGCCACGAACAACGTCGGGGAGCTGACCGCCCTCCAGCGGCTTCTGGAGGCGGTCGCCCCGGGTACCTCGGTCGAGGTGCGGATGGACTCCCAGTACGCGATGAAGGCCGTGACCCAGTGGCTCCCGGGCTGGAAGCGCAACGGGTGGAAGACGGCCTCGGGCCAGCCCGTCGCCAACCGCCAGCTCGTCGAGCGGATCGACCTGCTGCTGTCCGAGCGCGATGTGACGTTTCAGTACGTTCCTGCACACCGCGAGGACGGCGACCACCTGAACGCGATCGCCGACCAGGCCGCCAGCGACGCCGCCCTCACCCAGCAGGCCGCCGGCACCGCGCTCGGCGACGAGGAGATGCCGCGTCCGGCTCCCGCCCGCAGCACGCCCTCGCGGCAGAAGGCCGGCGCCGGCGCCACACGCCGCAAGACGTCCGAGGGGGCGCCGGCCGGCGGGGCCGCCAGGCCCATCAAGGCGAAGTTCCCCGGAACCTGCCCGTGCGGGAAGACGTACGCGGCCGGTGACCTGATCACCAAGAACGGCACCCGCTGGGGTCATCCGGAGTGCGGCACCGCCGTGCCCGTCGGCCCGACGGCGTAGGCGGCGGCACCGCACGAGGCCCCGCGGGCGTCAGAGGCGGTGCACGGTGTGCAGCTTCCTCGCGTAGGTTCCGGTGCCGGCGAGCAGCGAGGCACCTCCGAGGTCGGACATGGTGGGGCCGTTGCCGGTCTTGAGGCGGGAGAGGGAACGCCGCTTGCCGGCCGCGTCCAGGCCGAGGTAGATGCCCACGTGGTCGACGGTGACCGTCTCCGTGGCGTCGCCCGAATCGGCGTTGAACAGGAGCAGGTCGCCGGGCTGGAGCTGCTGCGCGGCCGGCGGGCTGGTCCCGTCCGTCCGGTCGATCCGCGTGCCGGGGGCGTAGTCCGCCATGTGGCGGGACTTGCGCGGCAGCCGGGTCTTCGAGGTGTCCTCGCCGGCGGCCATGGGCACCCCGGCGTGGTAGCCGTAGACCATGCGCGTGCAGCCGGAGCAGTCGAGGTTGCCGACCTGCTGCGAGGAGGGGCCGGTGTAGGTGCCGTCGGGGAAGGTCCAGCCGAGGTTCATGTACTCGTGGAAGTCCGCGCCCTCGTAGCGGAAGCCCTGCGGGTCGAGGCAGCCGTATCCCGCCTCGCCCAGCACCTGCCTGCCCGCCGCCGGGCCGGCTCCGGCCGCCACCGCCGGCGCCCCGGCGAGGAACATGGCCGCGTACGCCAGGACGTTCGGCGCGGCGGAGGCGGCCCCGATCTCCATGTTCGACGAAGCGGGCAGAAATGGTGTGCGCAAGCAGTTCCGCCGGCTGGGCTGGATCATGCGCCTTCTGGCCTTCTTCGGCCGCTCGGCCAGGATGTCCCCCGAGGAGAGCGCGGAGGTCGTCATCGAGCTGGACGCCCTCAGCGGCGAGCTCGGGCAGGACTTCGCGGCCCTGCGATGCCCGGTGGTGTTCGTCGTCGGCAGCGGCGGCCACCCCGGCGCCTCGGAACAGGAGACCGGCACGATGCGTGCCGCCGTCGCCGAGGCCACGGCAGGCAACGACCGAGTGACGGTGTTCGGCACCAGTCGCAGCAACCACATGCAGATCCTTGCCAAGGACCCCGACATCGTGGCCGCGGCGATCGCGGACGTCATCGGGCTGTCGGCGAGATCCACCCGCCGGTGACACCGGCCGCCGCCCGTACGCTGATCGCCGCCCGTACGCCGATCAGATGATCCGCGGCAAACGCCCTAGCCGCCACCGGCTTCGGATGGCAGTCTGTGTCCTCGTTTACGGCATCCTGTGGGGGGAAACGTGATGGAGCCGGGTACGGGCATGGGCCTGCGCGGACGTAGCGGCATCCTGTCCCTGGTCGACGCGTCCCTGAAGGAATCCCCCGCGGCCGAACGGCCGCTCACCATGCTGCTCGGCCCGCCCGGCAGCGGCGCCAGCGAGGCGCACAGCGCGCTCATGGAGCACTTCGGGCCCGACTACCCCTTCGCCTTCGTCAACTTCGCCGGAGCGCAGTCACTCCTGCCCCGCTACGCCCTCGGCCTCCTCGCGCGCCAGCTCGAACGCAAACTGCCCCGCTACGGCCGCTCCCACTTCCCGCTCCTCAGCCTCGGCCTCCTCGCTTCCGACCAGGAACTCAGAATGCGCAGCCTCGCCGAAGGCCGGCGCGCAGTGCAGCGGCAGCTCGACCGGTTCCAGGAGGAGAACGAGGCCCGGCACGGCGACTACCTGGCCGCCTTCTTCGAAGTCGGCATGGGCGCGGTGGGCATGCCCGAAGGCGCCTCCACCGCCGCCCTCGCCCTCTTCCAGGACGCGCTGCGCCGCAGCCGCCGCACCATGCCGAACCTGTTCGGGGGCAGGTTCGGCAGCCGGCTCACCGCCGGGGCCCAGTGGTACGGACGCCATCCCATGATCCGCAGCGGCGATCCCATGGAAGCCCTCGTCGAGCTCAACCTGTGGCGCCACGAGGGCGACGAGAACGAGCAGGAGCGGCTCGACCTCGTCCTCTTCTCGGCCTTCCTGGAAGACCTCAGACGCAACACCGCCCGCAACTTCATGCCCCGCTCCTACCTCCTGCTCCTCGACAACTCCCACACCGATTACGGCCGCCGCTTCCTGGACCTGCTCGTGCGCGCCCGGCACGACAACACGGTCGTGGCCGGCCTCGACAGCGACCCGCTCACCATCGTCGCCAGCTCGAACCGCTGGCTGCCCCGCTGGGGCCCCGCCACCGGGGACTCCTGGCCCTGGCAGCTGCGCGGCCCCGACCGGGCCTCCCTCGCCGACTGGAACACCCACCGGCCGACCCGCGACAGCGAGGACACCTGGTGGTACCCGTTACGTCTGCGCGACCTCAACCTGGACGAGGTGCGCATCCGCATAGAGCTCCAGCTCGGCGGCCACAGCGACCTGGCCCCGCTGACCCGCCTCACCCCCTTCGTGCACCGGCTGACCGGCGGACTGCCGCGCGCCGTCCACCAAGTGCTCGACGTACTGCGCCAGTCCGGACCGCCCCCGGACTCGGGCCCGCAGCAGGACCGCTGGCTGCGCACCCTGCCCGACCGGCCCCTGCGCAGCGGCGAGAGCACCGCCACACTCGCCGACACCGCCCTGCGCCGGCTCCTGCGCGACTTCGACGAGACCGAGCGCACCGCCCTCGCCGAATGCGCCGCCGCCCGGGACTTCTCCGTCGGCACCCGCCTCCTCAGCCCCGGCGACGCGCTGTTCGGCGAGATCCGCTCCCGCTGGCTGCTGTCCGGACCGCTCACCGTGGTCCCCGTACTCCACCCGTGGCTGCGCCGGTTGCTGCTGTGGCGGCTGGGCCGGCGCCCCGACGCGTGGGACGCCGCGCACGAACTCCTCGCCGAGTACTACCGGGGTGAGGGGAAACAGGTGCAGGAGATGTACCACCTGCTCGCCCTCGGACGGACCGACGAGGTCACCGCCCATCTGACTCGGCGCTTCAGCGCCGTCCCGGCCATGCAGTGGATCGCCGAGTTCGACGCGATCACCGCCGCCCCCAACCGCCTCCCGACGGACCGCGGCCCGCTGGAACTCCTCGCCGGGCTCGGCCCGCGCAGACCCGACGGCGTGATGGACGTCGAGTCGGTGATCCACACGCTGGTGACCACCCGCTGGGTGTGGAGCGATCCGCTCGCCGACCCCGCCATGCGACTCAACGACATGATCGCCGACGGCTTCACCCAGCTGTCACAACTGCGGAGGAACGACATCGTGGCTCTGTTCAACGAGGCGGAACGGCACCGCCACTGGCGCGATCCCCAGACCGTCGGAGGGGAGGGCTGAGCCCGTGGTCAGAGTCGAATGGCCGCTGCACGTCGTGCGCCGCGTCGCCCTCGCGACCGCTGCAGCCGTCGTGCTGGCGGCGGCCGTCTGGCTGGGAGTCGGCTGGATCCAGGACCGCCAGTCCAGATGCGCCGACGGAGTGGTCGAACAGGGACCCCACGACGAGTGCGTCGGGGTCACCGACGGCGCCTATTCCTTCGCCCCGCACCTCGACGCGGTCGCGAAGAAGATCCACGAGGAGAACGAACGCGTCCTCGCCGACGCGGACAAAGAGCCCTACGTCAGCGTCGCGTACCTGACCTCCTTCACCTTGACCGCCGAGGACAGCAACTCGGCCGAAGGCATCCGGCACGAGCTCCAGGGCGCGTACCTCGCCCAGTACCGGCACAATCGCGGCGACCTGGCCGCCACGCCCAAGATCCGGCTGCTGATCGCCAACGCGGGCAGCCAATCGGCGTACTGGCAGCACACCGTCGACGAGCTGATCGCCCGCAAGGACTCCCCGGACCGGCTGGTCGCGGTCGCCGGCCTCGGACCCAGCACGGACGAGAACCTCGCGGCCATACGGCGCCTCTCCGAGAACGGCATCGCCATGGTCGGCGCCACCATGACCGCCACGAACATCCAGGGCATCAACGGCTTCGTACGGGTCGCGCCCACCAACATCGACGAGGCGTACGCCGCCGCCGGCTACCTCAAACGGCGGGGCGTCGGCACCGCCGTCGTCATCCAGGACGTGGCCCAGGGCAATCTGTACGCCTCCACCCTCGGCACGGCCTTCACCGAGGCCTTCCAGGAGGGCGAGAAGCACAAGCTGGTCGCGGAACGCATGACCTACGACTCCTCCGTCAGCAGTGCATGGCAGAACGAACTGCGCTACATGCCCGGTCAGTTGTGTCTGCAGCGCCCTCAGCTCGTCTACTTCGCGGGCCGCGGCCGGCACCTCACCCACTTTCTCGACGCCCTGTCCAACCGCAGCTGTACGGAGCAGAAGTTCACCGTCTTCGCCGGGGACGACACGACCAACCTGACCGCCGAACAGCTCGCCCACGCCGCCGAATCGGGCGTCGAGGTCCTCTACACCGGCCTCTCGCACCCGGACATGTACCGCACTTCGCCGCAGGCGGTGTCCGCTCCGTCGGCGCGGAACTTCCAGCAGGGCGGGCTGCTCGACCAGTGGTTCCCGCACGACCCGCGCGACGACGGCGGGGCCCTGATGGGCCACGACGCCGTCCTCACCGCGGCTCACGGCATCCAGATGGCCGCCCGCTGGCAGGGCCAGGTCGTGGGCGACGCCGTGGCCCGGATGTTCCACCAGATGGACGGCAGTCAGCAGGTCGCCGGGGCCAGCGGCTTCATCTCCTTCCAGAACAACGGCAATCCCCGCAACAAGGCGGTTCCGATCCTCCGGCTCAACGTCAAGGGCATGGCCGAGTTCGTCGAAGTGTCCGCGGCGGAGGGCAAGCCGCCGGAAGCGCAGTGACGGAGCCGCGCCCGGCGGCCGCCGCCGGTCGGAGGGCCGCAGTGAGCGGTCGCCGGCGCCGTCAGGCGGCCGGCGGCTGCTGCGCGGCGCCGAGCAGGACGGAGACCAGCCGTTCGGTGGTCCCCTTCGCGTCCTCGCTCCCGCCGGGAAGGCGCGTCATCAGCAGGTGGTGGACGGTGCCGACGAGCGCGAGCGCGATCGTCGCCGTGTCCGCCCCCGGCGCGATCCGGCCGCTGTGCTGCTCGGCCTGGAGGTACGCGGTGAACGAGCCCTGGATCGCGTCGAAGGCCGGCGCACCCGACTGAAGACCCTCCCGGGCGTGGAGCGCGGCCGCGGGGCGGGTCATCGCCAGGCCCACCACCGCCGGGGGCAGGGAGTCCAGCAGTGTGAGAGCGACCTCTTGGAGGTTGCCCGCGACGGTGCCCTGCCCCACCCGCGCGCCCAACCCCTCGGCCTGGCGGGCGCTGCGCGCGAACCGGTCCAGGACCAGCTCGGCGACGAACTCGTCCAGCCCCGCGAAATGCGTGTGCAGGACCCCCTTGCCGCAGTCCGCTTCCGCGGTGACGGCGCGGCTGGTCAAAGCCGCCGCTCCGTCGCGGGCCACCACTCGCTCCGCCGCGGCGAACAGCCGCTCCCGCAGGTCTGGAATCGCCACTCCACGAGGTGACACAACCGCCCCTTCCGCCAAGCCCATTGCAAGTATGGGCGTTCGCCCATACTGTTTGGGCACTTGCCCATTCTAGGGCCGGGGACGTTCGACGCCCCCGGCGGGGACGGAAGTGCCGCATGGATCAGCCGGCCAACAATGCTCAGGCCCAGGCATGGAACGGCTACGAGGGAGCCCAGTGGGCCCGCAGCCAGGAACGCTGGGACGCCGTCAACGACGGCTTCAACCAGCCGCTGCTCGACGCCGCCGATCCGCGCGGGCCGGACCTCGTACTCGACATCGGGTGCGGAGCCGGGCGCACGACCCGGCTGGCGGCCCTGCGGGCCGACCGGGGTCAGGCCGTTGGGGTGGACCTCTCCGGTCCCCTGCTGGAGCGGGCCCGCCTGAGCGCCGAGCGCGAGCGGGTGCGCAACGCCTCCTTCGTCCACGCCGACGCCCAGGTCCACCCGTTCGAGCCCGGCTCCTTCGACGCGGTCATCAGCCGCTACGGCATGACCTTCTTCGCCGACCCCGTCGCGGCCTTCGCCAACATCGGCGGGGCCCTGCGCCCCGGCGGCCGCCTCGCGTTCATCTGCGCCGCCGATGCCGAAGCCAACGAGTGGCTCAAGGCGATGGCCTCGCTGGACGGCATCCTGCCGCTCGGCGGCTTCGGCGAGCCCGGAGCCCCGGGCATGTTCTCCCTCACCGACCCCGACCGCACGCTCGCCCTCCTGGCCGCCGCCGGCTTCGAGGACGCACGTGCCCAGCGCGTGGAAGCCGCCGGGAACTGGGGGCTGGACGCCGAGGACGCGGCGGCCTTCCTGCTCGACTCCGGCCCCGGCCGCCACCTGCTCAGCCAAGTCGGCCCCGATGCGCAGGAAGAAGCCCGCCGTACGCTGACCGGGGCGCTGCGCCCGTACGAGAGCGGCGGCGCGGTATGGCTGCGCAGCAGCTCCTGGCTGGTCACGGCAGCCCGCGGCGCCGCCCCAGCGACCCCGCGCACGGCTCAGCGGACCCGGTCGTAGACGAGAGCCGGCGCGGGCCTCCCCCTCGACCGGTCCGCCCGCGCACACCGGTAAAGGCGCCGGGCCGCGCATCCGACCGGGCAGAATGCAGTCATGGACGACCGCCTCGACGACGCCCCCGCCACCACTGCGGCCCGGGCGGCGGACTGGAACACCCCGCTCCTCACCACGACCATCACCGCAGCTCTCCTGCGCGGCGCCCTGGATCTGGAGCGCACCGCACACGGCGTGCTGCCGCACCGGCTGCCCGCCCGGGCGCGCGCCCAGTGCTCCGACGGGCAGCTGGCCATGGCGGAGTCCCAGCCCTCCGGCGTACGGCTGGCGTTCCGCACGCGCGCCACCACCGTCGAACTGGACACCCTGCGCACCAAAATGGCCTACCACGGCGCCCCGCCCCGGCCTGACGGCGTCTACGACCTGCTCGTCGACGGCCGGCTGGCCGGGCAGGCCAGTGTGACCGGCGGCAACGTCCTCATGGTGGACATGGCCACCGGGTCCGCGGAAACCCGGCCCGGCCCGGTCGGCACCGTCCGGTTCTCCGGCCTCCCCGACCGCGTCAAGGACCTCGAGATCTGGCTGCCCTACAACGAGATCACCCAACTGGTCGCCCTGCGCACCGACGCCCCCATCGAGCCCCTGCCGGACGGGGGCCGCAGGAGGTGGCTGCACCACGGCAGTTCGATCAGCCACGGCTCCAACGCCGCGAGCCCCAGCACCACCTGGCCCGCGCTGGCCGCGTCGGCCGGCGGCGTGGAACTGACCAACCTGGGACTGGGCGGCAACGCCCTGCTCGACCCGTTCACCGCCCGCACCCTGCGCGACCGGCCCGCAGACCTGATCAGCATCAAGATCGGCATCAACCTCGTCAACACGGACCTGATGCGCCTGCGCGCCTTCGGCCCCGCGGTGCACGGCTTCCTCGACACCATCCGCGAGGGCCACCCCACCACTCCGCTCCTGGTCGTCTCCCCCCTTCTGTGCCCCATCCACGAGGACACCCCCGGCCCCAGCGCCCCGGACTTCGGCAGCCTCAGCGAGGGAAGGCTCACGTTCCGGGCCGCGGGCGACCCTGCGGAACGGGCCGCCGGAAAGCTGACCCTGGGCGTCATCCGGGACGAACTGGCCCGCATCGTGAAGCAGCGGGCAGCCGAGGACCCGCACCTGCACCACCTCGACGGCCGCGAGCTCTACGGCGAGGCGGACTTCGCCGAACTGCCGCTGCCCGACCAGCTCCACCCGGACGCCGCCGCGCACCGCCGCATCGGCGAACGCTTCGCGGCCCTGGCCTTCGGCTCCGGCGGCCCGTTCGCCGCCGAAACCCCCTGAAAACGAACGAGGCCGGGCCTCCTCCCGGGGCTCAGGAGATCCCGTACCACTGGCTGGCCCAGCCGGTGTTGATGGTGCTGGTGGACTGGTCGGCGAGGTTCACGCCGGCCGGCAGCGAGGTCTGACCGGTCAGCAGGGTGCTGTAGCGCAGGTTCGGCGGCGTCAGACCGGCGTTGACCGAGATGCCGGCCCCCGTGGCCTTCAGGGTGAGGGCATTGGTGGCCCAATTCCCGTTGAGGAGGAGCGCGATGAAGTACGTCCCTGGGGCGGCGGTGAACGGCTTGCCGAGCGGCAGCGGCTTGGCGACGGCCTCGGTCATCAGCTGGGGAGAGATGTCCGCCGTGGCCGCGACCAGCGTGCCGTTGGCGTCGTACACGCCGAGGTAGCAGTTGGCGAGCTGGGCGCTCGGGTCGGCGCCGGCCAGACCCAGCCAGATGTTCGACCACGTGATCTGCTCGCGCAGGACGATCCGTACCAGGGTGACGCGCCCGCCGACCCCGGCGGCGGACTGGGCTGTGACATGGCCCGCGTCATTGGGGTCGCCGGTCCACGCCAGGAGGTTCTGATCCTGCGGCCGCGGCCCCTCGTACCCGGAGCCACTGCCCGGCGCCGGCGCGGACGGCGCTGCGGAACTCACGGCCGTACGGCCGGCCCGCGGGCTCTCGCTCGGTGCGGTACAACCGGCCAGGACGAACAGTGCCGCGAGCGCGGCCATGGAGCCGGTCGCGGCAGTGGTGGTGCGGGTGCGCATGGTCCCCCCCATGAGGTGCGGATGTGCCGACGGGCCATGGTCACATGAGCCGCTGACGTCCCCCGAACCGAGTACCGGAGACCGGGGGCTCCACGGCCCCGGGCCCCCAGCCCCCGGCCCCCAGCCCGCGGCCTCCGGCGTTGGAGGCGGCCGGTCGCACCCGCTCGCGTAGGCGATGGCCCGTCAGGCGCCGACGTAGGCCGCGAGGTGCTCACCGGTGAGGGTGGAGCGGGCGGCGACGAGGTCGGCCGGTGTGCCCTCGAAGACGAGCCGGCCGCCGTCGTGGCCGGCGCCGGGGCCGAGGTCGATGATCCAGTCGGCGTGCGCCATGACCGCCTGGTGGTGCTCGACGACGATGACCGACTTGCCGGAGTCGACGAGCCGGTCGAGCAGGCCGAGCAGCTGCTCGACGTCGGCGAGGTGCAGGCCGTTGGTCGGCTCGTCGAGGACGTAGACCCCGCCCTTCTCGGCCATGTGGGTGGCCAGCTTGAGCCGCTGCCGCTCGCCGCCGGACAGGGTGGTGAGCGGCTGGCCGAGGCTGAGGTAGCCGAGCCCGACGTCGGCGAGCCTGCCCAGGATGCGGTGCGCGGCCGGCGTGTGCGCCTCGCCGGCGCCGAAGAACTCCTCGGCCTCCGTCACCGACATCGCGAGCACCTCGCTGATGTCGCGGCCGCCGAGGCGGTACTCCAGCACCGATGCCTGGTACCGCTTCCCCTCGCACTCCTCGCACGGGGTGGCGACCCCGGCCATCATCGCCAGGTCGGTGTAGATGACGCCGGCGCCGTTGCACGTGGGGCAGGCGCCCTCGGAGTTGGCGCTGAACAGCGCCGGCTTCACGTCGTTGGCCTTCGCGAACGCCTTGCGGATCGGGTCGAGCAGTCCGGTGTACGTCGCCGGGTTGCTCCGCCGCGAGCCGCGGATCGCGCCCTGGTCGACCGACACCACCTCCGCGCCGGCGTTCCCCGACCGGTGTGGCAGCGACCCGTGCACGAGCGAGCTCTTGCCGGAGCCGGCGACGCCGGTGACGACGACGAGCACCCCGAGCGGGATGTCGACGTCGACGTCGCACAGGTTGTGCGTCGTCGCGCCGCGGATCTCCAGCGCGCCCGCGGGCTTGCGCACGGTCTCCTTGAGGGCGGCCCGGTCGTCGAGATGGCGGCCGGTGACGGTGTCGCCGGTCCGCAGCCCCTCGACCGTGCCCTCGAAGCAGACGGTGCCACCCGCTTGACCTGCACCCGGGCCGAGGTCGACGACGTGGTCGGCGATCGCGATCGTCTGCGGCTTGTGTTCCACGACGAGCACCGTGTTGCCCTTGTCCCGCAGTCGCAGCAGCAGGTCGTTCATCCGCTGGATGTCATGGGGGTGAAGGCCCGCCGTGGGCTCGTCGAAGACGTAGGTGACGTCGGTGAGCGAGGAACCGAGGTGGCGGATCATCTTCACGCGCTGCGCCTCGCCGCCCGACAGCGTGCCCGACGGCCGGTCGAGCGAGAGGTAGCCCAGCCCGATCTCCACGAACGAATCGAGGGTCTGCAGCAGCGCGGTGAGCAGCGGCGCCACCGACGGTTCGTCGAGGCCGCGCACCCACTCGGCGAGGTCGCTGATCTGCATCGCGCAGGCGTCGGCGATGCTGATCTTCTTGATCTTCGACGAACGGGCCCCCTCGCTGAGCCGGGTCCCCTCGCACTCGGGGCAGGTGGTGAAGGTGACCGCCCGCTCCACGAACGCCCGGATGTGCGGCTGCATCGCCTCCTTGTCCTTGGACAGGAACGACTTCTGGATCTTGGGGATCAGCCCCTCGTAGGTGAGGTTGACACCGTTGACCTTCACCTTGACCGGCTCCCCGTAGAGGAAGTCCTGCATCTCCTTCTTGGTGTACTTGCGGATCGGCTTGTCCGGGTCGACGAAGCCGGACTGGGCGTAGACCTGCACGGTCCATTGGCTGTCCGACTTCCATCCGGGGATGGTGAACGCGCCCTCGGCGAGCGACTTGGAGTCGTCGTACAGCTGGGTGAGGTCGATGTCGGAGACCGAACCGCGGCCCTCGCAGCGGGTGCACATGCCGCCGGTGCGGTTGAAGGTCGCCTTCACCGCCTTCTTGGCGCCGCGCTCGACGGTGATCGCCCCGCTCGCCCGGACCGAGGGGACGTTGAAGGCGTACGCGCTGGGCGGGCCGATGTGCGGCTTCCCGAGCCGGCTGAAGAGGATGCGCAGCATCGCGTTGGCGTCGGTGGCGGTGCCGACCGTGGAGCGGGGGTCGGAGCCCATCCGCTGCTGGTCGACGATGATCGCCGTCGTCAGCCCTTCGAGTACGTCGACCTCGGGCCGCGCCAGTGCCGGCATGAAGCCCTGTACGAAGGCGCTGTAGGTCTCGTTGATCAGCCGCTGCGACTCGGCGGCGATCGTGTCGAACACCAGGGAGCTCTTGCCCGAACCGGAGACGCCGGTGAACACCGTCAGCCGGCGCTTCGGGATCTCGATGCTGACGTCCTTGAGGTTGTTCACGCGGGCGCCGTGCACACGGATCAGAGCGTGGCTGTCGGCGTCGTGCGGCGCAGGCGCCCCTGTTTCCGGCTTCGTGGCCCTGCCCATCGTGTCTCCCTCGGTCGCGCGGGCCGCCGTCGCGGACTCCGTCTCCGTCGCCTGGCTCGATCTAACCAGTGTTGAGCCGAACGGGCGCACATATCCGTTGCCCTGGAGCCACCCCACCCGCCACGACCCGACGCTCTGACCTCTGCATGCCGGCCCCTCGCGGCCTCCGGCACGCCGTCCTCCGAGGTCCGGACCGCCGTGCGGCCCCAGGGCATCATGGCCGGGTGAATGTGTCTCCGACCGCCGGTGGCGGAGCCGGTGTGCCCGGATTCCTCGAGGTCGCCGCCACGCCTCGGACCGCCGTCGTGTGGCTTCCCCCGGCCGGGCTCTGGCCTCCCATCCAGAGCATCCGAGCCGAGCACGACCCCCAGATCCGCCGCTGGCCGCCCCATGTGAACCTGGTCTTCGGCTTCGTTCCGGAGGATGACTTCGCGCAGGCCGCCGCCCTGCTGTCCGCCGTGGCCGCCGGAACCGAGCCCTTCGCCATCCGCCTCAGCGGAGTGCACAGCTTCCGGCACCGCGCCTACGCCACCGTCTGGCTGGACCCGGCCGCGGCCGGCCTGGAGCCCTGGACGGCGCTCCAGGCCGACCTGGCGGAGCCGTTCCCGGGCTGTCGCAGCCGGTTCCCCCGTTTCACACCTCACCTGTCACTGGGACGCACCCGCGATCCGCGGCACCTGGCTGCGGAGTGCGCCGCCCGCCTGGGGAGCATGCCCGCGCAGGTCGACGAGATCGCGCTGCTCTCACGCCGCGGTGAGGGGCCGATGCAACCCCGCGTCACGATCACCCTGGGCACGGGTGAGCTGCACTGGCACCGAGAGTGAGAGGTCGTCCCGGTTGGCTGTACGGCGGTAGCAGATCAAGGCGCTGGCGATACCGACGAAGGCCAGGGCAACGACCCCAGGCACGCATCGGTCAAGCGAGCCGCAAGCCAATCCAGGGGATGATGTCTCCCGGCAGCAGGCCCCACCGAACGCGCGGCCTCCTTCGACTGCCTTGGGGGAACCTCTACGTGATGACCATGGAGGCACCGGAACGGCTCGCGCTCGAGTCGGAGGGAGCCCAGTCGGCCGGCGCTCCCGCGGCCCTGACCCGCAGTCGCTGAACGCTGGACCCGCGGGCGCGCCCGCGGGTTTCCCAGGCCTCTACGTCATACGGTGCGCACCGCGCTGCCCGTCACGCCGCGCGCACCGGGGGGCGGTCCGGATGCGCGTACGCGCTTCGGGAGCGGTCGCGGATTCGACCGCGGCCCGCAGCAGGAGCCCGTACCCGGTGGCACGGTCGTCTTCTGCCGCCCCGTCGGGATGCAGGACGCTCAGCGCGCCGACCACGGGCGGTTCCGCGCCGGGGGCGGCGCAGGTCCCCGGCAGGCGCCGCAGCGGCACGGCCACCAGGGACCAGCCGGGCAGCGGAGAACGGGTGCGGGCCATGCCGTCGCGACGGACCCGGCGGAGGTCCTCGCGCAGTTGCGCGTCGTCGGGACACAGGTGGGCCAGCATGGCGAGGCCGGCCGCGTCCGCGCCGAGCGGGGCCTGGCGCAGGATGCCGGTCGCCTCCGGGGCGGACGCCAGTGCGCGCCGGACCGGGGGTGTGTGGGTGCCGGTGGCCGCGGCGCACAGGCGCTCGCCGCTCAAGGGGGCGTAGGTGTGGAGGAGTACGGGATATCCGGTGCGCGCGTGGAGCTCGTTCAGCAGCGTCTCCAGCAGCGGCGAGCGGGGGAGGGCCGCGCCCGGATGCCGGAGCACCGGGGAGGCCGGGCCCGACGGGGCCGCGGGGGCGTGGGTCAGGAGCTCGTACTGGCCGTGGCGGGGGCGGCGGCACAGGTCGGCGTCGACCAGTTGGGAGAGGCGCCGGTGGGCTTCGGACTTGCTGAGCCCCGTCTGGTGGATGATCTCCCGGAACCGGTGCGGGCCGGGGCCGAGCCCGCGGACGGCCTGGAGGAACGCGTAGGCCTGGGCGCCGTTCCGCTCGGGCGTGGGCTGCACGGGGTGGGCGGGTGTGATCACGCTTCCTCCTGGAGCGTCCGGTTCTGCCTGGGGGTCGGGAGTCCCGGTGGCGCGGCTGCGGCGGCTCGGGTCGCGAGGGCCGCATCGGCGGTAACGGCCGCGTCGGCCGTGCCGGCGGCGAGCGCCGGCGCGCTTCCCCCGTCGGCATGGGGTGCCGTGCACCCCCGGACGGCGGACGGCGGTTGAGGACGCCCCCGGAATGCTGCTGGGACACTCCTGTTCGCCCGCCTACGGTCCGACCTCTCCCCCGTGGAAGCCGGAACCGTGGCGGCGTACGCGGCCGGGTCCGCACCCGCCTCGCGGTGGCGAAGACAGTGGCGGCTCGGCGGCACAAGCAGGATCTTGCTCCAGCCGCGCCGTCGATGTCAACAATAGTTAGCACGATAGGCTTTGAAGTGGCGTCAGGAGCCGTCAGGAGGGCATGAGGAGGTGTCAGGAGGCCTCGGCAGGCGCAGGCGGCTCGCGGGTCCGGCCCGACTGTGTACCGCCCGCGAGGATCTTGATCGTGTTTGCCCTTGCCCGACCAAAGTCAGGCTGGGAGAGTCTTCCCTGAGAGATTCACCAACAGGGGGAGTTGACGGCATCCTGCTCGCATCCAGCAGCAGCGGCGGGCCATGGCGGGAAGGAATCGATGAGCGGGGCAGCCGGGGATGAGTACGGGCAGCGGATCGCGGCACGGCTGAACTTCCTGTTCGACCGGATCTACCGCAGGGGCGGCAGCCCGCAGACCGGCGAAGAGGTCAGCGCCGCCACCGGTGTGCCCCTCGACCACCTGGCCCGGCTCCGGTCGGGCGAGCCGGCCGAGGACGTTCCGGCCGACGCCGAGCTGTTCCGCGCCCGCCTGGAGCACCTGTTCGAAACGCGTACCACGGCCACCGGGGACCCCTTCAAAAGGGACGACGTGGCCAAGGCGTGCGACAAGAGCCGCGTGTGGCTGTACAACGTGACCTCGGGGAAGAGCAAGCCGAGCTGGGAGTCGACCGTCCAGCTCGCCGCCGTGTTCGGCGTCGAGACCTCCTACTTCGCGGACACCCCGCTCCAGGCCCTCGCCAGGCACTTCGGGATCGAGGCCGGCGCCGAGTTCTTCCTCGCGCCCGACGACTCCGACGTCGTACGGGACACGACCGCCCACGTCGAGCTGCTGGCGATGCTGCGCGAGGCCGGGGGCATCCCGGCCCTGCTGGGCCGGATGGCGGGCCCGCTGCCGGGGGCGGGGGGCGGGGATCCCGCGGGCGGTTGAGGCGGATCCCGGCCGGGGGTGCGGGCGGACTGCGGAGCGAGCCCCGCCGGTCAGTCCATGTGGCGGTCGGCCGAGCCCGCCCACCACTCGCCGAGTGCGAGCAGGTTGTCGGTCCCCGTCGCCTCGTAGAGCCGGTTCAAGAGGGTGGTGACCGTTCGCTCGCTGATCTCGAGCCGGCGCGCGACCTCGGCCCGTCCCTTTCCGGCCCGCAGTATCCGGTACAGCGCGCGCGTCTGCGGCGTGGTCACCGCCGCACCGCCGGGCTCGGGGCCCCTGCCGCCCTTCCACGGTTCGGAGCGGGCCCAGAGCTGTTGGTACACCGCGACCATGAGCGAGACCACCACCGGGTGGGTGATGCAGTAGGCCGAAGTCGTCGCCCCCTCGGGGTCCTTGGGGTCGGACACGACGACCGTCCGGCCGTCTACGATGATCATGCGGACGAAGTCGGGGACGCGGGTGCGCACCTCCGCGCCCGCGGCGGACATGGTGCTCGCCCACTTGCTCTCCGCTTCGCGCTGGCGGGCGGAGCTGGGGTAGATCGTACGGAACTGCTTTCCCTGCCGGACGAGTTCAAGCTCCCGGGCCAGGGACTTCTCCAGGCTCCACGCGGGGCGGTCCTTGGGCTGCGCCGACCAGACGCTCGACTCGGTGCCCGAGATGAGCGTCGTCAGCATCCGGTTGGCGTCATCGGGTGAGGCCAGGCGCTCGATGCCCTCCATGGGGGCCAGCGCCGACTTCTTCGGCAGGGCGGCGAACAGGTCCGGGACCCCCGACAGCCGCTCCAGGTGCCGGCGTATGGCATCGAGTTCCCGGACGGTGGCGTTCCGTTCCGCCTGGTGGACGTCGGTGGGCTCGAACCGGCCCGGAACGTACAGGCTGGGGGTCACCAGATCGAGCGCCAGCAGCTCCTCCAGGGCCGGACGGTCGTCCGGAGGGACCCCGGCGCCGTTCGTGATCTTCAGGTAGACCTGCCGGGCGGCGCAGGAAAGGGTCACCGGGGGCAGAACGTTTTCGCCTGCTTCGTACAAGACCGAACCCCCTGGGAGCTTCCACTTGAGGAAGTGCGCCGATGGGAAGCCTGGATTTCCTTGATCTTCCCAGGGGGGACCGTACAGGCTGCCGGGTGTGACCCTCCAGTCACGGACCGGCCTCTTCGCGGCGCAAAACAGGCACTGAGCTGGGGTTCTGTCCGCAGCGGCCCTGGCCCCACGCCGGGCCCGGTGCACGCGGAAGGCCACGAACGACCGGATGCCCCGACGAGAGAATCGAGAAGATCATGCGCAGCACCCGCAGGCTGTCACGAGCCGTCGCAGGCATCGCCCTGGCCGGTGGTGTCCTGCTCTCCGTTACCGCCATGGGCGGTACGGCGGCCGCGGACACGCGGTGGGACTCGGCCCCGGCGGACACCCGGTGGGACTCGGCCCCGGCGGACACGCGGTGGGACTCTGTTCCGGCCACTCTTGCGCCGCTCGACACCCGCTGGGACTAGCCTCTTCCTGTGGGCGGCCCGCAGCGGGCCGCCTCCAGGGCTCCGCCGGGCGCCCGAGCAAGCGCACGAGCACCACGAGTACGACAAGCACCACATGCACCACATGCACCACAAGTACCAACAGCAGCGCAGAGTACGTACGCGGGATGTCGGAGGGACGAGTCGTGGGGGGCAGCATCCGGGCGTCGCTCGGCCTCGCAGCACAGACGCTTCGTGAACAGCGGACGCTGCGCAAAGAGCGCAGGGAATTCCGCATCCGGCTCGGCCTCCCGGCCCACCCGACCCAGCACGAGGTGGTCGAAGCGGTCGGCCGCAGCCGGGGTTTGCCGATCCGCATCCTGCACCTGCCGCTGCGCCGGCCCCTGACCGGCGGACTCCTGCACACGCCCGACGAGTTGATCCTCCTCGTCGACAGGGACTCGCCCAAGACGCTTCAGGCCATCGTCATCGGCCACGAACTCGCGCACATCTACCTCGGCCACGACCCGGAGGAACACGGGCACGACCTCATGAACGACGAGATCCTCGCGCTCCTGGCGCCCGCGCTGAACCCGGCCGTGAGCCGGATGATGCTGGGCCGGACCTACTTCGACGTCGCCGGTCCCGGCCCCACCCACGCGCACCCCCATGCCGGCGCCTCCGACTCCGCCACCGGTACGCACGCCCACGGCGGCCCGTCCGCGGAGCGCCAGGCCGAGATCCTGGGGCGGCTGATGGTATCCATGATCGTCAACGCCGACGAGCCCGCCCACTGCCCCGAGGCCAACTCCGCGCTCCGCCACAGGGGGACCGGTGTCTGAGGACGCAGCCGACATCGTCTACCTCATCGTCGTCGCCATCGGTATATCCACTACGACGGCCAAGGTCATCGCCTGGCGCCGGGAACGCTCCGGTGCCCTGCGGCTGATCGCCACCTGCTCGGCGGTGGGCGTGGGCGCCTTCCTCTTCGCCACACCCGTCGTGTACCGGGCCGTGGCCGTCACCACGGGTTCCCCGAACCTCGCCGAACTGCTCGTCTTCTTCTGCATCCTGGGCTTCTTCGCCCACACGCACGTCATGGCGATGCTGTGGCAGCCGGAGCGGATGCCCCCGTTCGCGGTCAGCGCGCTCGCCGTGCGCCTGTCGGCCTACGGCCTGCTGGGCCTCCTGATGCTGGCCGGCTTCCTGCTGTCCGCCACCGGGGACACCCCCCACCCCATGGACTTCAACATCGCCTACGGCCAGGACCCCGGCGCGCTCCTCATGCTCGCCGCCTTCCAGTCCGGCCTCGCGTACGCCTCGCTCGCCACCGCGATCCGCTTCCGCCGCACCGCCCTGCTCTCCGCGCAGCGGGACCCGCGCCTGAGCCGCGCCCTGCACCACATCAGCATCGCCACCTGGTTCATCGCCGGGTACGTCGTCTGCGTCGGACCGGCCACGCTCGCCGGCGCCCTCGGCTCGCACGCCCTCGACCCCCTGCACAGCCTCGGCCCGGTCTCGGGCACCATCGGTGCGTTCGTCATCAACTACGGATTCTCCGGCGCCGCCGTCGCCGCCTGGCGGGCGGACCGGCGCGACTACATCGCCCTCGCACCGCTGTGGGAGCTGACGCGCCAGGCCGATCCGCGCATGGCGCTCACCGAGCCCAACCGGCTCACCGCCCTGGGCTTCTTCGACGTACGGGACTGGCACCTGCTGACCCGGATCGCCGACATCCTCACCGTGGTCCAGAGCCTGGGCCCCTACTTCGACGCGGCGCCGGCCGACCGGATCCGGCGGGTGGCGGGCGCCGAGCGCTGGACGGAGGCGGAGGAGCGGGCCGCGGCCGCGGCGGCGACCCTCCTCGACGCCATCGCCCGCAAGAACGACGGCGCCGATCCGCCCGCCGCGCCCGCACCGCTGCCCGGCCGCGGGCTGAGCCCCGCCGAGGAACGCGCCCACCTGGTCAAGGTCGCCGGCCGGCTCCGGCACCCGGCCGTACGGGCCGCCGCGGGTGTGCCCGTACGAGCCTGAAGGCTGAAATCGTCAACGACCGTGCGGCAAGCGTTCCAGGCTCCCCGGATGACCAGCGCTCTTCTCCGCCTCACCTCTCGCCCTAAGGGGCGACGGGCAGCCGGCGCTTGTGCTCGGTGAGGCGGTAGCGGCGGACGATCGTTTCGAAGGCCCGCCCGTCCACCGGCTTGCCCTCCAGGAAGTCGTCGATGTCGTCGTACGTGACCCCGAGCGCGTCTTCGTCGGCCTTGCCCGGGTCGAGGGTCTCCAGGTCGGCCGTCGGGGTCTTCCAGACCAGCTCGGCGGGCGCGCCCAGGGCGTCTGCGACGGCGCGCACCCGGCGCTTGGTCAGGCCGGTCAGCGGGACCAGGTCGGCGGCGCCGTCACCGAACTTGGTGAAGAAGCCGGAGACCGCCTCGGCGGCGTGGTCGGTGCCGACGACCAGGCCGTCGTGCGCGCCGGCCACCGCGTACTGGGCGATCATGCGCTGCCGGGCCTTGATGTTGCCGTGTACGAAGTCCTCGTGGTGGGCGTCGCGGAAGCTCACGCCGGCGGTCCGCGCGGCCTCGAGCGCGGCGTCGCTCGCGGGCTTGATGTCCACGGTCAGCACGTGGTCGGCCCGGATGAAGGCGAGGGCGAGCTGGGCGTCGTGCTCGTCTGCCTGGACTCCGTAGGGCAGCCGCATCGCGTAGAACCGCGCCTCGTGCCCGGCGGCCCGGGCCCGCTCGACGGCGAGCTGGCACAGCCGGCCGGCGGTGGTGGAGTCGACGCCGCCGCTGATGCCGAGCACGAGGGAGCGCAGACCGGTGGAGGTCAGCCGCTCGGCGAGGAAGGCCACCCGGCGTTCGATCTCCAGCTCGGCCGCGAAGGCCTCGGCGACCTCAAGTTCCCGCGCGATCTCCTGATGGAGGGCGACGGACGCCGGCTCGCTCACGTGTGCTCCTTGTTCCCGCTTCCCGATATTGTCGCGCCCACCCTACCCAGAGCGCGCCCGGCGGATTCCGGGAGGACAGCCCGGGGCCGTGACCCTCCGGTGGCCGGCGACCGAACACCCCGCACGGAGCGGTCGGTGAGACCGGCGCTCCCGTGTCGAGTCACTCCCCACGGGAATCCGGCTCCACGTTCACGGTGCCCAGCACCGCCCCGTCCGAGCGGCTCAGCACGGCGAACACCCCGGGGGAGGCCACACACCTCCGCTCGCGTGCCGCGATCTCCTCCTCGGATACGGGGCCACCGAGGTACCGACGGACCTCCAGTCCCGCCAGAGCCGGGAGACCGCCGGGACCTCGTCGGACTCGATGGGAGCGGCCCACCTGGGTGGGCTGGCCGCGAAGCTCCCGCTCGTCCTCGGCTGACCGGCCGGTGGGGAGGCGCAGACCGGGACGGCATCCGAGGAGCTCAGGCGGTCAGGCTGTGGGCGGTACGACCGTCACGAGCCGCCAACGCCATGGGCGGGAGCCGGGGCGAGGGAGTCGACGTCCTCCATGAAACTCAACATCCGGGCGTTCACCAGGTCGGGGTGGTCGATCTGCGGTCCGTGGCCGGTCGCGGCGATGATCTCGGCGCGGGCACCCGGAATCAGGCGCGGCACACGCTCCAGCTGCCGCTGCGGGTGGACGAGCAGGCTGCGCTTGCCGAGGACGAGGTAGAGCGGGGTGCGGATGGAGCGCAGCGCGTCCTCGGCCAGCGGCAGCGGCGCGGGGCGGCGGACCCGGAAGGCGCGGGCGCCCGTCTGGACGAACTTCCGCAGCTCGGGGACGACGATCACCGGCTGCTCCAGCCAGGAGGCGAGGCGCGGGCGCAGCGCCTTGGGGGCGAAGCTGGCGAAGAGGCTGACGAAGACCCAGGCGAAGAAGCGCAGCCCCACCTTCTCCAGGCCGCCCGGGTCGAGCAGGGTGACCGAGGCGAGCCGTTCGGGGCGGCGGTGGGCCTGGTTGAGCGCCAGCCAGCCGCCGTAGGAGGAGCCGACGAGGTGGACCCGGTCGAGGCCGAGGGCGTCCAGGGCCTCGTCGAGCCACTGGGCGGCCCGCTCGGGCTGCCACATCGGCTCGCGGTGGACGCTGCGGCCGGCGTCGCCGGGGGTGTCGAGCGCGTACACGGGGCGTTCCGCGCCGAGCGCGGGGGTGTTGGGGTACCACATGGCCGAGCAGTAGCCCGCGCCGTGGATCAGCACGATCGGCGTGCGGGACTCGGCGGCCGGGTCGTCGGGGCCATAACGGTAGACGTGCGTGGTGCCGAAGCCGGTTTCGACGTCCGTCTCGGAGCGGATGGGCGCACCCATCGCGTAGAGCGCGTCGCAGGCGGCGAAATAGCGGTCGCGCAAAGTGTCGTTCACGTAGCGGCCGATGTCGCGGCGTGCGCGGGTTCGGGTCGTCTTCTCAGGCACGGGGCACCTCCGGTTAAGGTCCGTTCTTCGTGATACGACCGTACCATGTTGGTGATACGTGGGTACCATGAAGGGCCCGAGGAGCCGGGCTGCGAACCCACACGAAGGCGGGGACACCACAGATGCCGAAGCGCGTGGACCACGAGGAACGCCGCACCCAGATCGCCGAGGCGCTCATCCGGGTCGCCGGGCGACGCGGACTGCACGCCGTCGGCATGCGTGACGTGGCAGCCGAGGCCGGCGTCTCACTCCGGCTCGTGCAGTACTACTTCCAGACCAAGGAGAAACTGCTCTTCTACGGGCTCCAGCACCTCACCGACCGCTTCACCGCGCGCGTCGGCGCCCGCCTCCAGGCCGCCGGCCCGAACCCGGGCCCGCGCGCGGCCGTTGAGGCACTCCTCCTGGCCTCCCTCCCCACCGACGAGGAGAGCCGCACCTTCCACCTCCTCTACAGCTCCTACGCGATCCTGTCCGTGACCGACGAGGCGCTCGCCGCCCAACCCTTCATCGACAACCCCGACGCAGCCGAGAACGCCCTCACCGGCCTGCTCCGGCAGGCCCAGGAAACCGGCCTCGCCGACCCGGACGCCGACGCGCGGACGGAGGCCGTCAGCCTGCTCGCCATGACCGCGACCATGGGCACGAGCATCCTCGTGGGGCAACGGGAGCCGGAGTCGGCCGTCGCGGTCCTGCGCCACCACCTGGACCGGATCTTCACCGCCGCCGACCGTCCCGCGCCGCCGGCCTGATCAGCGGCTGTCCTGCCCGGCCGGTTGCCGAGGACGAGCGGCACGCCGAGGCCGTGGCAGGCGCCGAGGACGCCGCCCATGCCGGGGGCGGGCCATGTCAGTTCACAGACGTGGGCACGGCCGCCGGCGCGGTCTGCGGCCTGGGCGGGATGGAGGCTCGGCATGTGGAACAGCCAGTCGGAGAGGACCAGTCCGTACAGCTCGTCCGGGCCCGCGGCCGGAAAACCGTCGAGGTAACGGCGTACGCCGTCCCGGACTGCGCCGAAGACCTCCAAGCCACGGACGCGGCGGCGGTCATCATCCCCTCCCGGCAACTCCTCGCCCAGTCCCCGCGCTTAGGGTGATGTCGATCAACTCATCGTTGATCGGGGGATCGGGGGAGGCCGATGAACAGCGCGACCGAGGTGTTCCAGCCCTTGCAGGCGGACGATCCGACTTCCATGGCCGGCTATCGCCTCGTGGCCCGGCTCGGCGCGGGTGGCATGGGCCGGGTCTACCTGTCGCACACCCAGGGCGGCCGTCCGGTGGCGATCAAGGTGGTACGGCCCGAGCTGTCCGAGGACCCGGCGTTCCGCCGGCGCTTCCGCCGTGAGGTGGAGGCCGCCAGGCGGGTCCGGGGCGCGTACACGGCCGAGCTGATCGACGCCGAGGCGGACGGAGTGCCGCCCTGGCTGGCCACCCTCTACGTGCCCGGGCCCTCGCTGGCGGAGGCCGTCGCCCGGCGCGGACCGCTGCCGGTGCCCGCGGTGCTGTGGCTGATGGCGGGGGTGGCCGAGGCCCTGCAGGCCATCCACGGCGCGGGCATCGTGCACCGGGACCTGAAGCCGTCGAACGTCCTCCTGGCCGCCGACGGGCCCCGTGTCATCGACTTCGGCATCTCGCTCGCGTCCGGCACCACCGCGCCCACCGCCACGGGCAGTGCGATCGGCACGCCTCAGTTCATGGCCCCCGAGCAGGCGTTGGCGGGCGAGAGCACGGCAGCCACCGACGTCTTCGCACTGGGCCAGACCGCCGGGTTCGCGGCGCTGGGCGAGCCGCTGTACGGAGACGGCCCCGCCATGACCGTGCTATACCGGATCGTGCACTCCGAACCCGACCTGTCCCGGCTGCCGGAGCAGCTGCGTCCGCTGATCGCCCGGTGCCTGGCTGCCGATCCGCAGGAGCGTGCCACCCCGGCGGAGATCGTGGCGTGGTGCCGGCAGCGGCTGGGCGCGGCCGCCGACGGGGGCGGCGGCCCGGCCGTCTGGCGGGAGGTGGCGGGGCCCGAGGTGGCGATCCCGGCGCCGCTCCCGCATCCCACCCCGGTGCATACGCTGCCGCTGGTGCGTCAGCAGCCGCAGCCGCCGGCGCCGGACGGGCCGCAGGAGCGGCGGGCGCGCAGGCGGCGTACCGCGCTGATCGCCACCGTGGCGGTGACGACGGGGACACTGCTGCTGACCGCCCTCGTCTGGACGCTCGGGGACGTGGCGGGCAGACTGCGCGACCGGGAGGCGTCCGGGGCGAAGCCGTCCGGCTCGGCCGCGGGGGCACAGAAGACACCGTCGGCGTCGGCCGGCTCGTCTCCCGGCGGCCGGACACCGGGGACCTCCGGATCGATACCGAGCTCGTCCCCACCGCCGAAGCCCGTCCTCCTCCCCTATCCCATGGTGCGCCTGGACGAGAAGAGTTCGATCGGCATCAAGGAACCGGTCCAGCGCGAGGACCGCACCGGCGACATCCGCCTGAACTGCGAGAACGCCGGCTGCGCGCTGGAGAGCGACTCAAGCGTGATCACGATGCTGTTCGGCGAGCCGCACGGCTCGCTCGACGAGTGCTGGATCCTCCTCAAGGGCGCCACAGCGCGAAGCTTCTCGCTGGCCCCGGCGGCGGCCGGCAGCGAGTTCTGCGTCAAGCACCCGTCGGGAGACATTGCGTTGCTCGTGCTCCAGATCAAGTCGACTGTGGGCCCCGCGGGCTTCGTCGTCGCGGACATGACGGTCGCGCGCGCGGCCTGACGGCGCGATCGACGTCTCCGAGTCACCCCGTGATGCGCGGGTCGAGCCGGCCCGGATCTCCCACGCCGGACGGCGACGGGGAGGGCGAGGGCGACGGGGCGGCTCGGGCGCCCGTACCCGAGGCGAGCGCCGGCAACAGCAGGGCGGCGCAGCCGGCGGACACTCGGCGCCGCAGCGCCGCGAAGCGGATCGGATGGTCCACAGCGCGCTCCGTTCGTCGCGGCTGTCATCTCACGGGTCCCCGATGCCTCTGATCAGGGTGGCACGGCACGCTACGGCGCGCACGTCACCCCGCGCGCCCCCGGCGCCGCAGGGCGGCCCCGGGCCGGTCGGCACCGCCGGCGATCGCGCCGGCGCGGACCACTGAGGGCCGTGAGACGACGGTGACCAGGAGGGAGACCACGGCGGCGGCGGTGATCGCCGTGCCGGGGGAGAGGTGCTGGGCGGCGGCGCCGGCGAGCGCGGCGCCGAGCCCCTGCCAGGTCATCCGGCCGGCGGACTCAACGCCCTGGACCTGACCCCGCACCGGGTCGGGTGTCAGCTCGAGAAGCTGCTCCTGCAAGGGGAGGGTGGCCGCGAACCCCGCACTGGCGACGAACACCGCGGCGGCCGAGACCAGGACGGGCGGGTGGACCGCGAACAGCAGGTAGGGGGCGGCGAGCAGCAGCCGCAGGGCGAAGGCACCGCGTCGGCGCCCGTCGGCGGTCAGCAGTCGGCCGACGGTCAGGTCCCCGAGGAGCATGCCGGCCGATCCGGCGGCCAGGAGAGTGCCTGCGTGGCCCGGGTCATAGGAGATGAACAGGGCCTCACAGCCGACGATCAGACCGTTGGGGACCCACAGGTTCAGCAGCAGCGCCCGCCGGCCGGGGTGGGAGAAGAGCGCGGCGTTCGTCGTCCAGGTCTGGCGCAGTCCGGGGCGGCGGGTGAGACGGATCGAGTGTTCGCGGACGGTGGTCGCCACGGCGGCCAGCCCGAGTCCGGTGAGGACCGCCGCGACGACGAAGACCCCCTGCGGGCTGAGGTAGCGCTGCAAGACGGCACCGGTGGCGTAACCGAGGACCGCCATTCCGCCCGAGGTGATGTTCATCAGCGAGCGTGCCAGGGCGTAGGTGGAAGTCGGGACGACCTCGGCGAGCAGCCCCATGCGGGTGCCTGTCCCCAGCGACTGGAAGAACCCCAGCACCAGCAGCAGCCCGAACCGCGCAGCCAACGGCAGCCCGGGGATCGCCTGCGCGGCGACACCCGCCAGCGAGACGCACTGGAGCGCGACGAGGGTACGGCGCGGACGCTTCCCGTCCGCGACCGACATCAGGGTCAGGGCGCCGAGCACGGTCGCGAACGTGGCGCCGTACATGCTCACGGCCGTCAGGAACGGGGAGTGGGTCTGGTCGTTGACCAGGGTGCCGAGCGCGAAGCCCGAAAGGGTCGTCGCGGCGGCCGTCAGGGTGAAGCCGGCATAGAGACCGGCGAACTCTCTGTCGCGGAGCAGGGCGCGATAGCCGGGGGCGGCGGTGGGTGCTGAAGTGTCAGAAGGCATAAAAAAAGCCTCCGGACGCGTGAGTTGTACGCGTCGAAGGCCAACAAGGTCATTCTAGCAGGCTCGATGACGCGGTGGTGGCGGTCAGCGGACCTTCGGCCGGCGCTTGGGAAGCCCATCGTGGCTCGCCGCCCGGGAGAGCCATGGCCCGCTCGGGCCGACCGTTCGGCTCCGGCGTGAGATCGGCCGGGTCAGCTTCCGCCGCCGAAGTTCCACGCTTCGATGTCGCGGTAGCGGATCGGGCCCGGGCCGCGGCCGACGTTGCTGCCGACCAGGTGCAGGCGTTCGGAATGCCAGCGGCGCCCGGTGAATGCGGTGAGCCCGGTGGCGGCCGTCACCACGCAGGACGGATCGTTGCGTCCGGATCGGGCCAGCGTCAGATGGGGACGCAGCGGACGGTCCTCGAAAGCGATCCCGCACTCCTTGACCACGGCGCGCACGTCGGTGGCGAGCAGGTGCAGCCCTGCGAGGTCCCCGTCGATCCCGCTCCACAGCACGCGCTCGTCGAAGTGCCCGCCGCCGCGCAGTGCCAGTTCTACGGGCCGGCGTGCCGCCGCGAGCTCTGCGAGCGGCGGCCGCAGCAGCGGAACCGTGGTCGCCGGGAGCTCTCCGAGGAACGCCAGGGTGATGTGCCAGTCCTGGATGCGGTTCCACCGCATGCGCGGGTACGCGTCGTAGGCGGGGCGCAGCTCGCGCGCCAGCTCTTCCTTGGCCTCGTCGGGCGGGGCGAGGGCGATGAACACCCGAACGGTCGCGGGCTGTATCTCTTCGTTCACAAAGACTTCCTACCGTGCTCGGCCGACTCAGTCATCTTCTCTTACGTACACCGCAGCGCAGGTGAGCCGGTACCGCCCGCGCCCGTCGCCGGCGGGATGTGGTGTGCGTCTGCGTCCCAGCGGAGGGCACCGTCGAACCCGTCATCGACGCACCCATCGGCGATGGGCAGGGCCACTGTGCACCCCAGTGCCCTCGCTCCTGTCCAGACACGAATTCCCCGGCCCGTCACGCCATCGTTATGGAACCGTCTCGACGCGGCGTTCAGCCGGCTGGAAAGGACGCATGGCGTTCCCTACCTGACGGAATGCCTGGGCAACCGACTGTTCTGGAAGCTGGGCACGAGCCTCTGAGCGGGGCCCGGGGTCAGTCCTGGCAGCCGCATCCCGAGGCGGCCTCGGCCTCGTAGGCCGTGGTGGCGGGGTCGGCGGACCGCTCGTAGGCCGTGCAACAGGCGGTGGCGCCGCAGCAGTCGGTGGCCGCTTCGGTGCCGGCGGAAGAGGCGGGCTGTGCGGCCGGCTTGACCGCGCGGACGATGGCGGAGTGCATTCCGTCGGCGACCCGGTGAGTCGGGGTGATCTCGATGCCGGTGAAGCCTGCCCTCTCCAGCCCGTGACGGTATTCGGTGAAGGAGAGCGCGCCGGCGATGCAGCCGACGTGGTCCCCGCGCTCGGCGCGCTGCGCGGGGGTGAGGGTGTCGTCCGCGAGGACGTCGGAGATGCCGATCCGGCCGCCGGGGACCAGGACACGGTAGGTCTCGGCGAAGACGGCGTGCTTGTCGGTGGACAGGTTGATCACGCAGTTGGAGATGACGACGTCGACGGTGTTCGCGGGCAGCGGGACGGCCTCGATCTCGCCCTTGAGGAACTCGACGTTCGCGGCGCCGGCCTTCCTGGCGTTGGCCACGGCCAGGGCCAGCATCTCCTCCGTCATGTCCAGCCCGTACGCCCTGCCGGTGGGGCCGACGCGACGTGCGGAGAGCAGGACGTCGACACCGCCGCCGGAGCCGAGGTCGAGGACTCGCTCGCCCTCGCGGAGGTCGGCGACGGCGGTGGGATTGCCGCACCCGAGGGAGGCGGCGACGGCCCCGTCCGGCAGCTGATCGAGGTCGCCCGGCGTGTAGAGGGCGGAACCGAAGTTCTCGTCGAGACCGACAGGCTCGGGCCCGCAGCAGGCGGTGGTGCCGCCTTCGGTGACCTTCAGCGCAGCGGCTGCGTACCGCCGGCGGACGGTCTCGCGCAGATCTGTGGACTCGCTCATGGCGCGCTCCTCGCGGGAAGCCGATCGCGTTGTATCGAAGATTCTCGATACAAGCTTGCGCGCTGAATCGAAGAACGTCAACATAGAGGAATGTCGAAGCCGTGCCCGAGCGGCAGGAGGCAGTGCTCAGCCGTGCCGGGCGCGCACGAGCCGGAAGGCGGCGTAGAGGAGGGCGGCGGTCAGGGCCAGGAGGAGGGAGGTTTCGATGAGCTGCGTCGGCCAGTAGTGCGAGGCCGGGTGGAACTCCGCGTACCGGGCGGTGATGTGCATGTCGGCGGGGCAGACACGCAGGTTATGGGTCCGCGCGAAGCAGGCGTACTCGGGGAGGCGCTCACCCGTGGCGGTGAGGAGTCCCGAGTCCATCAGCAAGGCGGAGTGGGGAATCAGTTTGGCCGGGCTCCCGGGAAAGGGCACGGTGTTGGTCTCCACGGAAAGGAACGACCACCGCAGGGCGCCGAGGCCCAGCAGCACCAGGCCGGTGAGGAGCCCCGTGACCGCCATGGCGGCGAGGGTGCGCCGGACCAGCTGGCCGACGAGGGCTCCGATGGCCACGCCGAGCAGGCAGTAGCCGACGAGCACCGGGCCCGTGGCCTCGTACGTTCCGCGGTCGGCCCAGTGGAACTGGTAGGTGCCGGATATCCGGACCCAGCCCAGGCGGTAGACCCCGGCCAGCGCGGCCGAACCGAGCACGGCCACCGCCGCTGCCACCAGCACCTTCGCGCCGAGCCAGGCCTTGGCCGTGGCCGACTGGGTGAGGGCGAGCCGCCAGGTGCCGCTCTCCAGCTCGCGGGCGGTCATCGGGCCGGCCACGAAGGCCCCCACCAGCAACGGCAGGAACAGCAGGCCCGTGTTCGCCGCCTCCATGAAGAGCCGCAGCAGGGTGGCCCCGTGGTTCGAGGACGGGACGGTCATCCGGTCGGAGTCCGGGTCGCCGGCCCACGCGCGCAGGGCGACGACCGCGGCGAGGCCGGCGGCCACGAGGGCGGGCACCGCCCACAAAGTGCGCCGGTGCTGGCGGACGGTGGCCCAGTACGGGCCCTTCAGTGTCAGCGCGCTCATGCCGTCACCCCCACGCAGGCGGGGGAGTCGTCGACGGCGAACGACGGAGCATCGGGCGAACGCAGATGGGCGAGCAAGAGTTCCTCCAGGGACGGGTGCGTCGTCTGCCAGACCCGGCTGTCGACGGGGCCCCGCAGCCGCACGAGTGCGGTGAGCTGGCGGCCCGCGGTACGGGTCTCGACGACGGTGTGCGGGGCGAGTTCGGCGGAGGCGGCGAGGGGACCGGTGAGCAGCCGGTGGGCCGCATGGATTTCGTCGAGGGGGCCGGAGAGGCGGATCCGGCCGCCGTCGACGAGGAGGAGGTGGTCGCAGGCGCCCTCCAGCTCCGTGAGGATGTGCGAGGACATCACCACGGAGGTGCCGTTCTCGGCGGCGTCGGCCATCAGCGTGCCCATGAGCTGGTGTCGGGCGAGCGGGTCGAGGTCGGCCATCGGCTCGTCCAGGAGGAGCAGGCCGGGGCGCTTGCCGAGGGCCAGTGCCAGAGCGATGCGGGTGCGCTGGCCGCCTGAGAGGGTACGGACCTTGGCGTGCGGGTCGAGCCCCCCGGCCTCGACGATCCGCTCCGCCCTCTGTGCGTCCCAGCGGGCCGGGTTGAGCTCGCGGCCCATGCGCAGGGTCTCGCCGATGGTGAGCTGCGGGTAGAGCGGCTTGTCCTGGCCCACGTAGGCCAGTGTCTCGCGCGGTGCCGTGCGAAGGGTGCCCTCCGTGGGGAGAGCGAGCCCGGCCGCAAGGCTCAAGAGGGAGGATTTGCCGGCCCCGTTGGGGCCGACGAGTGCACACACCCGGCCCTCCGGCAGCCGGAAGGAGCAGTCGCGCAGCGCCCAGGCTCCCCGGCGTCCGTAGCGCAGTCCGAGGCCTTCCGCCTCGATCACGGTGTCCGTCATGCGTCGCCGTCCCCCTTGAAGTGTTGTTCCAGTACGGATGTGAAGAGCGCGGCCACGTCGTCCCGCTCCATCCCGGCGTCCCGGGCGCGCCCTGCCCAGTCCGCGAGTTCGTCGCGCAGTGGAGAGTCGGCCGGGGCGCTGCCCAGGGACTTCCGGATGAAGGTGCCCAGGCCCCGCTTCGCCTCGACGAGCCCTTCGCGTTCCAGTTCGCGGTAGGCCTTGAGAACGGTGTTCGGGTTGATGGCGGTGGCCTCCACGACCTCGCGCGCGGTCGGCAATTTGTCGCCTGGTTCCAACAGACCCAGGCGCAGGGCCTGTTTGGTCTGCAGGACGATCTGCAGGTATGTGGCGATGCCGCTGCGCCGGTCGATGCGGTATTCCAGCACGCCAACACCACCCTTTCACTAGGTAAGTAGTGAAAGAGTGGTGCAGGGGCGGGGTTCCTGTCAACCGTCTCGGTGTTGTGTTCGGGTTTGGCCCAGTTGTGCGAAGTGTGCTGTCTGCGGAGCTCCGAAGGGCTGCGGATTCGGCGATCCAGGGGCGCTGTCATAGCGCAGTCGGCAGGATGAGGGCATGAACCGTGGGGATGTGGGACCGGACGGATCGCGACCGGTGGTGGTGCGGGTGCGGGTCCCGGTGGAGCCGGTGGAAGCCGCAGTCGAAGCCGACGCCGTCGACGCCGTGACGCGGGCGGGCGATGTGGTGGTCCGCGGCCCGCTGTTCGGGGTGGCGGCGCAGGGTGCCGGCGACGGACCGCGGTGGCGGGTGGTGATCGAGATGACGGCCGGCTGCCCGCAGCAGGCGCGCGACGGGCTGAACTCACTGTTGTGGTTCAGGGCGAAGGACGAAGCGGACGACAAGGCGGAGCGGCGGGCGCTGCTGGCGGCGGTCGCCCGGCTGGAAGAAGAGCGGGTCGATGAACTCGCCGTGGCCGGAACCCGGTACCGGGTCGTGCGCGCCGAGGAGTACGCCGGCACGGGCCCGGCCGGCATCGAGCAGCCGCGCCCGACCGACCCGGAGCCCCTGGTCCCCGACTGGGACCGCGCGGCCAAGGACGCGGCGGTCGACGACGGCCTGGTCCTGGACCCGGACGCGCCCCTCACCCCGAGCCAGGCCCTCGAGCAGCTGGCGCTGCGCGGCCTGTGTTACACCGGTGAACGCTTCCCCCGAGACGTGCGCGAAGACGCCCTGCGCGCGTTGGACACCCACCCGGACGTCCTGCTGCTGCCCCCGACGTTCACGGTCGTGGAGCGGGGCGCGAGCGGCTGGAGGCCGGTCACCGGCCCGCACGCGACCGCGCACGCCGCCCGCAGGTCGCTGGACTTCGCCCTGACGTGGATGTGGCCGCGCATGCACGGCCACATCCCCCAAGGCGCCCACCCGCACACCGACGCCCGTACCGGGATTCCGGGCGGAGAACCCTCGGCCGGCCGGCGGACCACGGAGCTGGCCGAGTACGCCCAGGCGGCCGACACGCTCCGGGCCCGGCGCGTCAACCGCCTCGAATTCCAAGGGACCGTGTACCAGATCGCCCGCACCCGCCGCCTGCTGCGCTGGGGCCCCGACGGGCCGGAGGGCCCGCGCCCGTCCGACACCAACAGCCAGGACCCCACACGAATCCACCCTGCGCTCGACGAGGACGGCCGCGTCCTCCCCGAAGACTGAGCCGCGCACCGGCCCCAGCGAGCCCGTCCCGAGGGCCTGTGTCGGATGTGTGTCCCAGCCTCGATCACGAAGGGTTCACACCACACTCAGAAGGGCAGGTTCCACGGGGCCCTCGCCGAACAGGGCGCGGAGCTGATGCCACGGGGGTCGTACGGCTTCAGCGCCAGGTTCGGTTGGGTGAACGACCGCTTCGGGGTCTCCTGGCAGCTGAACCTGCCCGAGTGACCGCCGGACCTTTCACGTCAGTCGTCGAGTAGCCGCCATGCGGTGAGGGCGAGCCTGGCCCGTGTCAGTCCGGTGGGATCGGTGAGTTCGATGTCCAGGGTCTTCGCGATCTGTTCGAGCCGGCGGGCGACGCTGCTGTGGTGCAGGTGGAGGACGTCGGCCGCGCGGCGCAGGGAGCCGGTGGCGCAGTAGGTGTCCAGGGTCTCCATGTCTTCCGGGCTGCCGGCGATGCGGGCGATGGCGGCCACGTCGGCATTGTCCCTTGAGGTGTCCTTGGGTACCTCGGCCAGGAGTGCCAGCGCGCCCAAGTCGGCGTAGCGGACGACCGGTTCGCGCGGACCGGTGAAGCGGAGGGCGGTGCGGGCCTGCCGCCAGGAGCGGTCAGGGCCGGCCGCGGCGCCGATGCCCGCGCGTACGCCCGCCGGAAACCGGGCCGGGTCGATGGCGGTGCTCAGGATGACGCCCACGTCCCCGAGAGGTGCCGCCTTCACCTGGCCGGCGGGGCAGACCAGGCCGCCGATCCGGTCGAGCGGCAGCTCGGACCGTACGGCGACGACACGGACCGGCAGGCCGACGGCGAAACCGAGCAGCCGTAGCGCCCGGGCCCTGGCCGCCTCGTCGCTGTCGGAGCTGATCACCAGTTCCACGAGTGCGGGGTCGGCCATGGTGGTGCGGGCCGGGCCGTACCGCTCGACGACCGACGCGGCGGCGATGGCGAGCCGGTCGAGGAGCACTTCGTCGAGCGGATTCGGCGATCCGGGGCGTTCCAGCCACACCGTGCCGATCTCCTCCTCGTCGAGCGTGACCGGCGCCGCGGTGGACGCGGGTGCCGGCGCGGCGGACGCCTGCCTGCCGTCGGGGGAGACGCGGATCACCCGCCCCGTGCCGTGGAGCCGGATCCCGGCCACGCACTCGGCCAGGCCCGCCGACGCCCGGGCGAGCGCGGGGAGGTCCACCCGCCGGCGCATCAGCGTGTCGTAGAACGCGACGACGCGGATCGCGCCCTCGACGTACGGATCCAGTCCCGACAGCCGTACGGCCAGTGCCTCCATGGCAGAAGGATAGAAGGGCAGGGGTGCGCCGAGCGGTGCGTGATCGGGGCGGTATGCGCGACGGACGGCGGATGACCCCGCGGGTGACGACGGTGAGGATGGTCGTCATGGATCCCGAACTCGAAGCGTTCCTCCCGTTTCTCCCACAACTCGACCTGAACGACCCGGTCGCGGCGCGCAAGGAATTCGCCGAGCGTGCCGCCGCTGCACCGGCACCGGACACCTCGAACATGGAAGTCACGGACCGCACGGTGCCCGCCGATCCGGACGTGGCGGTGCGCATCTACCGCCCGCACCGCGCACAGGGCGCCGTCGTCTGGCTGCACGGCGGCGGCGGAGTCTTCGGTGACCTGGACACCGAACACCCATGGGCCGCCCGGATCGCGGCCCTGTCCGGGGCGGTGCTGATCTCGGTGGGCTACCGCCTCGCGCCCGAGAACCCGTTCCCGGCCGCCCTGGACGACGCCTACGCCGTACTGACCTGGGCGGCCGAGCACACGGACGAACTCGGCATCGACCCGGCGCGCATCGCCGTCGGCGGTCACAGTGCCGGCGCGAACCTCACGGCCGCGGTGGCCTTGCGGGCGCGGGACGAGCGGGGGCCGGCGATCCGCTTCCAACTGCTCAACCAGCCGGGACTGGACGACCGCCAGGAGACGTGGTCGGCGCGGAACTTCACCGACACGCCCTGGTTCAACCGCGATCGGATCGCCGCAGTGTGGCGGCACTACCTGGGCTCCCGGCCCGCCACGCCGTACGCCGCCCCCGCACGGGCCGCCGATCTGTCCGGCCTGCCACCGGCCTACATCGCCACCGCGGAGTTCTGTCCGAACCGCGACGAGGGCATCGCGTACGCGCTGCGCCTGCTCCAGGCGGGCGTGCCGGTCGAGCTTCACCAGTGGCCCGGCACCTTCCACGGATCGCAGGCGCTCCTGTCCGCCGAGATCTCACAGCGGCAGAACGCCGAACTCGGTGCCGCTCTGCGCCGCGCCCTGGCGGAGTGAGCCGTGGATGTCGAGCAGCACGAGCCCCCCGGTGTACTCAACGATCGTGAGAGGACGGAAGACGTGAAGATCCGACTGGTGTGGTGCGGAAGCGTGGCCGCGCTGAGTGTGGGTGCGGCCACGGTGGCGCCCGTTCCCGCGCCCCACGAGACAGGGGCCGTGTCGTCCGTCAGCGCGCTCCCGCCCACCGGCCTCGACCCTGCGGAGCTGAAGTCCGCCATGGACGGTGTCCACCGCGCGGGGATGCCGGGCGTCTACGCCGAGGTGCGCGACGGTGACCGGACATGGCGCGGCGCTTCCGGGGTCGCCGATGTCACGACAGGCCGTCCCGTCAGGCCCGACATGCGCCAGCGCGTCGGCAGCATCACCAAGACCTTCGTCGCCGCCGCCATCATGCAGCAGGTCGAGCAGGGCCGGATCCGACTCGACGCGCCGATCGGCGGATACCTGCCGCAGCTGGTGCCGGGGGAGCGCGGCCGGAAGATCACGGTTCGGATGCTGCTCAACCACACCAGCGGCATCCCCGACTACATCCCCTACGCGTTCCCGTCCCTCCAAAACTTCCCTTCCGCGCCGGACATCTCGAAGAGCCTGGACGAGAACAGGTTCAGGCAGTTCCGCCCGGCCGAGCTCATCGAGATGGGACTCGCGGCGCCTCCCACCGGCGAGCCCGGAGGCCCGACAGGGGTGTACTCCAACACCAACTACGCGCTCCTCGGCCAACTCCTGGAGCAGGTGACCGGTACCCCGGCCGAGCAGTACATCACCCGGAACGTCATCGAGCGTGCGGGCCTGCGGCACACCGAGTTCCCGGACGGGCCGCGCATCGAGGGACCGCACTCGCGGATGTACGAGGCCTTCTACGGCTTGATCGACCCGCCGCGCGACTACAGCGTCTACACCATGTCCTGGGTGACGATGGGCGCCGGTCTGGTCTCGACCATGGAGGACCTCAACCGCTTCTACGCCCAGCTGCTCGACGGCAAGATCGTCAACCAGTCGTCGCTGGCGCAGATGCAGCGCACGGTCCCGGTCCGCGCCCTGGACGGATCGACGGTCGACTACGGCCTCGGTCTGCACAAGGTCACCACACCGGAGTGCGGCACCTTCTGGGGCCACGACGGCACGGTCTGGGGGGCCGGAACGATCTCCCTGACCCGGGCCGACGGCAAGCGCCAGATGTCCGTCGCGGTCAACCTCATGAGGTGGAACAGGCTGGACTCCTCGGGGAAGCCGCAGCCCCACCCCATCGACGACGCGCTGTCGACGCTGCGCCGGCAGGCGATGTGCGGCGGGGAGACGGGGGTTCACCCGTAACCGACCGGGCGCCCGCGGGTTAGCAGCGCGGAAGATGAGGAGTTTTCATGGCGCAGCGGCACACGACGTCCTTACGGCTGCGCCTGCGGTACCGGTTCGACCATCTGGTGGCAGGGGGAACCACCGCGCTCATCGGCTGGTTCGCCCTGGCCTGCCTCACCGTCGTGGTCCCGGCGAGCACGGTGCTCGTCTGGGCCGACCGGGCCGCTCCGAGGACCCTCTCCGGCCGGCTCACGGCCGTGTGGGTGAGTGTCGGACAAACGCTCAAGATCGGGGGCGCGGTCGGCTCCCCCCTCTACGTCCTGGCCTCCGTGGCCCTCGCCCTGGTCGCCCTGCTGTTCGTGTCCACGCTGGTCAGTCTGATCACCACCGGCATCAACCGGCGCATCATGCTGCTGCGCCGCGGCCATTCGACCGTGCTGGAATCCGGGCACACCGTCGTGCTGGGCTGGTCCGATCAGATCTTCCCGGTGGTCGGAGAGCTGGTGGCCGCCAACGCCAACCAGCGCAAGTCGGCCATCGCCGTCCTCGCCCCGAAGGACAAGGTCGAGATGGAGGACGAGATCTCCACCTCCGTCCCCGACACCGGCACCACGAAGATCATCTGCCGTAACGGCCGCACCACCGACTCCTCGGAGCTGGCCCGGGTGAGTCCGCAGACCGCGAAGGCCGTGCTCGTGCTGCCCCCGGACGGGGACACCGGCGACGCCCACGTGGTGAAGACCCTGCTCGCCCTCGACGCGGCGGTCCCCGAATCCGGTGAGGCGGTGGTGGTGGTCGCCGCCGTCCGCGACACCCGCAACCACCTCACCGCCAAGCTGGCCGCCGGGCCGGGCGGCCACGTCCTGTGCGTCGACGACATCATCGCCCGGCTCCTCGTCCAGACCGCCCGCCAGCCCGGCCTCTCGCTCGTCTACCAGGACCTGCTCGACTTCGAGGGCGACGAGCTCTACACCGCCGCGGCCCAGGGCCTCGCCGGACGCACCTTCGGCGAGGCCCTGCTGGCGTTCACCACGTCCTCGGTGGTCGGTCTCCTGCACACCGACGGCGGCGTCGCCCTCAACCCGGACCCCGGTACGGTGATCGGCGCGAGCGACCGGATCATCCTCATCTCCCGGGACGACGACACGGCCGTACCGGCGGACGCGTCCTCCTTCGTCGACCAGGACGCGATCGTCACGGCCCGCCCGAGGACGCCCGCCGCCGAACGCCTGCTGCTCCTGGGCTGGAACCGCCGCGCTCCGCTCATCGTGGAGCAGCTCGACCAGTTCGTGAGCCCCGGAACCACCCTGGACGTCGTGGCCCTCGTCGACGACGTGACGACGCGCACCGCCTGCGGCAGCGCGGCGCCGTGCAACTGCCTCGAAGTCACCTTCCACAGCGGGGACATCACCGATCCCCAGCTGCTGGCCAAGCTCGACGTGCCGTCGTACGACAGCGTGATCGTCATCGGGGAGGCGGACCGCGACGCCGCGATGCCGGCCGTTGCGGGAGCCGAGTCCCAGACCGGAACCGAGACGGACGACCGGACGCTTGTCACCCTGCTGCACCTGCGGGCGATCGGGGACGCCGCGGACCGGGAGCTCTCGCTCACCACCGAGATGTCCGACGACGGCAACCGGCTGCTCGCCCCCGCCCGGGAGGGCGCCGACTTCATCGTCAGCGGCCGGCTGATCAGTCTCCTCATGACCCAGATCTCGGAGAGCCCCTGCCTCGCCGACGTCTTCGAGGAGCTGTTCAAGGCGGCGGGGAGCGAGCTCCACCTGAAACCGGCCGCGGACTACGTACGGACCGGTCGCGAGGTGGCGTTCGCCACCCTCGTCGAGTCGGCGCGCCGCCGCCGCGAATGCGCGGTCGGCTACCGGCTGCGCGCGCAGGCCGCCACGGGCCCCGCGTACGGCGTGCGGCTCAATCCGGACAAGAGGCAGCGGGTCCGCTTCGGCGAGCACGACTGGCTGATCGTGCTCGCCGAAAGCTGAGGCACCCCCCCGCCCGCTCAGAGGGTCGAGTGGACCTCCAGGGCGGTCCGTACCGCGGACTCCACGGCGCCTTCGATCCACGCCGGCTTGACGGAGGTGTGGCACCCGGCGAAGTGCAGGCTGCCTTCGGCCGTGCGCACGTGGGGGAAGAGCTCGGTGTGCTGGCCGGGCAGCAGCACCGAGGCCTCGCCGTAGGCGTACGGGTCGCGCATCCAGGACTGGGTGCGTCCCACGCCCGTGTAGAACACCTCGATCCGCTGCCCGAACACCTCCTGAACGCCGGCGAGCGCGCGCGGGTAGCGCTCGTCGTCGTCCAGGGAGTCCCACTTCAGGGCGTCGTCCGACCAGCTGTAGGAGGCGAGCACGACCCCGCCCGCGCTGCCCTCGACGGGGTAGGACGGCTGGAACATGAAGCGGTTGGGGTTGTCGGTGGCTGAGCCGCCGCCGATGACCCCGGCCGCCTCGGGCTGGTCGCGGGTGACCCGTCGGCAGGCCGCGTAGTGGGCCCGTTGGGCACTGGAGATGTCGCGCTTGGACACGGAGGAGTGGGCCCCCAGCAGCGCGCCGTCCTCCGGGGTCTGCCCGAGCTGGTACTTGCGGTACAGGCCGGGCTGCACGGCTTCCAGCTCGCGCTTCCAGTCGGCTTCGTCGAACTCCCACCAGCGGCGGCTGAACTCCAACAGCACCTTGGTGGCCGCGTCGTAGTGCAGTTCGGTGATCGCGCGCCGCTTGCCGTAGGAGAGCGCGGGCGCGACCGGGATGTGGCGCAGTCCGGAGAAGGGGACGGTGATGATCGCGGTGTCGCCGGTGAAGGTCTCGCGCTGCACGGCGCCGCCGCCGCGGCCCTCGGAGACGGTTTCGATGCTGACCTCCCCCTCCCCGTGCGTGATCCGGGTGGCGCGGCGGTCGAGCCGCACGAGGTCCTCGACCCGGGCGTAGAGTGCGTCGGCCAGGGTGGCGGTGCCGCCCGGCAGCTCGAAGAAGGCGGTGTCCGGACTGATCAGCGAGGCACCGATGAAGCTGTGCACGAAGGCAAGGTGCAGCCGGGAGGTGAGGTTCTCGACCGTGCCGATCAGGTCGATCGTCCGCTCGTCGAGCTTCGCCTCCTCGGTCAGGTAGCGGTACATCGACATGTGGCCGTAGCGCTGGATGACTCGGGCCCAGCCCTCGACGAGCGCCTTGTCCTTCTTGCCCTCGATCTCCTTGCGTACGGGGGCGAAGGCATTGCGGACGATCTGTGCGGCGGGCAGGGCTTCGTAGGCCGCCGGCACTCCGAAGGAGCGGTTGAGGGCCTGCGGGCTGCGCGCGTAGTCGGCGCGGCGGACGCGGATGCCGTTGACGAAGATCCACGTGCGGTAGGCGGGGCGGCCGGACCCGTCGACATCGACCAGGTGGAAGCGCCTGCGCTTCAGGCCGAGGCTGTCGATCAGGCCGGTGACCAGCGGGTGGCTGTCGGGAATGCGCATGGCGCCGGCCTCGGCGTACTGCGTGGGGTCGGCGAAGGGGGCAGCGGACTTCTCGTGGCCGCCGGTACGGAAGGTCTTGATCCGGCCGCCCACCCGGTTGCCGTTGGCCTCGATGACGGTGACCTGGTGTCCGCCCTCGCGCAGCAGGTGCGCGGCGGTGAGCCCGGCGGGCCCGGCGCCGACGATCAGCACCTTCTTGCGGGTACGGGACCGGGGCAGGCCGTTCTTCAGGAGGATGTCGGCGTAACGAGGTACCAGGGGCTGGTCGTCGTCGTCCCGCACGAGGATGGCCCGGGCGATGGTGAGGCAGGTCGCCCAGTCGGGGCGCGCGGAGCCGGACGGCGCCCGCGGGGTCTCGGCGGACGCGGCGGCGACCGTCAGCGCTCCGGCTCCCGCGACGGCGGCCGCACCGGCGATGACGGTACGGCGGGAGGGGCGGCGGGCGGGCGCCGGGGCGGGCTCGCCCGAGGGGCCGGGCGTGGGGCCGGGTTCGATGATCACGGCTCAACTCTCGCGGCTTACAAGCGCCTTGCATGCCCAAAGGCACCCAGATGGGGAACAATCACCCGGACGTGCGGTTTCGGTCGCCCGACGCTGACGAACTGGGATTCGTGCCGCGATGACTGATGACTGATGACTGCCGGACGGGGCCGGTCGGCGGATCCGGCCCCACGACCGTACGGTCGGCAGGCCACCGAGGCACGCCCCGTCAGCGGGGCGCCGCGAGCAGTGCGAGCGTCTTGCCGAGCTGCTCGCGCACCCCCTCATCGGTGATGACACCGTCCGGGCCCACCATCTGACGGTCCACTGGAACACGCACGCACGCCGACTCCACGATGTCGGCGCCGGTGTAGCCGAGCACCGTCCGCAGCGTGGCCTCCGCGCCCTGACCCCGGCCGGAGGCGGCCGCGTTGACCCAGGCCACGGGCTTGTCACAGATCTCGGTGCCGCCGACCGTCCAGTCCAGCAGGTTCTTGAACGAACCCGGCAGGGTGCCCGCGTACTCCGGGGTGCAGATCAACACCGCGGCCGCCTCGTCGATCGCCGCACGCAACGCGGCCACCGGAGCGGGCAGCGGGTCCGTGTCGTCGTCGGGGTTGAAGTGCGGAAGGGCCGCCAAGCCGTCGTAAAGGACGGTACGCACCTGGGAGGAGGCCACGGCCTGCGCGGTGCGCAGCACGGACTCGTTGGAGGAACCGGCCCGTAGGCTTCCGGACAGCAAAAGGATCACAGGTGGCGTAGGCATCCGCCCAACGTACTGCGTCGTAGGCGTACTTCGGCAACGCCTCCGCCCGTGATCGTCGGATACCCCCTGCGCAGCGCCAGGCGGCATGATGGAACGATGATCAACGCGATACCGGACGTGGTGCCGGCCGGCCGGATGAGCCAGAGCACGCAACCGGCCTTCGGGCTCCCGAACGGCATGCGGTTGCGGCCCTGGCGGGAGAGTGACGCGCGGGCGCTCGCCCAGTCGTGCCTCGACCCGGAGATCCAACACTGGAACCGTCCGGGCCGGCTGTCCGACGACGAAGCCCGGCAGAAGATCACCCGGTGGCGGAGCCGCTGGCAGAGCGAAGAGGCCGCGATCTGGGCCATTGCCGCTGATGACGACGCCGTTGCGGTAGGGCTGATCGGTCTGGCGGACCTCGATCTGCGCGGTGGCAGCGGCGAGTTCCTCTACTGGCTGCTGCCGGCCGGCCGGGGGAGGGGAACCATGGTCGATGCCACCGTCCGGATCAGTCGCTGGGCCTTCGAAGACCTCGGACTCCACCGCTTGCGGATCAGCCACTCCGTCGCCAATACGGCATCGTGCCGGATAGCCGTCAAGGCGGGCTTCCCCTTGGAAGGCACCATGCGCAGTGCGCTGCTTCATGCCGACGGGTGGCACGATGAGCACCTTCACGCCCGCATCCAGGACGACAGTCCGCCCTCATAACCAGCGGCGCTCCGGCGATCGCCCCCGGACTGCCTGCGGGGCTCGCGCCGTGCGATAGGTTCCAAGATCGGATTGTTGGAACATCAGATCGGAGCAGCGCGTGCGCATACGCAACGCAGCGGCGGTAGGGGCGCTCATTCTGGGGGCCTCGCTGCTGGAGGCACCGGGTGCGATCGCTGCGGACGACACCGTGGCACTCACCGCAACCTTCAACGACCCCGCCGGGACGACCGCGCAGCAGGACGCCATCCGCAACGAGTTGATCTCCCTGGTGAACCGGACGCCCGCAGGGGCGGAGATCAACGGTTCGATGTACCTGTTCACGGACGGCGGCGTCAGCAACGCACTGATCGCGGCGAAGAACCGCGGCGTGAAGGTCAAGCTCATCGTCGACGGCGACGCCGTCGCGGCCACCGGCCCGGACGGGAAGGCAACCGGCTCGGAGTACGCGACGCTCGCCGCGGCGACCGGCCTGGGAACCGACCTCGCCGCCGATTCCTGGGTGCTGGCCTGCCCGGAGACCCGCGGCTGCGTCGGCAACCGGAATCTGGGCGGTGGCGACGACGGCGCCATCAACCACAACAAGTTCCTGCTCTTCTCCAAGGTGGGCAGCACCGACAAGGTGGTGTTCCAGACCTCGGCGAACCTCACCAGCAGCCAGCGGCGCAACCTCTTCAACAACGCCGTGACCATCCCCGACGCGGGCTCCGGCCTCTACGCGGCGTACCTGGCCTACTGGCAGGACCTGCGCGCCAACGGCTCCTCCGGGGACGGCCTGGCCACCTACTACAAGACCACGGAGGCGGGGGCGTACAAGACGTACTTCTTCCCGCGTCAGGAGAAGGCCGGGACGACGTACTCCACCGACCCCGGCACCGACACGGTCGTCTCGCTGCTCAACAACGTGGACTGCGCGGGCGGGACCACCAAGATCCGGATCGGCATGTACGCCTTCACCCGCACCCAGGTGGCGGACAAGCTCGTGCAGTTGAAGGGCGCGGGCTGCCGGGTGGAGCTGCTGCACAACGGGGAGGACGGAAACCTCGGCAGCACCGTACGGGACACGATCGCCGGGCGGTTCGACTACGCGGCGCGGTGCGCGGGTACCGCGACCGACGCCGCCGGAGTGACGCGGACGATCGGCATCCACTCCAAGTACCTGCTGATCGAGGGCACTTACCTGGGCGGGGCCAACCGCAAGCTGGTCTTCACCGGGAGCCACAACTACACCTTCCCGAACCTGCGGTCACACGACGAGACGCTGCTGAAGATCGACAATGCGGCGGTGTACGACGCGTTCGCGGCGAACTTCGAGTCGATCAAGGCGAGCCCGCACTGCGCGGCGTGGTGAGTTGCGGCGCAGTGAGGTGACGTGAGGTGAGATGAGGTGCGGCAGCGGTGTGTCCTGCCCGGCGGCTCCGCCGGGCGCACATCCGCAGCCGCTACGGGGTCATGGCCTGGCCGCCGATGCCGGGGGCGCCGGCGAGCTGGCCCTGCCACCATGTCGCCGCCTCGGTGTGGTCCATCGCCGCCCAGTCAGGGGTCCGCTCCACCTGGGCCCGGCCCAGCCGGCGCGCCAAGGCGACCAGCTCCCGGCCCGCCGCACCCCGCGCCGCCCGGTACCCGTGGAGCAGCTCCGCCCAGGAGCCGGACCGGCGCCACGCGGACGCGAAGGCCGCGGCGTCCTGGAGCGCCTTGGCCGCCCCGCTCGTGTTGTGCGGGCGCACCACGGTGGCGGCGTCGCCCGCCAGCAGCAGGCGCCCGGCGGCGGTACGGGCGGTTTCCAGGTCGTAGATGGGCTGGACGAAGGTGTCCGCCGGCTCCGTCAGCGCGATCACGCCCGCCCAGTACGGCGGGAACTCGCGGTCGAGCAACTCCCCGAGATGTGCGGTGAGTTCCTCGGTCACCTTCCCCGGCGGAAAGCTCGTCGGGTCGTCGTACGGCAGCCGCGCCGTCCGCGGCGGCATGGCGTACAGGACCCAGTTGACCCGGGGGCCGTCCGGTCCGGGGATGCGGTAGACGACGCAGCTCCCGCCGGGGAAGCAGACGGTGGTCACCGCCTCGGCGGGCCAATCGCCGGCGCCGAGCACGTCCAGCCGCCGGGCGTCGAAGTTGCCCCGCCAGCACACGTAGCCGGCGTAGTGCGGCCGGGACTCCGCGCAGACCGCCTCGCGCACCACCGAGCGGTACCCGTCCGCGCCGATGACCAGGTCGTACCGCTCGACGGCACCGTCCGCCAGGCGTACCTCGGCCCGCTCCTCACCGCCTGCCCCGGTCACGCCCGTCACCGCCGCGCCCTGCCGGTAGACCACGGTGTCCGGCGTCGCCTCCCGCAGCCCCCGCCACAGCAGACCCCAGTGGTACGAGTGGAAGGGGAACGGCTGTTCCCAGAACACCCGCCCGCCCGGCCCGCCCCCGTCCCGGACCACCCACCTGCGCCGGGTCAGCCGGTGCGCCGGGATCCCGGCGGGCAGAGCTCCCACGGCGGTGAGTTCGGCGGCCCGTTCGTCGTGGACGCACAGCCCCAGTCCTCGGTCCGCCAGCCGCCCCCGGGTGCGCTCCAGCACCATCACCTCGCCCGCACCTGCGCGCGCCGCCGCCGAGGCGAACGCGCAGCCTGCAATGCTCCCACCGACCACCGCGACCGTACCGTCTCGCATGGCTGCTCCCTCTGCGATCCACCGGGGGCCGCCACCTTACCGGCCCTCCATCCCGTTGCACGGCGCCTGTACGGAGAGGCGGGGCGCGTGCCCCGCGGACCCGGCCGCCACCTCAGCTGATGCGCGGTCCGTGTGGATGGGAGAAGCTGGGGGTGGCCGCGTACCGACGGCGGAACAGGCAGGCGAGGTGGTTCTCGTGGATGCTTCAGGAGAGGGCCGACTCCTACGGATGCCTCGGCGCAGGCCGCGGACGGCCACCCTGCTGGTCTCGGCGGCGGCCCTCGTGGCGGCCGTCTTCCCGGCCTCCGCGCAAAGCCGCGCCGCACCGGCCCCGACGCCGGATCCGGTCGTGGTCGTCGACTGTTCCTCGCAGGCTCAGGTGCGCCCCGAGGAGTACCTGCTGGCCTGCGGGGACGGCAACAACCGGCTCGTCGGGCTCCGCTGGGAGACCTGGGGGCAGCGGACCGCGACGGCCGCCGGAACCGACATGGTGAACGACTGCCGCCCCTACTGCGCGGCGGGGCGTTTCCGCCCCTACCCGGTGACGGTGACCCTGAGTAACCCGCAGCGCTGGCCCGACCACCCCGACCTGCAGCGTTTCACCACGATCCGGATTCTCTACACCGACACCGCGCCGTCTCCCGTCCTCAAAGACGTGACGTACAAGCTCGTGTACTGAATTCGGCACTGAACCGCTCGGTGTCAAGCTTCATCGCGGGACCTCTCCCCTCTCACTGTCCAGATGCCCTGCGGCCCGGTCGAAGACCCCCCACAATGGCCGGAGGCCGGTGACCGGTCTGCTCAGGATCACCGTGAACACCGGGCCGTCCCGCTCCACCCGCACGGAGACCTGCTCATCCGCCATGCCGCACCCCTCCCACTTCGCCGGCACCCTCGAAGGCGTCTACGGACACGCCCCCTGCATGACGCCGTTCGGCCCGAACGCGCCTGTGCTGATGGCCGGAATGACGCCCGCCGACCAGTCCTGCAAGCAGATCTGGCAGCCCAGTGGCGCGGTCCCGGCGGCCGCGAGCGATGACCACCCCTTCCCGTACCTGTTCCACCGGGACATCCCCACCCTCTACCTGGGTGTGCTCGGCGCGATCCTGCTGGTGACCCTCCTGTCGGTGCGCCTGACCGGCGTTCGCATCCGGAGCACGGTCCGCTATGCCGACATGTTCCTGCTGGGCGCGGCCTTCATGTTGCTCGAAACGAAGAACGTGATCAACTTCGCGCTCTACTTCGGTACGACCTGGCTGGTCAACGCCTTCGTCTTCATCGGCGTCCTGCTCGCCGTCCTCGCGGGCGTCGAGGTCCGGCGCCGGCTCCCGCGGGTCAACCAGCTCCTGCTGCAGCTGCTGCTCTTCGGCACCCTCGCGGTGGCCTGGTTCGTCCCGGCGGACGCCGTGCTCGCGCTGCCCTTCGCCCCACGGCTCGCCGCCGCCATCGCCCTGGCCTTCGCCCCCATCTTCTACGCCAACCTCATCTTCTCGGACCGCCTCGCGCTCGCCCCGGACCCGACCTCGGCGCTCGGCGCGAATCTGCTGGGCGCGCTGACCGGGGGCGCGCTCGAGTACCTGGCCCTGGTGACGGGCTATCAGGCGCTGCTGCTGGTCGTCGCCCTGCTGTACCTGGGCGCGTGCGTGGCCATGCGGTTCACCGGGCGCGCGGCAACGCCGGTGCCGGACGACACGGTCGCCCACCACGGCTAGTTCTAGGGCCACATCGCGGTCCCCGCGGTGACGGGCTTTGACCAGGGCGCCTTGGGAGGCGGACTCGGCGAGCTTCGTCGTGCTGGGCGGCTCGCCGGTTCAGGCTCGGACGACGTCCAGTACGGCTCGGTGGGGAGGCAGCGCATGCGCGGTGCTCGGACCGGTCCCCGTCCCGGTCATACGGGGCCGGCGTGCCGGCCGGCCGGGTCCGGGAGGGATACCGCGCCTACCTCGTCGCCGTGCCGGCGGGCTGCCTGGTCGGGCTGGTCGGCGGGGCGTTCCGCGGGTGCCTGGAACGCGCCGGCAGGCTGCGCGGCTCGGTGCTGGAGGCTGCTGCCGGGCTCGGCGGCCCGGGATGGCTGATCCCGGTCGGGCTCGCGGCGGTGGGTGCGGCGGTGGCGTGCGCGATCGCCCGGCGGGTTCCGCACGCGGCGGGCAGCGGGATCCAGCACGTGGAAGCCGTGTGGCGCGAGGAGGCGGGAGCCGGAGCCGGAGCCGGAGCCGGAGCCGGAGCCGGTTCCCGTTCGCTGCGGCTGTTGCCGGCCAAGTTCTTCGGCGGTCTCATCGCCATCGGCTCGGGCCTCCCTCGCGCACGCGGTCGCGGCGCCGCTGCTGCCGGTTCACCCGGCCGGCCCGGGCGCGTTCGCAGCCGTGGGAATGGCGGCCCTCTTCGCCGGGGTCGTACGGTCGCCGGTCACGGGCGTCGTCCTGGTCGTGGAGATGACGGCGCCACCCCGCTCCTCGTCCCGCTGCTGATCGCCTGCTTCGCCGCGACACTGACCGCGGACCTGCTGGAGAGCGATCCCCTCTACGACAGCCTGCGGCGGCGGATGCCGGAACGCCCCTGATCCGGCGGCGCGGAGGGGAAGCGGGCCCGCCTCACCGGCCCGGGCGGGGCGGCCGTGTTGTGCCCGGGCGGAGCGCTCGCGTAGACCGGACGGTCGCCGGGGGCGGCCGTCCGGTCACGGTGTCGCGCTGCTCAGTGGGCGATCGTCCACTGCTGGGCCTTGGAGCCGTCGCAGGTCCACACGCCCAGCTTCTTGTAGTCCTCGTCGTAGGTCAGGCAGTCCTGATCACTGATCCTGATCTGGTAGGTGTCGCCCTTGACGTTGACGACCTCCCACTTCTGCGTCGAACTGCCCTTCCAGGTATTGACGTTCGCGAAGTAGGTGCCCGTGTTCTCGGTAAGGGCCGGCCCGAGCCCGTTGGTGATCTCGTAGCGGCCGCGGCCCGTCTCCTTGAAGGTCCACTTGGAGTTCGCTGCGCCCAGTTTCCCGGCGACCACCGTCGAACCGGAGGCAGCGTTCGTCGCGACCGCTCCGAGGTTGTTGACGGTCTTCAGGTGCACCGGGACACCGACCGGAGGGCGGCCCGAGCCGCGGGGCGTGGTCGTCGCGCTGTCGGCGCGGAAGCCGGGCCGGGGGCCGGGCTGGGCAGGTACGCCCGGGGTCACGGGCGTGTCGCCGGGGCCCGGAGTCTCGCCCTTGGGCACTCCGGGGATGGTCGCCGGCTCCAAGGTGCGGCGGAAGTTCACGGTAGAGCCGGTGCGGTCCCACAGGCCGTAGAAAGCCCAGTTGCCCCAGCCGCCGTCGCCCTGGTTGGTGAAGCTGCCGCCACCGGAGAAGATCCAGATCCGGTAGGTCTGGTCCTCGCGTGAGGTCTCGTCGTGGTACTCGACGTCCCCCTGGAACGCCACGTCCTGGAGGTTCTCCTGGTAGTGGTGGACGAACCACGGGTCTCCGAAGGCGTTCTTGCCCTTGATGTCGAAGATCATGATGTTGTAGTTGCCGCCGGTGTGGTTCGTCAGCATCTCGAGCAGACCCTTGACGAAGGTTTCGCGGGCCACCCTCTTGGTCTCGGCGGTCTGCTGGGCCGCCAGGATGCACCACGAGAGCGCGCCGGTGCCGAAGGAGCCCGGCGACACGGCGGCCGCAGCGTTGCAGTTCTCCACGGGTCCGTTGACCGAACCGTCCGCCAGTGCGGGCTGTGCCAGACTCCCGACCGCCAGGGCGCTCACGCATACGGCGGCCAGGACAGACAGCTTGCTTCTCGAACGCACGGGTTCTCCTCCGGTGGGGACGAACAGAGCTACGTCCGCCTAGAGAAGTAAACGGCCTGCCGTGATACGTCGGATTCCGGTCAAACTGTTTCGGCCGCGTGCGCTGAGCGGTGTATGACTCGCCCCGGCCGGTCGCGCCCGCGATGGTGCTTTCGTACGTCGGTCACAGGCTCGCGAGGAGTTCGTCGAGCGGGGTCGGTACCTGTTCGGGGTCGAGGGCCTCGACGAGGAGGCGGCCGTAGCGGATCTTGCGGCCCTTCTTCGTGCCCAGGAAGCGCCGCAGCTGCTGCTGCCGGGGCCGACCGTGCTGTGCGGGCTGGCGCAGGAAGGTCTGCCAGGCACGGAGGTCGCCTTCGGCCCCGACGATCTCCTCGACCCTTGCCGTGCCCAGGGCGCGGATGAGCTCGTCCTCCAGGTCCGACACGCACACGAAGAAGCCCCCGTGCGGCGCCCGTGCCCGCTGCAGGCCGTGGTCGTAGAAGCGCTGCTCGCCCTCGTCGCACAGTCCGGCCAGGCGCAGGCCGAGGCCGGGCGGCCCGAGGAGACCGGCGTAGCGGCCGACGCTCATCGCCCCGCCCATCGCCATGACGCACACGCCGTCGGCGGCAAGGTCCCGGCCACGCCGGGCAGCCAGCGTCTCAACGGCCGCGAGGTCACTCGGCCCTTCCAGCAGTACCGCCGTCCGCACCCCCAGTTGCACAGCCAGATCACTCGCCGCCCCGCCGGGACCGCCGTTCGCCCAGCCGCTGACCGCATCCCGGAATGCCTGTATGTCCGCCATGGAGCGAGTCTGGACCGTCACCAACGGCACGGCACGCAATATTCGAGGACCCCGCGCGGCACACCCGACGCCCTCGGCACCCCGCTGTGTTGGCCAGGCCGTCGGCAGCGGCTCGCCTGCGGTGCCGCCCCCGCCGGCATCACGGGCTGTCGCGTCAGTGAACCCGCAATGATCACGCTGGTCTCCCCTGATGTTCGGGACGACGTGGCCCTCGGCGCATGCGCGCGCGGTCAGCGCATGGCCGCGTTGCGGAGCGTGAGGGTGGTCTGCGCGGCGTCGGCGAGGTTGGTCTCCCGCACCAGCCGTACCGCGCCGAAGGTGGTGGCGTCGCTCCAGGCGCACACGGTCTGGGTGCCGCCGAAGTAGTCCGCGAAGCCGCAGCTGATGCCGCCGCCGTACGGTCCCGGGGCGAATCGGGTCGCGTCACGGGCCTTGGCGGCGGTGAAGAAGTTGCGGAACTCTTGCGAGATCGACTTGGTCGCCTTCTCCTCGCGCACCTTGGGATCCCACTCGGCGCTGCGGACCAGGACGACCAGGTCGATGTTTTCGTCCCCGTCCTCGTCGTAGTAGCCGGTTTTGGTCCCCTCGGGCAGCTTGCGGCCCGCCAGCACCTCGGTCTCGACGCGCTCGGCGGCCTCACCGGTCAGCAGCCGGAAGTCCTCGAAGCTGTCCGGCAGGACCACCGTGCGGGCTGTGCCCGCTTCCGCGGCCCCGAAGGCGGGCGCGGCCGCTCGGGTCTCGGAGGCGCGCGGTTCCGGGTTGTAGGAGGCAGCGGCCTTCACGCCCGCGCCCACCGCGATCAGCACTGTCACGCCGACGATGAGCAGGCGCCGCTTCCTCTCCTCGCGGAGGGTGAGGGCAGGATCGCCGCCGGCCGGGGTCGACGGCGAGCGCCAGGACCCGGTCAGCCGCCAGAGCAGCACGATGCCCACAAGGGCGACAAGGAGGACTCCGGTCACCTGGCCGAGGGCGAAGCTCTGCGAGGTGGTGTCCACGGACGCGACGATCATGCCCGGCATCGTACGTGTGATCGAAGGACGTGTGGATCGCGATTCGGCCCCGCCGCACACCGGCATCCAGCACTGTCGACGGCCGGACAGTGACAACGGCGCCGGCGGCCGTCTCGCAGAGCGCGCAGGACGCGGTGGAGGGCCTGCTGGTGACCATGCCTGCGGCCACGGCCGTCGCCGATCCTGGCGTCGCCGACCAGGGTCCGGACGATGCTGCGGCCGGCCGGGCCCTCAGTGGCCCTTGCGTCCTCGCCGCCTACGCTGCGGTCCAGGTGATCGCCGAGGCCATCCGGACGGTCGGAGATGCAGAGCGTCCCGAGCGGGTCGCCGAGGCGATCCACGCCGGGAGGTTCAAGACGCCGATCGGTGACCTGAGCTTCAACGGGGACGGGGACGTCGAGGGCTTCTCGTTCGGCGTCTACGAGTGGCACCTCGGCAGGCCGAAGACCAAAGTGTAGGGAGGACGGGGCCTTCGCGTCGGTTCTCCGGCCCTCGGCTTCGCTCCGGTATGTCTCGTACAGGTTGCTTCGCCTGGGAATATGTGGGTATCGGCTGATCGAGCCACCATTAATTCTTATGGCGTGATGTGGAGGTGCGGAAATGGCCGCAGGCAAGAAGGCCAAGAACGTCGGCAAGAACATCAAGGGCAAGACCAAGGAGGTCACCGGCAAGGCGGTGGGCAACGAGAGCCTGGAAGCGAAGGGCCGCGCCGAGCAGGCCGCAGGTGATGCGAAGCAGACGGCTCAGAAGGCCAAGGACACCCTCAAGCACTGACCCGCCATGCCAACGCGGAGGCCGGCGGCATCGCCGCCGGCCTCCTCACACCCGCTCACACCCGCTCACACCCGCTCACACCCGCTCACACCCGCTCACACCCGCCGACCTCGGAAGGTGCGGCGGGTGCGTGCTGTGGCCGTGAGTACGGTTCACGCGGGCTAGGACGAGCCTCAGCGCCGGCGTCGTGGGCGGCGCGGCTCTTCTTCCTCGTCCTCGTCCTCGTCTTCGTCGGAGTCTTCGGCCTCTTCTTCGTACTCCTCCTCCTGTTCATCCGCCGGGAGTCCCTCGTCTTCGTCCTCGGGGTATTCCTCCTCGTCCTGCTCTTCCTCTTCCCCGGCCTGCGGCTCCTCTTCCTCCCCTTCCTCCTCATCCGGCTCTTCCGTCGCCTCCTCCTCGAGGGCCTCCTCGTGGGTGAGGACGACCTCGCCGTCTTCGATCTCTCCGCGCCAGCCTTCGGGCTCATCGGTGGAGAGGGTGACGAAGCGCTTGAAGTTCTTCAGGTCCAGGCGCATGCGCCGGCCCTGGGCCCGCCAAATATTTCCCGTCTTCTCGAAGAGCCCGGCGGGGTAGTACTCCACGACCAGGATGATCCGGGTGAGGGAGGGCGCCAGCTCGTGGAAGCTCACGCAACCGCGGGTGGTCCCCTTGGGTCCGTCGGAGCTCCAGACGATCCGGTCGTCGGGGAGCTGCTCCTGGACGGTGGCCTTCCAGCTCCGCGTGGAAGGGCCCACCTTGACCTTCCAGTCCGTGGTGGTGTCATCGCCCTGTGAGACGCTGCGCACGCCCTTGGCGAAGCTGCTGAAGTCCTCGTACTGGGTCCAGTGGTTGTAGGCGGTCCGCAGCGGTACGCCGACATCGGCGGTCTCGATGATGTTGATGGCTTTGGCGCTGCCCTTGCGGCTCTTGCCCTTGCCGCCCAGCAGACCGGATCCCACATCTTTGACCTTGTCCTTGAGCCCCTCGAAGGTCTGGCCGAGGACGGCCTTCACGGGGGAGTCCCCCTTGAGGAGCCGGCCGCCGACGCCGGGAAGGAGCCGGCCTCCGTTCTCCGCCACGTCGTAGAGGTTGTCGGTGAGATCGCCGACTTTGTCCACGGCCTTGTCCGCCAGCTGCTCAGCCTGGGCGGAGAGAAACGTGGTGACCTCGGCCAGGAGTCGGTCGAGACCGGACTGTGCGCCCTTGGCGCCACGCTGTGTGGTGGCCACGGTTCACCTCCGCGCGGTCGGCTTGCGGCGGGCCGTCTTCTTCGCGGCCGCGGTCTTCTTCGTAGCGGTCTTCTTCGCCGTGGTCTTCGAAGCCGGCCGGGCTGCGCTCTTCTTTGCGGCCTTCTTCGCAGCAGGTTTGGCCGCCGCCTTCGTGGCCGGCGCCCGACGGGTGGTCGAGGAAGAGCCTGCCCTCGCCTTCGTGCCCGGGGCTGCCTTCTTCGCCGGAGTCCTCGTCGCAGCGCGCGCCGGCGAAGCCTTCTTGGCCGGGGCCGCCTTCTTGGCTGAGGCTGCTTTCTTGGCCGGAGCCGCCTTCTTGTCCGGGGCCTCCTTCTTGGCGGGGGCCTTCCGGGGGGGCGTCTTGCGCGCCGGCGCACTGCTCGGTGCCGCCTTCTTCGTACGCGGGGCGGAACGACGGGCCGGCCGCCGGGGAGCTGGTGGTTCCTCTTCTTCCTCCTCCGGCTCTTCCTCCTCGGGCTCCTCTTCCTCCTCGGGCTCCTCCTCCTCTTCCTCCGGCTCTTCTTCGTCCTCGAGCTCTTCTTCCTCCGGTTCCTCTTCTTCCTCCTCTTCCTCTTCCTCCTCCTCGGCCCTCTGGGAGGGCTCCTCCTCGTCCTCGTAGCTGTCTTCCGCCTCGTCGTAATCCTCTTCGTCCGCCGCCTCCTCCTCCTCCTCGCCGCGGCCAAGGCCGAGAGTGCGCTCGTGCACCGAGTCGGCGAGCTGGGCCAGTCGGCGGCTCGCGGTAGCCACCAGTGCCTTGCGGCCGGCGTCCAGCGCCTCGCCCCTGATCTGCTCGCCGAGCTCCGCGACCTGCGGCATCTCGCTGAGCTTCTTCAGCCCCTGCGTCGCCAGCTCTCTCGGCTCAACGCCGAAGTGCCGACCTGCGGCGTATGTCGCCAGGGTGAAGGCCAGGCGTCCCTTTTTCGTCCGCCCCAGTACGTAGCCCCCGGCGACGGCGGCCGCCAGGGCGATCTTGGTCGTGTCCTGCATGAGCCCTTTCCCTTTCACCGGGTGAGTGCGGGCCGGTGCCGCCCCTGCGGATCCAAATGCCGCTACGGACGCACGCTCGGGTGACGACACACCGCTCGCACGGTTACAGAGGGGCTGCTCGGCCGTGCTCCAGATATGCCTCAGATACGATGAAAATCTGGATCGTGGAAATTTGGGCATGTTTGCGCCCGGTAAGAGCGGGCAGGCCCCGGGTCGGTTCGCGAGGAGAGTGGCCATGGCCGCAGCAGAGCCGGCGCGCCGTCGACGCACCCCCCCAGACGGCGGTGACCAGGACGCACAGGACGCACCCCCCAGCCGGAGCGCCCCCAGGGCACCGGCCCGAAAGGCACCTGCGCGCCCCCGTGTCACGGGCGCTGCCGCGGCCATGCGCCTGGCAGCCGAACAGCTCACGCAGCTGCTGGGACGCAGCCCCGAGTCGGTGTCGTCCCTGCGTCCCACCGAGGACGGCTGGGAGGCCCAGGTCGAGGTCCTCGAACTGGAGCGCATCCCCGATACCACCAGCGTCATCGGAAGCTACAAGGTCACGATCGACGAGGAAGGTGAGCTGATCTCCTACGAGCGAACCCGGCGATACAGCCGGGGCATGATCGACCGGCCGACCTGACAAGCCGGCCCTGTGAAGGGAAGCGGCCATGACTGTGCTGCCGCAGGGTGGAAGCAACATCAGCAGAACCGGAGGTGGCGGCGGAGGCACGGCCAGCCTCTACGACGTGGTGGAACTGATCCTTGATCGCGGTCTCGTCATCGACGTGTTCGTCCGCGTCTCCCTCGTCGGCATCGAACTGCTGAAGATCGATGCGCGGATCGTCGTGGCCAGCGTGGACACCTACCTCCGCTTCGCCGAGGCGTGCAACCGCCTCGACTTGGAGGCAGGCCGCAAGGCCCCCGCGCAGCTGACCGACGTGGTCGGCAACGCGGTCGAGAGCGGGGCACACGGCAAGTCCAAGGGCGCGCTCAGTGGCGCCATGGACGCCGTGACGCAGTCTCTGACCGGCGGTTCCTCCAAAGAGGAAGAACCGGAAGAGGAAGAACCGGAAGAGGAAGAGACCCCCCGCCGGCGCCGGCCCGCCCGCCGCCCCGCACGCCGCGAAAGGGAGTAGGCGATGGCTCTCTACGTGTACTCGATCACCGCCACCACCCACCCGTGCCGCCTGGACGGGCTGACGGGCGTCGGAGCCGAGCCCGCGCCGCTGCGCACCGTCACCGCCGGGCAGCTGCGCGCGGTCGTCTCGGACGTAGACGAGGAGATCCGGCCCAAGCGGCGGGACCTGGCCGCGCACCAGGAGGTCCAAGAGCGCCTCATGGCCGACGGTACGGTCCTGCCGCTGCAGTTCGGCTACACGGCGCCCGACGACGAAGCGGTCACCCAGGCCCTCCAGCAGCGCTCGGAGAGCTACCTGGAGGCTCTGGAGCGCCTCCAGGGCTGCGCCGAGTACCACATCAAGGCTTCCCAGGACGAAGAGGCACTCCTGCGGGAGATCCTCAACGACTCCCACCAGGCCCGGCTGCTCAACGAGCGGATCAGAGCCGGCGACACCGATCCGCGGCTGCCGCTGCAGCTGGGAGAGATCGTCGCGGCCGAGGTGCGCGACCGGCAGGAAGCCCTGGCCGCCGGGCTGGTCCAGGCACTGATCCCCTTTGCCCGCGACCACAGTGTCCGCGCGCCGGCCGACGGCGACATCGTGAACCTTTCCCTTCTGGTCCACGACGACCAGAAGGACACCTTCCTTCAAGCCGAGGCCAGCCTCGCCCAGCAGATCGACGGCGTCGCTTTCCGCTTCGCCGGACCGCTGCCCCCGTACAGCTTCGTGTAGTGCCCCGGGGGCCCGCCGGTCGCAGGCGGCCCAAGCCGGAAGAATGCGTCAGGAGGAGCCATGGGGTTGCTGACCAGCTTGCTGACCGCGCCAATGGCGCCCGTACGGGCCGTGGTGTGGGTGGCGCAGCGCGTCGTGGACAAGGCGAACGAGGAGTACTACGACCCTGCCCCGGTCTACGCCGCTCTGGCCGACCTCGAGCGTCGTCTCCAGCTCGAGGAGATCGACGAGGCCACCTTCGACCGCCAGGAGGACGAACTCCTCGACCGCCTCGACGAAATCATGCGATTCCGGCAGGGACCGCAGTGACCAGGGAGGTCGGGGACCGTGACTGACCCGCTTGCCAACCGGCTCGGCCCGCTGCCGTCCCGGGCGACGCCGATGTCCTATCCGCAGACCTCCTCTGCCAGCCTGGCAGACATCCTCGAACGCGTCCTGGACAAGGGCATCGTCATCGCCGGCGACATCCGCATCAACCTTCTCGACATCGAGCTGCTGACCATCAAACTGCGGATCCTCATCGCCTCCGTCGACAAGGCCAAGGAGATGGGCATCGACTGGTGGGAGTACGACCCCTCGCTCTCCTCCCGCCACAGCGGCGACCCGCTCGCGGAGGAGAACCGTCGACTGCGCGCCGAACTGGAGGCACTGCGGCGCGACCGCCTGGAGGCCGCCCCGTCCCAACGCCCCGATGAGGGCGTGGCGGAGGAGGGAGAGGAGCGCCGGCCCCGCGCCACCAGGAAGAGGCCCGGCCCATGACCCCCGAGCCGACCCTCACCTACGTCTACGCCGTCGTCGCGGCCACCGGCGAGCTCGGCACCATCGTGGCGGGCCTCCGCGGTGTCGCCGACGCCCCGGTCACCCTCTTGGCGCCCCGCGCCGACGACGCCGGCCCGGCTGCCGCCCTCGCGTTCGTCACCAGCGAGGTTCCCGGCACGGACTGGCGCGAGGAAGCCCTCACATCCCACTTCGAAGACCTCGCCTGGCTCGAGACCACCGCCCGGTCCCACCACCACGTCATCCAGGCCCTTTCCGACCACACCACCGTCCTGCCCCTGCGGATGGCCACCCTCTACCAGGACGGCGAGCGGGCCCTGGCAGCCTTGCGGGAGCGATACCGCACCTTCGCCGACCGGCTCGCCCTCCTCGCCCACCACACCGAGTACGGGGTCAAGGCCTACATCCGCCCCGACACCGACACCGCGGCGCCCGACGCCGCGCCTGGCGCGAGCCCGGGCAAGGCCTACCTCCAAGCCCGCAAAGCCCAGCACCATGCCCGTGAGGACCGCTACCGGGAAGCCAGGCAAGCAGCCGAACGCATCGCCGCCACAGCAGCCCAGCACGCCAGCCATGTCGTGCGGCATCCCACCCAGGCCGGGCCCCTCACCCGCGGGGAGAGCGGCGAGAACGTCCTCAACGACGCTTACCTCGTATCCGAGGACCAAGCCGACGCCTTCCGCACCGCCATCCGACAGGAAGGCGAGAACATGCCCGGCATCCGCCTCGAAATCACCGGTCCCTGGGCGCCCTACTCCTTCGCCATGCCCCCAGCCGACGAGCCCGGCGCGGGACCATGACGCTCACCGAACGAGACGAACCACTGCCCGGCCGGCAAGTCGCCCTCGTCGACCTTCTCGACCGGCTCCTGGCGGGCGGCGTCGTCATCACCGGCGACATCGTCCTCTCCATCGCCGACATCGACCTCGTCCGCATCTCCCTGCGTGCCCTCATCACCTCCGTCACCACCCCAGCCGGCCCCTCCACCCGCGCCGGCGAGCAGCCATGAACGCCGACCCCGACCCGCAGCCGCCCCCCGCCCCCGACCTCGACGCCCTCAGCGACACCATGGCAAACGCCTTCCGGCTCCTCCAGGCACCCCCCACCAGTCCCGGCGAAGCCCAACCCCCGGCTCGCCGCATCCACACCGACCCCGACCGCGTCGGCGAAGACCTCCTGAAGCTCGTCCTCACCCTCGTCGAGCTCCTGCGCCAGCTGATCGAACGCCAGGCCCTCCGCCGCGTCGACGCGGGCGACCTCACCGACGAGCAGGAGGAAGAACTCGGCGCCACGCTCCTCGCCCTGCACGACCGCATGACCGACCTGTGCGCCGAACACGGCTACACCCTCCAGGACCTCAACCTCGACCTCGGCCCCCTCGGCCCGCTGCTCCCACCCGCCCCCTGAGTGCGGCGTCAGGTGGCCCGCGCAGCAACGCAGGAAGAACAGAAAAAGAGGGAACGCAGCACGCGCCGAAGGATCCGTCGCGCGACCCAGACGGTCAGGCGCACACCCCATTTCGTCGTTCGTACACAGCCCCGGCGGAGGAGGGCTCGAGGGGTCCACCGAGCGAGGGCCCGGCGCCTGCGCCGCCTAAATCCGTGCCGCCCCGGAGTGAACTTCACGAGTATCACCTGCTGACTGCAAGATAATCGACAGGCGGATCATCACGGAACCGGAAGTGACGGCCAGGCAGGGGCCGATTTCGAGGTAGCGGCCAACGAAATCTGCGCCGGTCCCGTGAGAGCCGGCAGACGCGAGAAACGGCTTCACCCTCCAAGGGGAAGCCGTTTCGTCGACGCGCCGAGTTGGTGCGCAGTCAGCGCTACCTGTGACGCGCGAACAGGCGGTAGACAGCCAGCAGGATGAGAGAGCCGACGATGGCGGCGATCCAAGTGGAGAGCTCGAAGAAGCCGTCGACGGAGTCGACGCCGAAAATGACCTTACCCAGCCATCCACCCAGAAGACCGCCGGCAATACCGATGAGAATGGTGACGATGATGCCACCCGGGTCCCTGCCCGGCATCAAGAACTTGGCAATGATGCCTGCGAGCAGTCCTAGGAGGATCCAAGCGAGTATGCCCATGATTCCTTCCTGCCTGTGTCATGTAAAAGCCGGTGTCGATTTGACTTCTTTACTGTTCGGGAATTTCTAAACCCCGGAACCTGGGAAAAGTCCGCCCGTACGTCAACGGAACCTGTCCTTGCCCTTCTCCTTGCCATGCCGGGCCTTCCCGCGAGCTTCCAAAGCCGCACCCTTGGCTGCCAGGCCGTCTTTGCCCATCGCGTGGGCAGCCTTCCTCACAGCCTTCCCGGCAACTTGCTCGATCTGAGCCTTCGCCTTCTCGCTGGCGCTCATGTCGGTCCTTTCGCAAGGCTTGGCCTGGCCGGGGGCTGTGTGGCCCGGGCGCGCGACCCGCTCGCCCTGCGGGTGCCCGCGCGGCAGGGGTCCAAACACGAGAAGGGGCTGATGCCCCGCCCCCACCTGAGACCGTGCCAGCCGACCGGGCGCCACGGTGCGGGAGCGGCCCCAGCCACTCGCGGGCCAGACCAAGTACGTGGCATTCCTCCTGGTCAGGAGCCCTTGTTGGACTTTCTGCTGAGACGTGCCCGACGGGGAGTCCGGCGAACTCCTCGCCCGCGGTCCGTATGCCTTGCGAGGCTACTACCGGGCGCCCGACCACAACGCACGCTCCTTCACCACCGATGGCTACTTCCGCACCGGCCACCTCGCGCGGCACACCCCGGAGGGCAACCTGGTGGTGACCGGCCGCCTCAACGACGTCCCCCGGCGGGCCGGCCGCGAAGACGGGCCGCAGTCCCGGCCCCGGTAGTCAAGATGTGGTCCAACGTGCTCATCTGCGATGGCGAAGTCGGCGGCCCACGTCCGCGCCAGATGTGGTTTGGCCGCTGATGAGGGGGTTAGGCGCGCCATAGCGGGCGGCGCACCCGGCCGCCACCCGGAGGGGAAGGCGAGGCGACGCAACAAGACCTCCGCGCTCCAGGAGCACACCATGACACAAACCATCCGAGACATCATGACCCGCGATCCGGTCACGGTCGGCGCACTCACGTCGGTGCACGAAGCGGCCCGCCGCATGCGCGATGCGGACATCGGCGACGTCCTGGTAACCGACGACGGTCGGCTGCGTGGCCTGGTCACCGACCGCGACCTCGTCGTACGCGCCCTCGCCGACGGCAAGGACCCCGACCAGACCACCGTCGCGGAAGTCTGCAGCGAGGACCTCGTGATCATCGACGCCGACGACGACGTCGACCGTGCCGTCGACCTCATGCGCGAGCGCGCGCTGCGCCGGCTGCCGGTGATCGAAGGCGATGAGCTGGTCGGCGTCGTCGCCCTGGGCGATCTCGCCCTCGACCGCGACCCCACTTCCGCCCTCGCGGACATCAGTGCCGCGGAGCCCAACATTTGACGGCCGCCCCGCACCCGGCGCGCACGGCGGTGCCTCCGGGCAGCCAATGCCACGCCATGCCACGCCATGCCACGCCATGCCACGCGCCGGAAGATCCCGCATTCGGGTTTGCCCGGTCCGCGAGGGGTTAGCCGCGCCATAGGGCGCGCGCCGCGCTCCTGGCCCGTGGGGGCCGGCCCCGCTGCGAAGGGAGTTCGCGCGATGAAGGTCTCGGACCACCTGCTGAAGAGGTTGCGGGAGTGGGAGGTGGAGTACGTCTTCGCCTACCCCGGAGACGGTATCAACGGACTGCTCGCCGCCTGGAGCAGGGCGGACGACAAGCCGCGCTTCATCCAGTCCCGGCACGAGGAGATGTCCGCCTTCCAGGCCGTCGGGTACGCGAAGTTCTCCCACCGGACCGGTGTGTGCGCCGCGACCTCCGGGCCCGGGGCCATCCACCTGCTCAACGGCCTCTACGACGCCAAGCTCGACCACGTGCCCGTCGTCGCGATCGTGGGGCAGACCGACCGGTCCGCGATGGGCGGCGCCTACCAGCAGGAGGTCGACCTGCTCTCCCTCTACAAGGACGTGGCCTCCGACTTCTGCGAGATGGTCACCGTCCCCCAGCAGCTGCCCGGCGTCCTGGACCGGGCGATGCGCGTGGCCACGGCCCGGCGCACCGTCACCGCCGTGATCATCCCGGCGGACGTCCAGGACCTGCCCTACGAGGCGCCGACGCACGAGTTCAAGATGGTGCCCTCCAGCCAGGGCCTGGGCCGTTTCGCGCCCGTCCCGGCCGATGAGGAGCTGGCCCGGTGCGCCGAGGTCCTCAACGCGGGCGAGCGGGTCGCCATGCTGGTCGGCCAGGGCGCGCGGCACGCGCGCGCCGAGGTCGAGGAGGTCGCCGAGGTGCTCGGCGCGGGCGTGGCCAAGGCCCTGCTGGGCAAGGACGTACTGCCCGACACGCTGCCCTACGTCACCGGGTCGATCGGTCTTCTCGGCACTCGGCCGTCGTACGAGATGATGCGCGACTGCGACACCCTTCTCGTCGTCGGCTCCAGCTTCCCGTACAGCCAGTTCCTGCCCGACTTCGGCCAGGCGCGGGGCGTGCAGATCGACGTGGACCCCTCGCTGGTCGGCCTGCGGTACCCGTTCGAGGTGAACGTCGTCGGTGACGCGGCGGAGACGCTGAAGCGGCTGCTGCCGCTGTTGGAGCGCAAGACGGACCGGGCATGGCGCGACTCCGTCGAACAGTCCAACGAGCGCTGGTGGGAGGTGCTGGAGCGCAGGGCCAAGGTCCCCGCCGACCCGGTCAATCCCGAGCTGGTGGTGCACACGCTGGACTCGTTGCTGCCGGACGACGTCATCCTGGCCGCGGACTCCGGTTCGGCCGCGAACTGGTACGCGCGGCACCTGCGGATGCGCGGCTCGATGCGCGGCTCCCTCTCGGGGACGCTGGCGACCATGGGGCCGGGCGTCCCGTACGTCATCGGGGCGAAGTTCGCGTTCCCGGAGCGGCCGGCGATCGCGATCGTCGGTGACGGTGCGATGCAGATGAACGGCATGGCGGAACTGATCACCGTCGCCAAGTACTACCGGGAGTGGACGGATCCGCGGCTGATCGTCGCGGTCCTGAACAACCAGGATCTGAACCAGGTGACCTGGGAGATGCGGGCCTTGGAGGGCATGCCGCAGTTCGAGGAGTCGCAGCGGCTGCCCGACGTCCGCTACGCCGACTTCGCCGTCGGGCTCGGCCTGTCCGGCCTCCGGGTCGAGAGCCCGGACGACGTGGAGCCGGCGTGGCGCCAGGCCCTGGCCGCCGACCGGCCCTTCGTGATCGATTTCCGTACGGACCCGGCGGTGCCGCCGATTCCGCCGCACGCCACCTTGGACCAGGCCAAGGCAACCGCCTCGTCGGTGCTGCACGGGGACAGCGACCGTGCCTCGGTGGTCCGTCAGGGCCTCAAAGCGAAGATCCAGGACTTCTTGCCGGGCAAGGGCAGGGACAAGGGCTGATCCCGCTGATCCTGCCGACCCCCTTCGCTGACCTGCAGGCGGTCCGTGCGGGGCGGGACCTGACGGGCCCGGGGGTGAGCTGGTTCAGGTGCCCGTCTCCTTCGACGACCTGGTGGCCCTCGCGCTCGTGCGGGACGTCTTCACCGCCGACGTCGCCGCGGGCGAGTACGGCTACGACCTGCCGTACTTCGCCCGCGCGATCCCGGCCGTCGACTGCCTCCAGACGGGGGCTCCCTGCGACCCGGTGCGGACGGCGCTCCCGGCCGGGGCGCTTCACCCTGCGCACCGACCGGGCCGGCGCGTACCGGACCGGGTAGGGCAGGCCCGTCATGGGCCGCCCGGGCGACGTGGGGATCAGGTGTGGAGGCGGCTGTTGGGGCCGTCGTGGTCGACGGCGGTTTCGTCGTTGAACCAGTAGTCGCCGGCGGCGAGGTAGCGGAACGAGTGGGTGCTGTTGCTCGGAAGCTCCACCGTGACGGCGCGGTTGCCGTCCTTGCGGGGCGTCAGGGTGTGGATGCCGGGCCTCCAGTCGTTGAAGTCGCCGACCACGGAGACCGGTCCCGGCGGCGTGTCGGTGGGGAGGATGAAGGTGACCTGGGTGCGGTCCTTGCGCGGGGTGCGTTCCAGCATGGGGGCTCCTGACCGGTGGTGGGGGTGGGGGTACAGGCCCATAGTCAGCGGCGGGTACCCCGGCCGCATGTCGACGCCACCACCCGGTACCCCGTATCACCCACCCAGCACGTTCCGTGATGCAGCGGATGCGGATCGTGACCAGGCGTGCCAGTGTGGAGGCGAGGAATTACCTCAGCCACGCGTCACAGAGGAGTCGCCGTCATGGGCGGTATGAAGGACAAGCACCAGCAGCCGGGCAAGGGCCGCGAGGAGCAGGAGCGCATGCGCCGCCCCGGCCAGGACCCCGCCCACCCCGTCGCAGGGCAGGAGGGAGTCCGGGGCAAGAGCCCCGAAGAGCTCAAGCGGCGCGGTGAGGACGAGATGCGGCGCGAGCGCGACGCGGACGAGATGCTCGACGAAGAGATCTGACCGCGGGCAAGCCCTTACGCCCACGCACGCAGGACCCGGCCGGGATCAGTCACCATCACCCGGCCGGGTCCTGTCACGTGCGCGCGGAGCCGGCGCAAGGCGCGGGCGGTCGGCGCCTGCGGCCATGGACCGGCTGTCCAGCGGGTGGGCGCGAAGGGCACGGAACGCCCGTCAACTGACCTGGCCCACGAGCCGGCTGTACGCCAACTCCTCCCGTTGCGAGGCCCTGAGCCGGAGATGGGTGCCTTCGAGGAGCTCCTCCAGGACGGCACGGCCGGCCGAGTAGGGCTGCTCCTGTTCCCCGGCGGCGGCAGGGCACCAAAGGATCAGCAGCCGCTCGCTTCTGCGCATGCCCGCCGAGGTCGCGAAGGTGAGTTCGTGGGCGACGAGGCGCGGTTCGTCCGCAGGCAGGGCCTGGAGTACCTCGTCATGCGTCAAATTGCCCTCCAGCTCGAGCACCAGCCCGTCCTCGGCGTCATCGTGGCGGAGGATGACGGTATTGACATCCCGCCGCTCGCGCAGACGATGCAAGGCATGGAGGCAGTCGTCCGAGACGGTGATGGAAGTGCTCACAGGGCCTCATTTCGATCGTGGCCGGCCAGGACCCACGGATCAACGAACGGCCACCGTCGAAGATGCGTTCATGGGTCAGGCTGGTGGAACACGGCTTCGCGAGCCGGGCCCGGCGGCGCCGAGGGGGTGGGCACCGAGGGGACCAGGACGACGCGGTGATCGCAGAGGGTGCGGAGGACGGGTTGCCGGAGGGAGCGGGGCTCCCGTCCTCCGCCGCTCGGGCCGGCCGTTGTAACATGTCGTCCATCCGATGACAAGTAAGACGTCATCCAGCCGACGACGGCGCAGAGCGGGAGCGGGACAAGGCCCCGGCACGCCCAACTGAGCGGTCTCCACTTCATCTCGGCGAGAGTCGCGCGGCGAGCGATGGCGGTCAGCGACGGGGATCCGGAGCGGGACGACCACGGCCGTGTGGTGTGGGCCGGTCTGGCTGCCGGCCGGGAGATCCGGTAGAGGCCCGGCCGTCCACGGGCCGCCTCCACCCTCTGCCCTGCTCCGCCCAGTGCCGGCGGTGAACTGGAGCGGTGGCCCCGGTGCGTTCGGTGGTCCAGGCCCAGCGCACGAAAGGGTACCGGCTGCACCTGATTGCCGGCCTCTGATCGGCACTACTCGCTCCCCAGCGGGCTGAGTTGGCAGAGCCAAGGGGGTGGAGTCGGCGGGTGAGCGCTTGAGAGGTGGGAACCCATCAGACCCCCCCAACCGGCGTTGTCACCCCCCGGCTGTAGGTTGCGTCTCACCCCCTGTACAAGGAGCACCACGCATGTCCATACCGCCGCAGCCGCCGTCGTCCCCCGGGCCGTACTCCCAGTCGGGCCCGTACGGACAGCCGGGGCAGCCCGGGCCGTACGGCGGCCCGCAGGGCTGGCACGCGCCGCCCCAGATGCCGCTGACGCCGCAGAAGACCAACGCGTTGGCCATCGTGGCGTTCGTCATGTCGATCGTCTGCGCGCTTCCGCTGGTCCCGCTGATCCTCGGCATCATCGCCCTCTCCCAGATCCGCAACCGCGGTGAGAAGGGCAAGGGATTCGCCATCGCGGCCATCGCCATCCACAGCGCAACCATCGCGCTCTCCGCGATCGCGCTGATCTTCGGATTCTCCGGAGCACTGGACGACGGCCCTCCGCCGAAGCGCGACAGCAGTGGCCAGGTCACCACCCCGGGCTCCATCGACGTGGAGGACATCCGTACGGGGGACTGCTTCAACACGGGGGGCAAACTGGCGGAGTACAACGACGAGGACGGCGGCCAGGCCGGCTTCTCGGTGAAGATCGTGCCCTGCGGCGAACCCCACGAGGGGGAGGCGTACACCGTCGCCACCCTGGAGGACGGGGCGTACCCGGGCAAGGACAAGGTCATCTCGATCGCCGAGGAGAAGTGCGGCGGCACCGCCCTGACCGACTACGTGGGCGACGACGCGAAACTCCCGGAGACGCTGGAGGTGTTCTACTACTACCCGCAGCGCGCCACTTGGATCCGCGGCGACCGAGAGGTCACCTGCTTCCTGGGCCACACCAACGGCCCCAGCACCGGCTCGGTCCGCGCCACCGGTTCCTGAGCCGCAGTGGTCGGTCGGAGGTGCGGGACGACCCCACCGGCCGCTCCATCGAGGACGGCATCTGCGTAGCGATCCGACCGGGGGCGGCCGCAGGTCGGGCCGATTCCGGACGCAGAGGCGCTGACTGTGGGCCGTACCGGTCATGGTCCCCGGCTGTTTGGGGGATCCGTGGGCCACCTCCGGCGCTTCTTCCACCAGCGCGGGCATCTCTTGAGGAAGCGAAAGAGAGACACGATGCCGCTTTATCTGTCGAGGTTCAGCTACACGCCGGAGACGTGGGCGAGGCTGACCGCGCACCCCGAGGACCGCGGGAAGGCCGCTCAGTCGTACATCGAGTCCGTCGGTGGGAAGCTCCACGGCTTTTGGTACGCCTTCGGCACGCACGACGGCTATAACCTCTGGGAAGCTCCGGACAACGTGTCCATGGCCGCGGTGGCTCTGGCGATCAGTGGAGGCGGCGCGCTCAGCTCATTTGAGACGACCGTTCTCCTGACCGTGGACGAAACGCTGGATGCCTTGCGCCGAGCCGGCCAGATCCGATATCAGGCTCCTGGCATGCAGCGGTGAACAAGACTCGGATGTGTGGGCATCGGCGAGTCGCGCTGGGTCCTGCGGGTCTCGTTCCTGGATGGGTGGCACCCGGGGTCCGGTCTGGCTCGGCGCCCAGGTGACGGGTACGGCCTGTCGGCGGCGCGGCGCAGCTCGGTGCCGCCGACCTGCCACCCACGGTGCGCTCAGCGGCCGCTTGCATCCTGTACCCAGGTACAGGTTTACCGTCGGAGGTGTCCCCACTGCGGGGACCGATGAGGACGGGAGTGAGCACGATGACCGATCCGGCGTGGGTGCCGCAGTCCTGCACGCTGCCCACCGAGGAGCGGCCCTTGCGGGTCGCCGAGTGGGAGGCGCTGTTCTCCGAGCGGCTGACCGTCCTGTCCCGCCCCGAGCCGTTGCACCTGCGTCTTGACCTGGCCGGAGGGCCGGGGGCCGTCGCCCGGGTCCGGGACCTGGCGAAGCGTGAGAGCGGCTGTTGCTCCTTCTTCACCTTCACCGTCACCCCCGGCGAGGACTCGGTCCACCTGGACATCACCGTGGACCAAGCGCACGAGGCGGTCCTGGCCGCCCTCGCCGTACGGGCCGGCGCCGCCAGGGATCCACGGTGAGCACGGGCCTGCGCAGCGGCCAGGTGGCCGAGGCGGCCGGGGTGAACGTGCAGACGCTGCGCTACTACGAGCGGCGCGGTCTGCTGGCCGAGCCGGAGCGGAGCAACGGCGGGCACCGCCTGTACGGCGAGGAAGCGGTGACGGCGTTGCGGGTCATCAAGGCCGCCCAGCGCCTGGGCTTCACCTTGGATGAGGTGGCCGAGCTGCTGGAGGCAGGCCGTCACCGCCACGGCCGCCCGGTCGCCGGATTGCAGGAGCGGGCGGCCGCCAAGCTCGCCGAGGTCGACGCGAAGATCGCGGACCTCACCACCATCCGCGCCGCCCTGGCCGAGGCCTTCGAAGCGGGCTGCGACGACCTGACCGTCTGCGCGTCCAGCGCCTGCTGCCCCCTCCCCTTCACGGACCTCGCCGAGGAGAACCGCCCTGCCGGGCCCTGCTGCTGAGCCGCTCCTACGCAGCAACATCAGCCCGTCCCCCGCCCGAGTTGAGCCACTCCGCGACGGCCGGATGTCAGCAGCTGGCTCGGACGTATGCGGTGATCACGGGACGGGCACTCCCGTTCGGAGGAAGTAGAGACCTGTTATTCGGCCGCTTTCATTGAAGGTGACGCGGAACTCTCCCGGCTGCTTCGCCATGCGCAGCGGCACATTGACTACCGTCCCACTCCCGGATGCAACCTGCTGGGGATCCCCATGGGACTGGTAGCGCCCGAACTCCGCTTGGTAACTCTTCCAGGACTGCTCGAGAGCCTCCGGAGACACCTTTTGTTGCATCGCCTCATCGAAGCGGGATGAGACAGCGGTGAAGCTGCCTTGAATCACCTCGGCGAGAGTATCGAGAGCGAGCTGCTTGTACTGGGGCTGGCGAGGCACCGTCACGGCACGTGGGAGCATCACCTCCGCGGCTGGGACCACAATCTCCGCGGAGGCACGCGCCTGCGTCACCCCCAACACGGCATCGTTCCCGACGAACAACGCACTCGAAGCGACCGTGGCCACGGTCAGGCTCCGGATGAATCGCCGCTCCAGCCGCCGCTTCCCGCCGCACGATCTGTCCTTGCGAGAAATCAGAGCCATAGCCTTCTCCTTCTTCCCCAGGGGGGAGGGAGCAAATACGCCGCTCTGCCCTGCGCGCCATCCGATCGAACATCGGGCGAGAGGGAGTTGAGGAACGTCGCCGCGGCCGGAGGCACACGCCACCCGCCATTCGGGACCACCCTTTATGCTAGGTCGCCGAAATCGCGGCCGCATTTCGGCTCCCGCCGGCCGCAACCCTGCGGCCCGGAGGCGCGGCCGTCGGCCAGGCGAGCTCGTGACCGTCCTCCTTCGCGGGCGTCTTTCCGCCCCGGGTGGCGGCAGGTGCTGCCGGTGGGCGGGTCACAGTTCGGGTCCCGGTGATGTTCAATCGCCACTGGGGTCTGATGGAGCGTCAAATGGGTGGCGCAAGTACGGCGACCAGGTGGCCGCCGTCGCCGGATTCCACCCCGGCCCCCTGGTCACCGACACGCCCGACAGCCCGCACCTCCTCGTCCCCAAGCTCGCCGCCCCAGTCCACCTCGGCCTCGCAGAAAACGACATGCGGCCCGAGGCCGTCAGCGAGCTCAACCAGGCCTTGGACACCGCAGGTGTCGCCACACCTGCGAGATCCACCCCGGCACCGTCCACGGCTTCACCATGGCCGACACCGACGTCTTCAACCCCTCCGCACTGCAGCGCCACTGGGACCGCCTGCTCCTCCTCGGCCGCACCCTGGCCGACAGCTGAGGCTCCGGCTCCCAGACGGCGGGAGGGTCCATGACCGCGCTCGGTGACCTGATCGAGAGCGACGACCGGACCGTACTGGTCCTCGGGCAGGAACTGGATGTCGAGCACGATCAACCGGACGTGGCCAACACCCTCGTACACCGGGAGTCGCCGCTGCCGCCGTCCTCGACGGGCCGGCAGCAGACATGCGTGGTGCGTTCGGCGATCACGGACATGTCGGCCGGGCTGCTCCCCACGTCCGGGCCCGCGGTGTAGCGGCCGCCGAGCGATTCGATCACGTCGCCGAGGTCGTGGAGCAGGGCCGTGCGCTCCGCGCCGGCCGGGCTGCGGTCGGGAGGGCGACGACCGCCTTCGCGCCGCCGTGTTCCAGACCGGCCAGTGCGTTCTTCTCGGTCATCGCCGCCGCCAGCCTCAGTGCGTCCGCAACGTGATGCCGGCTGCAGACGATCACGTTCTGCTCACCGGCTTCGGTATCGCCGTAGACGAGACCGATACCCGAGGTCTCACCGAGATCGACAGCGCCCTGACCATGCTCCGCACCGCCGCTGCAAGCCCCCCGCCGAGGCGGCGCGCCACCGAGAACCAGCAGCCGGTGCAGCCTGGCCGGCGGGGAGTGGAAGGGCGTATCTGGCGGCTGATTGCCACACTCCTGTGCACCGTGGTCGCTGTCGTAGTCGCCGTCGTGGCCTATGACCACCGCATCACGATGGGAGCGACCGCAAACGAGCCGGGCCCGCTCCTCTTGCACATCTTCACCACGGCCGCCTGCGCCGGCCTGGCGGCGTCACTCTTCTTGTGGAGAGGGCAATCAGCCTACGGAATCAGCCCCAGAGCCAGAGCCACCCTCCTCGCCCTCGCCCTCCTGCTCCTGCTCCTGCTCTTGGAGATGGCCAACGGCTGGTGGTGAGCGAGCCAGTGGCCAATGAGCGGGCTGCTTTCCGGCCCCGGGAGCGTACGAGCAGGCCGGCAGGTTGCGCCAGCAGTCAACAGGACACGCCCCGTACGGCCGGCAGGTCGAGACAGCGCGACGTGCGGCGGCGTCCGCAGCGAAGAGTTCCAGGGGACCAGTACGGGTGTGGAGGAAGAGCTCCACGACTCGGCCCTCGAACCGGATCGTCTTCCGACACGTCGGCAGGCGCGCGGGAGCGGCTCTGGTCCGCCCACTGGTGGGCCGGTTGCCGCGGACACGCCAGCATGCTGGTCCCGGACGGGTGGTGTCGGTGCCGCACAGCGGGGCAGGGGCGTGGGGCAGGGGAGTCATGTTCACGGCTCCGCCGCCGGCGGAGCCCCGAGTTGTGGAAGGACATCTGATGTCGCAGGTGAAGGAATCGATCGAGGTTGATGTGCCGGTGACGACGGCCTACAACCAGTGGACGCAGTTCGAGTCGTTCCCCCAGTTCATGGATGGCGTGGAGCGGATCGAGCAGCGCACGGACACGCTCACGCACTGGGTGACGAAGGTCGCCGGGGTGGAGCGGGAGTTCGACGCGGAGATCACCGAGCAGGTCCCGGACCAGAAGGTGGCCTGGGTGACCGTGAGCGGTCAGAGTGAGCAGTCGGGGCTGGTCACGTTCCGGCCGATCGACCCGGCCCACACCGAGGTGACCCTGATGATGGACTTCGACCCCGAAGGCATGGCGGAGAACATCGGAGACAAGCTCGGGTTCGTCGACCGGCAGGTCAAGGGCGACCTGAAGCGGTTCAAGCACTTCATCGAGCACCGCGGCGCCGAGACGGGCTCCTGGCGCGGCCGCCTCTGACCGTCCCTTCGCCAGCCGGGGGACGACCCCGGCAGGCGACTCCCGTCATGTCGAACTCGGCCCGCGGGGCAGCCCCCGCGGGCCGAGTGCGTGGGTGGCTGAGACGGATCCACACCCCATGGCGGCCCGGTCGCTACACAAAGCCCCACCCGGAACCGTCTGCCCCGGCGATTTTCCCGAAGGCAGACGGTTCCGTGACCGTGCCGGCACGGTCATGGAATGCCCCGCGTGCGACTCCCGCTGCTGCGGTCCCTCTTCGTCGGGGAGCGGTGCCAACCCCCCCGTGTAGCACGGCTTCCTAGCGGGAGCGAGGACCCGGTAGTCGCTACGCCCGCCGGTGTAGCCGATGCTCGACCACGCCCACGACCGCTCCCACGCCCCCCGGCCGAGTGGACCGCCGCTCCTGCAGTCCCGACCCGGCAAGCTGATCCAGCGCCACTTCCCCGAACTCGTCCCGTGGCATGAAGGGATCTCCCTGCGCGGGACGAGCAGATCCGGTGGGGTGCAGGTCCAGAATCCCGGCGTGCCGGGCCGCTGCTGACGCGCTGCCGCAGAACACCGCTCTCGGAGGCCCCCTTTGCCGGGGCGATCCGTACCCTACGAGCCCGCGCGACGAAGTTCGCTCCCATCTGCCCCGTGTGAGACCCGGCGACCGGGGCAGGCGGGCTGTCACGCAAGGCATCACAGCCCAGCCAAGCAGAAAGGACACTCTTCATGAGTGAGAACGTGTGGGGCTACCGGGAGACGTCCGGCCGGCTGCAGGGCGTGGACCTGACCGGATTCAAGGTCGAGGCCGTCGACGGCAGCATCGGCAAGGTCGACAAGCACTCGGACGAGGCCGGCTCGGCCTGGATCGTCGTCGACACCGGCCCGTGGATCTTCGGCAAGGAGGTCCTCCTGCCCGCCGGCACCGTCTCCCGTATCGACGTGGCAGAGGAGAGGGTCTACGTCGACCGAACGAAGGAGCAGATCAAGAACGCCCCCGAGTTCCACCGCGACAAGCACCTCGGCGACGCCGGGTACCACGACGAACTGGGCGCGTACTACCGCTCCGGCGGCGCGTTCGGCGGCCGTCCTCTCTGACCCGGCACGAGGAGCGCGAGAGATGAGCGAGCACGGCAAGCACCCGCTGACGGCCCCGCCCTCGAAGGCGCCGGGAGAGAGCGGCGACCGGGAGGCGCGCGAGGAGGCCGAGAACGCCGTCATGCCCGGCACCAAGGACGGCGAGGCGGCAGACGCGCTGACCCCGAACACCCAGGCGCAGCGCCGCACCGCCGACCGGAACCGTGACCCGGACCGCGGCCGCTGACGTGGGAGGATGTGGCTCCCCGGCGCCCACAGCGTCGGGGAGCCACAGGCGTCCGGCCTGCCCCGCGCACCGGACCCCCCGCGCCACGGACGTGCGGGAGCTCGTCGTGGACTGCGCCGCCCGCGGGGCTGTCTCGCTCGGGGACCGCCCCCTGGCAGCCGAGGCAGACGACGATGCCAGACGGTGCCGGCCCCTTGGCGGGACGACGCGGCGCCGCCATGCCGACCCGGCCTGCCACGCGTTCGTCCTGGTATGCGGTCGGCACATAAACCGGTGGCCGTACGCGGTTCCGGGGGGAACGAAAACCGCGTACGACCACCGATCTCGCCGGTTGCCACACCGCTCAAAGGGGCAACGCGCCGACAGTGCGCGTCTATCCGGCCCCGGGGCTTCCAAACCCCCCGTGGTGTGCCGTGCGCCACATCCGAGTGGCGGATTCCCGCGTGCGGCGTCCGCTCCCTGCTTGCAGCATGGCCGTGTGCCCCCCACCGGACGACCCCCCACCGGACGACCAACGACATGCGCCCTGTCCGGACGATCCAGCTGGAAGGCAGGCCCCTGATGACTCCGGCCGTTCCAGGGGACCCCGAGGGACTCAAGCTGCTCATCGCACGCGAGGTGGCCTCGCTGCGGGCCGCGGCGAGCCGCACCGCCGGGATCCGGCGCGAGCCCCCCGACCAGCCCCTCACCTCGCCGGAGGCAGAGGAGCCCCCGCCGCAGGCCTGTCCTTGCGGAGGCAGCGAGGAGCGCGGGCACCAGTGCGCCGAGGCCCCCGCGGAGCATGACCCCTGGGGCTGTGTGTGCGCCACGTTGCCCGCCATCCCGGTGTCGGCCGCGCTGCTCGAGCCCGTCAAGGACGACGACGGCCGTACGGTCGACTTCGTCGTCCGGGCGGGAAACCACGTCCGGTCCGCGGAGTGGCTGGACCCGCCCGACCGGCAGGTGGGCCGCAGGCTGCTGGCGGTGCGGCCGGGCGCCGGGGGAGCCGGCTTGCTCGACGCGCTGACGGGCGTCCTCCGCACCGGCCGCGCCCTCAAGGGACACCCCGTCGACTACACCGAATGGCGCAGCGGCCGGCTGCACCGTACGACGCTGCTGTACGACGCCGCGACCTGCGGCGGCAAGGTGCTGGCGACCTGGCGGCCGGCGAGGGCGCACACCGAGCTGATGTCCCTCGAGGCGCAGTACATCGCCACCATGGGATGGGCGCACTTCGACCTGCTCGCCGGCACCACCACCTGGTCGGATGGGCTGGCCGCGATCTTCCGTACGGGACCGGACGGCCGGATGACGCTCACGGAGCTGTGCGACGCGGTGCTGATCGAGGACGCACCCCGGTTCGGCCGGCTGCTGAGGGCTCTGTTCGACTGCGAGGAACCCCCGGGCACCGACATCCGCTTCAGCGTGCACGGTGACGTCCGCCACCTCCACGTCGTGGGCCGGCCGGTGATCGACACCGACGGGCTGCCCTGGGCGCTGTACCTGATCGCGCGGGATCTGACCGCGCAGGTCCGCAGCAGACAGCGGCTCGCGGCCACCCGTCGCCAGACCGAAAGGATCATCGAGGAGGCGGCGGCCGAGCACCGGGTCGCCGTGGCGCTGCGCGAGGCGCTCCTGCCCACCCACTCCTCCGAGCTCGCCGAACGGGGATACGCCGTGGCGGCGGCCTACCTTCCGGCCGAGCCGGATGCCGCTGTAGGCGGCGACTGGTACAAGTGCCGGCTGCTGCCGGACGGCCGGATCCTGCTCGCGGTCGGTGACGCGTGCGGGCACGGGCTGGGGGCGGTCGCACGGATGGCCCAGCAGCGGCACGCGCTGGCCGGTCTCGCCCACACGCCCGGTACGGACGCCGGCGACCTCACCACCTGGCTGAACGAGCTGATCTGCGCCGACCCGACCGCCGAGACGGCCACCGCCGTCATCGGGCACATCGACGCGGCGCGCCGCCTGACCTGGGCCTGCGCGGGCCATCCGCCGCCGCTGCTGCTCCGCGGCCGTACGGCGACGACCCTGGACGCATCTCACCGCGGGCCGCTGCTGGGCCTGCTGCCGGGGGACGGGTACGCGACGGCCCAGGTCGAGCTGCAGCCGGGCGACATCCTGCTGCTGTACACCGACGGCCTCGTGGAACGCCGGGACGAGGACATCACGGACAGCATCGCGACGCTCCGCAAGCGCCTGGCGAGCTGCTCCGGCCTCGGCGCCCAGGGCGTCCTGGACTCGATCATGGCGCTGTACCCGCGGGGCGACTTCGCCGACGACAGCTGCCTCGTGGTCATCGAGGTGCGCTGACGTCGGCCTGCCTGCCGGACGAGTGGCCGGACGGGCCGGCCGACGCGGGGCATGCCGAGCATGGCGGTCGGGAGCGGCGTACGAGCGTGACGGCGCGCTCGATCTGTGCGCGGTCATGGGAGACATCCAAGGAGACGGCGGCGTACATCGTGCCGCGGACAGCTCGGACCGCGTCGGTGACGCCCGGATCGGTGCCGTCGTCTCGCCGGTCGTTTCGCCGCAGGCGGCTGAATCCGCGGCCTGACCCGACCACTCCGGCAAGGCGGCCCGCAGTGGCCGAGGGCGGTCGTCCCAGATGGAGCAACTCTCGTGGCGTGCCACGGTGCGTGGGTCGTTCAGCACCGCGGATACGTACACAGCGGCAGGAGTGTAGGACGGACATGTCCAGCAGCCCGAGCGCGCCTGCCTGGACGTCCGGGTCCCCGTCCAGGAGCGGGAGCAGGCGAAATGGCGTGGGGATAGGCAGTGCAGTCAGTGCCGGCCCTGCGCCGTCAGTGCGGCAGGCACCGTAAGGGTGCGGAGCCGAGGAGCGGGGCCGGCAGTGTGGTCGGTATGTCATGGGCGAGCCCCCGGCACCCCGGGGGAGGGGGGAAGACGTGATGTTTCGTCGCCGCTTCCGGGGGTCCCGTGACCTCCTGGACGTGGTGCCGGCAAGCCCGGACATGGTGGCGGAGATCAGTGCCGACCGACAGAGCTGTGCCACCGGGAGCACAGCCCAGCTGTCGGGCGTTGGACCGTCGAAGGGAGCGATCACGTTGCACACACCGCACTACCCGAGCGATGAGGAGGACCCGATGAACGCGGCTGACGAAGGACGGCAGTGGCCGGACGAGGTCAGTGTCGACAACGCGAGGACGACGCTGCTGCAGCTCCTCGCGCGGGCGGGGGTCCCTTCCGATGACGCGCGGGAACTGACCGGGCTCGTCGAGGCGGGTGCACTGGCTCTCGCGCACGAGGAGCTGAGCGGCGGCGCCCGGAGCGCGCCCGGGGACAAGGGCGCGGCGTACGAGTCGGGCTGGCTCGACGGCGCCGGGCACCTCCTGGAGGAGCTCGGCGCCGTTGCCGAGCGGACCCTGCTACGGGTCGTGGGGGCTGAGGGGCAGCCGGGCCCGGCCGGGGAGCGTCCGCCGGCCGGGCGGATGGAGGTGGAGCGGGCGCGGGTGGCACTCACACCCCTGTACCTGTCGTTCACCGCGGCCTCGGAGCTGGATCCGGAGGTGACCGAGGAGGTACTCGCCGCCGTCCTCACCACCATGAGCCCCCGGCAGCGGGCCGGGTACGCCGGGCGGCTGACGCAGTTCGCCGCGGCCCACCGCACCCGGCTGGAGCGGCTGTTCGCTGCGTTCGGACCGGGCAGCACGATCACGGTCCACGGCCGCTATTCGCTCCTCCACTCCGCCACGAGCATCGCCGTACTGGAGCGGCTCATCGCCGCGCCGCAGGCGCTGCGGGAGGAGTGGAACGCCGCAGAGCTGCCGCCCGCGTGGCTGGACGGCCTGACGACCGCCTGGAACGCCCCGGCCTGACTGACGTCGGCGATCACCGTCGCCCGGCCCGGCCGCAGTCCCCCGCCTGCGGCCGCCACGACACCACGGGCCGACCGTGCACGACCGGCCGGACCGTTCCGCTGCGCCCGGCCGCGGCCCGGGCCTCCCGCGACAGCGATGCCAGCCGGGCTGGCCGGTTTCGGCGCCCGCCGTCCCGCGGGCCTTGGTGGAGCTGCTGTTCGACCGGTTTGCGGCGCCCATGGCCCGGACCCGGGCGAGTGTGCCGCGGTCGTCCGCCGGACGCCGGGCGCCGCCCTCAGCGGACGAGGGGAAGAAGCGTGGGGGCCGGGGCGGCGGGGACGCGTTCGAGGACGCCGCCTGCGAACACGTCGTAGAGCGGCAGCGTCTCCAGGTGGACGTACCCGATGTGGCAGTCACAGACGGCCAGCGGGCAGGGGCGCGGCGCGAGGGCCACCCGGTAGGAACCGTCGTAGAGGTTGCCCAGCTCCGTACGGACGAAGTGACAGCGGCGGACCGTGCCCTCGCCGTCCACCGAGATGACCGACTCGCCCGTCCGGCACGGCAGTCCGGCCGAGCGGTGCGGGTGGCGGCTGTACGGGAAGAGCGGGTCCAGGGCGGTCCAGGCCGCGGCCTCCTCGTCGGTGTAGGTGTGACCCTCGGCCGCGTTGACCCAGAGGTAGACGTGGCCGGGCAGGGCGGCGCGCAGCCGGCGGGCGTGCTCCAGGTTCTCGGGCAGACCGACGATGCCGACGCTGTGCCGGATGCCGCGGTCGGCGAGGTCGCGCACCTTCCCCAGGAAGCGTTCGTACGGCGTCTGGCCGGGATGGTAGGTGCACCACAGGGCCACGGTGGCGGGGTCCGCGTCCGCCAGCCAGTCGGTGCGGCAGCTGAGGTTGGTCTGGATGGCGACGCGCTCGACGCGCGGCCGGTGCGAGAGTTCGACCAGGGCCCGTCGGTACCAGGAGCGGACCAGTCCCTCGCCCCAGGGGGTGAAGAGGACGGAGAGCCGGCCCTCGGTGTGGGAGGCCGCCCAGCCCGTGAAGCGTTCGAGGGCCGCCCGGTCCGCCCGCAGCTGCTCCGGGGTGTCGCGCCGCTTGGCGAACGGGCAGTACGGGCAGGCGTAGTCGCACGAGGCGAGCGGACCGCGGTAGAGGACGGTCAGGTGCGCGTCTCGGCTCCGGAGGGGGCCGCCGGGGAGTGGCAGGTGGTGCACGGGCGCCTACTTGGGATCGTAGGCGGCCATCGCCGCCCGTACGGCGGGGGAGAACAGCTCGGGGCCGAGCGCGTCGGAGTGGGCGAGCCCTTCGGGGGTGAGCCGCAGGAGCCCGCCGCCCGGCCCGCCGGCGCGGGCGTCGAGCCAGCCGCGGGCCGCGAAGGCGGCCAGCTCCCCGGGGAAGTCCTCGAACGGGTCGGTGCCGAACCGGGCGCGGTAGTCGGCGACCGGCATGCCCCGGGCTTGGAGCACGGACTGGAGGAGATGGCGGCGGCGGGCCTCGTCGCCGTCCACATACCGGCCGTGCACCGCCCGGCCGAACTCCTCGGTGCCCGTGTAGTCGTCGATGATCGCCCGGATCTGTCCCATGTCGACCGCGTAGTCGAAGGAGTAGTGGAGGGCGGAGGTGTACGAGCGGGCGCCGCAGCCGAGGCCGATCATGCCGTCGGTCTGGCAGGCGTGGTCGTCGGGGCCCTGCGGGGCCGCGCCGGTGCGGCGGAACATCCGCATCGACACCTGCTCGTAGCCGTGCGCGAGGAGGTGGTCGCGGCCCTGCCGGTAGAGGTTCAGGCGCTGTTCGTCCCACGCGCGGTCGGTGTGCGCGGTGCGCCGGGCGAGACCGGTGAGGGGGCGGACGTACAGGGGGTAGAGGTACAGCTCCTCGGGCTGCCAGGCGAGGGCGGCGTCCAGGGAGGCGCGCCAGGTGGCGGCGGTCTGGCCGTCGATGCCGTAGATGAGGTCGATGTTGAGGACGGGGATGCGGGCTTCGCGGATCCGGCCGAGCGCGGCGTCCACGTCGGCACGGCGCTGGGGGCGGACGGCGGCGCGGGCCTCCTCGTCCACGAAGCTCTGCACGCCGATGCTGAGGCGGGTGGTGCCGCGCTCGGCGAGGACGGCGAGGCGGTCGGCGGTCGCGGTGGCGGGCGAGGCCTCCACGGAGAGCGGGACGGCCCGGAGGTCGGCGCCCATGCGGTGCTCGGCGATGTCGCAGAGCCGGTCCAGCTCGTCCGCCGTCAGGAAGGTCGGGGTGCCACCGCCGAACGCGGCGCCGGCGAAGCGCACCGGGCCGTCGTCGCCGAGGGCCTCGCGGACGGCCGCGGCCTGGCGGTCGAGTGCGTCGAGGTAGCGGCCGGTCAGGCCGTCGGGGGCGCCGATCCGGGTGAAGAGGTTGCAGAACCCGCAGCGGACCTCGCAGAACGGTATGTGGACGTAGAGGGAGAGCGCGTCCTTGCGCTCGCCCCGCCACAGGTCGCCCAGAGCCGGGCGGCCGGCCAGCGGACGGTACGCCGTCTTGTGCGGGTAGGCGTAGACGTAACTCTGGTACGGCCGGACGCGGGTCGGAGTGGGGAGGGCGGCGGGGGCGGTCATGCGGACGGCTCCAGGAAGAAGTGGGCGTACGGCACGGTCCACACGGCCTCGTGGGCGAGGCGGTGGCCGGTGTAGCCGTCGTCGCCGTAGGTGGTGCCGTGGTCGGAGCAGACGATGGCGAAGCAGCGGCGGCGGGAGCTCATCGCGCGGAAGAGCCGGCCGATGTGCCGGTCGATGTACTCCAGGGCGGCGGCGTGGGTGGCGCGGGTGTCCCGCGCCCCGCAGGCGGCGCCGGGCAGGTGGAACCAGTTGGGCTGGTGCAGGGCGGAGGCGTTGAGGAAGAGGAACAACCGCCGGCCCGCCGGCAGCTCGGCGACGACCCGCTCGGCCCGCGCGACCTGTGCCTCGAAGGAGGTGGGGGACGCCACGCCGAACTCCGGTTCCCAGTGGCTCTCCTGGAACATGCCCGGGAGTACATCGCCCAGCGCCCCCTGCTTGTTGAAGAATCCGACGCCGCCGATGCACACCGTCCGGTACCCGGCCGCGGCCAGGCCGGACACCAGGTCGGGGGTGTCGAACACGAAGGTCCGCCCGGCGGTTGTCTCGCTGCCGGCGAAGCGCGCTGCGAACAGCCGCGGGTGCGGGCCGGGCGCGGCGGGCGTGGGCAGGAACCCGGCGAACATCGCCTGGTGCGAGGCGTAGGTGAAGCTGCCCGGGGCGTGCCGCCGCTCCCAGACACCGCCCGGGAGGTGGCGGGCCAGGTTCGGGATGCGCCCGGCGGCGGCCAGTTCGACGGCGACGTCGTACCGGAGGGTGTCCAGGGTGAGCAGGAGCAGGTCGTCGCGGCCGACGACCTCGTTCATGTCCGGGAGCGGCGCGCGCTCGGGCGGCGTCGCGTCGGCCCGGTGCGTCGTGCCGCCCGGGTGTGCCGTGTCGTCCCCGCGCGTCGTGTCGTGCTCGGTCAGCGGCCGGCCGGTCAGCGGCCGGTCGCTCTCAGGCGGGTGCACAGTGGTTCCTCGTGTGGTGGTGCTGGACGTACGTGGGGGCGGCAGCCACCTGGGCGGCGTAGGTGTCCAGGCCCTCGGCGCCGCTGCGGGGCAGGCCGGTGAGGCCGGGCAGCAGGTCCCCGAACGCGTTGACCTCGGCGACGGCGAACCGGCGCCAGCCGACGGCGGGCAGCAGGTCCACCCCGACGCACAGGGTGCCGGGGAAGCAGGCCGCGGCGCGTTCGCAGATCCGCAGGGCCTCGTCCCAGTGCGGGCCCGCGGCCAGGGTCACGGCCGCCAGGTCGCCGCGTCGTCCGCCGAGGTGCAGATTGGTCATGGGCGAGCGGCTCGTGCGGACCACGGCGTGGGTGGCCCGGCCGGCCACCACGACCACGCGCAGGTCGGCCGCCCTGCCGTCGAGCGAGGCCTTGGGCCACCAACGCTCCAGGTGCAGTCCGTCCGGGGCGAGGGCGTCGACGAGCGCCGCCACCTCCCGCTCGCTCGTCAGCCGGCGCAGCCGCAGGGAGTTGTGCAGATGCCCGTCCTCGGCCGTCTCCACGGAGGTGGTCGCCCGGATCCGGCCCCGCCCGGCGGTCTCGACGGCGACCACCCCGGACGCGGAGGACCCGTGCGCCGGCTTCACGAACGCGCGCGGCATCCCGTGCGCGTCCATGAGGGCCCGCACGTCGTCCCAGCCGCGCACGGGGGTGCCGCCGCCCGAGGTCGGGGAGTGGGGGACCGGCACCCCGGCGTGGTACAGGGTGCGGTGGCAGAGCCGCTTGTCGAAGAGGACGGCCAGCTCGCCGGCGTCGTCCATGCGGAGGCCGCCGGTGAGGGTACGGACCGCTCCGGTGAACCGCGTGTACCAGCGGGCGCTCCCGTCCACCCGGGTGGGACTGTCCAGACCGCGCAGGACCCGGTCGACCTCGGCGTTCTCCCCCGGCGAGTCCAGCCGTACGAGCTCGTCGGCGGCGAACTCGGCGCCGCCCGCGCGCAGCACGTCCGTCCAGGGCACGACGCGGGGTCCGGGCAGCCCGGCGTCGCGGACGGCCTGGCTGAACAGGCCGACGCGGCGGTTCTCCGGGTTGCCGACGACCGCCCAGCGCGCCGGGGCCCGCCGCGGCGGTGCGTTGTCCGTCATGGCCGGCGCGCTACTCGCCGACCGCGACGAAGCGCCAGGTGCGGCCGTCCCACTTGTCCTCCTCGGCATGGCCGCGGTGCAGGTCGAGGGTGACGCCGGCCTGCTCCAAGACGTCCCGGAAGCGCTGCTTCAGCGGCTCGGTCAGGTAGTTGTGGTGGAGGTCGAGCGTTTTGAGGTGGGTGAGCGGCTGGCCGCCGAGCAGTGCGGTCCCGCCCACGTCCGTGAGGACGCCCATGGACAGGTCGAGGGTCTCCAGGCGGGCCACGACGGGCGCGGCGGCCGTCGCGGCGGCGATCTCGTCCTGGATGTCGGAGTTCCGCAGGCCCAGGTGGCGCAGGTTCGGCAGCCGGTCGCCGCCGAGGATGGGCTCCACGTCGGTGAGCTCGCAGTCCCCGCCGTATCCGGCCGTGCCGAGCCAGAGGTCGAGGTGTTCCAGTGCGGGCAGCGCACTGGCGGCCACGTTCCGGACGGCCGCGGCGGGCATGCCGCCGGTCTCCACGGTGAGGGAGCGCAGCCGCCGGTGGGTGAACGGCGGGATGACGAGGCCGGTGCCCCCGCGGACGCCGAACTCCTCCAGCTCCGGGAAGCCGTCGACGAGCGGGCCGACGTCCCCCTGGCTGATCCACGATATTTCGCACTCCTCGGACTCCATGTCCCCGAGGAACAGGGCGCGCAGGGCGGGGAGTCGGGGACGCGCGGCCAGAAGTGCCTCGATGATCCCCTCGGGACCGCTTTCGTAGGCGTCCTCCCAGGCACCGACCACGATCGCACGGACCCGGGTGGTGTCGACGGCGGCGACGAACCGGGCGAACGTCTCGGGCCAGGCCTCGTCCGCGTCGTAGGTGTCCGACGAGATCCGCCACGCGACGGCGTCCGGCTCGGGCAGGGAGGTCTTCACTTCCTCCTCCGGGCCGGGGAAGTCGAAGACGGGCAGCCCGTACGACTCCTTCAGGTGGCTCGCATAGCTCATGTGTCCCCGCCGTTCCTCGCCTGTCGCGTCCGCGTCGATCTGCTGAGAGTTGTACCAAGTGCCACTGACAACGCCGCAGGCAGGGCGGCCGAGCGGCCGTTGTCAGACCCCGGCCCTACCTTCGAATCGACGCGGCGCACCGGGCGGCGCGTCGGGAGGGGGACACGCGTGTACAGGCAAGGGGACGTGCTCATCGCGCCGATCGGCGAGTCGGAGCTGCCGCCGCAGGTGGACGACGCGCCGGGGGAACCGCGCGACGGTCGGGGCCGGATGGTGCTGGCGCTGGGTGAGGTGACCGGGCACGCGCACGCCGTGCTGGGGCCGGGCCGGCTGCTGCGGGAGCGGGGTCCGCTCGGGCCGCTGCTGCTGCACCTCCCGGACGGCGGGCGGGTGGTGCACGAGGAACACGCCGCGATACCGCTGCCGAAGGGCTGGTACCGGGTGGTCCGCCAGCGGGAGTACGTGCCGGGCTCGGTACGGCTCGTGGCGGACTGACCGGTCGAGGAACGAGCGATCGGCGGATCGACCGATCGACGGATCGAGGGGGAGGACAGGGATGAGCGACAACGACAACGACATCGACACCGACGTGTGGCGGGTGGCCGCCGCGGCCACCGCGCCGGCGAACCGCCCGGAGGCGGAGGCCGGCGTGCGCCTCGCCTACCGCGCGGCGGGGCTGCGGGAGCCGGAACTGATCGTCTGGGCGGACTCGCCCCGGGCCGCGCTGGGTCTGCTGCTCGACGCCGACGGCCCCTGGGGCACGCAGGCGCGCGGCCGCAGCGTAAGGGAGGCCGTGCGCAGCGCCCCCTGGGCTGCCGAGCGGGACCGGCTGCAGGGGCGGCTCGGCCCGCGGGGCTGGGGGCAGAGGTGGAACGCCACGGGCGGCCGCCTGTGGACGAACACGGAGCGGCTGACGGACCGGATCCGGGCTGGGCTCCTGGAGTTGGCGGAGGACCGCGCCGAGGAGGCGGAGGTACGGCTGCTGCTCCTCGACGCGGTGCTCGGCCAGCACGACGCGGCCTGGCTGTGCGCGTTCGACACCGGGCCGGGGTCGCCGCTGCACGGGATGGCCGAGGTGGCGCGTTCGGCCGGCTGGTGGTGGCCGTACGAGCGGCTGGCCGTGGTGTGCGAGCGGCCGGTGGAGCTGCACCGTGACGAGGCGGGCCGGTTGGACCGCGGTGACGGTCCGGCCCTCGGCTTCCGGGACGGCTTCGCGCTGCACGCGTGGCGCGGCATGCCCGTGCCGGCCGAATTCCTGGACGGCTTGGGCAGTCTGACGCCGGAGCGGATCCGGGACGAGGAGAACGCCGAGCTGCGGCGGGTGATGCTGGAGCACTACGGCTACGACCGCTACCTGAGCGAGTCGGCGGCCGAACCGGTGCACCGGGACGAGACGGGGGTGCTGTGGCGCATACCCCTGCCGGACGACGAGGACGTGGTCATGGTGGAGGTCGTCAACTCCACCCCGGAACCGGACGGCACCAGCCGCACGTACTGGCTCCGCGTCCCGCCCGATACCCGCACGGCCAAGCAGGGAGTGGCCTGGACCTTCGGCCTCGACGAGCAGGCGTACGTACCCCTGCGCCAGACATGAGGCCAGGGCCGGCGGCCGCGGTGACGGACGACTCGGCGCGACACGTGAGTTCCGCGCCGTGCGCGGACCACTCCTACGCGGTGTGGTCGGCCGCTGGATGTCGCAGGCGCGGACCGGCCGTCAGGTGCCGCCGCGCTGCTGGTTGCTGTCGCGGCGGAGCCGGCGGGTGTGCCGGGTGAGGGTGTCGATGCGGTCGGCAAGGTCGGTGTGCCCCGGGCCCAGGTGGTCGCGGGTGGCGGTGAGCGGGCCGACGAGCTGGGCCGCGTCGTCGCGGCCGAGGGCACTGCTGAGCTCACGGACACTTGTCTCGGCGGCGGCGGGGAGGTCGGTGAGTGCGGTGATCTGACCGGCCAGCTGACGCAGGTCGGCGGCGTTGCCGCGAGCCCAGACGGTGACGGTGCGGTCGGCGGCACGCCGGTCGCGGACGGCCTGGACCCGCTGCTCGCCGGTGCTGTCGGCCGGGCCGGGGCGCAGGCGCAGGTAGCGGCGTTCAGCGGCCTGGCGGCTGGCGACCCCGAGGGGCCCTGCGAGATCGGCCCAGCTCGCGCCCGCTTCCCGTGCGGTTTCGATCAGGCCGGGCTCCCATCCGGCGAGCTGCTCTCGTACCTCGCGCAGAAGAAGCAGTGAGGCCAGGGCCTGCTCCGGGCCATCGTCCGTCGGGGGCGTGGCGGGGCCGGCGCTCTGGGCCTCGCGCACGGTGTTGCCGATGGCCTCCAGTGCCGCTGCGGCGGCCAGGAAGGAAGCGGGCCCGCGGGCCGGGTGGGTGCCTGGGGCCGGGGGAGGGACGGGCTTGTCGGCGGCAGTCACAGATGTCCTCCAGCTCTCGTCACCCTGAGGATGACACCTTGCTTGTCATCGTTTCGATGACATGTTACAACGGATGCACGTTGAAGCGCATTGGCAGTTCCTGCCCGAACCGACTGGAGGTGTTTCGCGACGTTGATGCGCACTGACCCGTTCCGCGAGCTCGACCGGATCACCCAGCAGCTCATGGGGACCACCGGCACGTGGTCGAAGCCGTCCGTGATGCCGATGGACGCCTACCGCGATGGCGACGACTACGTGATCGCCTTCGACCTCCCGGGCGTCACGGCGGACGCGATCGACATCGACGTCGAGCGGCACATGCTCACCGTCAAGGCCGAACGCCGTCCCTCGGCGAAGGCCGACAACGTGCAGATGGAACTCTCCGAGCGGCCCCTCGGGGTGTTCTCCCGCCAGATCACGCTGGCCGACACCCTCGACACCGAACACATCCAGGCCGACTACGCAACCCCCGCCACCACCCGCTGGGAGACCGGAGCCGTCCTCGCCGTCGTCGCCCGCCTTGCCGGCCCCGAACTCCTCACCCGCATCCTGAACCAACTCCCCGACGGCTGGGCACTCCTCTTCGGCCGGCCGCAGCTCCTCCAGCCACAGCCGGCCGCCTGAACCCCACACCGGACCCCGGCAGACAGGCCGCGATCGGCGCACCATCCGCGGGCCGGCGCCAGCCGTGCCTCGCGGCTGCGTGCCACCGACCGGATCTGCCATCTGGCCAGCCCCGGACCGTTGCGCAGAGGTGGGACGTGGGTCGCCGTCCTCGGCCGGGCACCGCATTCAGCGCCAGGTTTCGATCACGCAATACGACGATCTCCTGCCGGGAACAGGGTCCGCCGGAATGACGGGGCCGCGGGGGCAGCAGCGCGAGCGCGGCCAGGACGGCGCGGCCGGCCCCCGCGGATGGGCACCCGGACGGTGCGCAGCGGATGCAGGGCACCTTGTCAGGCTGGAACATGAGCCTATGGACGAAGGACGCAGCATCACGCAGGAAGGTCCGAGGCAGGCGGCCGGGGAGCGCGGCGGCCGCTCTGCCGGGGACGGCGCCGTGCGGCTGATTGAAGAGGCGCGCGGGGCTGTCGTCTCTGACGGCTGGCACCTGATGGCCCCGGCCGCTGTCTGTCAAAGTCTGGGTACGGATGCCTCCGTGTGGCAGCGGTTCGCCGCGCACTGGGAGGACCTTGCGGTGGACGCGTATGCGGCGCAGACCGGTACGCGTCGGCTGCGGCGCTATGGGCAGTTCCTGCTGTCCCGCTCCGGCGAGATCAAGGCGATGCCCCACGACGTCTTCGTGCAGCCGCAGGACAGCAATCCCCTCTATGTGGAGGTCGACCGCCGCTTCGAGCCGCTGACCGAGGAGTTCCGGGCCGAGCCGGTGCTGGGATCGCTGATCCGGATGCTCGGCCAGGTCGCCGCGGGCTTGGATGACGCGCAGGAGTGGACTGTCAGGGTGCATCCCTTCAGGGTTGTGGCGCAGGCGGACAGTCTGGGGCAGCCCACCCCCGAGGGACGGCACAAGGACGGGGTCACGCTCGTGACGTCGCTGCTGATCGGCCGCGAGAACGTCACCGGAGGCCAGAGCACGGTGTATGACGCGGACGGCAGGCAGACAGTGGCCACGACCCTCAGCGAGCCCGGGACCCTGCTCCTGAGTGACGACCGGGCGACCTGGCACGCCGTCTCCCCGGTCCACCCGCTGGACCCTGGCCGCGCCGGCCACCGGGACGTCCTGGTCACCACCCTCGCCGCGCGCTGACCTCACCCGTCGGGGCCAGAGCCGCGGGCGGTAGCGAGCAGGAGGCCGTCCACCGCTCCCACCGGGCCGCCCGCGTCCTCGGCCCAGGCCCGCTGCCGCGCCGCCCCGTCCCCACGGGTTGCCAGCCGCTGGAAGAGAGCGGTGACCTCACCCAGGTCTCCGAACTCCTCCAGCGCCGGACGCACGAAACCCACCAGATCGTCGGCGAGGTCCGCCACCGGTTTGGCCCGGCCGGTCAGCGCGTCGAAGCCGCTGCCGCTCCAGCCGTCCCGGGCGGCCCGCCAGCAGGCGGCGCGCAGCACCTCCCCCTCCCACCGGGGGCCGGGATCGCCGCGCTGGGCCTCGCCGGCGCAGGTGACTACCAGGGCGCGCAGGAGCACCGCGACCGCGGCGGTGTCGTCCAGGTCCTGCAGCACATCCATCGCACGGATCTCCAGGGTGGGAAGCCGAGGATTGGGGCGCAGGTCCCAAAACGGCATGCCCGGATCCAGTATGGCCTCGGTGTCGGCGATGACGGCGGCCAGCCGCTCGTGTTCCTCCCAGGACGCCGCATACGGCGGCGGCCCCAGGCAAGGAAAACGGCTCCTGATGACCGAGCGCCAGCTGGCGTAACCGGTGTCGCGCCCGCGGTGGAAGGGCGAGTTGGCGCTCAGCGCGACGAGAAACGGCAGCCAGGGCCGCACGTGGTTGCCCGTCAAAACGGCCAGCTCGCGGTCGGGCAGGTGGACGTGCACGTGCAGCGCGCTGATGGCGAAGTCGTCCATCATGCTGCGGTACTGCCGGCGGCCGGCCAGGTAGCGCGGATGGTCACCCACATGGGCCGGACCGGGATCCTGGAGCACCGGCGTCCCCGAGGCGCACAGCCGCAGTCCCTCCGCGCGGGCCGCAGCGGCCAGCGCCCCGCGGACCCGCTCAAGCTCCCCGCGCAGCTCTCCCGCTGACCGGCACGGGGGCGTACGCCCTTCGACCTGGCACTGGTCGAACTCCTCGGTCACGAGATCGCCCACTTCCCTCGCGGCGCGAGCGGCGACGGCCGGGCCGGCGGGAACGATCGAGCGCGTCTGCGCGTCGACGAGGAAGTACTCCTCCTCCACGCCGATCGTCGGCGCCCGGTCGGCGGATACGGGGCGGGGGGCGGAGGGAAGCGCGCTCATGCCTCCAGCATCGTGGCAACCGGCCGTTCCGCTGTCCGGCACGCGGAAGGAAACCCGCCGGCTGCCCCAACCTCACCCCCTTCAGTCCTGGCCGACGCCGTCCTCACACCCGCGCGCCGCGCCGGTACCGACGCACCATCCCCGGGCGCCGACCAGGCCCGCCGCAGCAGTCAACACACGCCGAACACGCCGATCACGATCTCGACGGAGTCCTGGGGATCGGCCAGGACGCCGAGGGGCGCCCGTTCTGCGTGCGCATCGCCGCGGGCGAGCTCACGGACGATCGCGGCGGGCAGACCGGGCACTACATCCAGGTCTACCTCTTCCAGACGGCGGCCCCGGACCGTCCCGCGGACGCGAACGATGTGTTCGAGACCGACGAACTCGACGAACTGGCCGGCGAACTCCGCAGGGGAGTGCTCGACTGGTACGGCGAGCGCCTGGAGTTCCGCTCTCCCACCCCCGAGGAGCGCGACCTGATCCGCACCACCACCGGCTGGAGCTGATAGCCGGCCATCACCCCATAGAGGCGCCGGGCGCCGAAGTCGCAGCCGTGGCGGTCCCTCCGTACGGGGGCCTTCCCCTCAACCAGCGGTGGCTCACCGTATGGTGGCGATCGAGCGGCGTCCGTAGCGTTCCGGGCATGATGAGAAAGCACACGACCAAGCAGGAGCTGCGCCGCGGCGGTGGCCCTCGCAGCCGTACTCGGCGGTGTCGCCGCCCCCGCGGCCATGGCCGCGCCGTCCTCCGCCGCCTCCTCCAAGGGGGCCGCCGCGGGCGCCCGGGGAACCCTCGTCTCCGTCACCCCGCTCGACAGCGCTCCCGGCAACGCCCCAGGCTGACGCCCCGAGCGGATACCGAACGAATGCAGCGAGGGGGACGGGCGTCATGGCCGAGCTGGGGGTCTAACGCAGAGCGGCGGCGACCAGGCCTTCGAGGGCTTCGCGCGGCACTTCGCCGCCGCTCACCAGCCGTTCGAAGACCAGTCCGTCGATGCAGGTCAGCAGGGTGTGACTGCGGCTCTCGACATCCGTCACGCCGTGCCCGGCGAGGAACAGCCGGACTGCTTCGCGGCCGGCGTTCTCGCGGGGTACCAGGATGTCGCGCAGCTCCGGGTCGCGCACGCTCTCGACGGCGCAGGCGTAGCGGGCGAGCGAGCGGCGGCGGCCCTCGCCGGTGAGTCTCTGCCGGGTGAGCAGCGCAATGCCGTCCACCAGTTCCTCGGCGGTGCGGAGAGCCGGGAACTGCTCGGCCATCGTGTGCAGTTCCTCCTGGTCGAGTCGGACCAGGCGGGTCACGAGCCCGGTGAGCAGCGCGGCGCGGGTGCGGAAGTACGCCGACGTGGTGCCGAGCGGCATCGCCGCTTTGCGGTCGACTGCGCGGTGGGTCAGGCCGCGGATCCCTTCATCGGCGAGTACGCCGAGAGCCGCGTCTGCGAGGAGGGTGCGTCGATCCGTAGCCATGGTTCCTTTCTACACCTGTAGTGCTTCAGGTAAGGTCATTCTTCTACAGATGTAGAAGCGTGGGGAGGCGGGTTCGCCATGGGTCACACGGCCGTGGTCGTCGGAGGGGGCATCGGCGGGTTGGCCGCCGCGATCGGTCTGCGCCGCATCGGCTGGGAGGTGACGGTCGTCGAGGGCGCGTCCGTGCTCGACGACGCTGGGGCGGGTATCTCGCTGGCCGCGAACGGTTTGCGGGCGCTGGATGAGCTCGGGGTGGGCAGGCATGTGCGGGAGGCCGCGCGGGGCCAGTACAACGGCGGCACCCGCACGCCAGAGGGTGGTTGGCTGGCCCGGATGGACGGCGCGGCGCTGGAGAAGGCGGTGGGCACGCCGATCATGGGCATCACCCGCACCGTCTTGCACCGGCTGCTCCGCGAGTCCCTGCCCGCCGAGACACTGCTGATCGGCGCGGAGGCGAGCTCGGTCCAGCACATCGGCCTAGGGACCGTTCGGGTGAGCTGCGGCGACACAGATCTGGACGCCGACCTGGTGGTGGCGGCCGACGGCATCGGCAGCAAGGTACGCAGCCTTCTCTTCCCAGGCCACCCCGGCCCGGTCTACAGCGGCTCGACGGTACTGCGCGCCATCACCGAGCAGGCAGTCGAACTGCACAGCGACTTCGAGCTGACCTGGGGGCAGGGCGCCGAGTTCGGGCACATCGCCTTCCATGACGGGCGGGCCGAGTGGCACGCCGTCCTCAACCTGCCCGCCGGGACACGGTTCGCCGACCCCGTGGCCGAACTGCGCCGACGATTCCACCACTGGCACGATCCGATCCCCGCCCTGCTGGACGCGACCCGGGCCGACGACGTGCTCCACCACGACGTCAACGAACTCCGCGCGCCGCTCCCCTCGTACACGGTCGGCCGGATCGCACTGCTCGGTGACGCGGCACACGCGATGACCCCGAATCTCGGACAGGGCGCCTGCCAGGCGCTGGAGGACGCGGTCACCCTGGCCGCCGCGCTCGCCACCGGGCCCGCCATCGAAACCGCGCTCGCCCGGTACGACGCCGAGCGCCGCCCTCGCAGCCAGGCCGTCGCGCGGGCCGCCCGGCAGGCGGGGCGGATGGGACAGCAGCTCTCCCATCCACTGGCCGTCGCCCTGCGCAACACGGCGATGCGGCTGACCCCCTCCCGCGCCGCCATGCGCATGATCCTTCGGCACCACGGCTGGGTGCCACCACACCTGAGCTGACCGACGCGCACGCCCCGGGTTCGATGACGCCGTCGAGATCCGCCCCTTCCGGCGGGCGGGTACCCCGCCCGCCGGTACCGCGACCACTGCGCCGCCGGCTGCCCCGCGACCCGGCCGCCGGCCCCCTCGAGCCTCGCCGCGGGTGCTGAGTGGGCTACGTCGCAGAACCGCCTCCCGTACGCCGTCGCTCTAATGGGTGCACGACCGTCACCCGCGGCTGGTCGTTGTCACTCTGTCCGGCACGTCGATCAGGAGGGGGAAGTTCATGGGCCGCAGAAAGCCCGGCAAGCAGCGCCGTCAGCGCGGAGGCAGCGCACAGGTGTACACACTTCGCGAACTGGAGCCGCCCGGAGCGGCGTACGAGGAGTGGTTCGTACCGGCTCAGGGACGAACTCCTCTCGGCACGCTCGATGAGGAGACAGTCGACGTTCTGGCCCGGGCGCAGCGTCTGGCCCCGCTCTATGACGGGGAGATCCCTCACGCAGCGCTCCAGCTCGACTTGGTTCTGGACACGGGCAAGTTGCCTGTCCTGGAGGGTGAGGACGTGCGCCTCATCCCACTTGACGCGTTTCCTGTTCAGCACGCCGGCCTGGGGGCGAGCTTCGAGGATGTCCGGGCGAGTATTCACAGACTGCATGCTGTCGGAGCGTTCCTGGTGGAGGTGCACGAGGAGACTGAGCTGCCTCTCATGCGGTTCGTCCTGAAGCGGCCCGAAAGGCCGGGTGAGGCGTGGGCCTTCATGGGCGACAAGACGGCGACAGCAGCTCAGACGTGCCTGCCCAACCGAATGTGGGAAACCCTGCCGGTGAACGTGGCCATGGCTGTCGCCTACCTTCGAAGCTGCGTGGGCCAGCTGGAGGAGCCTGATTTCGGAAAGTTCACGGCTCAGCACCATGGCGGCGATGCGGAGGCGGCCCGGTCTGCGTGGGACGCTGCTTGGTCGTCCGGGTATGTCGAGCACAAGGGCTGCGAGGCGTGTCCGGCGGGGCATCTGTGCACCCGCGAGCCGAGGTGAGCCGCAGGTGAACCGTGCTGTGCCCCCGCCTCCAACGGCTGGGGTGCAGCTGGTGGAAGTGGATGGTGTGGCTGTCGGTCGCCCAGGTGGAAGCCGACCGGCAGGCTCACCAGCCCGAACGTCCACTTCCCGCCCACACGGGTCTCGCCATCACCGACACCTCCAGCGCGGGCGCCCCACCCGCCCAGCTCAGACCCACCGGCCCGCGGTCGCCCCCGAGACGCCTTGGTCCGCCTGGTTCGTGCCTGGTGTCGGCGTGCGGAGTGCTCCGTCTTGCCTGGAGCAGGCAGCGTGCCCTGTCGGTGTGCGGGCAGGAGCAGGTCGCGAGCGACGGCGTTGGCTGCCACTGCTCCGTGCCTTCGCCTGAGCAGGTGCAGGAACAGGTCCTATCCGGAGGCACGCAGCCCCGTTATGTCCGTAATGCCAGTACTGGCGGCTGGGTGCCGCGCTGCTTGCTTCACTCCAGTTGGCCGACGCGGGCGATGAGGATGGCGATGTCGTCGTCTGCGGAGGCGGGTGCAAGTCCTGTGATGAGGGTGTCGCACAGGTGGTCCAAGGAGCGTCGGGGGTCGTCGAGCAGGCGGGTGAGTTCTGTGATCCGTTCGTCGATGTCGCGGCCGCGGGCTTCGACGAGACCATCGGTGTAGAGGACGAGCAGCGAGCCGGGGGCCAGCTTCATGGGAGTGGTGGTGAAGTCGATGCCGCCGACGCCGAGCGGGACACCCGGAGGCGTCTGGAGGAGGCGGACGGTGCCGTCGGGGTCCACTTGGGCGGGTGGGGGGTGTCCGGCGCGGGTGACCGTGCATTGTCCGGTGGCGGGGTCGCAGACGATGTAGATGAAGGTGGCGAGCATCGGCTCGGCGAGGTCTGCCAGGGCGGCTTCGAGCTGGTGGAGGATGTCGGCTGGTGGCAGGTCGAGGCGGGCCAGGGCCCGGACGCTGGCGGACAGCCGGCCCATGACCGCGGCCGCGGCGATGCCGTGACCCATCACGTCGCCGATCAGCAGGGCGGCCCGGCCGCCGGGGAGCTGGAGTACGTCGTACCAGTCGCCTCCGATCTCGTTGATGTCACTGGCGGGCAGGTAGCGGTGGGCCACCTCGACACCGGGTGGCGCGCTGATGTGCTGGGGGAGCATGCTGCGCTGGAGCAGGACGGCCGTCTCGTGTTCGTGCTGGTAGAGACGTGCGTTGTCGATGCTGACGGCGGCGCGCGCGGCGAGTTCGGCGGCCAGCAGCACATCACCGGCTCCGAAGGGACCCGTGGGCCGCGTGCGGTAGAACGTGGCGACACCGACAGCCAGATCCCGGGCGATGAGGGGCACCAACATCAACGAGTGCACCCCCGCCCGGTGCAGCTGGGCGGGCTGCTCCTGACCGCGGCTTGCCGGCCCGAAGACCCGATCGTCGAAACGGGCCAGGACGTAGGGCCGGCGGATGGACAGCGCGTGCGTGTACGGGGCGGCCGCCGGGAAGGGCAGGGTCCTCCCGAGCGGGGCCAGGGCATCCCCGACCGGGGAGCCGCCCAGCGGGGCCTTGCCCAGCCGCCGCAGCGCCACTCCCGCGGCCACGCCCGTGCCCGGCTCGCCGCCGCGGGCCAGGGACTCCAGGACATCCACGGTGACCAGGTCGGCCACGTGCGGCACCGCGAGGTCGGCCAGCTCCTGCGCGGTGCGTTCCAGCTCCAGGCTGGCGCCCATGCGCAGGCTGGCCTCACTGAGCAGGGCCAGTCGCCGCCGGCCGGCTTCGGCTTCGGTGTGGTCGTGCTGCTGCTCGGTGATGTCGACCACGGTGGAGATCAGCCCGATCGGTCGGCCGCCCGGGTCCTGCATCCGTACGTAGGAGCAGGACCACAGCCGGTCACGGTGAGGTTCCGCCGGCGTCCGGCCCTGGCGCTGGCGCTCCAGGAGCGGTACCCCAGTCTCCAGGACCTCCCGCATCGCGTCCTCCATGTCCACCGCGTTCACTTCCGGCAGCACCTCCGCCAGACGCCGCCCTATGTGGGCGGACTCCGCCAGGCCGTTCATGGCCTCCAGAGCAGGGTTGACCCGCAGAAAACGCAACTGGGTGTCCAAAACGGCGATCCCTACCGGGGAACGGACGAACAACCCGTCCCACACGGCAGAGGAACCCCGGATGCGGCGCGTGGCGTGGGCGTCGGCGGCGAAGACCAGGACCGCTGATGCCCCGCCTGCCCGGTCCGGTACCGGGCTGGCCCAGATCTCCAGCTCCAGCGGATACCCATCGCGGTGCCAGGCTGTGACCGTACCCATCACCCCGCGCCCCGTCGTGGCCGTCTCCCACAGCGCCCGCCCCAAGGTGCGGTCGGCCCCGGGATGCAAGAGATCCGCGATATGCCGTCCCAGCACATCCGGCGGCCGGTACCCCAGCAGCTCCTCGGCGGCGTGGTTCCAGCGCACGACCCGGCCGTCCGCGCCCGTGGCCACCTGGGCCACCGGCAGCGCACCGAGCCACCCGCCGGCGTCCTGGGCGGCGCTGCTGATCAGGTCCTCCATCGGCGTCGACTCGCTCATACACCACCGATCCGAGCCAGCCCCCGATACGGCACGCCCCAGTCGGTACAGCGGTTCCAAGACACCGCAAGGGCGCCCCCTACACACCCCATGGTCTCCCCGCCGTCTTTGGCGCGCTTCCCGGCCGCGGACCGCCTGAGCCCTCGGCGCAGGGGGCCTCAGAGCCGGGGTGCCGCTTCGCCGTCGACCCGAATGCCCAGCCGGTCGGCTACGGCAGTGAGGGCCGATCCCAGGGGGAGCGCGACCCGGCTGACGGCGTGCTGGTCGCCCCGGGTCGTGTCCCGGTTGACGATCAGCACCGGTTTCCCGGTCTGGGCCGCCTGACGGACGAACCGCAGCCCGGACATCACGGTCAGTGAGGAGCCCAAGACCAGCAGGGACGCCGCCTCGTGGACCAGGTCGCGGCAGTGCTGGACCCGCTGCGGCGGAACGGCCTCGCCGAAGAACACCACGTCCGGTTTGAGGATGCCGCCGCACACCGCGCAGGGCGCGACGCGGAAGCCCCGGGCCTGTTCATCGGTGAGGTCGGCGTCACCATCCGGGTTGATCCCGGCCGCCACCGGCTCGAAGCCCGGGTTGGCCTCCTCCAGCCGCATGGCGAGTTCGCGGCGGGGGCTGAAGGCGCCGCAGGAGAGGCAGAATACCCGGTGCAGACTTCCGTGGAGTTCTACGACGCCCTCGCTGCCGGCCGCCTGGTGCAGCCCGTCGACGTTCTGGGTGATCACCCCCGCGAGCAGTCCGCGCCGCCCGAACGCGGCCACCGCCCGGTGCCCGGCATTCGGCCGGGCGCGGCCGAAGGTACGCCAGCCGAGGTGGCTGCGTGCCCAGTACCGGCGCCGGGCCTGAGCGCTGCCGGTGAAATCCTGGTAGGTCATCGGGGTGTGCCGGCTCAGGCTCCCGCCCTCGCCGCGGTAATCGGGGATGCCCGACTCCGTGGAGATGCCCGCCCCGCTCACGACCAGCACACCGCCGGCGCTCAGCACGTCGGCGACCGGCGCCACATCCGTGGTGCCCGGAGGCAGGTCCTCGGCGGGGGTCCAGCTCAAAGTGGGGCGCATGCGCATGCCGCCAGGGTACGGAACACCGCGACCGAAGCCCCGGGGTGCTTCCGGGCCGCCTGTTTCCCGCCCTCTGCCCCGGTCACCCGGTGGTGCGGCTCGCGTGCCACCCCCATGGCAGGAACACGTCGAGGAGCGGCCTGTCGAACAGCGAGTCGTCGCTTTCGTCGAAACGGGAGATCAGGCGGATCACGACCGCGCCGAAGTACCGCTTCAACTGATTCGGTCTGTCAGGCAGGGCGGCGGCGGCCGTGTCCCAGCTGCGGGGTCGTGACGCAGCCTGCGAGCCGTTCCGCGCGGACTACTGGGCCCTCAGAGATGGCGTTCCAGAGCGCCCGCCAGAAAGGCGGGCGCGTCGGTCTGTTGGAGCACACCGGTCGGGAGTGTGCTCCGCAGGGCGCCCAACGGCGTGTTTCGTTCGGCCGAATGAGAACAGACGCGCTGCTGACACTCATACCGAAGGAGCGAGCGACGCTGTGCCGGGGCCCGCGCACCTGTGTGCTGCACATCGTGCTTGCCCGGTCGGGCAGTCGGCTCCGGTGTCGGCCGGTTTGATGCTGAGGCGGACGGACATACGCGTCCAGGAGGAAGTCATGGCCAACACACCTGACGGACAAGACAAGAAGGCGGGCGAGGGACAGCCCCTGAGGGCCGCCTCGGTGATCAGGGCCGCGATGCAGCAGCTCTCGGAGCTGCTGGCGCAGCCGGCCGAGGGCGTCAGCTCCTGCGAACGCGGCGAGGACGGTGACTGGCACCTGTCGGTCGAGGTCCTCGAACTGGCCCGCGTCCCGGACACGGTGAGCTTGCTGGCCTCCTACGAGGTCGAGGTCGACGCCGAGGGCGAGCTCATCGGGTACCGGCGCACCCGCCGTTACGAGAGGGGCCGTGCGGACCGCCGCTGAACTGGCGCTCCCCATTTCCCGGCCCCGTCCCCAAGAGACGAAAGGGAACCGGAAGTTATGACTGTCGTTCCTGCCCAGCCCGCTCCCGCCGCCTCGGGCGGCGGCTCCAGCGGCCTGTACGACGTTCTCGAACTGGTCCTGGACCGCGGCCTGGTGATCGACGCCTTCGTGCGCGTCTCCCTGGTCGGCATCGAGATCCTCAAGATCGACGTGCGCGTGGTGGTGGCGAGCGTGGACACCTACCTGCGTTTCGCCGAGGCGTGCAACCGCCTCGATCTGGAGGCCGGACCGCGCAAGAGCCCGGGCCTGCCCGAACTCGTGGGTGAGGTCACCGAATCCGGGGCGCGCGGAAAGACGAAGGGCGCTCTCAGCGGCGCCGCCCAGACCATTTCGGACGCCTTCAGCCAGGCCCGCGAAGAGGCCTCGGAGGAGAAGACCGAAAGCCGGCCCCGCAGCCGGCGTACGACCACCCGCCGGGAGGAGAAGGAATGAGCACCTACGTCTACGGCATCACCCGCGCCGATCAGCAGCTGCCCGCCCCCCTCGAAGGCATCGGGGAACCGCCGCTGCCGGTGCGCACGGTGCGCAGCGGGAAGCTGGTGGCCCTCGTCAGCGACGCCCCCACGGAGCTGAAGGCGAAGCGGCGTGACCTGCTCGCCCATCAGCGGGTGGTGATCCGGGCCGGCGGAGACGGCCCGGTCCTGCCGTTGCGGTTCGGCGGAGTCTCTCCCGACGACGACACTGTCACATCCGTCCTCGAACAGCGCCAGGAGCGCTACCTGGAGCGGCTGGCGCAGCTGGAGGGCAAGGACGAGTTCAACGTCAAGGCCTCCCACGAGGAGGAGGCCGTCCTCTACGCCGTGGTCAGCGCCGACCCGGAGCTGCGTGCCCTGCACCAGGCCCAGCGGGCGGCCGGTGGGGGTACGCACGAGCAGAAGCTTGCGTTCGGTGAACGCGTCGCCCGTGCCGTGTCCGCGCAGGAGCAGGTGGACGCCGCCCTGGTCGAGGAGACGCTGCGGCCGTACGCGGCCGCCTTGACGCACGGCCCCGAGGGAACGGGCTGGCTGGCGAACCTGTCCTTCCTCGTGGCGCGCGAGCAGCGGGAGAAGTTCCTGGCGGCGGTGCGTGCCCTCCACGAGCAGCACGAGCACCTGCAGGTCCAGGTGACGGGACCACTGCCCTCCTACAGCTTCGCGGATGCGGACTGACCATGGGTCTCCTCAAGGAGGTACTGCTCCTGCCGGCCGCCCCGATCCGGGGAACCGCCTGGGTGCTGCAGCAGGTGGTCGCCGAAGCCGAGCGGCAGTACTACGACCCCGCCGTGGTGCACAGGGAACTCGCCCGTCTGGTTGCCGCCTTCGAAGCCGGCGAGATGGACGAGGCCGAGTTCGACCGCCGGGAGGACGAGCTCCTGGCACGACTGGAAGGCAGGACACAACCGCGATGAACGACCGTGTGACGATCGGCCTGGCCGTGGGCGCCGGATACCTGCTGGGGCGGACCAGGAAGGCCAAGCTCGCCCTCACCGTGGGAACCCTGGTCATGGGCAAGAAACTGAAACCCGATGCGGAGGCCCTGGCTTCGTTCCTGGGTAGCCGGCTCAAGGACCATCCGCAGTTCAAGGAGATACGCGAGCAGCTGCGGGAGGACCTGCGCGGGGTCGGGTCGGCCGCGGCCGGCGCGCTGGTGGACCGGCGGCTGGAGGCTGTCGCGGACCGGCTGCACCACCGGACCCAGGGGGTGCAGGACCGGCTGGCCGGGGTGACCCCGTCCGCTGGGGGCGGTGACGGCGCCGAGAAGGCCACGGAGGAGGCCGGGAGCCGGCCGAAGAAGGCCCGGGCCCCCCGTCGCCGAGCCGGCGCAGGGCAGGAATCCGAGGCCGCAGGAGCCGGGGCCGCCGGGGCGGACGATGACACGGAGAGCGGTTCCCGCCCGGCGCGTCGGCCGGCCGCGAAGAAGACGGCATCCCGGCCGGCACCCGCGCGGCGGTCGGGCGGCAAGGCATCGTCAGCGGGCAAGTCCGCGGGCGGGTCCGAGGGAAGCGGGACCAGCAGCGGGACCAGCAGTGGGACCAGCCGACGCCGCCCCGCCAAGCGGGCGGGCGGCCGCGGCGAAGGGAGCGACGATGGCTGAGTCGGCCCTCAGCAAGCTCAAGGACAGCCCCGCGGCCGACCGGGTCAAGCAGGAGCTGGAGGCCTACCTGATGGCCCAGGCCGAACGCCTCCTGGTCGGCGCCGGAAGAAGCCTCGGCCGCTCCGCAGCGCACCTGAACGACATCGCGGCGGCCGAGGGCCCGGGGCTGAAGTCCCTCGCCCTGGACGGTGCCCGCAAGATCGCGCAGGGCAAGGGGCCCGCCCGGACTGCCGTCGAGCTCGGTGTCAAACGCCTGAAGGGCAGGGCCGGCCAGGCCCTGAGCCGTCGGCTGGGACGCCGGGGAGGCAAGGGCGGGAGCGGCAAGCCCACCGTCATCCTGGAATCGGTCGATGTCGGCGTGGACATCCAGGACGCCTACAACCAATGGACCCGTTACCGCGACTTCCCGGAATTCGCCCGAGGCGTCACCAGCGCCTCTTCCACCAGCGACACTGCCAGCGACTGGAACGCCAAGATCTTCTGGTCCAGCCGTTCGTGGACCGCGCATATCACCGAGCAGATCCCCGACGAGCGCATCGCGTGGACCTCCGAGGGCGTCAAGGGCACGACGCGGGGCGTGGTCACCTTCCACGCACTCGCGGACGGCCTGACGCGGGTCCTGCTCGCCGTCGAGTACCACCCCCAGGGCCTGGTCGAGAAGACGGGCAACCTCTGGCGGGCCCAGGGCCGCCGGGTGCGCCTGGACCTGAAGAACTATGCCCGCTTCCTCGCGCTCAGAGGAGAACAGCCCGACGGCTGGCGGGGCCGGATCGAGGAAGGCGAAGTCGTCACCTCCCACGAGGAGGCCCTGGCCGAACAGGACGAGGACGACATCGAGCGACCCGGCGTCGGTGCGGACGACGACGCCGGCAGCGAGGGCGCACGCCGTGTCCAGGACGCCGATGACAGCGACGACGCCCGGCCGGAGGACGAAGAGCGCGAGGACGAAGAGGCCGAGGACGTGGAAGAGGACGGCGACGCGGCGGACGCCCCCGACACCCTCGACACCCCCGAGGACGCGGCGGACCACGAAAACGAGGCCTACGAGGACCCGGACGAAGCGGCCTACGAGGACGACGAATTGGAGGACGTCGAGGACGAGGAGGGCTACGAGCCGGATGACGAGGAGGAGGCCTACGACGGGGAAGCCGAGCCCGGGGAAGCCGAGCCCTGGGAAGCCGAGCCCGAGGAGGCGCCGACGGGCCGCCGCGAGAGGCGCCGCCGGTCATGACGATGCCCTCAGGCCTGCCTCGCCCCTATGACGACGGCTCCAGCGCCAACCTCGCCGACATTCTCGAACGGGTCCTCGACAAGGGCGTCGTCATCGCCGGCGACATCCGCATCAACCTGCTCGACATCGAACTGCTCACCATCAAGCTGCGCCTCGTGGTGGCATCGGTGGACCGCGCCAAGGAGATGGGGATCGACTGGTGGGAACAGGACCCCGCCCTCTCCACCAAGGCACGCCAACGCGAGCTCGGCCGGGAGAACGAAGAGCTGCGCCGGCGCGTCGCGGAGCTCGAAGAACGTCAGGAGCAGGCATGAGCGGGCCGCAGTTGTTCTACGTATACACGGTTGTCGGGTCCGGGACCGGCGCCCTGGACACCGGCGAGTTCCGGGGTCTGTCAGGCTCGGGGATCACGGTCGTCGGCGACGACGTGCTGGCCGCCGTGGCCGAGCCGGTCGACCCGGCGGAGTTCGACGAGAGCGCGCTTCCCCGGCGGCTGGAAGACCTGGACTGGCTCTCCCATCTCGCCCGGACCCACCACCAGGTGGTGGCCGCCGTCGGGCGCTCCCTCACCACCGTGCCGCTGAGGCTGGCGACCGTATGCCGGGGCGAGGAAGGAGTTCTCAGGCTGCTGGCCGAGGGGCGCGACCGGCTCTCCCGCGCCCTGGCACGGGTGGCGGGTACGGAGGAGTGGGGAGTGAAGCTGTACGCGGCGGACTCCGCCCCGGCGGCGCCGGCCGGTTCCTCCCCCACCGGCCCGAGCGGGGCGGCCGACCCGTCGGATGCCGGCACGGCGACGGCGACCGGCCGGGACTACCTCCGGCGCCGCCTCGGTGAACGTCGCCGGCGCGAGGAACGGGCCGGGCTGGCTGCCCGAACCGCCGAGCAACTCCACCGGAAACTGGCCGCGCAGGCGGCCGAAGCGGTCCTGCATCCACCTCAGCAGACCCAGCTGTCCGGGACCCCGGACACCAACGTCCTCAACGCCGCCTACCTCGTCCCCTGTGACGCGCGCCCGGCCTTCCTCGACACCGTGCCGCGGTCTGCTGACCTCCCGCCCGGGCTCCGCAGCGAAATCACAGGCCCCTGGGTCCCCTACTCCTTCACTCAGGCGGCCGATCCGCAGGGGCCGGAGCAATGACCGGCGAAGAAGTGGCCCTCGTGGACCTCTTGGACCGGCTGCTGGCCGGAGGGGTGGTCCTGGCGGGCGACATCACCCTGAGCATCGCCGACATCGACCTCGTCCGTGTCGACCTCAAAGCCCTCATCAGCTCGGTCAACGATGCCGTGCCCTCCCCCTGGAAGCAGGTGAACGTGTGAGCGCGCCACGACGAGTGGAGCTCGACCCCGACACCGTCGAACGCGATCTGGCCCGCCTGGTGCTGACCGTCGTGGAACTGCTGCGGCAGCTCATGGAGCGTCAGGCCCTGCGGCGGGTCGAGGTCGGCGACCTGAGCGAGGACCAGGAAGAACGGCTCGGCCTGACGCTCATGCTCCTCGAAGACCGCATGGAGCTCCTGCGGACACGCTTCGGGCTGGAGCCGCAGGACCTGAACATCGACCTCGGCCCCCTCGGCAAACTCCTGTGAGAATCGCGCATACCGAGCACGGATCCGGCTACACGCGCTGCATGACTGCATCAGAGAAACCCGACAACGCCAAGACCAACAGCGGCAGTTCTCGTGCGTCCTCCAACGGGACGACCACCCGTCAGAGGGCCACCACCCGCGCCGCCCGGGCCACAACCGAAGCCGCGGCCGACGCCAACGAATCGGTGACCGGCACCCTGGCGGCTCTGCCCGCCCCCCTGGTCGAGAAGACGTACGCAGCGGCGCAGGCCGTGCGGGGCACCCTCAGCAATCTCGGCTGGGTGTGGACGGCCGTACGGGAGCGCAAGACCATCACCGCCATCGCGGCAGGAGGCACGGCAGCGGCCCTCACCGGCACGTACGCGATCGGCCGCCGGGCGGGGCTGCGCCAACGCGGCCCGCTGTCCCGGCTGACCGGCGGCCGCATCTGAGGGGGCGGGGGCCGAGCGCATCGCCGGTCCGTGCCTGCCCATCACGCTGTCGCCGTGCGCGCTGCCCGGGGGAGGGGCCCGGGCAGCGCGCACGCCGACATCGGCCGGGCCCCGGAAGACGGTGGTCCACCCGGCAGCGGAGGCGCCGTGGGGCCCGCCCGGAACCGACATCCCTGCCTGATCCCGCCTGCCTGCCCCGTCACATGTCGTCCGGCGCCGAATCCTCCCGTGCGCTGCGCAGGACCACCGTGCTGTGTGACTCCAGCCGCAGTGCGCTGCCCGCCTTCAGTTCCCGTTCGTCCGGGGCGTCCGTGATCGCGGTGTCGACCACCAGCGTCCAGCGGGCGGCGAACCGGTCGCCGGGGAGGCGGAAATTCACGGCCGTGCCCGAGCCGTTGAACATCAGCAGGAAGGAGTCGTCGGTGACCCGGTTGCCGTAGCGGTCGGGCTCGGTGATCGCCTCGCCGTTGAGGAACATGGTCAACGCGCCGGCTTGCGGCCACGTCCAGTCCACGTCCTCCATCGGCGAGGCGTCGGGACGCAGCCACTCGACGTCCGCGGGCAGCCGGCCCGTGTGTCCGGCGGCCCGCCCGGAGAAGAAGCGCCGGCGCCGCAGCACGGGGTGGCGGCGGCGGAGCCGGATGAGACCAGAGGTGAAGTCGAGGAGTTGGCGGGCGCCGTCGTCGAGGTTCCAGTCGATCCAGGTGGTCGGGTTGTCCTGGCAGTACGCGTTGTTGTTGCCGCCCTGGGTACGGCCCAGCTCGTCCCCGTGGCTGATCATGGGGATGCCCTGGGAGAGGATCAGCGTGGTCATCAGGTTGCGCTGCTGCCGTTCCCGCAGGGCCAGGACGCCGGGGTCGTCCGTCTCGCCTTCCGCCCCGCAGTTCCACGACCGGTTGTGGTCCTCGCCGTCCCGGCCGTCCTCGCCGTTCTCCTCGTTGTGCTTGCAGTCGTACGAAACCAGGTCCCGCAGGGTGAAACCGTCGTGGGCCGTGACGAAGTTGACGCTGGCGAGGGGGCGGCGCCGGTCGTGTTCGTACAGGTCGGCCGAGCCGGTGATGCGGGAGGCGAATTCGCCGAGCGTGCCCTCGGTGCCGCGCCAGTAGTCACGGACGGCGTCGCGGTAGCGTCCGTTCCACTCCGACCACAAGGGCGGGAAGTTGCCGACCTGGTAACCGCCTTCGCCGAGGTCCCAGGGCTCGGCGATGAGTTTGACACGGCTGATCACCGGGTCCTGCTGGATGACGTCGAAGAAGGCGGAAAGCCGGTCGACCTCGTGGAACTGGCGGGCGAGGGTGGCGGCGAGGTCGAAGCGGAAGCCGTCGACGTGCATCTCCTGGACCCAGTAGCGCAGGGAGTCCATGATGAGCTGCAGCACGTTGGGGTGGTGCATCAGCAGGCTGTTGCCGGTGCCCGTGGTGTCGTAGTACTGGGAGCGGTCCTCGTCGACCAGCCGGTAGTAGGCGGCGTTGTCGATCCCCTTGAACGCCAGGACGGGGCCCTTGTCGTTTCCCTCGGCGGTGTGGTTGTAGACGACGTCGAGGATCACCTCGATGCCCGCCGCGTGCAGCGCCTTCACCATCTGCTTGAACTCGGTGACCTGAGCTCCGCGCCCTCTGGTGGCCGCGTAGGCGTTGTGCGGGGCGAAGAAGCCGATGGTGTTGTAGCCCCAGTAGTTGGACAGGCCCTTTTCAGCCAGGTGGCCGTCCTGGACGAACTGGTGCACCGGCATCAGTTCCAGCGCGGTCACCCCGAGACCGGTGAGGTGGTCGAGGATGGCGGGGTGGGCGATGCCCGCGTAGGTGCCGCGCAGTTCCTCGGGCAGGGCCGGGTGCGTGCGCGTGAGGCCGCGTACGTGGCCCTCGTAGATGACGCTCTCGGCGTACGCGTAGCCCGGCGGCTTGTCGTCGCCCCAGTCGAAGCTGCGGTCGGTGACCACCGACAGCATGGTGTGGCCCGCGCTGTCCAGGGTGTTCGGCTCCGCGCCGTCCGCGAAGTGGTGGCCGTAGAGCGACTCGTGGTGGTCGAGCTGCCCGTCGATGGCCGTCGCGTACGGGTCCAGCAGGAGCTTGGCCGGATTGCAGCGGTGCCCGGCGGCCGGGTCGAAGGGGCCGCTCACGCGGTAGCCGTACCGCTGGCCGGGGCCCACGTCCGGAAGGTGGATGTGCCAGGCGGACCGGTCGATCTCGGTCATCGGTACGCGGGTCTCGTGCCCCGCGTCGTCGACCAGGAGCAGGTCCACGCCCTCGGCAACTTCGGAGAACAGTGCGAAGTTGGTTCCGGAGCCGTCGTACGTCGCTCCCAGGGGATACGGTTTGCCTGTCCATGTGCGCATGCGGTCACGCTACTGTCGGCGCGGCCCTTGGGCCTGCTGGTCCGTCGGCCCAGGGTGTCGCGGCGCCGAACGGTCCACCCGAAACCGTCTGCCCGGACCGGTGCGCCCCCCGACCGCCGCGTCCGGCCCACTGATCGCGGCCGGCACGCATGAGCGGGCCGTGGCGGGTTACACGGTGTCAATGAGACCTGAACGCGGAGCGGCCGAGCGATCCGGCAGCCTCTCCGTACTGTTGTTGCTGCCGGTACAGGCGGCCCTGATGGCCGGAGTGGGGCTGATGGTCACCGGTCCGCTCGCGGAACAGTGGCCGCTGGCGGCGGAAGACGGCATCAACCGCGGCCTGGCCGCGCACCGCGGCGGCCCCGCCACCCCGTTCTCGGACTGGCTGTCCTTGCTGGCCGGCACCCAGAGCATCATCGCCCTCACCGTCCTCGCCGTCGCCGCGATGCTCGGGCTCTCACGGGGGCGGTGGCTGCGGGAGGCGGTGTTCCTGGCCGCGGCCGTGGCCGCGCAGTCGGCGGTCTTCCTGCTGGTCACCCTCGTCGTTGAGCGGCCGCGTCCGCACGTTCCCCATCTGGACGCCGCGCCGCCGACCTCCAGCTTCCCCTCCGGGCATGTCGGGGCGTCAGTTGCCCTGTTCGGCGGCCTCGCCGTCCTCGTGGCGCTCCGCCTGCGCGGCGCCAGGCGGTGGGCGCGGTACGCCGTGGTCGCCGCCCTGCTCCTGATTCCGGTGGCCGTGGCGTTCTCCCGCGTCTACCGGGGGATGCACCACCCGTCCGATGTGGTGGGCGGCCTGCTCAACGGGGCCTGCGCCCTTTTCGTCGTGGCGCACGCGTTGCTGCTGCCGGTGCGGTCCCGGCCGTTCGCGGATCCGGCCTCCGCCGCGGTCCCGGCGGACCGGCATCCGGCGGACCGGCTCCCGGCCGCTCGCACCACCCGCGACGACGACGCGGTAGTCCGGCGGGCCGTGGTGGTCCGCCACCCGCACGGCTGCGGGGCGGAACTGGCCGAGCGCGTGCGAAGTGTCCTGCGTCGCCACGGCTACGCCGACCAGGCGTGGACGGCGACTTCCGCCGAGGACGCCGCCGGCGGCCTCGCCGGGCGGATCGCCGAGGAGGACACCGCCCTCGTCGTGGTCTGCGGCGGGGACGGCACCGTACGCGCCTGTGCCGACGTGCTGGCCGGCACCGGGATCCCGCTCGCGGTGGTCCCCTGCGGCACCGGCAACCTGCTGGCGCGCAACCTGCGGCTGCCCGCCGATCCGGCCGCGGCGCTGGAGGCGGCCCTGTCGGGGGAGACCGCGCTGATCGACGTGGGCCGGGTTCAGGGCGACGGACTGGGGACCGCCCGGTTCACCGTCATGGCGGGAGCCGGTTTCGACGCCGCCATGGTCGGCGACGCCTCCGAGCGGGTGAAGGAGCGCCTCGGCTGGGCCGCGTACGTGCTGTCCGCCGTCCGCCACCTCGGGGATCCCCGGATGCGCCTGTCGATCCGGCTGGACGAAGGCCCCGTACGGGAGCGCCGCGCCCGCATGGTCGTCATCGGCAACGTCGGCACTCTGCAGGGCGGGCTGCCGCTGCTGCCCGACGCCCGGCCCGACAGCGGCCGGCTGGAGGTGGTGCTGCTCGATCCGCGCGGTGCCCGCGGCTGGCTCGCGGCGGCGGGACACCTCGGGGCGCGCATGCTGCCCGGCCGGGCCGCGGCCGGCTCCGGCGGCGGGCACGGCAGGGTGGCCGGCGGTGCGCTGGAGTACTTCAGCGCCGTACGCGTCGAGATCCGCTTCGCCCGGCCCCAGCCGCGCGAGCTCGACGGTGACGTCTTCGGAGCCGGCACCCGGCTGAGCGCGGAGGTGGAACCGGGCGCGCTGCGGATCTGGCTTCCGCCGCGGGCGCCGGGCGAGCAGGCGCGTACGACCGCGGCCGGGGACGCGGGGCGCACCGAGCGGGCCGCCTACACCGGCGGTGGCTGAAACCGGCTTCCAGGCACACGACTTCGACAGGGGGTGACGGCATGGGAACCGCGACGCGGGTACCGCAGCGCGAGGACGCGGCGGCGGTGGCAGCCGAACCGGAGGTGGAGGGCGAGGAACTGTCCGCCGAGGAGGCCGTGGCCGCGCTGCGGCGCTACGGCGGCTGGAGCCTCGTACGGGACTCCTTCATCCGGTTCCGGTACGCCGACGGCTTCAGCCACTCCAGGGCGCTGGCCCTGCAGACGGTGCTGTCGATCGTCCCGCTGGCCATCGCCGTCATCGGGCTGTCCAGCGCGCTGCACACCGAGGACATCGGGCGGGTCGCGGAACTGACGATCCGCCGGCTGGCGAGCGGGCCGAGCCAGGAAGTGGTCGAGGACGCGCTGACGCAGAGCCGGCACCGGCCCGGCGACGGGAGCCAGGTCGCCCTCTGGCTCGGCCTGCTGTTCTCCGTCGTGAACGTGACCACCGCCCTGTGCCAGGTGGAGCGGGGCGCCAACCGCATCTACGGAACGGAACGCGACCGGCCGTTCCTGTACAAGTACACCCGCGGGCTGGTCATGTCCGTGCTGGCCGGCCTGCCCCTCGGGCTCAGCTTCGCGGTCACCGTCCTCGGCGCCCACCTGAGCCGCGCGGTGGCGGAGGTGTACCACCTCGGTCCGGGCACCATCCGCGCGTGGGACCTGCTGCGCTGGCCCTTGGGTGTGGTGCTGGCCCTCCTCGCCACCAGCGCCATCTTCCGACTCTCCCCCCGCCGCACCCAGCCCGGCTACACCTGGCTGGCCTTCGGTGCGACGGTGTACCTGGTGCTGTGGCTGCTGGCGACGTGGGGACTGAGCCTGTACGTCGGCGCCAGCGGCTCCTTCGCCACCGTGTACGGGCCCCTCAGCGCGTTCGTGTCGTTGCTGCTGTGGTCCTACCTGACCTCGATGGCGCTGTTCCTGGGGCTGGCCTTCGCCGCCCAACTGGAGGCCGTACGGGCCGGGGTGACGGAACCGGTCACGGAGGATCCCGGCGTCTGAACGCGCGGCACGCCCGAACGCGCCCGGACGTGCCCGAACGCACCCCGGCAAGGCAGCCCCTGACGCGCCGCAGGGAAACCCCGAAAGGAAGCACCACGACCATGGCACGACTCTCCACCCGCCCGCGGCGCCTGCTCGCCCGGCTCGTCTCCGCCCGCTCGGGACCGGACGCCCGGTTCGGCGCGCGGCTGCTGACGACGGTGGCCGCGACCGCCCTGGTGTCCGTGCCCTTCGCGCTCGCCCTGGTGCTGGTCGAGTCGCAGTGGCCGCCGCTGCGCCGGCTGGACCAGGGGGCGGCCGAGCGGCTGCACGAGGCCGCGCTGGAGCATCCCGCGTGGGTGCGGGTACTCGAGTTCCTGACCCACGTGGTGTGGGGCCCCCTGACGATGCGGCTGCTGGTGGCGGCGCTGGTGGTGTGGCTCCTCGTGCGGGGCGCCGTACGGCTGGCGCTGTGGGCGGCCGTCACCGCGACGGCCGGCGGCCTGCTGGGCCTGCTGGTGAAGAACGTGGTCGCACGGGCCCGGCCCCACCTGCCCGACCCGGTCGCCCATGCGCCCGGGTTCTCCTTCCCCTCCGGGCACGCCATGACGGCCACCACCTCCTGCGCGGTGCTGCTGCTGGCGCTGCTGCCGCTGGTGCCCCGGCGCTGGCGTCCGCTGCCGTGGGTGCTCGCGGCGGTCTCGGTGGTGGGTGTCGGTTACACGCGGGTGGCGCTCGGCGTGCACTGGGTGAGCGATGTGGCAGGGGGCTGGCTGCTCGGTCTGGCCCTGGTGACGGCGACGACCCTGGCCTTCGAGGCCTGGCGGGCGGAGGTCGGGCGGCGCCGCACCACACCCGCGCAGGGGCTGGAGCCGGAGATCCGCTCAGACCACCCCGAGCCGCCGGTGGGTGTCAAGGAGCGTCTGGGAACGTCATGACCCAGATCCTCAGCGACGACGCGCAGGCCCACAGCGCCACCGGACACCACCCCTATGGGAGTGAAACGCTCTTCAAGAGGTCTTGGTCATGAGGACCGTGTCGCAGCTGTCGGGATCGCCTGGGAAGTACCCGATCTTGGGCTGCTTTCGCATGGGCCGCGGGGCGTCAACGCGACACCAGCACCGGCAGGTTGCGCCACTACCGACACCCATCCGGGTGAAGAGCTGGACGAGACTCTGCTCGTCGTGCCCCAAGTCGAGCCATGGTCTCTTCAGAGGTAACGGGCTCGCCGAAGGGAATGGGACATTGTATTTGAGGCGCACCGGAACGGTCCTGGGTGCAGCGGCACTCGCCATGCTGACCTTGCCGGCCGACGCTCATGCTGCAGCAATCGCCTGTGGTGGAGGTGTGTCGACCGGCCGTGTAGCCGTCAATGGCTGCATCAGTGCCCAGCGAGGATCTGTCGGCAAGGTCATCACTCGGGAGATCACGGCGCACATCAAGGCGCGTAACACTGGAGCAAAGGGACTGAATGTTTCGTATGAGGCATTTTTCCGCGTGGTCGATGGTGGTCACTGGGTGAAACTTGGCAGCGGTCGCGCCTATGTCCCGCCAGGCGAGGCCATCGGCCCTGTCGAAGTGGGAGCTACGACGCGGGCATGCGGCCCCGTGAAGGTCGAGATCCGAGTGCATGCTCGCGCTGAGGGCTCCGCGTGGAGCGGCTGGTCTCCCGCATCCACGAAGCAATGCCAGACCTGAGCGCCTGAACCTCCTCAGTCCTCAGCGAGCGGCGCGCCCCAACTCGGTTAACAATCACAGCCATTGACGGTAGCCAGCGTCTTTCGGCGTGCGGTCGCGGGCGATGGTGGAGGGGTGGACGCCCGAGGCGGGCCACGTGGCGCTGCGGGCTCCGGTGAGCGGCTGAGCGTTTGTCGGAGACTGGGCGTGCCGCCCCCTGGCGCCCCCGGGTTGAAGGCCTCGGCCGGTTTCCGGGCAGCTCCGGCACCCGGCGAGACGCCCAAACAGCGGATCTCTGACCTGTACCCGCGGGTACGGGTTCGGAGCGTGTGCACATTTGATAGATGTGGACGCGGTAAGGCAGGTTTCCGGGGAAGGGAGGAAAGGGGCCCGATGGTGAACGTACTTCGGCCGCGGACCGTCATCTGCTCTTACTGCAAGGCGGGCCCCGACGCCGGCGCCGCCCGCACCCTCGCCGCCCGGGAGGGATGTCTGACGGTCACCTGGCACGCCAGAACCTGTCCGCACTACCTTGCGGACCGGATCCTGGCCGGCAAGGAAGCCTAGGACCGCGCGGAGACTCGTCGCGGGGCCCCGCGTTCGCTGCTGTCGGCGAGGCGCTCGATGCGGGCCTCACCCGCGAGAGCGCTGCCCGGGCGGGCGAGGTGACCGCCCGTTCGGCGGCGCCGGGGCGCGGCCGCTGCCGGGACCGCCGACCATGGAGTCTTCCCCTCCATCACTGCTGGCAGGAGTAACCCATGCTGGAACGCAGGCCGCGGAAGGACCGTATCGAGGTCACGTTCGTCCTTCCGGGTGAGGTACCGCCCGGGCCGGTGAGCGTGGTGGGCGACTTCAATGACTGGCAGCCCGGCGTCCACCCCCTCAGGGCCCGCAAGGACGGCAAGCGCGCCGTCTCGGTCGAACTCCCCAGCAACGCCACCCACTCGTTCCGCTACCTCGCGGCGGGTGACTACTGGTTCAACGACGAGAGCGCCGGCGACCGGGAGGGCGAGAACAGCCGCCTGCACACCTGACCGCCAGCGGCGAGGCCGGGCAACGGCTCTCGGCGCATGTGGAGCAGTCCGGCTGCAGACCGGGGGCCGGCGTGCTGAGATCGGCCGGTGAAAGATCCCTTCGGCTGTGAAGAACCCGCCCTTTTGACGCCCTGCGGGACGGGGGACCGGGAGGCGGCGCGCCGCGTCGTCGCCGCACGCGCCACCGACCCCGACGATCTCGCGGTCCTGCTGGACATGCTCGGCCTGCTGCCCCAGACCGCGGCCGAGTCCCGCGCCCGGGAGCACCCCGACCGCTGATACGCCCCCGGGCGGAGAGGTGTGGCCGGTGGCGCGCCGTGGGTGGGCTGGGACCCGACCGCCGCCCCGTCCGCTACGGCACGGGCCGATACGACTTGCGCGGCGGCCCGGTCGCGGGGTTTGGCGAACGCGTCAGAGGCGTTGCAGCGCCGCGCCGTAGGCGGGCTGTCTGTTCTTCGGACGCTCCGGCGCTGGTTCGCGGTCTGGTCAGGGTTGAAGTACGGCGTCGGTCTCGTTCTGGGGTGCGTCGGCGGTGTGGTCGGCGCCCTGGTTGGTGTCGGTGTCGGTGTCGGTGCCGGCGTCGGGCTCCGGAGCCGGGGAGAAGTGAGCGTTCCGGACGGTGTGAGCTTCTTGAGGTAGAGGCGCTGGGAGTGGCCGGCCGCGGTGGCATCGACGGCGGGCACCGCGGCCTGGGTGTCGGAGGCGGCGATCGCGCCGGCGCGATACAGCTGTTCCGCCGCCGGGTGGCATGAGGCAAGCCGTGCCGGCGGCCATGGGCGTGGGCCGTCTGTCTCAACGCGGTCGGGCTGTGCAACGGGGAACGTTCCCCCGAAGTCCTGGTGGTTCCGACACAAGGGCCGCTGCGCGAGCACCCGACACCACCAGCCTCGTGCAGGCCGTCCTCGTCCTCCCCCTGCATCTGGCCGGCTCAGAGCGAAGAGGGGGAAGGCTCAGCCCCTCGGCCGGACCGCGTAGTCCTCACGGTCGAAGCCGTAAGGCAGACGACCGCGGCCGTGCTTGGGGGACAGGAACTCCCGAAACACTCGCGCGGAGCGCGGGTTCTGGCTGCACTGCCACACGCCGTGCGGGCAGTAGTCGGTAATGCTGTGGTAAAGCGGCCTTTGCTCGGCGATCCATGCCAGCATGTGCCGCATGTACTCAGGGTTGTCGCCGTTCCGGAACAGCCCCCATTCGGGGTACGAGATCCGCTTGCCGTGCGCCTTCGCGAAGTCGACCTGCCGCTGGAGTCCGTAGGGCTGGGTGACCTGCTCGCCGAAGGTACGGCCGGGCGGCTGGTCGTAGGTGTCCATGCCAATGACATCGACCACGTCATCACCTGGGTAGCACCTGGTCCAGGCGATCGCGTCACCGCCGCGATTGGGGGCGAAGTCGAAACGGAACCGCTGCCCCTCCACAGAGCGCATGGCAGCCACGATGCGCCGCCAGTACCTGGTCTCCCCGTCCGCCCTGCCTACACGCCCGGTGTCAGAACGCCGCGCCGCCCCGAGTGGGCCGCGATGCGGAGCTGACTTGCACGTATCACCGAGGTTCACGCCCGTTCCCGCAGCCTGTACGGGGCGCACCGCGTGTGCCCGCCGCGCTGCTCCGTGACGGCCGCGGCTGTGGGCGGCGCCGGGTAGCTCGCCTGTTGCGGGCTGCGGACATCACCGGCGCGACCGCAGGCGCGGGCAGCGGACGACGACCAGCGATCCACCCGCGGCAACCCGCCCCGCCCTGGTCAGGCGCGTCTCTGGCTGGCCCCGCCGTGCTCAGTCGGTCAGACACCCCCTAGCCTGTGGCCCGTGGCCGGAGCACGACGCCCGGCGGCAGGTCACAGGGGTGCGGGGGGACGAACGTGAGCAGGAGGAGGGGCGGAGCCGTGTGGGCGGCTGTCGCAGGGGTCGTGGCGCTTGCGGCCATCCTTGCCGTCGGCGGGATTGTCCTGGCTTCGGTCGGGGAGGACCGCGGGGACGGCTGGGTCCGGGAGCTCGCGGGAGGGAAGACCCCGGCCCGCGCCGGGGGAGAGCCCTCGCGCGGCACGGTCGCGGCGGAACTGGCCGCGGCCGCCACCGCTGCCGGGCTCATCCCGGGCGCCGCCTCCCCCGCCGCGGAGGGGGAGCTCGCCGATTGCATCGTGGACTGGACGGGCGACGGCCCCGCCGACGACGGCCGGATGGCGGCCCTCGAAACCGCCCTGGAAGAACGCGGCTGGCAGGTCACGGCCCGCCACGGCGAGCCCGTTCCGGCGGTGGCGCTGACCAGCGGCTCCTGGCGCCTGGAGTTCACCAACGGCGGCCTCGTGGACACCCTCTCGCTCGTGGCCACCCGCTCCGGCCGGACCTGCGACGAGGCCTTCCGCCGCGCCGCAGCGACCCGGGGGCCGCGCGGCTAGGGTCTGTGTGATGTCGT
>NZ_JAGGOZ010000116.1 GCF_018614075.1 Streptomyces sp. ISL-94 | reverse complement strand
ATCGACCCACCACCACGGACGAGGCACTCACTAATCCACGCCAGAACACACTCAAACCCAGTCACCAGACAGCAGTTCCAACCCCTGGGACAACTCCCCGGCGTGGACGTTCCGCGCCCAGACCGGCTACGCGGCCACCCTCGGCTGACGTGCGTCAGCGGTGGCCGTCCGGGTGGCCTTCCAAGGTCGCTTGGAGACCCGCGACGCATCCCGGACCTTCTCGGGCGGGAGGGCGGTCGGCGCGGGTGTGGCGCCGGTCGGCGAGGACGCGGACGCGGATGCCGGGTTCGGGACCGCGCCCCGGGAAGCCGTCGGCGCCGGCGCGGGAGGGTCCGCGCCACAGGAGGCGGTGAAGGCAGCCAGGGCCACCGCGAGCGCCGCCGCGCCCCGCACTGGGGAAGTGAACATCGAAGTCCCCTTGCCCCTTGCGGGGACCGACCCTGACGAAGGCCCTATCGGCCGTCGTTCTCGGGGCGGCGGGCGAAGCGCCACAGGAGGTGCGTGACCCGGAGTACGAACACGGCCGCCGCCCCGACGCCGCCCGCCACCGCCAGTACGTGGTCCGCCGCGCGGGACAGCGAGAACGCCTGCGCGGGCCCGTACACCGCGCCGAAGGCGAGGGCGGCCGCGCAGGAGGCGCTGGCGAAGGCGTAGCCGATTTCGATGGTGATCGCTTCGCGGTCCGCCTGAGTACGTCGCCCCATGCGTGCAGTGTCACAGCGGACACCATCCGTCACAAGGCTGCCCACGCCCTTCCGCGCCGCGCCGTCCCGCCCCTTCCCGGCTCGCGCCGTTCGGCCCCTTCCCGGCTCGCGCCACCCCCACCGTTACGCGCGCCTCGCGCGCCGCCGCCTCGACCGCCGAGTTCAGATTCCGGCGGTCTCGCTCCACAGCCGGGCCAGACCCAGGTCGCCGGTCACCCCCGGACCCGCCAGCGGGAGCCGGTTCCACAGCGCCGCGTACAGCCAGGCCGCCTCGCCGGACAGCTCGCAGTCGACCGGCTCGTCCGTGGCACCCCGCACCGTGCGGGCCGGCTCCGAGGACAGGTGTACGGTCCACACCGCGCCCGTGTCGGCGGCCCGCACGCGCAGCACCCGCGGCTCCGGTGTCCGCACCCGGCTGCGCGGCCGCGCGTGGAAGCCCGTCAGCAGCTCGTCCAGCCCGTCCTCCGCGAACCCTGGCTCCACCGCCGAGAACGCGATGCCGAGGGCCGCCTCCGCGTCCATCCGGTGCACGGCCGTCTCATGGGCCTGCCGGCGTGCCCAGAACGCCAGCGCCGAGGGTGCGGCGGTCGGCAGGAACGTCCAGCACTGCACCTCGGCCGGAGCCTCGGTCAGGGTCCGGACCAGGGCCGCGTGCCCCTCCCGGAACCAGGCGAACAGCTCCGCCCCGGCCAGCTCCGGCGCGTCCGGGAACGCCACCGGCTCCAGCCGTCCCTCCCCGACGAAGCCGGCTGCCCAGCGGTGCACCGAGCCGGTGTGCCGCAGCAGGTCGGCGACCCGCCACGGCGGACAGGTGGGCACGAGGGCATCCGTACCCGCCTGTTCGGCCAGGTCGGCGAGCAGCTGCCCGTCCCGTTCGAGCGTCTTTATGAATGTGGTGATCTCCATGGCGGGATTCTGCCAGCTGTCCCCGGCCCCCGCGCCGGACAATGGACAGATGAACGGGGAACTCTTCCCGCGCGAGCGGACCGTGATCGCTCCCGGCGCCGTGCACGTGCCCGACTGGCTCGGGGACGCGAGGCAGCGGGAGTTGCTGGCCGCCTGCCGCGCATGGGCCCGCCCGCCCGCCGGGCTGCGCACGGTGCACACCCCCGGCGGCGGCACGATGACCGCCCGGCAGGTGTGCCTCGGGCTGCACTGGTACCCGTACGGCTATGCCCGCACCGCCGTCGACGGGGACGGGGCCCCGGTCAAGCCGATGCCGCGCCGGCTCGCCGAGCTGGGGCGGGAGGCGGTGGCCGCCGCGTACGGTGAGCCCCTGGAGCCCGGGGTGGAGTACGACATCGCCTTGATCAACTTCTACGACGGCGACTCCCGCATGGGCATGCACCGAGACGCCGAGGAGAAGTCCGGAGCCCCGGTCGTCTCCCTCAGCCTCGGCGACAGCTGCGTCTTCCGCTTCGGGAACACCGCCTCGCGCGGTCGCCCGTACCAGGACGTGGAGCTGCGCAGCGGGGATCTCTTCGTCTTCGGGAAGTCGAGCCGACTGGCCTACCACGGGGTGCCGAAGGTCCTGCCGGGCACGGGCCCGCAAGCGCTCGGCCTGACCGGCCGGCTGAACATCACCCTCCGGGTCGGCGGCCTCGGCTAGCCTGGGGCGCCCGGCACCCTCCGATCATGCGAGGATCGGGTGCATGAACGGCAACGGGGCCCCGCGGCGGGTGGGGGATGTGACCACGGTGTCCACGGCTTCTGGTTCTGCTTCCACTTCCGCTTCGCCTTCCACTTCGACGAGGACCAAGCTGGAACGGGGCCGCGGCGCGCTCGGCCCGGCGCTGGAGCTGGTGCACACCGGCCGCGCCCCGACCCGGGCCGTCCTGACGGCCGAGCTGGGCGTCACCCGCGCCACCGCCGGAGCCGTCGCCGCCGAGCTTGAGGCGCTCGGACTGATCCGGGTCGACTCCCGGCCCGGCGGCGCGGGCGCCACCCAGAGCCGCGGCGCGGGCGGAACCCAGGGCCGCCCCTCGCACCGCCTCTCGATCGACGAGAACGGCCCCGTGGCGCTCGCCGCGCAGGTCCACCCGGACGGTTTCCGGGCCGCTCTGGTCGGCCTCGGCGGCCGTATCGTGGCCACTGCCCCCGGCAAGATCACCGTGTCCGCCGACCCCGCGCAGGTGCTCGGCGCGGTGGTGGACGCCGGGGCCGCACTGCTCGAGGAGACCGGCCGCCGCTGTGTCGGCGCGGGCCTCGCGGTTCCGTCGGCGGTCGCGGAGCCGGAGGGCACGGCGCTGAACCCGCTGCACCTGGCCTGGCCGCCCGGTTCTCCCGTACGGGCCATCTTCGCGCAGTGCGTGAAGGCGGCCGGGATCGGCGGCCCGGCGCTGACCGGGAACGACGTGAACCTCGCGGCGCTGGCCGAGCACCGGCACGGCGCCGGGCGCAGCGCGCAGCACCTGCTGTGCGTGGCCACCGGGCACCGCGGGGTGGGCGGCGCGCTGGTGCTGGACGGCCGACTGCACAGCGGGAGTTCGGGCCTGGCGCTGGAGGTGGGCCACCTCACTGTGAACCCGGAGGGGCGGCCCTGCCACTGCGGCAGCCGCGGCTGCCTGGACGTGGAGGCGGACCCGCTGGCCTTCCTCACCGCGGCGGGCCGCACGCCCGGACCCGAGGTGTCGCTGCTCCAGCAGGCGCGCGACCTGCTGAGCGCGGAGTACGGGGAGCCAGCGGTACGGGCGGCCGCCGAGGAGCTGATCGACCGCCTCGGGCTCGGCCTCGCGGGCCTGGTGAACATCCTGAACCCGGACCGGATCATCCTGGGCGGGCTGCACCGGGAGCTGCTGCACGCGGACCCGGAACGGCTGCGCGCGGTGGTCGCGGACCGCAGCCTGTGGGGGCGCAGCGGGGGAGTACCGATCCTGCCGTGCACCCTGGACCACAACAGCCTGGTCGGCGCGGCGGAGCTGGCCTGGCAGCCGGTGCTGGACGACCCGCTGGGCACGTTGGCCTAAGCGGTCGGCCCCCGGGATCGGCCTCGGGCCTGCTGCGCCCCGGCCTTGCAGGGCGGCCCGGCTCGGCCGGCTGCCCGGAGTGCCCCCGGCCCCCCCGGCAGCCCCGGCAGCCCCGGGGCTCATCGCGCCCCTGGGGTGGGGCCGCTTCCGGGGCCCCGGGCGGCAGGGTGGTGGGCGGTCGGGGGGGTGCGGCGGGTGGGGTCAGCCGGGCCTGGCGCCGACCGAGGCGGGCACCGACAGGCCTGTCGCGAGGGCCCCGGGGTCCACGGCGACGAGTGCCGACCGGACGGGTTCTCGTACAGGCTTCGCCTTGATCCGTACCGGCACCTGCGGAGCGGCCGGCGTGGGCGCCGCCGCGAGCGAGAACCACACCACCTTGCCCCGTCCGTCGGCCCGGTGGCGCGCGCCCCAGGCCTCGCTGAGCGCCTCCACGAGCGCCAGCCCGCGCCCGCTGGTCTCCAGCGAGGCCCCCTGCGGCGTCGCCCGCAGCACCGGCAGCCGCGGATCGCTGTCGATGACCGAGACCGTGAGCCGCCCGAGGCGGAGTTCGATCTCGACGGTGCAGGTCTTGTCCGGCTGCGCGTGGAGGTGGACGTTGCTGAGCAGCTCCGTCACGCCGAGCGCGGCCCGGTCGATGAGCGGATCGAGCTGCCAGTGGCGCAATTGTGCAGAAACGATTCTGCGAATCTGACCGATCCGGCACGGCAAGGCCTGCAGTTCGACCACGCAGTGCCTGCGGGAATGACTGATCACGGCTGCGACTCCCCGACATCAGTGTTACGGGTGCTGCACCCTCGGTAATGCTCCACCAGGGTCACCCACCGTGCGCCACAGTGCAACCGAACGCGACCGAAAGCCATGTGCATGGAAACCCAAAGTGACTGTTTGCGCAGGTGGCGGAGGTACATTGCGAAAGCAGGGGGCGAATACACGCACGAAGGAGCACGGCGCATGAGCACCACCGGCACCAGCGGTACGACGGTCACGACCATCGACGTCGACCGCAGCGACTCGGAGTACCGCGCCTGGCTGAAGGAGGCCGTCCGCAAGGTCCAGGCCGACGCCAACCGCTCCGCGGACACGCACCTGCTGCGCTTCCCGCTCCCCGAGGCCTGGGGTATCGACCTCTACCTCAAGGACGAGTCCACGCACCCGACGGGCTCCCTCAAGCACCGCCTCGCGCGCTCGCTCTTCCTCTACGCCCTCTGCAACGGCTGGATCCGCCCCGGCCGCCCCGTCATCGAGGCCTCCTCCGGCTCCACCGCCGTATCCGAGGCGTACTTCGCCAAGCTGATCGGCGTCCCGTTCATCGCCGTCATGCCGCGCACGACCAGCCCGGAGAAGTGCCGCCTCATCGAATTCCACGGCGGCGCATGCCACTTCGTGGACGACTCGATGAAGATGTACGAGGAGTCGGCGCAGCTGGCCGCGCGCACCGGCGGGCACTACATGGACCAGTTCACGTACGCGGAGCGGGCCACCGACTGGCGCGGCAACAACAACATCGCGGAATCGATGTACCAGCAGCTGAAGCTGGAACGTTTCCCCGAGCCCGCCTGGATCGTCGCGACCGCCGGCACCGGCGGCACGTCCGCCACCATCGCGCGCTACGTGCACTACATGCAGCACGACACCCGCATCTGCGTCCCGGACCCGGAGAACTCCTGTTTCTTCGACGGCTGGACCAACAACGACCCGCACGCGAGCAGCGATTGCGGCTCGCGCATCGAGGGCATCGGGCGGCCGCGCATGGAGCCGAGCTTCGTGCCGGGCGCCATCGACCGGATGATGAAGGTGCCGGACGCGGCGAGCGTCGCCGCCTGCCGGGCCCTGGAGCAGGCCATCGGGCGCAAGGCGGGCGGTTCCACGGGCACCGGCCTGTGGAGCGCCCTGAAGATCGTCTCGGAGATGGTGGCCGAGGGCCGTACGGGCAGCGTCGTCACCCTGCTCTGCGACCCGGGCGACCGCTACCTCGACAAGTACTACTCCGACACGTGGCTGGCCGCGCAGGGCCTCGACATCGCCCCGTACACCCAGACGATCGAAACGCTGCTGACCACGGGCGTGTGGCGCGAGCCCGCCGCCTGACCGGGACGCGCCCGCGGTCAACTCCCCTGTCCCGCCTGGTCGCGAGGTACCCGGCCCTCTGACGGGGTCGGGCCGGCAGGCGGCGTCGGTACGCGCCCGGACGCGGAGGACGTACCCGCCGTGGCGGGGCGCGCGCCTACTGATCCGCCGCGCGCCGAGCGGTGAGGCGGCCGTCCAGCGTGCGGACCGCCGTGCGGAAGGAGTGGCCCAGGCCCGGACGGAAGGACATCAGGGCCAGCCGGAAGGGGGCCGGGCCGTCCGCGGCGAAGGTCCACCGGACGTGCGTGCCCGAACCGGCGGGTGTCAGCCGCCACTCCTCCAACAGGGCCCGGACACCGGGGGCGTTGGTCTCGTCCACCCGGTACGCGTAACGCTGCTCCGGATCCGCCGCCATGACGGTCTCCTGGAAGCGCACCCCGCCCATCAGCTTGATCTCCCGTCCCGCACCGCCGTGGGTGGGGCGGGCCAGCGTGACCGCCCTGAACCAGTGCGGCCAGCCCTCGACTTCGTCGGCCAGCGCCTGGTACACCGCCTCCGGTGGCGCCGCGGCCACGGCGGCGAAGGCCAGCCGGACCGGCGCGTCCTCTATGAAGTCCAGCCCCACCGGGCGGAGTCGGCGAGCCATGGCGGTACCCCCTGGGGTCGGAATCCGGACGTGCGTGCGCGTCACCCTAGCCGGGCGCCCGTGAGATGTCCGCTCCGGAGGAGAACGGAAGTCCAGCGGGCCCGCGCGGGGGCTGGGCAGGTGTCCCGGGGTGCGGGATGCTGGGGGCCGTCGCATCCGGGCGTTCGCGGAGGCCGCCGTGACGGACAGCCCGAAAGGGAACATGCCCCTCGCCCTCGAGCTCCTGGTCCACGGAGTCGCCGGCGCCGCCCCCGCCGAGCTGCTCGGCGATCCGCGGACCGTGCGCGTCACCGGCGACTCCACCGCCGCCGTCTTCCGCCGCACGGAGGACGCCGACGCCGAAGCCCACCCCGAGCGGTACGCGGGACGGCCCGTCCCCGAGGCCTACTGCTGGTCCCGGCTCACCTCCGGAAACGGCGCCCGCGCCCTGTGGCTGCTGCTCCTGCCCTTCATGGTCGCCAACCTCGCCCACTGGGCCCGGCCGGCCACGCCCGCCGCCGATCCGGCGCCGCGCGCGGTGCGCACGTACGGCGTCCTCGTACGGGTCCTCGCGCTCAGCCTGACCGTGCTGCTGATCGCGGCAGCCTGCGAGGTCGCCCTCGACCTGTTCGCCTGGCAGTGCGCGGGATCCGCCCCCTGCACCGCCGACCGCTCCTGGCTGGGGTTCCTCGGGGACGGCGGCTGGTGGGCCCAGCCGGGGCGCCGGCTCGCCCTCGGCGCCCTGGTCCCCGCCGCCCTGACGGGGCTGCTCTGGTTCCTGTCCAACCGCACGTGGAGCGCGTACGAGTCCCAGCCGCCGCCCGCCGGCGCCCCCGACCCGGACACCGCCTCGGACACCGCGCCCGCGCTCGGCCGGCCCGGATTCTGGTACGGGCGCAGGCTCGTGGCCCGGCTGCGGGCCGCGCACACCGCCGCCGGGCTGCTCACGGTGGCCGTGGCCGTCGCCGCCCCACCCTCCGCTACGACCGCCGAGCCGGCGCCCCCGTACTCGGAGCCCTCGGCTGGGCCGTGCAGCTGCTGCTCGCCGCGGGTGCGCTGACCGTGGCCTGGGTCGTCTGCCGGCGCGGCCGTGCCGAGGCCCGGCCCGACCACCGGCTGGACCGGGCCGCCGTCACCTTGCTGCCCGGCGCCGCCCTCGCCCTGCTGGTCGCCGTTCTCGCCCACGCGTGCTGGTCGCGCCCCGGCTGGACCGCCGCCGGGCGGCTCCCCGGGGACTTCGCCTTCGGCGTGCTGATGCTGGGTCAGGGCGTCTGCGTGCTGGCCCTCGCCGCCGTCGCCGGGTACCTGCACCGCCGGGCCCCGGATCCCGCCGCCGCCCTGCGGGGCCTCGGCGGGCCCGCCGTCGCCATGCTCGGCTGTGCGCTCGGCGGGGTGATGTCCGGCGGGGTCGCCCAGCGCGTCGCCGACTGGCTGGACAGGGGAGGCACCCCCGGAATGGCCGGCACTGCGCTGCCCGGGCCGCCCGTGCTGCTGTCCTGGCAGGCCGCCGTACTGCCCCCGCTGCTCCTCGTACTGGCCCTGCTCGCCGCCTGGTTCGCCGTGCACGGCGCCCGGGCCAGGCGCCGACTGGCCGCCGGTGTCGCCGCCGAATACCCGGGCGAGGCCCCCGACCGGGCCCGTAGCCGCCGGATCGCCGGAGCCCGGGCCGCCGCCGCGCTCACCGACTCCGCACCGTGGTTCGTGGCGGCCGTCTCCGGCATCACCCTGCTGCTCGGGGCGGGCGCACTCGCCGGAGCCTGGCTCAGCGGGCAGGTCCCGGGCGAGGCGGCCCGCGGGAAGAGTCCGCTGCTGGAGGCAGTCGCGCGCGCCGCCCAGGACTCCGGGTCCTGGCTCATCGGCTTCGGCTTCGTCCTCTTCGTCACCTGGGGCCGCCGCGCCTACCGGGATGCCGCCGCCCGCCGGACCATCGGCATCCTGTGGGACGTCGGCACCTTCTGGCCGCGCGCCGCGCACCCCTTCGCGCCGCCCTGCTACGCCGAGCGCGCCGTCCCCGACCTGACCTGGCGGATGACCGGCTGGACCGGCCGCACCGGCGGCCGCCTGGTGATCTCCGGCCACTCCCAGGGCAGCGTGCTCGCCGCTGCGGCCGTCTGGCAGCTGCCGCCGCCCGCCCGCCGCCGGGTCGCCCTGCTCACCTACGGCTCCCCGCTGGGCCGCCTCTACGGGCGCTGGTTCCCCGCCTACTTCGGCCCCGGCCCGCTCACCGCCCTGCACGGGGAGCTCGACTGCTGGCGCAACCTGTGGCGGGCCACCGACCCCATCGGCGGCCCGGTCCTGCCCGGCACCTCCGAGGGCGTGGACCGCGGCCCGCTCGCCGACCCGGTCGCCTACGGGCGCAGCGCCCGCCATCCGCTGCCCGCGCCGATCCTCGGCCACTCCGACTACTAGGCCGATCCGGCCTTCGCCGCCGAACGCGACGCCCTGCTCCGCCGGTTGGGCGCGGCCGAACCGCCGCCGGTGCCGCCCCAGCGGCTCAGCAAGGAGCCGGCTGCGCCGGCAGATCCGCCGGGAACAGCAGCGTGAGCTCGTCCGTACTGGGCTCCGACAGCTGCGCCACCCGCCCCGCGTGCCGCTCGACCATCGACTCGAAGGTCTGGCGCGCGGTGCGGCCGTTGCCGAAGGCGGCCCCCTTGGGCAGCTCCGTGAAGTACGCCAGCAGGGCCTCGGACGTCCCCTCGCCGAGCCGGTACTCGTGCTCCTCCGCCTGCTGTTGCACGATCCGCAGCAGCTCCTCGGGCCCGTAGTCGTGGAAGGTGATGGTCCGGGAGAACCGCGAGGCCACACCCGGGTTGACCGTCAGGAAGCGGTCCATCTCCGCCGTGTACCCGGCGACGATCACCACCACCGCGTCCCGGTGGTCCTCCATCAGCTTCACCAGGGTGTCGATGGCCTCGCGCCCGAAGTCCCGGCCCGAGTCCTCCGGAGCCAGCGCGTAGGCCTCGTCGATGAACAGCACCCCGCCGCGCGCCCGCTCGAAGGCCTCCTGCGTACGGATCGCCGTGGACCCGATGTGCTCGCCGACCAGGTCCACGCGGGACACCTCGACCAGGTGCCCGCGCTCCAGCACCCCGAGGGAGGCGAGGATCTCCCCGTACAGCCGGGCGACCGTGGTCTTGCCGGTGCCGGGGGAGCCGGTGAAGACGAGGTGCCGACGCACCGAGGCGGCCTTGAGGCCCGCCTGCTGCCGCCGCCGGCCCACCTCGATCATGTCGGTGAGCGCGCGCACCTCGCGTTTGACGCTGTCCAGGCCGACCAGCGCGTCGAGCTGGCCCAGCACCTCACTGGATCCGCGTCCGCCCGCGCCGGCTTCGTCCGGCAGGTCCGCGGGCCGGGCCGCCGGCACCGGGGCGGCCTGCTGCGCCGCGGGGCTCTGGGCCGCGGTGACCGTACGGATCCCCGCCTGCGCCCCGGCGAACGCGCCGCCCGCGGCCGCCTGGGCTGCCGCCCGCGAGCCCGATTCGTCGCCGGTGCAGCCCTCGGCCACCGGCCCGTCCTCGGCGAACTCGTACCCGCCGCGCGCGCAGCGCTCGGTGTGACAGCGCGCCAGCGTGGTGCGGCAGCCGTCGATGACGTGGAAGCCGAAGCCGGAGCTGCCCGTCACCCGGCAGGCCGTGAAGGTGCCGCGGCCGCCCGCCGACACGTAGAACCCTGCCTCGGCGGGGGAGGTGACCGTGCACCGCTCCAGGGCCGGGTCGGCGCCCTTGGTGACGATCACACCGGTCTGCACGGCGTCGATGGTGCAGTTGGCGAGGGTGCCGCCGCTGCCGTGGTCGCGGAACCAGGCCCCGGTCGCCGCCTCCCGGATCCGGCAGTCGTCGAGCTGCGCGGTGGCCCCGTCGCTCACCGAGACCGCCGTGTTCCGCACCTGGGACAGATCGCTGTCCACCACGTCGACCCGCGAACCGCGGTCCAGGACGAACAGCGCGTCCGGCACGTCGTGCACCCTGCAGTTCTCCAGCGAGGCCGTGGCCCCGTCGCTGATCCAGACCGCCGGATAGTCGCCCGTGCTGTCGTGGATCTCGCAGGACTCGGCATCGACCCTCGTCCCGGGATCCCACACCGACAGGCCGTTGCGGCCGAAGCGGCGCACCGTGGTGCGGCTGAGCGTGAGGACCGAACGGGACCGCAGGTCGACCGCGTTCTCCGGGATGTCGTGGATGTCGCAGCCGGCCAGGGTGAGCACCGCGTCGGTGTCGAGGGTGACCCCGTCGGCCGTGGTGCGGTGCACCGCGCAGTCCGTGAGCCGGGCCGTGGCGCGCGCGGCGACCTGCACACCGGTGCCCTTGATCTCGTACACCTCGCAGCCCAGTGCCTCCAGGCCCGACCCCTCGCCGGTGACCCCGATACCCGCGCCCACGGAGTGGTGGATCCGGCAGCGCTCCAGCCGGGGCCGGCCGCCGCCGCGTACCGAGATCCCGGTCTGCCCGGCGGCCACGACCTCGCACTCCTCGAACACCCCGCCGCCGCCGTCCAGAACGGCGATCCCGACCCCCGTGGGATTCTCCACCGTGCACCGGCGCACCAGCGGACGCGCCCCGCTGCCGCGCACCTCAATGCCGGCCGCCGACCGGGTGCTCACGCGCAGATCGGTGAGCTCGGGGGAGCCGTCCTCGACGAGCAGCGCGGGAGCCGCCCGGTCCTGGCCCTCCAGGTGCAGGTCCTGGACCACGGCGGAGGCCCGTACCGTCAGCGCGACCCCGTCGAGCGGGGCGATCCGCACCGACCCCAGCCCGCCCTCTGGCCCGCGCAGGATGACGGCGTGGTGCAGCACCAGGTTCTCCCGGTAGGTGCCGGGGGAGATGGACAGCACGTCCCCGTCGCCCGCGACGGCCAGTGCGGCGGTCAGCGTCGGATACTCACCGGAGCGGCGCCGCCACCGCGAGGCCCCGCCGTGCGTCACCTGGACCGTGCCCTGAGCCATGGTGCTGTCGTGCCCCCACCCTCGTAGTCGCGCTGCAGATGCCCCACCGTAGCGCGCGGGAGGCCGACGAGCTGCCAGGTCAACTGCCCGCGCCCGCCCGGCCCCAGTCGGGCCCCGCCGCCGCCCACGCGCGGTCCAGCCGTATGTACCGCCGATGCATGAGCCTTCGTACGACCAGCCGGCGGACCGTTTCCACCAGCGCGGCCGCGCCGAGGGCCGAGGCCAGGCCCGCCACCCCCGCGTGGAACGCGGCGGCGGACGGGTCGAGCGGCTGACCCACCAGCCGGCCGTGCGCGTCCGTCCATATCCGGAACCGGTCGCCGGGGCGCGGCGGTTCCTCGGCGGCCGGCACCGTGCCCTCGTGGCTGCTGCCGTCGGGTGCGGTCCACGAGGCCACGATCGGGGTCCTGGACGGGGCGTTCTGCTGCGCCGAAGTATCGACGGACGCCCTCCCCGCCGACTCGGCGGCCTGCCGGACCACCACCGCCGGAACGAGATGCCGCTCGTGCCGCTGTTCTACCGCGGCCCGCTGGAGCGTCCCGTCCAGCTGGAGCCCCGCCGCACAGCCGATGGCCGGAGCCACCAGCAGGACACACACCAGCGCGGCGAACGCCACCCACGCCTCGAAGAGATCGGTCGGGCGGCGCAGCGGATTGCGCCGCCAACGCCACACACCCATTGCTGTCTGCACGGTCCGGCACCCCCTTTGCCTCCGTCTGCCTGCGCGTCCAAGCCTCCCGCATACCCCGGGGACGCGCATTTCCGGGACGCGCGAGACATATGCCACCGAGCCGGCTCCGTGGCCGACAGGGCGTTCACCTGTCCTGACTGATCCAACGGCCTGGTCGGGGCGGTTGGTTCCGGCCTGGGCGCGGAGCCCCTCGAAGGTGTCATTCCGGTCGGCCGATCGCGGTCACACCGCGCATGCTGCGCGCACCGCGCATGCCGCTGGTCCGCCCGGTCCGCCTGGTCGCTTGATCCGCCTGGTCCGGGCGTCCGCTCATTCCAGGACGCGGACCTCGTCGCCCACGCGCACCGCGCCCAGCCGCACCGGCACCAGCTGCCGTCCGAAGGCGAGCGACTTGCCGATCCGCCGGTGCCTGGCCAGGCTCAGCAGCGGCTCCTTGCCCCGCTCCGCCGTCCGCTGGTCCGTGGTGGTGATGATGCACCGCCCGCATTCCCGGACCCCGCGGAAGACGGCGTCGCCGATCGCTATGCGCCGCCAGCCGTCCTCGGCCCACGCCTCGGCCCCCGAGACCACCACATTCGGGCGGAAACGGTTCATCGGCAGCGGACCCTCTTGCGGATGGTCCCCCTGCGCGATCAGCGAGTTGAGCGCGTCCAGCGAGGCGAGGGTGGTGATCAGCAGCGGATACGCGTCGGCCAGGCTCACCGTCTCACCCGGCAGCGCGTAATCCGGATCCACGGGCCGGCGTACGGCCGGATCGTCCAGGTGCACCAGCCGGGCCGGCACGCCGAGGTACGCGCTGAACCAGTCAGCCGCGGCGCGCGCCGCGGCCACCGTCTCGATCTTCTTCCCGAACAGGACGACCGGCTCCAGCGGATCCGGCCCGGGCACCTCCACGACCAGCTCCGCCATGCCCGGCGCCGACACCGCGATCCCGCCGCCGCTCAGCGGACGGGCCGTCGCCAAGGCAAGCCGCGGCTGCTGGCGTTGGGTGATGACCGTGCCCCCGGAGTCCGCCAGCGCCCACCGCCGGTCCCCGGACAGACCCCAGGGCTCCACGGCCGCCTCGTCGGGAGCGGTCCCCGACAGAGATTTGACGGGATGGACGTGGAGCGCCTGGACATACAGATTCGACATGGGGGCATCCTGTCAGCCGCCCCCTCCTCCGCCCCAGCGGATATCCGCGCTCGGGTCAGTAGCCGCGTCCCTGGTAGGGGCGGCCGTACGGGTCCTCGTAGGCGGCGGCCGGTACCGGGGCGGGAGCCTGCATCGGGCGCGGTGCGGCCGGCCGCATGGCCTCGTAGCCGGTGGCCGAGGCGACCGGACGGGGCTGCTGCGGCTGGGGCTGCGGCACGTAACCCGCGCGGGCCGCCACCGGCTGCTGGTGCGGGATGTAGGGGGCGGGCGCGTGCTGCAGCGGCATCGGCTGCGGAGCGGCCTGCTGCTGGTACGGGTATCCGTACGCCGGGGCGTTCTGCTGCTGCGGGACCGCGGCCGGCAGCGCGGGCAGCGACGAGGCGAGGGCCGGCAGGTACCCACCGCTCGAATAACCGGCGCTCGGGGAGTCGTAGGCGGCCGGAACGCGGATCGGGGCGATCTGCGGAGTGCCGCGTTCGGCGACGAGGGAGTCGTAGATGGGGGTGTCCGGGAAGGAGGGCGCGGAGTAGTAACCGCCGCCATAAGTGGAGCGGGGGGAGGTCATGGGACCTAAGTTAAGCCCACGACTTCACCGGGTCCATAGTGAGGTGGCCCGAACACCGTCCTGACCTGCATATTCCCAGGTCAGGGCCACAGCTTTCACTTCATGTTCACGTGCGCGATTCGCCACTTCCACCCCAGCTTGTTCCTACTCGTACCCACCGGTTGTGCCGTGCACCGATTTCGTGTTGACGCAGCGTCACAAGCCGGTGACCTCGGATGACGCTGTTTCGGGCGGCAGTTCGCCGTTTCAGGCGTCGCTGGGGCGGGCATAGGTACGGCCCTTCCACGCCGCGCCTCGGCGCCGGTAGTGCTGGACGGCCGAGTCGACGGTCATCAGGAGGTACAGCAGCGCCGTGAGCGGAAGCAGGGGCGCGAGTGCGGCGGGCTGCCAGTAGTAGCGCAGCATCGGGAGGTAGGTGGCGGCCATCAGCAGCCAGGCGAGGCCGCCGGCCCACGCAAGGGCGGGGCGTCCGGCCGCGAGCCCTGCCAGGAGGGCGGCCGGGGGTACGAGATAGACGAGGACCAGGCCCGCGACCGTCCCGGCGAGGAGGAGGGGCTGGTGGCGCAGCTGGGCGTAGGCGCTGCGCGAGATCATCCGCCATAGGTCGCCGAGCGAGGGATAGGGGCGCACGCTGTCCACCCGCTCCGCCAGTCCGAGCCAGATCCGGCCGCCGGAGCGCTGGACCGCGCGGGCGAGGGAGACGTCGTCGATGACGGCCTGGCGGATGGAGTCGGGGACGCCGGCGCGGACTGCGGCATCGGTGCGCAGCAGGACGCAGCCGCCGGCGGCGGCCGCGGTGCGGGCGGCGGGGCGGTTGACCCGGCGGAAGGGGTAGAGCTGGGCGAAGAAGTACACGAAGGCGGGGACGATGAGCCGCTCCCAGAAGCTGACCGCGCGCAGGCGCGCCATCTGGGAGACGAGATCGAGGTCGGCGGAGGTGGCGGCGGCGACCAGTTCGCGCAGGCTGTCGGGTTCGTGCGCGATGTCGGCGTCGGTGAGGAGGAGGTAGTCGGGCTCGGTGGCGTGCGCGGTGCGGGCGAGCGCGATGCCGTGGCGCAGGGCCCAGAGCTTGCCGGTCCAGCCGGGGGCGGGGTCACCGGGGGAGGAGACGGTGAGCGGGAGGCCGGGGCGCTCGCGGGCGAGGCGCAGGGCGAGGGCGCCGGTGCCGTCGGTACTGCCGTCGTCGACCAGGATGACCTCGGCTTCGCCGGGATAGTCCTGGGCGATGAGGGAGGGCAGGCTGCGGGGCAGCACCTCGGCCTCGTCGCGGGCCGGGACGACGATCGCGACGGACGGCCAGCGGGTGGGGGCGGTACGCGGGGGGAGGCGGACGTCGGTGCGCCAGAACATGCCCTGGGCGAGGGTGAGCCAGAGCCAGGCGGCGAGGGAGGCGTAGGCCGCGGCGGCGGCGGTGAGGAGGCCCATGGCCGCAGTGTGCCGGTCCCTGCGGGGCATGTCCCGCACCCTGCCCGGCCGGGCCTCGTCACCGGGCCGCCCACCGCCCGGCCTCCGCCCCGGCCGTGGCGTTCCCCGGGCTGCTGTCGGCCGTTTCTGCCCTGTCCGAGGAAGGGGTCTGCGTCGTGTGGCGGGCGGGGGATTACGCGGGTGGACGGGCGGAGCCTGTCGGGCCGGGCGGGGGTGTCGACTAAGGTGGCCGGGTGAAGATCGCGCTCATGGACTCCGGAATCGGGCTGCTTGCGGCGGCCGCCGCGATGCGGCGGCTGCGGCCGGACGCCGATCTCGTCATCTCCTCCGACCCCGACGGGATGCCCTGGGGACCGCGGACCCCCGCCGACCTCACCGAGCGGGCGCTCGCCGTCGCCAGGGCGGCGGCCACGCACCGCCCCGAGGCGCTGATCGTCGCCTGCAACACCGCTTCCGTGCACTCCCTCCCCGCTCTGCGTGCGGAGCTGGAGCCTGCCATCCCGGTCATCGGGACCGTGCCGGCGATCAAGCCCGCCGCGGCCGCCGGCGGCCGCGTGGCCATCTGGGCCACCCCCGCCACCACCGGCAGCCCCTACCAGCGCGGGCTGATCGCCGAGTTCGCCGCCGGGGTCCGCGTCACCGAGGTGCCCTGTCCCGGGCTCGCCGACGCCGTCGAGGCGGCCGACGACTCCGCCGTCGCGGCAGCCGTCGCCGCGGCCGCCGCGCTGACCCCGGCCGATGTCACCGACGTGGTGCTCGGCTGCACACACTACGAGCTGGTCGAGGCCGCCATCCAGGCCGCCCTCGCCGCCCGCAACGGGGGAGCCGCCCTCGTCTTCCACGGCTCCGCCGAGCCTGTCGCCGTCCAGGCGCTGCGCCGTATCGGAGCCCTGCCCGAGCCCGGTCTGGCCCCCACCGGCACCCTGACCGTCCTGCGCAGCGGCCGCCCGGGGACGCTCCCCGCCGCCGCACTCGGGTACGCCGAGGGGCGGCTCCTCGCCGGCCACGGCGCGGCCGTCGGCTAGGTCATATCGTCAAAGCCCGTCCCCAGCCGGCCATCGCCGAGAGGTGTCCCCCCGCGTCGATCCCTCCGGCAGCCAGGAGACGGATGAGGGCGTGGGCTGTCGCGGACCTGCCAGGGCTTATGCAGTTCATGGCGCCCGGCGAGGTCTTGGGTGGCGAGCCGTGCCCGAAAGCCGCGGACCGTGGCGGCGTCCGGCCAGGCCGTTTGAAGCTGGAGGAGCCGCGGCCGGGTGGTCGACTCGTACCTGCGTCGTGCGTGGAAGGCGGCGTCACAGATGACGGCGCCCCTGTGGGTCCAGCCGGCAGGTGGAGGCCGGGCCGCCGCCGAGGACGATCCGTACGTGGCCGGCGGGAGACGCCCCCCCGCCACTCGCCCCGCAAGGTCAGCGGGGGCCTGCCGCGGCGAGCCGCTGAGCCAGGCCCCGCAGTTCCTCCGCGTCCAGGACACGGTCCCCGAACCCCGGCACGGGTACGTGCAGCCGTGCCGTCCAGTGGCCAGCGCCGACGGCATCAACAGTACGGTCCGTACCGCGTACTTCGGCCGGGACAGCGGCCCCCGCCCGATCGGCGCGGTCGCCTGGATCGGCATCGCCCGATTCGAGAGCGGGGTGTACGGCGAGACCTGGGGCGAGGGCCGCTTCTTCGGGATGACCCCGGTCGAGCCCGGCCGCACCAACTGGTACGCCGCGGTCCCCGAGGACGCCGGCGCGGAGGCTGCCACCACCCAGGACGTGCGCGACGCGTTCGCCGGGTGGCACGACCCCATCCCGCGCCTGCTGGCCGAAACCGACCCCGCCGGCTGGATCCGGTACGAGATGTGGCACCTGTACCCTGCCCTGCCGGCTTTCGTCGCCGACGGCCGGGTCGCCCTCGTCGGCGACGCCGCCCACGCCATGACACCCAACCTCGGCCAGGGAGCCTGTGCCGCCCTGCTCGACGCCGAGGCGCTGACCGTGCCGTCGCGGCCCGCGGACCGGCCGGGCTGCCCGCCGCCCTGCGCGCGTACGACGCCGAGCGCCGCCGCAGCGCCCAGCGCGTCGCCTTCGGCTCCCGGAACCTGCACCGTTTCATGACCGTCCGCCGCCCGGCCGTGCGCGACGCACTGGTGAGCCTGCTCCCCGGCTGACCGGGAGCGGGAGCGGGAGCGGGGCGGCGCGGGGCGGCGCGGGGCAGGTGGGTCCGCTACCCCACGCCCCGGCGCATCCGCTCGGCGCCGCGATGAACCGAGTGGGCGAGAGGCAGTGGCGCGTATGCGGAACGTGAGTACGCTGCTACACATGAAGGTTCACCCGCCGGGCCCGCTCTGGACGGGCCGGGCCTCCAACCGGGCGCAGTGGGTGCTCGCAGCGGCCGGCGCGGCCTGTCTCGCGCTCGGCATCGAACTCGCCGTGGACAACGACTGGACCGCCGGCATCGTCCCCCTGCTCATGTCCGTGATCGGCTGCCTCGCCGCGGGGCTGCTCATCCTCTACGGCACCCTCGCCTTCGTCCACGTCGCCGTCACCGTGGACTCCGAGGCACTCGAAGTCCGCTGCGGCCACATCGGGCTGCCGCGCCGCAAGATCCGGCTCGCCGAGGTGACGTCCGCCGAGTTCATCCCCCGGATCACCCCGCAGCAGTGGGGCGGCTGGGGCTACCGCTGGCGCCCCGAAAAGGGCACCGCGGTCATCGTCCGCCGCGGCGAGGGACTGGAACTGACACTCGGCGACGGGAAGATGTTCACCGTGACCGTCGACGACGCCGAGAACGCCGTCCGGGTCATCCGCACCCACCTCCGGGCCCTGGCCCGCTAGGTCCTTACCGGGCCTTCGACCCCGGGGACGTACACTCCGCCAGATGAGCAGCAGTGTCACCAGCGCGGCCCGGAACGAGCCCTCGAAGCCCGCCGGCGGACCCCGCGCCGAAGCCTCGGCGCCACCCGCCGCCCCCCGTAAGCGGAAGGGCGCCGGGGCGGTCCGCGCCCTGGCGGCCGCCCTCGCCGGGGTGGTGCTCTACCTCAGCTTCCCGCCCCGCCCCCTGTGGTGGCTGGCCCCCCTCGCCCTCGCCCTGCTCGCCGGCTGCCTGCACGGCCGCCGCGCCCGGGCCGGCTTCGGCCTCGGGTTCCTCGCCGGGCTCGGATTCCTGCTGCCGCTGCTCCTCTGGACCGGCGAGGAGGTCGGCCCGGTGCCGTGGCTGGCGCTGGCCGCCGTCGAAGCCCTCTTCATCGGCCTCACCGGCCTCGGTATCGCCCTCGTCAGCCGCCTCCCGGCCTGGCCGCTGTTCGCCGCCGCCGTCTGGGTCGCGGGCGAGGCCCTGCGCGCCCGGGCCCCCTTCGGTGGCTTCCCCTGGGGCAAGCTCGCCTTCGGCCAGGCCGACGGCATCTTCACCCCGCTCGCCGCCCTCGGCGGCACCCCGCTGCTCTCCTGCGCCGTGGCCCTCTGCGGATTCGGCCTCTACGAAGCCCTCCGCACCGCCCGCGCCCACCCCCGGCGCGCCACCGCCGCCCTGGCCGCCCTCACCGTCGCCGCCCCGATCGGCGCCGGCCTCGCCGCCCGGCCCCTCGTCTCCGACGCGGCCGAGGACGGCACCGTCGTGACCGCCGTCATCCAGGGCAACGTGCCGCGCCTGGGCTTCGACTTCAACGCCCAGCGCCGCCAGGTCCTGGACAACCACGTCAACCGCACCGTCCAGCTCGCCGATGACGTCAGGGCCGGCCGCGCCCCGAAGCCGGACTTCGTCGTCTGGCCGGAGAACTCCTCCGACCTCGACCCGTACTCCCAGCCCGACGCGTACGCGGCCATCGACCGGGCGGTGAAGGCCATCGGCGTCCCCGTCGCCATCGGCGCCGTCGTCTCCCCGGAGACCGGCCCGCTGCGCAACACGATGATCCTGTGGGACCCGGTGGCCGGCCCCACCTCCACCTACGACAAGCGGAAGATCCAGCCCTTCGGCGAGCGCATCCCGATGCGCTCCTTCGTCCGGCTCTTCAGCTCCGACGTGGACCGCGTGCGCCGCGACTTCGGCCCCGGCAAGGACCCCGGGGTCTTCGACATGGCCGGCACCGGCGTCGGCATGGTCACCTGCTTCGAGGCCGCCTTCGACGACGCCGTCCGCTCCACCGTCCGCGACGGCGCCCAGGTGATCGCCGTACCCAGCAACAACGCCACCTTCGGCCGGACCCAGATGACCTACCAGCAGCTCGCCATGGACCGGATCCGCGCGGTCGAGCACAGCCGTACCGTCCTCGTCCCCGTCACCAGCGGCGTCAGCGCGGTCATCCGGCCCGACGGGCGGATCGTGCGGCAGACGAAGATGTTCACCGCGGACGCGCTGGTCACCGAGATCCCGCTGCGCTCCGGCCGCACCCCGGCCACCGTCGTCGGGCCGCTGCCGGAGTACGCGCTGCTGGTGCTCGCCGCCGGCGGCCTCGGCTGGATCCTGACCCGCCGGATTCGCGCCCGCCGGTCGGCCTGACGCGGGAGCCGCCGCCGGCGCCTCGTAGGGTCGGGGGATGACCACACCCGATTTCATACGCGAGATCCGCGCCACCGCCGGGCACCGGCTGCTCCTGCTGCCCGGGGTCTCCGCCGTCGTCCTCGACGACCGGGGCCGGGTGCTGCTCGGCCGGCGCTCCGACACCGGCCGGTGGGCGGTGGTCGGCGGCATCGCCGAGCCCGGGGAGCAGCCGGCCGAGACCGTCGTGCGCGAGGTGTACGAGGAGACGGCCGTGCGGTGCGTCCCCGAGCGCGTGGTCCTCGTCCAGATGCTCGAACCGACCGTCTACCCCAACGGCGACGTCTGCCAGTTCCAGGACATCACCTTCCGCTGCCGGGCGACGGGCGGCGAGGCCCGGGCGAACGACAGCGAGTCGCTGGAGGTGGCCTGGTTCGAGCCGGACGCGCTGCCCCCGCTGAACGAGTTCTGCCTGCACCGCATCCACCAGGCCCTGCGGGACGAACCGGCCTGGTTCGAGGTCCCCGCCGAGATCGCGGAGCAGCCCGTCCCGAAGCGCGGACCCGGACCGGGCGACGAGCCTCCGGCTGCCTGACCTGCCCTGTGGGCCGCCTGTGGGCGCGCTGTACAGTTCCGCAGATCTGACGGCGGTAATCGGACAGCAGTACGTTCAAGGGAGCGGTCGAGGGATGGGCGCGCGCAGTGCAGGCGGAGACTCCTCAGGCGGGGAGCCGCAGCAGGGAGGCCATCCGCAGGGCGGAGGGACTGGCCGGCGCCTGGCGGTTCTCGACGGCGTCCGGGTCCTCGCCGCGCTCGCCGTGCTCTTCTACCACTACGTGGTGCTCGCGAGCGCATGGGGCGAGCCGCCCGCTGGCCTCTTCCCGGTCGCCCACAGGTTCGCCGTCTACGGCTGGCTCGGCGTCGAGATCTTCTTCCTGGTCAGCGGCTTCGTCATCTGTATGAGCACCTGGGGCCGCAGCCTGGGCGACTTCGCGGTGTCCCGGGTCTCGCGGCTCTTCCCCGCCTACTGGGCGGCCGTGGCCTTCACCTCGCTCGTGCTGTTCCTGTGGCCGGAGGTCAGGGGCATCAAGAAGTACAGCGACGTCATCGTGAACCTGTCGATGCTCCAAGGCGGCCTCGGGGTCCCGCACATCGACGACGTGTACTGGACCCTCTTCGTCGAGCTCAAGTTCTACGTGCTGTTCGCGATCGTCGTCATGTGCGGTGTGACCTACCGCAACTGTGTCCTGTTCTGCGGGCTCTGGACCCTCGCCGGAGTGGTGGCCCCCACGGCCGACAGCGGCGTGCTGTCCTTCTTCGCGATACCGTCCGCCTCCCCGTACTTCACCGCCGGAATAGCCTTCTACCTGATGCGCCGTTTCCGGCCGAACGCCGTCCTGTGGGGCATCGTCGGCGTCCAGTTCCTCCTCGCGCAGCACTACGTGCACGACCGGATGGTCTCCAGCCTGGGCAGGAGCGCCACCGAGCAGACGCCCTCCTGGCCGGCCCACGTGATCATCCTGCTCGGCTTCGTCCTCATGGCGGCCCTCGCGCTCGGCGCCCTCGACGGCATCCGCTGGCGCTGGCTCCCGCACGCCGGAGCGGTCACCTACCCGCTCTACCTGATCCACATGATGGTCGGGCTGACGATCATCCACCACTTCCGCAACGCCGTGGCGCCCGTCCCCCTGGCCCTCGGCGTGACCGTCTTCATGCTGGTCCTCGCCTGGGTCATGCACCGGCTCGTCGAACGTCCCCTGGGCCGCCTGCTGAGCGGCAGCCTGCGCCGCGGGCTGCAGGACATCCGCGGGGGGACTCCCGGCCGGCCCCCGCTCGCACGGCTGCCCGCGCAGCCGGCCGCGCCGGAGGCGGAACGCATCCCCGCCGGCCGCTAGCTAGTGTGCTGCGC
>NZ_JAGGOZ010000115.1 GCF_018614075.1 Streptomyces sp. ISL-94 | reverse complement strand
TTCCGGCCACAGCACTAGGGTGGTCGGCATGGCACAGGAACAGGGGCGACCGGCCCCGAGGACCACGGGCCCCGAGGCCGCGAGCCCCAGCGCCGCGGGCCGTGGGACCGCGGGCCGGGGGACCTACGCGGTGGGCGACGCCCGGCGGCAGAAGATCCTCGACACCGCGGTCGAGCACTTCGCGCAGTGGGGCTTCCACGCCTCCTCGCTGGCCCGGATCGCGGCCGGCTGCGGGATCACCCAGGGCGGGCTGCTGCACCACTTCCGCAGCAAGGAGGACCTGCTGCTGTCAGTGCTCGCGCAGAGCGAGCAGCACGACGTGGAACGGCTGTTCAGCGCGTCGGCCGGATCGGTCGCCGCGCACTTCGACACCATCGTGGCCCTCGCCGCCGACAACGAGCGGCGGCCCGGCATCGTCCGGATGTTCAACACCCTCGTCGGCGAGTCCGGAAATCCCGGGCACCCCGCCCACGGCTACTTCCGGCAGCGCTACGCCCGCGTGCTCCGCCACACCGTCGAGCTGCTGGACGCGGGCGTCGCCCGCGGCGAGCTGCGGCCCGGCACCGACTGCGAGGCCGTGGGCCGGGAGATCCTCGCGGTCATGGACGGCCTCCAGATCCAGTGGGTGCTGGACCCCGGGAGCGTGGACATGCCGGCGCGGCTGCGGGCGTACCTCGACCGGCAGCTGCGGGAGATCGCCGCCGCCCAGGCCCCCGGCCCCGGCTAACCGTTCGTGAAGGGGGGCAGCGGGGCCAGCACCTTTTCCAGGGCCGGGGACAGGGCGCCCTGATCGGCGGCGACCTCGTACCCGCCGTGCACGAAGGCGTAGAAGAACCCGTCGAAGATCTGGGGGCTGCTCGTCGCGATGCGCGGCAGGCGGGCGAAGTCCGCCTCCTCCAGGGCAGCGCGCAGGGCGTCGAGATCCGCCGGCTTCAGCCGGCCGGAGCCCTCCGGCTGCGCCTTGCCGTCCAGCCGGGTCCACGACCCGTCGCCCTTGACGACGAGGACGTGCGTCTCGCCGGCGAAGCCGCCGCTGCGGCTGACCCGGACCAGGGTCTCCTCGGCGGCGGGCGGCTTGGAGGCGGCGGGAGGGGTGGGGCCGGGAGGCGTGGTCGGGGCGGCCGGCGTCGGGGCGGCCGTCGTGGACGCCGTGGCCGCCGGGGGCGCCGTGGCCGCCGGGGGCGCGTCACCGTCGTCGCCGGAGCCGGATCCCGGGCCGGATCCCGAGCTGGACGGCCCGCACCCCGCCAGGACCACCGCACTCAGCACCGCGGCCACCCTCACCGCCACCGCCCGGAACGCTCGCACACCCACCTCCGCAGGTACTCGGCCCACCCCCGAGTATGGAGTGCCCACACCCGTGACGACAGCACCAGGAGGCCGACATCCGCCGCATCGCCCCCTGGCGCGTGCTGCCCCCGCTGCTCGCCCTCCTCCTCGGCCTCTGGGGCCTGGAGCGCGGCGGCAGCATGTGGCGCGACGAATCCGTCACCTGGCAGGTCGCCCACCGGCCGCTCGGCGGGCTCGTGGAACTGCTGGGCCAGGTGGACGCCGTGCACGGCCTGTACTACCTCCTGATGCACGGCGTGTTCCTGGCCTGGGACGGCGGCGGATTGTGCGCCCTGCGCCTGCCCTCCGTCGCCGCCACCGCCCTCGCGGCCGCCGGGGTGGCCGCGATCGCCCACCGACTCGCGGGGGAGCGGGCCGCGCTGCTCGCGGGGCTGGTGTACGCCGTACTGCCGCCCGTGCAGATGTACGCCCAGGAGGGGCGCTCGTACGCCCTGGCCGCCGCGGCGGTGGTGTGGGCGACGTACCTGATGCTGCGCGAGCGGTGGACGGCGTACGCGGTGGTGCTGCTGCTCGGCTGCTGGCTCCACGAGTTCGCCGTACTGGCCCTGCTCGCCCACGGCTTCACCGCCTGGCGCTCGCGCGGCTGGCGGATCGCCGCCGGGGCCGTCGCCGCCCTGCTGCTCCCGCTGGCCCTGGTGAGCGCCCGCCAGGCCGCGCAGCAGCTCGGCTGGCTCGGGCGGCCGGGCTGGCAGGACTGGGCGGCGTACGGGGTGCTCGCGGGCGCGGTGCTGCTGCTCGCGCGGGGCGCCGGGGACCGGGACCTCGTACGGGTGGCCGTCCCCCTCGCCCTGCTGCCGCCCGGTCTGCTGATGGCGGTCTCACTGCTGCACCCCTGGTACGTCGACCGGTACGTGCTCTACGCGCTGGCCGGGCTCGCCCTGCCGGCGGGGGCCCGGCTCGCGGCCGCCCGCGGGTGGTGGCCGTGGCTGCTGGTGGGGGCGCTGCTCGTGCCGTTCGCCTTCTGGTCGGCGTGGCTGCGTACGCCCGAGAGCCGCAAGGACGACGTCCTCGCGGTGGCCGCCGCCGTCCGGGAACGGGCCCGGCCGGGGGACGCGGTCGTCTTTCTGCCGTCGCGGCGGCGTGAGTGGCTGCTGTCCTCGCCCCGGGTGTACGAGGGCCTGCGCGACGTGGCGCTGGACCGCTCCCCGGCCGCTTCCCACAGCCTCCAGGGCACCGAACTGCCCTCGGCGGAGATCCGCGAGGCGCTGATCGGCTCCCCGAGGGTCATCGCCCTGCTGGACCCGGCGGGGCAGCCCGTGGACCCGTACCCGCGCGAGGCGGTCAAGCGGCAGACGCTGGCGGCCTGGTTCGACCTGTGCTCGGTCACCGAGGTGCGCGGGGCCCGGGTGGCGGTGTACGCCCGGCCGGACGACTGCCGGTAGCCCTCCGGGCGGATGGGAGGGCGGGACGGCGGGACGGGTGCCCTGCGGGGCCCCGGCCGTGCGCCCGACGCGGCCCTGCCGGACACTGCCGACGGCCCTCCGGGCGGGTGGGAGGGACGGGTGTCCTGCGGGGCCCGGCCGTGCGCCCGACGCGGCCCTGCCGGCCGAAGACCGGACGCTGCCGACGGCCCTCCGGGCGGGTGGGAGGGACGGGTGTCCTGCGGGGGCCCGGCCGTGCGCCCGACGCGGCCCTGCCGGCCGAAGACCGGACACTGCCGACGGCCCTCCGGGCGGTGGGACGGGCTGCGGGCCCCGGGCGGGGTCCGCGCGGCTCCCGTACGCGCGCCCACGAGCGGGCCTGGCGGGCCGCAGCCCGGACACCTGCCGGTAGCCCTCTGGACGCGGACGCCGCGGCCGGGTCCTCGGGGCGAGGCCCGGGGCTCGGCCGGGGCCGGGGCGGAGGGAGGATGGGGCGAACCGTGCCGCACACAGGCGGCGGGCCGCGCCGCCGGGTATCCCGGGCGGGGGCCCGCCGCATCCTTCCGGAGGTGCCGAATGACCACGCCCGCGCCCGCGACAGCCGACTTCCCGCCCGGCCCGCTGGTCGGAGCCGACTGGCTGGCCGAGCGGCTCGGGGCGCCCTGGCTGGTCGTCTTCGACGCCTCCGTCGGCGCCCACCGCGGCGCCGGCCACCGCATACCGGGCGCCCGCCCCTTCGACCTCGACGGGGAGCTGTCCGACCACGCGGCCCCCGCCCCGCACACCATGCCCGGGGCCGCGGAGTTCGCCGAGGCGATGCGGGCCCTCGGCGTGGACGACACCTCCGCCGTCGTCGTCTACGACGGCGCAGGCATCTACTCCAGCGCCCGCGCCTGGTGGATGCTGCGCGCCATGGGATTCGACCGGGCCGCCGTCCTCGACGGGGGCCTGCCCGCCTGGACGGCCGCCGGACGGCCCGTCGAGCCCACCGCCCCCGCGTATGAGGGCCCGCGCGGCTCCTTCACGGCCCGCCCCCGCGCCGGGCTCCTGGTCGACGCCGCGGCCGTCACCGCCGCCCTGGCCGACCCCGCCGCGGCGGTCCTCGACGCCCGCACCCGCGAGCGCTTCGCCGGCACGGCCCCCGAACTCCGCCCGGGCCTCCGCGGCGGCCACATGCCGGGCGCGCTCAACCTGCCGTTTGGGGAACTCCAGCAGGACGGCGGCCTGATGCGGCCCGCCGGGGAGCTCCGCCAGGCCTTCGAAGCGGTGGCCGGGGATCGCGAACGGCTGTACTTCAGCTGCGGCTCCGGGGTGACGGCGTGTGTGCTCGCCCTGGGGGCGGACCTGGCCGGGTACGGGGAACTCGCCGTGTACGACGGCTCCTGGAGCGAGTGGGGCAAGCCCTCGGCGCTCCCCGTGGCCACCGGCGAGGCCGGTTCCGGCCGGCGCGCCTACGACCAGAACTCGTCGTAGGCGGGCGGGTCCGTAGTCATCACCCAGCCCTCCGTGATGAGTCCGTCCATGACGTGGAGGACGAGGGCGTAGTCCATGTCGAGGGTCTTGGCCTCACGTGACGCCGTGACATGGAGCAGCCCGACCATGTGTTCGTCGTTGGCGAGGACGTCGTGGAGCCGCGGACGATACGTGCCGCCCGTCAGCTCGAACTCCCGGCCGAAAAACGCGAACGTCGCTTCACGCCCCCGATGGTCTCCGGCCAGCGGATTCCTGCCCCCGATGTGCCAGACCACGTCGGGATGGAAGAACTCGGCGAGCGCATCCATGTCGCCCGCCGAGAAGGCGGCCAGAGTGCGGTGGAACAAGGCGATGTGCGGGTGATCGGCCATCAGTCCCTCTCACGTCCTCGTCGGGGAACGGATTCAGGCTCCGCCGCCACTGATCCCCGGGGCGACGAAGCGCCTGTGCAGGGGGAAGAAGTGCGGCTCGGGGTCGCTCTGCACGCCCAGCGCACCCTTGAGCACGGGCGCGATCCTGGCGGCGATGAACCGGTTGAAGTGGTCCTGCGACTCCCAGATGTCCAGCACGTCGAGACCGCCGTCGACGAACCACGCGGTGTGCAGCACGCACCCGTCCGGAGCGTCCTCCTCCCAGCGGGCCTTCTGGCGCACCGCGTCGTAGACGTCGGGGTGATCTCGGGCCAGGAAAAGGTCATCACGACTGCCATGGAGTACCTCTCGGTCGCATGGGCGCGCCGCAGGCGGGTGGCACGCGGCTTGGCACGTCGACGCTAAGAGGCCCGCCCCACCCCCGCACCTCCAGGCGGCCCGTCGGTGTCGCCGACGGAGGTGTTCGCCCCCGGCGAACGGCGGTTGGGGAACATCGGGGCGCGCACATGCATTGAGTCGGCATAGCTCAACTTCACTGCCGGAGGGAAGATCATGGCTTCGACGTCCGTACCGCTCACCCTGCCCGTGCTGCCGCTCGACGACGAGGTCGTGCTGCCTGGGATGGTCGTACCGCTGGATCTGTCCGACACCGAGGTGCGCGCGGCCGTGGAGGCGGCGCAGGCGGCGGCGGGGAGCGGGAAGCCCCGGGTGCTGCTCGTGCCGCGGGTCGACGGGAAGTACGCGGGGACCGGGGTGCTCGGGACCGTCGAGCAGGTGGGCCGGCTCTCCGACGGGGATCCCGGGGCGCTCATCCGCGGTCGCGAGCGGGTCCGGATCGGAGCCGGGACGACCGGGCCCGGGGCCGCGCTCTGGGTCGAGGGCGAGACCGTGGAGGAGAAGGTTCCGGATCCGCTGCCCGGGGCCGTCGCCGAACTCGTCAAGGAGTACAAGGCGCTCGCCACCAGCTGGCTCAAGAAGCGCGGGGCCTGGCAGGTCGTGGACCGGGTCCAGCAGATCGACGGGGTGTCGGCGCTCGCCGACAACTCCGGATACTCGCCCTTCCTGACGGTGGCCCAGAAGGTCGAACTGTTGGAAACCGGCGATCCGGTCGCCCGGCTCAAGCTCGCCATCCAGTGGCTCAGCGAGCACCTCGCCGAGCAGGACGTCGCCGAGTCCATCGCCAAGGACGTCCAGGACGGTGTCGACAAGCAGCAGCGGGAGTTCCTGCTCCGGCGCCAGCTGGAGGCTGTGCGCAAGGAACTGCGCGAGCTGAACGGGGAGAAGGAGGGCGAGGAGTCCGACGACTACCGGTCCCGCGTCGAGGCCGCCGACCTGCCCGAGAAGGTACGGGAGGCCGCGCTCAAGGAGGTCGACAAGCTCGAGCGGGCCAGCGACCAGAGCCCCGAGGGGTCCTGGATCCGGACCTGGCTGGACACCGTGCTCGAACTGCCCTGGAACGAGCGCACCGAGGACCGGTACGACATCCGCGGCGCCCGCGCCGTCCTCGACGCCGAGCACGCCGGGCTGAGCGATGTGAAGGACCGCATCACGGAGTACCTCGCCGTGCGCAAGCGGCGCTCCGAGCGGGGGATGGGCGTCATCGGCGGCCGCCGCGGCGGGGCCGTGCTCGCGCTCGTCGGGCCGCCCGGCGTGGGCAAGACCTCGCTCGGGGAGTCCGTCGCGCACGCCATGGGGCGCAAGTTCGTCCGCGTCGCGCTCGGCGGCGTACGGGACGAGGCCGAGGTGCGGGGACACCGCCGGACCTACGTCGGCGCGCTGCCGGGCCGGATCGTACGGGCCATCAAGGAGGCCGGGTCGATGAACCCGGTGGTGCTGCTCGACGAGATCGACAAGGTCGGCTCCGACTTCCGCGGAGACCCGGCGGCCGCCCTGCTGGAGGTCCTGGACCCGGCGCAGAACCACACCTTCCGGGACCACTACCTGGAGGTGGAGCTGGACCTGAGCGATGTCGTCTTCCTGGCCACCGCCAATGTGCTGGAGGCCATTCCGGAGGCGCTCGCCGACCGCATGGAGCTCGTCCGCCTCGACGGGTACACCGAGGACGAGAAGGTCGTGATCGCGCGGGACCACCTGCTGCCGCGCCAGCTGGAGCGCGCCGGCCTCGGCGCCGACGAGGTGGTCCTGGAGGAGGACGCCCTGCGCAGGCTGGCCGGGGAGTACACCCGGGAGGCGGGCGTCCGCACCCTGGAGCGGTCCCTTGCGCGACTGCTGCGCAAGGTCGCCTCGCAGCATGAGCTGGGGGAGCGGGAGCTGCCCTTCCGGGTCGGCGCCGACGATCTGCGGGGGCTGATCGGGCGTCCGCACCACGTGCCGGAATCCGCCCAGGACCCGGCCGAGCGGCGCACCGCCGTCCCCGGCGTGGCCACCGGCCTCGCGGTCACCGGCGCGGGCGGCGACGTGCTCTTCGTGGAGGCCTCGCTGGCCGACCCGGAGACCGGGGCCGCGGGGCTCACGCTCACCGGCCAGCTCGGCGACGTGATGAAGGAGTCGGCGCAGATCGCGCTCAGCTTCCTGCGCTCGCACGGCGCCGAACTGGAACTCCCGGTCGCCGACCTGAAAGACCGCGGCGTACACATCCACTTCCCGGCGGGCGCGGTGCCCAAGGACGGCCCGAGCGCGGGCATCACCATGACGACGGCCCTCGCCTCGCTGCTCTCCGGGCGGCAGGTGCGCACGGACGTGGCGATGACCGGCGAGGTCTCGCTGACCGGGCGGGTCCTGCCGATCGGCGGGGTCAAGCAGAAGCTGCTCGCCGCGCACCGGGCCGGGCTGACCACCGTCATCATCCCCAAGCGCAACGAGGCCGACCTGGACGACGTCCCGGCCGAGGTGCTGGAGGGACTGGAGGTGCACCCGGTGACCGATGTGCGCCAGGTGCTGGAGCTCGCCCTGTCCCCGGCGGAGGTGACCGTCACGGCGGCGGCGTAACGCCTGGCGGCAGTCGGGCAGTCGGGCAGTCGGGCAGCCGGGCAGCCGGGCAGCCGGGCGGCCGGGCGCGGGCGGCCGGGCGCGGGCGGGGCCGGTTCCGGCGGGGCCGGGCGCGCGCCGGGGCACCTCCTCGGGCGCCGAACGCGGCCAGGGGCCGGACGGTTCCGCGGCACAGCGTTCGGCGCCCTGCGGGGGCGCCCCGCCACACACGCGGCCCCGCCGTAACCGGGGGCGGGGGGCGCTCCGGCGGCCCCCGGTCCCTGGTGGTTCCGACCCCGGCCACGGCCCGGCCTCCCGCTCCGGCGGGGCCCCGGGCCACCGGCATGTCCGCTGCGAAATACTGGCCCCACCACACTGGCCACTGAAGGAGCGGGACGTGCACGCGAGCGAAGACCAGGAGTTCCTTGCCCTGGAGCGGGAGCTGTCCGTCTTCCTCCGGCGCGCCCGGGCCTCCTCCGGCGAGATGGCCCGCGAGCTCCACCCCGAGCTGGAACCCGCCGCGTACGGGCTCCTCACCCGCCTGGAAGCCGCCGGCCGGCAGCGGGCCACCGAGCTCGCCGCGTACTTCGGCGTCGGCAAGGCCACCATGAGCCGCCAGCTGCGGGCCCTGGAGGTCCTGGGCCTGGTCGCCCGCGAGCCGGACCCCGCCGACGGCCGGGCCTTCCTGGTCGGCCTCACCGACGAGGGCCGCGAGCGGTTCCTGCGCGTACGGGACGCCCGGCGCGAGCAGTACATGCGCAAACTCGCCGACTGGGACCGCGGCGAGGTCGCGGAACTGGCCCGGCTGCTCAACCAGTTGAACGCGGGAGCCGAGTAGCCCACCCGGCGTCGGCGCCGACGGGGCCGGGTGTGTGCCGGGGCGCCCCCGCAGGGCGCCGAACGCTGTGCCGCGGAACCGTCCGGCCCCTGGCCACGTTCGGTGCCCGAGGAGGTGCCCCGGCGCACGCCCGGCCCCGGCGGTGCTGACGCCCCCCGGAGCCGCAGCCCCGGCGGTGCCGGTCCCGGCCCCGGCGCCCGCCCGGCGTTACAGCTCCGCGTAGGCCGCCGACGCGTCGTCGTGCCGCTTGTACCGGGCCGGCGGCCGGTCCGGGTCGGACTCGAGGGCGCGGACCCGGCCGATCAGCCCCTCCGCGCCCTCCTTCCGCAGCACCGCCAGACACTGAGCCCAGTCGCCCTCCCCGAAGGTGTCCGTCCACCGGCTCGCCCCGTCCGTGAGCGCGGCCACCGCCCGGACCCGCTCCCGCGGCGTCCGCCCCGTCACCGCCCGGGCCGCCACCGCCGGGTCCGCGGCCGCCGTGAAGAAGCCGCCCTCCGCGTTCCGCAGGGCGTCCGTGGCGGCCACCGACCCCAGCGCCTGCCGCGGGATCCGGTCCAGCCGGTCGTCGAGCACCGCCGTCACCTCGCCCCCGGGCCCCTCCAGGAGCAGTACGGAGTCCGAGAGCACGAGGTGTTCCACGTACGCCTCGTCCCACCGGACCACGACCACCGTCGCCTGCGGCGTGCGGACGTGAGAAAGGTCACACGTCTCCCGGTGCGCGTCGGCCGTCGCGCGGACGGCCTCCGCCAGGATCCGGTCCAGCGGCATGTCCCGCCGCGATCCGGACAGTTCGGTCAATCGGCCGCCGAGCCGGGCCGCGAACCACGGCACCCCGTGGACGCACCCGTCCTCGCCGCGCGGCGGCGTGACCCCGTCCAGGGCGACCAGTACGCCGCCGCCCGAAGCGGGGATCGCGGCCGACAGCCAGTCCTCATTGGGGCGTTCCGGGTGGCCGGGGGCCGAGGCGAGGTCAATGCGCATACGGGCATTCTGCCGGTCGGGGCGCGCCGCACGCGGGCAGGTCCGTACCAATGGGAGAGAGGGAGGGAGCCCTCTCCGCCCGCCAGGCAGCGGGAGGCCGTTCGAAGGCCTTTCGGGCGCCAAGCGGAATGTGGGCGGGCATACTGCCAAAGCCCGCATCGATCTTTCAACCACCTGTCCACGGAAGTGCATCTGACACCACGTGTCCGAGTTGGTCGCCAACTCATCCGTGATGTTCACTCGTTCGAGTGGCCGGGTGGGCGATGTGCGGCTCTCTCCCCATCGCACTGCAAAGGTCGATGGCGGTACGAGGAGGCGGGGGGCGTTTACTTGTTGACCGGCCGTTACCTCGGCCACACGAGTAGACGAGTAAGAGCACACGTACAGGATTGCGAGCACCGGTGCAGAAGAAGCGGTCTCGGATGAACGGCACCGCCACCGACGGCCCGGCCCCCGCAGGACGCCGCGTCCGCGTGCGCCGCAGGCTGGTCGTCGGCGTCGCCGTCGCCGGCCTCACCGTCCTCGCGGCAGGCGCCCCCGCCGTCGTCTCCGCGACGCGGGAACTGAGCGACTCCCAGCGCCTGGTCACCCTCGCGGAACAGAACAGCCAGACCCTGACCCTCGCGCACCTCCTCGGCGACGAGCGCGACGCGGCCGTCGAGTACGCGGCCAAGGGCCGTCCCGGCGGGGCCAAGGCCGCCGTCCAGGAGCGCGCCGCGCGCACGGACCGGCAGCTGGCCGAGGTCCAGGCCGTGGCCGACGAGGAGACCGCCCGCGCCCTCGGCCGCATCCAGGCCGTCCGCACCGAGGCCGTCGACGGCAAGGGCAGCGCCCTCGCCGCCCACCAGGCCTACGCCGGCGTCATCACGGAACTCCTCGCCCCCGGCGACCGGCTCGCCGAGCTGACCCCGCCGCGCGCCGAGGCCGCCCTCGCCACCACCCGCCCGCTGGCCCCGCTGGGCCAGGCCGTGGAACAGGCCTCGGCCACCCGCGGACTGCTGCTCGCCGCGCTGGCCGTCCCCCGCGGCGACCAGCCCCCCAACTCCGCCGTGGTCGACGAGCTCACCACCGCCGCCCAGCGTGCGCGCGTACGGGAACAAGCAGCCCTGGACGACTTCGCGCGGGCCGCGCGCCCCGACGTACGCCAGACCCTCGCCGCCACCGTCACCGGCCCCGAGGTCAAGGCGGCCGACGACCACCTCAAGCGGCTCACCGACCGGCCCACGCTGTCGGCGGCCGACCGCAAGACCGACGGGGCCGCCGTCGGCTCCGCGCTCACCGCCCGCCTCGACCGGATGCGGTCCGTGGAGTCCACCCTGGCCGGCCAGCGCGCCTCCGCGCTCGCCTCGCTGCGCGACGACGACGTGACCCGGCTCGAGACGATGGTCGCGCTGATGGGCGTCCTGTTCCTCGTCGCCGTGGGCTTCTCGACCGCCGTGGCGCGCTCGCTGACCCGGCCGCTGTCCGTCCTGCGCCGCGGCGCCGAGCGGCTGGCGACGCCGGAGGGCTCGGTGGAGCCGGTGCGGTTCACGGGCCGCAACGACGAGTTCGCCGAGGTCGTACGCCACCTGAACGCGGTGCGCGACCAGACCGTCTCCCTCCACACCCGGATCGCCGGACTCGACGCCGACCGGCGCCGGATCATCGGCCGCAACGAGGCGCTGAACGCGAGCCGGGAGGTCCTGGAGGAGGAGCTGACGAACCTGCGGGCCGGGCTGGAAGAGCACCGCCGCATCATGTCGACGACTTCCGTCTCCCTGTCCCTGCGGACCCTGGGCCTGGTGGAGCGGCAGCTCGCGGTCATCGAGGAGCTGGAGTCCAAGGAGCAGGACCCGGACCGGCTCGCGACCCTCTTCAAGCTGGACCACCTGGCGACCGTCATGCGCCGCCACAACGAGAACCTGCTGGTCCTGGCCGGTCAGGAGCACGGCCACGGACCGGGGCTGCCGGTCCCGCTCGTCGACGTCATGCGGGCCGCCGTCAGCGAGATCGAGCGCTATGAGCGGGTCGAGCTGGCCGCGCTGCCCTCGTACACCCAGGTGGCCGGGCACGCGGCCGACGACATCTCGCACCTGCTCGCCGAGCTGCTCGAGAACGCGACGACCTTCTCGCCGCCGGAGGCCAAGGTCAAGGTCTCCGGATGGCTGCTGGACTCCGGCGACGTCGTGCTGTCCGTCGTGGACTCGGGCATCGGGATCACCGAGGACCGGCTGGAATCGCTGAACGCCCGGCTGTCCACCCCCGAGGCCTACGACGAGGAACCCGAGGCGGAACACGGGCTGGGGCTCGGCCTGTACGTGGCCGGCCGGCTCGCGGCGCGGCACGGGGTCACCGCGGAGCTGCGCGCCCCGCGGCACGGCGGCACCGAGGCGCTGGTCGTCGTCCCGGCGGCCCTCCTGCCCGCCACCCCGCCGGCTTCCCCGGTGCATGCGCTGGGCGTGCCGGGCGCACAGGGTGTGCCCGCGCTGCACCTGCCGGGCGCGATCGCGGAGGCGAACGAGAACACCCTGCCGAGCCGCTCGCGCGGAGCCGGGAATCCGGCGGTGGAGGCCGTGCTGCCGGAGGCGGCGGAGGCCGAAGGGTCCGTAGAGCCGGCTGAGGTGGCCGGGGCCGTGGGGGCCGTTGGCGCTGCTGAGTTCGCCGAGTCCGCCGAGTCCGCTGAGTTCGCCGGGCCCGCCGACGATGCGGCCGAGCCGCCCCCGGCTGCCGCCGAGGAGCCGGCCGCCGAGCTCCTGGCCCGTGTGGTGCCCGAGGTTCCGGATGCCGCGCCGGTGGACGGGCCGTTGCCCCCCGCCGACCAGGTCTTCACCGTGCCGGCCCCGGCGGCGGAGGCTCCGGCCGGGCCCGGTCCCGAGCAGCAGCTCCTCGCGCGGGTCGTGCCCGACGCGGAACCCGGGGCCTTCACGGCGCCTGACCCCGGCCCGGCGGACGCGGACGCGGTGTCCGATGCCGCGCCCGTGGCCGACGTACGGAAAACCGAGCCGGAGCCGGAGCCGCACACCCACGCCGCCGCCGAGGGGAACTGGCTCCCCCGCCAGGGCAGCCACCCCGCCGACCCCGTCGAAGCCGTCGAAGCCGTCACCGACAAGGGCCTGCCGAAGCGGACCCCGCGTTCCGTGGCCGCCGGCGGCCGCGCGGACGACGCACCGGCCCCGGCCGAGCCGCCGCGCCGCGTAGACGCCGACGAACTGCGGCGCCGCCTCGGCGGTTTCTACCAGGGCGCCCAGGACGGCCGGCGCGTCGTCGCCGCCGAGCTCGAACGGGACCGGGAGCACGGGCCGGACCGGGACCAGGACCACGCGCAGGACCGGGGGCAGGGGAACACCGACCAGGGGGACACCGCACAGGAGGCACGCACATGACCGCGCCCAGTACGTACGGACTGAGCACCCAGGCCCGCAACCTGCAGTGGCTGCTGACCGACCTGGTCGAGGAGGTACCCGGCGTCAACTCCGTCGCCGTCGTCTCCTCGGACGGGCTGCTGCTCCTGTCCTCCGACCCCGGAGCGGATTCCCCCAAGGAGCCCCGCGCCAAGGGCCCCCGGGGCGCCTCGGCCGACCTGGCCACCATCGTCTCGGGCCTCGGCAGCCTCACCACCGGCGCGGCCGCCCTCATGGACGGCGGCTCCGTCAAACAGACCATGGTGGCGATGGAGCACGGCTCCCTCTTCGTCATGGCCATCAGCGACGGCTCACTGCTGGGCGTGCACGCCTCCCCCGACTGCGACATGAGCGTCGTCGCCTACCACATGGCCCTGTTCGTCGGCCGCGCCGGCCACGTCCTGACCCCCGAAGTCCGCAGCGAGCTGCGCCAGTCGATGGAGAAAACCCCGTGAGGAGTCCGGCCTCCGACCGGCTGCCGATACGCGGCGCCGAGCGCCGCCCCGCCCGCGTCCGCCCGTACTCCCTCACGGGCGGCCGGACCCGCTTCACGCAGGTCCTGCACGTGGAGACCTTCGTCGCCGCCCTGGACACCAAGGCGTCGCAGCCGCAGAAGCCCGACCGCATGCCCGAGATGCCCGCCATCGTCGAGGTCTGCCGTCGCATGCGCACGATCGCCGAGATCGCGGCGCTGCTGAAGCTGCCGCTCGGCGTGGTCCGCGTCCTCGTCAGCGACCTCGCCGACCAGGGAAGGATCCGCGTCTACGGGACGGGCCACGGCACGGGCCGCCCCGAACGCGCGCTGCTCGAAAGGGTGCTCGGTGGCCTTCGCCGTCTCTGACCGTCCGGTGCCGTCGGCCGTGGAGGACGAGCCCGTCCAGCCCTGGCAGTACGACCGCTCCCGCGCGCCCGTCGCCGTCAAGGTGCTGGTCGCGGGCGGCTTCGGCGTCGGCAAGACCACCTTCGTCTCCTCCCTCTCCGAGATCGCCCCGCTGCGCACCGAGGCGTTGATGACCGAGGCGAGCGTCCCGACCGACGACCTCACCGGGACCCCGGACAAGCACACCACCACCGTCGCCATGGACTTCGGCCGCGTCACCCTCGACGACGACCTCGTCCTCTACGTGTACGGGACCCCGGGCCAGGAGCGGTTCTGGTTCATGTGGGACGACCTGGTGCGCGGCGCCATCGGCGGCATCGTGCTGGCCGACACGCGCCGGCTGCGCGACTGCTTCCCCGCCCTCGACTACTTCGAGAGCTGCGGGCTGCCGTACGCGGTCGCCGTCAACCACTTCGAGGGCTCGGCCTCGTACGAGCCCGAGGACGTGCGCGAGGCACTCACCATCCCGCCGGACGTACCCGTCGTGATCATGGACGCCCGGCGCCGCCACACGGTCATCGAAGCCCTGCTGACCCTTGTGGGCCACGCCCTCGACACCACACCGGAGTAGAGAACCGCATGCGCAAGATACTCGTCGTCGGAGCCGGCCAGTCCGGCCTCCAGCTCTCCCTCGGACTCCAGGCGAAGGGGTACGAGGTCACCCTCATGTCCAACCGGACCGCGGACGAGATCCGCACCGGGCGGGTGATGTCCACGCAGTGCATGTTCGACACGGCCCTCCAGCACGAGCGCGACCTGAAGATCAACTTCTGGGAGCAGCAGGCGCCGAAGATCGAGGGCCTCGGCGTGTCCGTCGCCGCCCCCGACGCCGGCCGCGCCGTCGACTGGCTCGGCCGCCTCAAGGGCCACGCGCAGTCCGTCGACCAGCGCGTGAAGATGGCGGGCTGGCTCGACGCCTTCGCCCAGCGCGGCGGGCAGCTGGTCGTCCACGGCGCCTCGGTCGCCGACCTGGACTACTTCTCCCGTACGTACGACCTGGTGCTGGTCGCCGCCGGCAAGGGCGAGCTGGTGTCGATGTTCGAGCGGGACGCGGCGCGCTCCCCGTACGACGCCCCGCAGCGCGCGCTGGCGGTCTCGTACGTGCACGGGCTCGGCCCGCGCCCCGAGCACCCGGAGACCGAGGCCGTCCGCTGCAACCTGGTCCCGGGCGTCGGCGAGCTGTTCGTCATGCCGACCCTCACCACCTCGGGGCGTGCGGACATCCTGTTCTGGGAGGGCGTCCCGGGCGGTCCGCTGGACGTCTTCAACGGCGTCAAGGACCCGGCCGAGCACCTGGCGCTCACGCTGGAGCTGATGCAGAAGTTCACGCCGTGGGAGTACGCGCGGGCGACCGAGGTGGAGCTCACGGACGCGGGCGCCACCCTCGCGGGCCGCTACGCGCCGGTGGTCCGCAAGCCGATCGGCCGGCTCCCGGGCGGCGGGCTCGTCCTCGGTGTCGCGGACGTGGTCGTCGCCAACGACCCGATCACCGGACAGGGCTCGAACTCCGCCGCCAAGTGCGCGGCCTCGTACCTCTCCTCGATCCTGATGCACGGCGACAGCCCGTTCGACGAGGCGTGGATGAAGGCGACCTTCGACAAGTACTGGTTCACCACGGGCAAGCCGGTGACCCAGTGGACGAACGCGATGCTGGGCGTGCCGCCGGAGCACGTGCTGAACCTGATCGGCGCGGCCGGGCAGCTCCAGCCGGTGGCGGATCGATTCGCCAACGGCTTCGACAACCCGGCCGACTTCGACGCGTACTTCTACGACCCCGAGGACGCGGCGGACTACCTGGCGGAGGCCGCGGCGTCCGTGTCGGGTTCCTCGGCTTAGGAATCGGCTTCGGATTCGGCTTCCGCGGCGTGGGGGGCTTCCTCGGAGGAGTAGCCGGTGTCGTCGTCCCCCGCGGCCGTGCCCGCCGTGTCCGTCGTGTCCCCCGCGCTCGCCTCGGGCAGGGGCGGGGGAGTGAACCGCGGGAGCGGGGTGCCGGCGGGGTCCGGGCGTACGGCACCGAGGAGCGGATTGGCGGCGAGGGGCGAGACCTTGACCCGGGCGCCCGGGCGGGGCGCCTGGATCACCTTGCCCTCGCCCACGTACAGGGCGACGTGGGTGGCCTTGGGGAAGTAGACCACCAGGTCCCCGGGGCGCAGCCGGTCCAGCGGCACCTTCGGCAGCCGCGCCCACTGCTCCTGGCTGGTCCGCGGAATGCTGCGGCCGGCGTGCGCCCAGGCCTGCGAGGTCAGCCCGGAGCAGTCGAAGGACGTCGGCCCCTCGGCGCCCCAGACGTACGGCTTGCCGATCTGGGCCGCCGCGTAGGTGAGGGCCGCGCCGCCGGCGGCCGTGGGCGTACCGGTGCGGGTGGGGAGCCGGCCGGAGTCCACCAGCGCGCGCTGCGCGGCGGCGGTGTCCTCGGCCTCGCGGGCGCCGAGCCGGGCGAGCTGCTCGGCGGTGAGCGAGGCCAGCACCCGCTCCACCTCCTTGAGCTGGAGGCTCACCTCGTCCTTGTGCCGCTTCTGCTGCGCGGCCAGGGTCTGCTGGGAGTCGAGGGCCTTGCGGGCCCGCGCGGCGAGCGCGCCGGCCTCCTTCTCGCCGCGCGTGAGCCGGTTGAGTACGCCGGCCCGGCGGGCGCCCTCACGGGCGGCGAGGCGGCGCTGGTCCAGGGCGGCCTGGGGGTCTTCGGCGAGCAGTATCCGGGCGTACGGGGAGAAGCCGCGGCTGCCCTGGTACTGCTCCCGGGCCAACTGCCCGAGGACGGCCTTCTCGGATCCGAGGGCGGTACGGGCCTTGCCGAGCTCGGCGGCGAGCCGCCGCTCCTCGCTCTGCCGGGACGTGAGCGCCTCCTCGGTGGCGTTGTAGGCCTCGGAGGCCTCCTCGGCCTTCTGGTAGAGGCCCTGGAGGCGGGTGAGGAGGACGCCGACGTTTTCCGCGGGTGCGGGTGCGGGTGCGGGTGCGGGTGCGGGTGCCGCGGGTTCGGCGTGGACGCCGGGGGCGGACGCGGTCATGAGCAGCACCGCGGCGATACAGGCGGCACGAAGCGGCCGATGTGACATGTGATCACCTCCGAGACGGCCGATGCTGCCACGCCCGGTATGACAAATCGCCCAACGGAGCGGCGGGGCTGGCGGGGGTCACTCGGATGGGGGCAGACGGTCGGGCGGGGGCTTTGGGGATCGGGGCGGCGGCCGTCACCACCTCCGGGCTCGCGGCCGCCGCGGCGGGTCTCGCGCTGCTCGCGCTCACCGGTCTGGCACCGCACACCCTGTACGCGTACGGGGTCTGGTACCGCACACCCTGTACGCGTACGGGGTCTGGTACCGCACACCCCGTACGCGTACGGGGTCTGGCACCGCGCACCCCGTACGCGTACGGGGTCTGGCACCGCGCACCCCGTACGCGTACGGACTTCTCACGGCAGCCGCGGTCACCGCGGACGTGACCCGCTTGAAGGGCGCGGTGCCGCTGGGGCGGATCTCCTCCACCGCCGAGGTCGCGGCAGCGGTGCTGTATCCGGCCTCGCCGGATGCCGCTTCCATGGTGGGCAGCGACCTGGTCGTCGACGGCGGGGCCGCTGCCTGACCGGGAGCGCCGTACGCCGTCACCCTCCGGCCGGGGTGAGGCCGGTAGTCGGCTCGGTCGGAGCCCCGGCACCCTCTCTTGTGCCGCCGCGTCAGCCGTGCAGTAGGAGGGCCTTGGCGGCGGTGAACTCCTCGGGCGTCAGGAGGCCCTCCCGGGCCAGGTCGGCCAGTTGGGTGAGCTCCGCCACCAGGTGGGCCGGGGCTACGGCCTCGCCCGTGTGCGGGTGCTCCGGGGGGTGGGCGTCCTGGGGGAGGGGGGCCGGTGGTTCCGCCGGCTCCGGTTCCGCCGGCTCCGGTTCGGCCGGCTCTGCTTTCCTCAGCTCCCGGTCCCGGTCCCGGTCCGGCTTCGCCGGTGGGGGTGGTTCCGGCCGGGATTCCGCCGCCTGGACCGCCCGGGCCAGCAGGCCCCGGCGGGGTGGCTCTCCCGGGTGCACCGCGCCCGCCGTGGACTCCGCCGCGCCCGCCGCCCGGGCCAGCAGGCCTTGCAGCAAGGGGTGGCCCGCCGGGCGCTGGGCTCCGTGGACCGTTACTCCGACCGGCCGGATGAACATCAGGCCACCCCCGCCCGGGGGTCCGCAGGGATCCGGTCCGCCGGGATGCGGACCGAGCCCACGATCCGGCCGCCCGCCGCCCGTACGGCGATCGCCGCGTCCTCGGCCCACACGTGCTCGACCACCAGCAGCAGCGCGCAGCTGCCGCGCTCCAGCAGCTCCGCCGCCTCCTTCACGTCCTCCGCGCCGATCAGCCGCACCGCGTCCCGGCCCGTCAGCAGGCCCCGTAGCTCCAGGAACTCGTCGAACTCCGCCGCCCGCACCTCCCCGCCCGCGGTCCGCGTCGCCACCAGCCCGTCGATCAGCCGGACCACCCCGGTCTTCCTCAGTCCCATCACGGCCTCGACCGCCGGCACCCGAAGCTGCTCTTCCGGGAAGGCGAGGACGATGAATTCCACAGGTCCCATAAGGTTCGGCTCCTGATTCCGACCGTTTGTGACGACTCTTCGGCACACTATGGCATAAGCGGACATATCATCCCCCTGCTTGCTACGTTTCCCTCCATGAGCGCTCTGACGGCGAAGGTGGCGGAGCCCGCCCCGCCACCACCCCCCGACGCCCGCGCCCCCAAGCGCCGCGGGGTCGAGCTGACCCTCCTCGCCGGCGCCGTCCTCATCTCCGTCCTCGGCCACCTCTCCGTCGGCCTCGCGACCGCCGGCCACATCCCGCCCTCCGCCGCCCGCTACGCCGCCGGCCTCGCCATCGCCGCGCTGCTCGCGCACCTCGCCGTCCGCCTCGGGGCCCCGTACGCCGACCCGCTCGTACTGCCGATCGCCTTCCTCCTCAACGGCCTCGGCCTCGTCCTCATCCAGCGCCTCGACGCGACCACCCCGGCCCGCCTCACCGCCGGGAGCCAACTCCTGTGGTCCGGCCTGGGGATGGCCCTCTTCGTGCTCGTCGTCGCCGTGCTGCGCGACCACCGCGCGCTCCAGCGCTACGCGTACCTCTCCGTCGCCGCCGCCCTGCTGCTGATGCTCATCCCCGTCTTCTTTCCGGCGGTCAACGGCGCGCACATCTGGATCCGGTTCGCCGGACTGTCCTTCCAGCCGGGCGAGTTCGCCAAGATCCTGCTGGCCGTCTTCTTCGCCGCCTACCTCGCCGCGAACCGCACCGCCCTCGCCCTCACCGGACGCCGGCTCTTCTGGAAGCTGCGCCTGCTGCCCGGCCGCGTCCTCGGCCCGATCCTCACGATCTGGCTGCTCAGCGTCGGGGTGCTGGTCCTGGAGCGGGACCTGGGCACCTCGCTGCTGTTCTTCGGGCTGTTCGTGATCATGCTGTTCACCGCCACCGGGCGGATCGGGTGGATCGCGATCGGCCTGCTCCTGGCCGGGGTGGGCGCGTACGCCGTCGGGACCTTCGAGCCGCACGTGCACAGCCGCGTGGACGACTGGCTGAATCCTTTGGCCTCCATCGAGCGCGGGGAGGGCCCCGGCCAGCTCGCCCAGTCCCTCTTCGCCTTCGGCGCCGGCGGCCTGCTCGGCGCCGGCCTCGGCCAGGGCCAGTCCTTCCTCATCGGCTTCGCCGCCAAATCGGACTTCGTCCTCGCCACCGCCGGCGAGGAGCTCGGCCTCGCCGGCCTCGCCGCGATCCTGCTCCTCTACGGGCTCCTCGTCGCCCGGGGCTTCCGCGCCGGGCTCGCGCTGCGCGACCCCTTCGGCCGGCTGCTCGCCACCGGCCTCGCCTCGATCGTCGCGCTCCAGGTGTTCGTCATCGCCGGCGGCGTCACCGGGCTGATCCCGCTCACCGGCATGGCCATGCCCTTCCTCGCCCAGGGCGGCTCCTCCGTCGTCACCAACTGGATCATCGTCGCGCTGCTGGTCCGGCTCAGCGACAGCGCCCGCAGGCCCGAACCGGAGCCGCAGGAGGCCGCCGCGTGATCCGCTACATCCGCTGGTGCGCGTACTTCTGCGCCGCCCTGCTCGTCGCCCTGCTCGTCAACACCGCCCGCGTGCAGCTCTGGGAATCCGCCGCCTACGGTGCGAACCCGGCCAACAAGCGCCCCGCCATCGAGCGGTACGCCGAGCCGCGCGGCGACATCCTGGTCGAAGGCCGGCCCGTCACCGGCTCCCGCGACAGCGGCCAACTCCTGCGCTACGAGCGCACGTACAAGAACGGCCCGCTCTACGCGCCCGTCACCGGCTACTCCTCCCAGACGTACGGGACCAGCTCCATCGAGCGCGCCGAGGACGCGATCCTGTCCGGCACGGACCCCGGGCTGTCCGCCTTCCCGCTCTGGTACGAACTCTCCCGCGGCCGCCCGGCCGGCGGGAACGCCGCCACCACCATCCGGGCGGGCGTGCAGCGGGCCGCGTACACCGGGCTGGCGGGCAAGCGGGGCGCGGTGGCCGCCCTCGAGCCGGCCACCGGGAAGATCCTCGCGCTGGTCAGCAGCCCCTCGTACGATCCCGGCGAGCTCTCCGGTACGGGGACGCGGGTCAAGGAGGCCTGGGCGCGGCTGAACGCGGACCCCGCCAAGCCGATGCTCAACCGGGCGCTGCGCGAGACCTACCCGCCCGGCTCCACCTTCAAGATCGTGACCGCGGCGGCCGCCCTCGACGCGGGCGTGGTCACCGATGTGGACGCGCCGACCGAGACCCCCGACCCCTACCCGCTGCCCGGGACCAGCACCCTGCTGCCGAACGCGGCCACGGGCTGCCAGGACGCCTCGATGGCGGAGGCGGTGCAGTGGTCCTGCAACACGGTGATGGCGAAGATCGGGGTGCGGGTCGGGCTGCGCGGGATGGTGGAGGCGGCGCAGCGGTTCGGTTTCAACGACGACGGGCTGCGGGTGCCGGCGTGGGTGTCACGGTCGAACTTCGACACCGACATGAGCCAGGACCAGCTGGCGCTGTCCTCGATCGGCCAGTTCAACACCAAGGCCACGCCGCTCCAGATGGCGATGGTCGCGGCGGCGGTCGCCAACGGCGGGGAGCTGAAGGCCCCCTACCTGGTGGACCGCACCACGCAGGACGACGGCTCCCCGGTCCGGCGCGGCGTCCAGCGCAGCCTGGGCTGGGCCATGAGCCCGGCCACCGCCCTGCGGCTCCAAGAGCTGATGGAGAAGGTGGTGGAGAACGGGACGGGGAAGAACGCGGCCATCCCGGGCGCGGTGGTCGGCGGCAAGACCGGCACCGCGCAGCACGGGGTCGGCAACGCGGGTACCCCGTACGCCTGGTTCATCTCCTGGGCCAAGGCGGAGGGCGCTCCGCTGCCGGCGGTCGCGGTGGCGGTGGTGGTCGAGGACGCGGCGGCGGACCGCGGGGACATCAGCGGAAACCTGGCGGCTGCGCCGATCGCCCGGGCGGTGATGGAGGCGGCGCTGCCCGGCGGGTGACCGGGCCGGGCCCCGACCCCGCACCTCCGCCCGGCCGTACCTCCGCCCGGCCGCACCTCCGCCCGGCCGCGCGGGGCCCTGCCTTGGCCCCCCGCCTCCGCCCGGCCGCGCGGGGCCCTGCCTTGGCCCCCCGCCTCCGCCCGGGGCCCTGCCGTGGCCCCGGGCCTCCGCGCGGGGCCCTGCCTTGGCCCCGGGCCTCCGCGCGGGGCCCTGCCTTGGCCCCGGGCCTCCGCGCGGGGCCCTGCCTTGGCCCCCGTGCCTCCGCCCGGGGCTCCAACCGGGCCCCCGCCTCAAACGCCGGCGAGGCTGGGTGGGGCTCGCCCGGTCCCCCTGCTGGGGGGGCTCGGCGGTGTCCCTGGCGGGGGCTTCCGGAGGGCGGGCCGGCGCCGGGGCCGGGGTGGGGTGCCGTCCGGGACTCATGATTTATGGCGCCCTGGCGGGATCGGCTTGTACGGGCCGCGTGCGCGCCACACATCACGTTTTACGTCCCGGACAACACCCCACCCCGTCCCCGCCCCCGGCCAAACCGTCCGGCCCCCCGGCAAACCGCCCGGCAAACCGCCCGGCCCCGCCCGGCAAACCGCCCGGCCCGGACAAAATCCGGCCTCGGCCGATCACGTCAGGCCCTGGCCGGGCGAATTCCAGCCCCGCCGGCATTTGAGGCGCGGGGTACGGGGCGGAGCCCCGGATCTTTGAGCCGCACCTACCCACCCAGTCACACCGGGCACAGCCGGCCACACCGGGCGAAATCCAGCCCCGCCGGCGTTTGAGGCGCGGGGTGCGGGGCGGAGCCCCGGATCTTTGAGCCGCACCTACCCAGGCACACCGGGCACATCCAGCCCGGCGCGGGGGCCCGGGGGCGGAGCCCACCCCGCGGCGGAGCCGCACATGCAGTACTGCCGGGAAGGGGCGGGGCGGGCGGCACCCCGCGCAAAGGGGCGGTCAGGCGAGGCCGCCCTCGGCAATGGCGGCCCGGACCTCAGCCACCCGCTCCGACTCCTCCGCCGCAAACCGCTCCCGATCAAGCGCCTCCGCAATCTCCTCGTCCTGGCTCATCAGCAGGTCCAGACTGGAGTCCCCCATCTCGAAGACGCCCATCTCCAGGTACGCCTTCTGCAGCCGCTCCCCCCACAGCCCGATGTCCTTCACGCACGGCACGATCCGGCTGAACAGCAGCTTCCGGAAAAGGTGCAGGAACTCCGACTGCTCGCTGAACTGCTCCGCCTCCTTCTTCGGTATGCCGAAGTTCTCCAGCACCTCCACCCCGCGCAGCCGGTCCCGCATGAGGTAGCAGCCCTCGATCACGAACTCCTCCCGCTCCCGCAGCTCGGCGTCCGTCAACTGCCGGTAGTAGTCCCGCAGCGCCATCCTCCCGAACGCCACGTGCCGCGCCTCGTCCTGCATCACGTACGCCAGGATCTGCTTCGGCAGCGGCTTGTCCGTCGTATCGCGGATCATGCCGAAGGCGGCCAGCGCCAGCCCCTCGATCAGCACCTGCATGCCCAGGTACGGCATGTCCCAGCGCGAGTCGCGCAGGGTGTCGCCCAGCAGCTCCTGGAGGCTGTCGTTGACCGGGTAGAGCATCCCGACCTTCTCGTGCAGGAAGCGCCCGAAGATCTCCGCGTGCCGGGCCTCGTCCATGGTCTGGGTGGCGGAGTAGAACTTCGCGTCCAGGTCCGGCACCGACTCCACGATGCGCGCCGCGCACACCATCGCGCCCTGTTCGCCGTGCAGGAACTGGCTGAACTGCCAGGCGCTGTAGTGCCGGCGCAGCTCGCCCTTGTCCTTCTCGGTGAGCTTGGCCCAGTGCCGCGTCCCGTACAGCGTCAGCACCTCGTCCGGGGTGCCCAGCGGATCGTACGGGTCCACCTCGATGTCCCAGTCGATGCGCTTGGCACCGTCCCACTGCTTGTCCTTGCCCTTCTGGTAGAGCGCGAGGAGCCGCTCGCGGCCCCCGTCGTACTCCCAGCTGAAGCGGGCCGAACCGGAGGCGGGGATCTGCCAGACGCCCTCGCCCGGGTCCTTGGTGTAGAGCTCGTGCGTCGACACGGACGCCTCCTCGTCTCACGTACCGCCGTGCAGGACTGGACAGTTGGCAGCGTCACACGTTGGTAGACGCGGGGTCAACAAGTCGTGCGCGGGGGATTGACGACCTTGCTGACAGGCAGTCTCATAAGCAGTGACCGCCGGCAACCCAATGAGCGAGGTATCCCAAGCCATGACGACCGCGACCGATCGAACCGCGCTGAGGGACGCACTCGGCCTGCTCAAGGACCGCGAGCAGATCGCCGAACGGCTGCTCGAATCCTCCGCCAAACACTCCTTCGACCCCGACAAGGAACTCGACTGGGACGCCCCGGCGATCGAGGGCAAGTACTACTGGCCGCCGGAACTGCTCTCCCTCTACGACACCCCGCTGTGGAAGAAGATGGGGGAGGAGCAGCGCATCGACCTCTCCCGCCACGAGGCGGCGGCGCTCGGCTCGCTCGGTATCTGGTTCGAGATCATCCTCATGCAGCTCCTGGTCCGGCACATCTACGACAAGTCCCTGACCAGCAACCACGTGCGCTACGCCCTCACCGAGATCGCCGACGAGTGCCGCCACTCGATGATGTTCGCCCGCATGATCCAGAAGGCCGGCGCCCCCGCCTACCCGGTCTCCCGCGTCAACCACAACCTCGCCCGCGTCCTCAAGACGATCTCCACCACCCCCGGCTCCTTCGCCTGCACCCTCCTCGGCGAGGAGATCCTCGACTGGATGCAGCGCCTGACCTTCCCGGACGAGCGCGTCCAGCCCCTCGTCCGCGGCGTGACCCGGATCCACGTCATCGAGGAGGCGCGCCACGTCCGGTACGCCCGCGAGGAACTGCGCCGCCAGATGCTGACGGCCCCGCGCTGGGAACAGGAACTCACCAGGATCAGCTGCGGCGAGGCCGCCCGCGTCTTCTCGCTCGCCTTCGTCAATCCGACGGTCTACGAGAACATCGGCCTGGACCGGCGCGAGGCCGTCGCCCAGGTCAAGGCGAGCGGGCACCGGCGCGAGGTCATGCAGACCGGCGCCAAGCGGCTCACCGACTTCCTCGACGACATCGGCATACTGCGCGGAGCCGGCCGCAGGCTGTGGAAGAGCTCGGGGCTCCTCGCGTAGGCCGTCTCCTTCGGATCTCGCCGGCCGAGCCCGCGGTGTCCGGGGCCCTGCATGGCACGGCGGAGGGGCGCCCGCGCACTGGCTGCACTCGGGCGCCCCGACAACGCGACCGGGTGTGGTGCCAGGCATCGCGGGCCCGGGGGCACCTCCCAGCACCAGCCGGGGGAGCAAGATCCGAAAGGGACCGCCTTGGGGGTGTCGTCTACGCTGCGGGCATGACCGTACGCGCCTACCGCAGGCTGAGCGTTGAGGAGCGCCGAGCCCAACTCCTCGACGCCGCCCTGTCGCTGTTCGCGCACCGGGCGCCGGAGGAGGTCTCCCTCGACGATGTCGCCGAGGTCGCCGGGGTCTCGCGCCCGCTCGTCTACCGCTACTTCCCGGGCGGCAAGCAGCAGCTCTACGAGGCGGCCCTGCGCTCGGCGGCCGACCTCCTCGAACTGTGCTTCGCCGAGCCGCAGCAGGGCCCCCTGACCCAGCGCCTGACCCGAGCCCTCGACCGCTACCTGGCCTTCGTCGACGAGCACGACGCCGGCTTCGCGGCCCTCCTCCAGGGCGGCAGCGTCGTCGAGACCTCGCGCACGACGGCGACGGTCGACGGCATCCGCCGGGCCGCGGCCGCGCAGATCCTCGTCCACCTGGGGGTCCCCGACCCGGGCCCCCGGCTGCGGATGATGGTCCGTACGTGGATCACCGCGGTCGAGGCGGCGTCCCTCATCTGGATCGACGAGGGCAAGACGCCAGAGGTCGGCTCCCTCCGGGACTGGCTGGTGGACCAGTTCATCGCGCTGCTGACCGCCACCGCGGCCACGGACCCGGAAACCGCCGAGGCCGCCCGCGCCGCACTCGCCCTGGAAGCGGCGGACGGGCCGGTCGGGGTCCTGGCCCGGCGCGTGATCCCGGTGGTCTCCGAGGCGGCCCACCTGCTGTGACACTGGTGGGGTGAGAAGCCAACCCACCCCCTTCGAGGGCGGCCCGATGGACGGCCGGGTCCTCCCGATCCTCCTCGGCCCGACCGGCCACCCGCCGAAGTGGTACGAGATCCCGGTCCCGGCGCCCGACGGGGGGCCACCGACGGTGCTGCTCTACGAGCGGGTGCCGGCGGGCTACTCGAAGCGGCTGGGCCTCCAGCAGGGCTGGAAGTACCGCCACGTCCCGACGGGCCGCAAACCGAAGCCCCGCTGGCCCTGGACGAAGCCGCCCCGCCCCTGACCCCGGGTCCCGCTGCACGGAGCCATTCCCCCACCCCGCCCTTTCCCGAACCGTGGCCTCCGCCCCCAGACCCCCACGCCTCAAGCGCCGACGGGGCTGGATCCCGGGCTCCGCCCCCGTACCCCGCTCCTCCTGGATTTTGCCCTGCCGGCGCCGGCCCCGCGAAGCTCGCCCGCCAGGGCACTACCGAGGGGGCCGGGCGGAGGCCGACCCAGCCTCGTCGGCGTTTGAGGCGCGGGGTCCGGGGCGGCCGGCAGGCCGCTGCCCTACGCGGCCGGGCGCGCCGCGCCCCTTTACCCGCGGCCGCGCGTCAGCCCTCGGTACGCCCGCGCCGCAGCATCGCAAAGCCCAGCCCGGCGGCGCCGACGGCCGCGATGCCGCCGCCCGCGGCGAGCAGCAGGATGCCGTCCCCCGGCCCGTCGGCCAGCGTTTTCAGGCGCTGCACGTCGGCCGGGCCCTCGGCGGCCGTACGCGTAGGCGTACGCGACTCGCTACCCGCCCCCTTCGGCGCCGAGGCAGGCATGATGTGGCCGCTGCGCGTGCCGGTCTTGTGGCCGTCCCCCGCGACCCCGTGGGCAGCGCCCGGCGCGGAGGTGTCGCCGACCCAAGTCGTCAGCCGCCCGCCGGCGTCGAGCGCGGCGTGCAGATCCCCGGCGTCGCCGACGGAGGTGGCGCCGTCACGACTGGTCAGCGTGATGGCCTTGTCACCCTCGGCGGTGAGGATGTCGGCCTGGTACGCGTCCTTGGCGACCCGGTAGACCTTCGCGGTGGAGACGCCGTCGGCGAGCGAGAGGCTCCTGACCAGCGTCCGCTGCGGGGCGGCGGAGTGCGCGGACGAGGCCGCCGGCACCCCCTCGGCCAGAGCGGCGGCGGTGGGCAGCGCCAGCAGACTTCCGGCGCATGCGGTCACGGCGGCGGCGCGAACGAGAGTGCGGCGGCTGACGGTGCTCACGGGAAGCCCTTCGGTCTGTTGGTCGGGCCCTGGCGTGTCCAGGGGTGTACAGGGGTGTCCAGGCGGGTCAAACGTATGCGTCTGCCGTTGCGGCAGAGCCCCGTTCATGTAACAGCGGTGTCGCAGGGTGCCGTCGGAGTCGTTACACACCCGGGGGATTGCCGTGTGGCGCCGGGGCTGCTCCCATGGACGGCGGGGGTGAGGGCCATGAGGGGACTCAAGGTGCTGCCGAGCGGCCGGCCCGGCCGCGGCCGGCTGTACGTCAACCTGCCCGACGGGCAGGCGGTGGCGTGGTACGACCGGCAGGCGAACCGCATCAGCGTCCTCGCGGACGATCACCGCGAGGCGATCCTGAGGGTGCTGCGCCCGTACCTGAGCGGAACGGTCGCCATCGGCCCGCCGCCCGTCCCCACGGCGGCCGACCTGGTCGGCCTCGCCATGCCCCCAGACGCGGACCTGGCCCCGAACCGCCCGGGCGAGACCCTGCTGGGCGAACTGGACCACGGCCCCGCGGGCACCCGCGCCCGGCACCGGCTCCGCCAGGACTTGGCGGCCCAGCAGCGGATGGGGGACGCCTTCGACGCCCTGGAGGCGGAGGGCTGGCGGATCCTGCACTGCGTCCCGCTCCCGGGGATGGGCCGCATCGACCACCTGCTGATCGGCCCCGCCGGGGTCTACTGCGTGCGTACGGTCCCGGGCCGCCGCCAGCGCGCCGTGGTCGGCGACCTCCTGCTCACGGTCGGCCGCGCCGAACCCCGCCCGGACCCGCGCTGGATCCGCCGCGCGGCGGCCCGCGCCACTGCGGCCCTGACCACACCCGTCACCCCGGCCCTGGCGCTGGTCGAACCCTCCCGCCTGGAGGTCGCCCCCACGGTCCGCGACATCAGCGTCCTCCAGCCCCTGACAGCCGCCCGAGACCTCACCGCATCCCCGACCACCCTCAAAGCCCCTGACATCGAGGCCCTGTTCACGACGGCCCGCGACCTACGCACCTGGTTTGGGCGTCGGCGTTAGCGACCCGCCCATGCCCTGCCCTATCCAGCCTCGCCGGGGACACTTCCAGCCTCGCCGGCGTTTGAGGCGTACGGGGCGGAGCCCCGGATCTTTGGGCCGCACGTGCGGTGCTTCGCCGGGCGCATGTCCCGCCTCGCCGGCGTTTGAGGCGCGGGGTGGGGGCGGGGCCCCGGATCTTTGGGCCGCACGTGCGGTGCTTCGCCGGGCGCATGTCCCGCCTCGCCGGCGTTTGAGGCGCGGGGTGGGGGCGGGGCCCCGGATCTTTGAGCCGCACGTGCCGTGCTTCACCCGGCGCATCCAGCCTCGCCGGCGTTTGAGGCGCGGGGTCTGGGGCGGAGCCCCAGGAGGCGCCGCCGCAGCTCGCGCCCGCCCTCAGGCGGAGCTCCGCTTCCGCGCCGGAGCAGCCTTCTTCCCCGCAGCCGCAGCCCCAGCCGTCTTCTTCGAAGCCCCGGAAGCCGACTTCTTCGCCGCCGACTTGGTCGACTTCGCGGCCGCCGCCGCAGTCTTCTTCGTCGCGGCCGACCCCGTCTTCTTCGCAGCCGCCGAAGCCGTCTTCTCCGCGCCCGCCGACGTCGACTTCTTCCCGCCCACCGTCTTCGGTACCGAAGCCGCCGCCCCCGCTCTGGCCTTGCGCCGAATCGGCGTCACCTCCGCCTCCGCCCCCGCCTCCTCCCCGGACCCGAACCCGGACCCGGACCTGGAACCGGCCTCCGAACCGACCTCGGAACCCGCCTCCCCCCGCGAAGCCTTCGCCGCCCGCACGCTCTTCTCCAGCGCCGCCATCAGGTCGATCACCTGCCCCCCGGCCGGCTCCGCCACGGCCTCCGTCGGCTCGAACGCCCCACCCGCCTTCGCCGCGACCATCGCCTCCACGGCATCCCGGTAGTCGTCGTGCAGTGAGGCCATCTCCACCTCCCCCAGCGTGGCCATCAGCGCATCGGCCAGGTCCAGTTCGGCCTCCCGCACCGACACCGACCCCTCCGGCGCCACCCCCTCCGGCGCCCGGATCTCATCCGGCCACAACAGCCCGTGCATCGCGATCACGTCGTCGACGACCCGCAGCATGGCCAGCCGTTCCCGCCCGCGCAGCGCGTACTTCGCGATCGCCACCTTCCGGCTCCGCTTCAGTGCCTCCCGTAGCAACGTGTACGGCTTCGCCGCCGTCGCCCCGTTCGACGCCAGGTAGTACGCCGCGTCCATCTGCAGCGGGTCGATCTCCTCCGCCGGCACGAACGAAACGATCTCGATCGTCTTCGCCGTCGCGATCGGCAGCTGCGCCAGGTCCTCGTCGGTGATCGGCATGATCGACCCGTCGGCCTCCTCGTACCCCTTGCCGATCTCGGCGGTCGACAGCTCTTCGCCGTCCATCTCGCACACCTTGCGGTAGCGGACCCGCCCGCCGTCGGCGAGGTGGATCTGGCGGAAGGAGATCGAGTGGTTCTCGGTGGCGTTCACGAGCTTGATCGGAATGCTGACCAAGCCGAAGGAGATCGCCCCGTTCCAAATGGATCGCACGGTTCCTCCTGATTCGTGGCAATCTCATCGTATGACGCCGATCACATTGGTGGAGGGCCGTCGCATCGCGCTCAGCAATCTCGACAAGGTCCTGTATCCGGAGACCGGCTTCACCAAGGGCGAGGTGCTCCACTACTACGCCACCGTCGCGGTCCCGTTCCTCGCCCACATCCACAACCGGCCGCTGTCCTTCCTGCGCTATCCCGACGGCCCGGACGGCCAGCTCTTCTTCACCAAGAATCCGCCGCCCGGCACACCCGCCTGGGTGAAGACCACCCCGGTGCCCCGCTCCGAGGACCTCTCCGCCGAACAGGTGGTCGTCGCGGACATGCCCTCCCTCATGTGGGCCGCCAACCTCGTCGTGGAGTTCCACACCCCCCAGTGGCCCGCCGGCAGCCCGGCCGTGGCCGACCGGATGATCCTCGACCTCGACCCCGGCCCGCCCGCCACCGTCGTCGAGTGCTGCGCCGCCGCGCTCTGGCTGCGCGACCGGCTCGCCGCCGACGGCCTGCACGCGTACGCCAAGACCTCCGGCTCCAAGGGCATGCACCTGGCCGTACCGCTCGAACCGGTCCCCTCCGAGCAGGTGTCGGCGTACGCGAAGCAGCTCGCCCAGGAGGCCGAGCGCGAGCTCCCCGACCTGGTCGTGCACCGGATGGCCAAGGCCCTGCGCCCCGGCAAGGTCCTCGTGGACCACAGCCAGAACGCCGCCGCCAAGACCACCGCCGCCCCCTACACGCTGCGCGCGCGGGCCCGCCCGTCCGTGTCCGCGCCGGTGTCCTGGGAGGAGGTCGAGGCCTGCGGCAGCCCCGCCGACCTGGCCTTCCTCGCCGACGACATCGCGCCGCGCCTGGCCCGTGACGGGGACCTCTTCGGCCCGCTGACCGACCTCGACAGGGCCGGGAGGCTGCCCCGACTGCGCGGAGCCCGGTCGTGATCCGCGTCGCGCTGGCCGCCGCCGTACGCACCCTGCCGCGGGGGGCGGGACTGGCGTACGAGCCGAAGTTCGACGGTCACCGGATGGTCGTGGTGCGCTCGGAGGCCGACGTGGCGCTCCAGGCCCGCTCCGGCCGGATCGTGACCAGCGCGTTCCCCGATCTCGCGGCGGCCGCACTGCAATTGCCTGCCGGGACGGTCCTCGACGGCGAGGTGGTGGTGTGGCACGAAGGCCGTACGGACTTCGCCCTCGTGCAGAGGCGGGCGGCGGCCACGCCCGCGCGGGCCACCGTGCTGGCGCAGAGCCTGCCGGCCTCGTACGCCGCCTTCGACGTGCTGGAACTGGCCGGGCTCGACCTTCGCGGGCGCCCGTACGAGCGCCGCCGGGCCCTCCTCGTGGACCTGCTGCTGCCGCTGGGGCCGCCCTTGCAGCCGGTGCCGATGACGACCGACCCGGAGCTGGCCGCCACCTGGTACGAGACCCTGCCCGCCAGCGGCATCGAGGGGCTGGTCGTCAAGCGGCTGGACCAGGCCTACCCGGCCGGGCGGCGCGGCTGGCAGAAGCTGCGGCACACGGACGTGCGCGACGCGGCGGTGGTCGGCTACACCGGTACCCCGCGCCGGCCGCTGGCCCTGGTCCTCGTCCTGCCGGTCGGGGACGAGACGCCGCTGGTGTCGAGCCCTCTGTCGGCGGCACTGCGCGCGGAGGTGGCGGGGATCGTGGCCTCCCGGGCGGCGGCCACGGCCCAGGAAGCCACGGCTGCGGCTGCGCCCACGGGCACGGCAACGGCCACCGCGACCGCGATCGGGCTCGGCGAGGTCACCTTCCGGCCCCTGGACCCGCCGCTCGCGGCGGAGGTCCGGCACACGTCGGCCCGGCACCCGCCGCCGGAGGTGCTCCGTCTGCGAACGGACCTCTGACCCGCGCGGGAGGCGCGGGCCAGAGGCCGGTGTTCAGGAGCGGGGGCAGCCGCGGAAGCCGATGCGCAGGCACTGCAGGGAGTCCAGGCAGCGCAGCAGCGCAGCAGGGGCAGTGTCAGGAGTGCGCACCGCGCCCCGCGTCGGGGGGAGCGCCGGGCTGGGGATGCGGACCCGGCCCCTCCACGGGCTCGTAGCCGGCCTCCCGTTCGGCCCTGACCTCCTCCGGATGGCTGGAGGTGGTGGATCCGAAGTTTCCGTAGCCCTGCATTTCGTGCGGCCGCAGGCCGCCCTCGGGGATCTCCACCGGGTCCCGCTCCTCGCGGACCTCGTGGACCGCGCCGCCGTTCGGCAGGTGGGGCTGGCTCTCGGGGGTGGGGGGCGGCGGCTCCTTGGCCCTGACTCGCTGGCCCAGCTTGAAGCCGCCCAGCAGGATGCCGACGACGGCGAATCCGACGACGATGAACCACACGATGTCGGTCAGGATCGGGTCCACGCTCAGGATCATGTCCATACACACCATTTTCGCGCACTTCGGTACGGTATGCGCATTTCGGGGCCCGCTACTTTGCCGCAACCGGGGTACACGCACAGGGGCACCGGGCACTCGAACGGTCAAGGAGGCCGGCCATGACGCCCCGCGGATCTTCACCCAAGCGTGAACGCCAGTACGAACACATCAAGGAGAGCGCCGAGCAGCGCGGCGAGTCCGAGGACCGGGCCAAGGAGATCGCCGCCCGGACGGTCAACAAGGAGCGCGCCCGGGCGGGCGAGTCCAAGACCGCGAGCAAGGAGTCCCTGGAGGACATGTCCTCGTCCCGGCGCGGAGGCCTGCACTCCCACTCCGGCGCCCAGGGCCCCACGTACGACCAGCTCTACGCGGAGGCCCGCCGCCGCAACGTCCACGGCCGCTCGGACATGAACAAGGCCCAGCTCGAACGCGCCCTGGGCAAGGACGGCGGCTCCTAGGCTCGACCCGAGGCCCCGAGGCCCCGAGGCCCCGAGGCCCCGAGGCCCCGAGGCCCCGAGGCCCCGAGGCCCCGAGGCCCCGAGGGGTTGGAACTGCTGTCTGGTGACTGGGTTTGAGTGTGTTCTGGCGTGGATTAGTGAGTGCCTCGTCCGTGGTGGTGGGTCGATGCCGGGCGGGAACGGAGGTTCTTGCATCGAATGGGTGACCTTTGTTGGGGGTGGTCGTTGGGTGGGGGATGGGTTCTTTCGGTACCGGGGTGGGTGCAGGGGTGGTGGGTGGGTTGCGGGAGTTGTCGGCGCCGTTCGTCGCGCTCGGGCCCACGGGTGTCGCGGTACGGACCCGGCTGAAGGATCTGACGGCTGGGGATGAGGAGGTGCTGGCCCTGGTGGGCGCGCACCTGGGCTCGCTCGCCTCGAAGGACCTCAAGACGCGGTGCGCGGACCGGCTGGGGCACTCCGGCGACACGTGGGCGGTCCGGAAGCGGGAGCTGACGGCGCTGTCGTCGTCGCGGTGGGCCGGGGCGATCACCAAGGCCACCCACGACCAGTGGGCACTCGCCCGGCGCGGCCAGGCAGCGCACGTCCAGAGCCTCGAAGCAGGCGTCAAGACGATCGAGCACCGGCTGTCGCTGCCCGTCGGGGAGAAGGGCAGCAAGCGTGCCCCTGGCGGATACCGGGGCAAGCGGGAGTGGTTCGCCAAGGCCCGCCGCCTGCAGGTGCTTCAAGACCGGCTCGATGCGGTGCGGGCGGACCGCGAAGCCGGGCGGGTCCGAGTCGTACGAGGTGGTAGACGGCTTCTGGGCACCCGTCACCATCTCGCGGCCGCGCAGCTCACCGAACCGCAGTGGCGGGAACGCTGGGAAACCGAACGCTGGTTCCTCCAGGCGGACGGCGAGAGCGGGAAGCGGTTCGGCAACGAGACGGTCCGCGTCACACCCGACGGCGAACTGAGCATCAAGCTCGCCGCCCCGCTCGCCGGGCTGGCGAACGCCGGTCACGGCCGGTATCTCCTCACCTCGCGGGTGCGCTTCGCACACCGGGGACCGGAGTGGGCCGACCGTGTCGAAGCGAACCGGTCGGTGGCCTACCGCATCCACTACGACGTGCAGCGCGGCCGCTGGTACCTGACCGCTTCCTGGCAGTACCCGCCCACCCAGACGATCCCGATCGAGGCCGCACTCGCGCAC
>NZ_JAGGOZ010000114.1 GCF_018614075.1 Streptomyces sp. ISL-94 | reverse complement strand
ACCACGGCTCTCTTCCTCCGCGCCAAGGCCGCCAAGGGCCTCGCTGCCACCGGCTGAGCGCGTCGAGCCGAGGAATCCCCCGCGAGAGGCGACCCGGCACGGGCTCCGCACGAGCGGACCCCGCCGAACGGGCCGGGTCGCCTCCCCTTCCCAGGCCTCCCCTTCCCAGGCCTCCCCTTCCCAGGCCTCCCCTTCCCAGGCCTCCCCTTCCCAGGCCTCCCCTTCCCAGGCCTCCGCTTTCCCAAGGTCTCCTTCTGCCAAGGACACCCCTTCCCAAGGACCCTGATGGACCTGCGTATCGAAGACCGCGTCTACCTCGTCACCGGCGCCTCGTCCGGAATCGGCCGGGCGACCGCCTGCCTGCTTTCCTCCGAAGGCGCCACCGTCGTCGGCGTCGCCCGCAAGCCGTGGAGCACCGACTCCCTCGGTGACCGGGCGAGCACCGTCATCGCCGACCTCACCGACCCCGACAGCGTCCGGCAGGTGGTCGACACCGTGCTGGAGCGCCACGGCCGGCTCGACGGCCTCGTCAACAACGTCGGCGCCCTGGAATCCCGTACGGGCTTCCTCGACGTGACCGACGAGCAGTGGAAGACCACCTTCGAGGTCAACTTCCACTCCGCCGTACGCATGACCCGCGCCGCACTGCCCGCGCTCCTGGACGCGGGATCGGGCGCCCTCGTACACATCGCGAGCGAGGCCGCCCGGTTCCCCGACCCCGCCATCGTCGACTACGCCGCCACCAAGACGGCGCTGCTGTCGCTCTCCAAGTCCCTGGCCGTCGAGTTCGGCGTACGGGGCGTGCGCTCGAACGTGGTTTCCCCGGGGCCCACCCGCACGGCCCTCTTCGACGCGCCCGGCGGCTTCGCCGAACAGCTGGGCCGCCGGTTCGGCCTGCCGGCCGACGAGGCAGTCGACCACTTCATCCGTGAGGAGCGCCGGCTCCCGAGCGGCCGCATCGGTACCCCCGACGATGTCGCCGGTGTCGTCGCGTACCTGCTGTCCCCCCTCGCGGAGCAGGTCACCGGCGCCGAGTGGAGCGTCGACGGCGGCGCCCTGCGGCAGATCTGACCGGGCCGATGCGTCTTCCCCTCCCCCTCCTCGCCCTCGCGCTCGGTGCCTTCGGCATCGGGACCACCGAGTTCGTCATCGTCGGCCTGCTCCCGGACGTCGCCGGCGACCTGTCCGTCTCCATCCCCTCCGCCGGCATGCTGGTCACCGGCTACGCCCTCGGCGTGGTCGTCGGCGCGCCCCTGATGACCGCGGCCGGCGCCCGGCTGCCGCGCAAGACGATGCTCGTGGCCCTCATGGGCATCTTCATCGCGGGCAATCTGCTGTGCGCGCTCGCCGACGACTACACCGCCCTCATGGGCGGGCGGCTGATCGCCGCCCTCACCCACGGCGCCTTCTTCGGCATCGGGTCCGTCGTCGCCGCCGACCTGGTGGCACCCGACCGGCGGGCCAGTGCCATCGCCCTGATGTTCACCGGCCTCACCCTCGCCAACGTGCTCGGCGTACCCCTGGGCACCCTCCTGGGCCAGCAGTTCGGCTGGCGCTCGACGTTCTGGGCCGTCACCGGCATCGGCGTCGTCGGCTTGCTCGGCATCATCGCCCTGGTCCCGGCGCAGCCACGGCCGCAGAGCGGCGCGCTCCGCGGGGAACTCGCCGTCTTCCGCAAGCCGCAGGTGTGGCTGGCGCTGACGACGACCGTGCTCGGCTTCGGCGGTGTCTTCGCCTCCTTCACCTATCTCGCGCCGATGATGACGGAACTGGCCGGCTTCTCCGACGGAGCGGTCGCCTGGCTCCTCGTCCTCTTCGGCGTCGGACTGTGCGTGGGGAACGTGCTCGGCGGCCGGGCCGCCGACCGGTCACTCATGCCCAGCCTGTACGTGATCCTCGGCGGCCTCAGCCTGGTCCTGGTGGCGTTCACCTTCACCTCGCGGGCCGCCCTGCCCGCCGCGATCACCCTCGCCGTCTTCGGGGCGGTCGGGTTCGCGACGGTACCCCCGCTCCAGGCCCGTGTGATGCAGCAGGCGGCCGGGGCTCCGGCCCTCGCCTCCGCGGCGAACATCGCGGCCTTCAACCTCGGCAACGCGCTCGGGGCCTGGCTCGGCGGCCTCGCCGTCGCCCACGGCCTGGGCTGGACCGCACCGACCTGGATCGGCGCCGGCCTGGCCGCGGCCGGCCTGGGCACCGCGGTGCTCTCCGGTCGGCTCGACCGCAAGAGCGGGCCGCCGGGCCCGCTGCCCGCTCAACCGCTGCCCGATCACACACTTCCTGCCCCATCGCTCCCCGCTCAACCCCTCTCCGCCGGTGCCGGGCACGGCACCCCACCATCGAACGGAAGTTGAGGTAGACCCATGAACGGTGTCGACCGCCGCACCATGCTCACCCGCAGTGCCGCCGTCGTCGGAGGCGCGGCCGTGGCCGGCGCGCTGACCGGCCCCGTCGCGGCCGCCGCATCCCCCGCCCCCTCCGGCGCGGCCGGCGCGAGCGCCGGGACCGGAGCCGTCGTCAAGCCGGGCGATCCGCGCTATCCGCTGCTGACCACCGGCAACAACCAGCGGTTCGTCGCACGCCCCGACTACGTCAAGATGGTCCGCTCGACCGCGGACGCCGAGCGCGCCCTCAGGGACGCGGTCCGGGCCGGCAAGCGCGTCTCGGTGCGCAGCGGCGGCCACTGCTTCGCCGACTTCGCCGCGCACCCCGAGACCGAGGTCATCATCGACTTCTCGGAGATGACGCACGTCGGGTACGACCCCGCGTTCCGCGCGTTCACCGTCGAGCCCGGCGCCCGCCTGATGAACGTGTACGAGGCCCTGTACAAGGGCTGGGGCGTCACCATCCCCGGCGGCATCTGCTACAGCGTCGGCGCCGGCGGGCACATCGTGGGCGGCGGTTACGGCCTGCTCTCCCGCGCCCACGGCCTCGTCGTCGACCACCTGTACGCCGTCGAGGTCGTGGTGACCGACGGGAAGGGCGGCGTACGCACGGTCGTGGCCACCCGGGAGAAGAACGACCCGAACCGCGAACTGTGGTGGGCGCACACCGGCGGGGGCGGCGGCAACTTCGGCCTGGTGACCCGCTACTGGTTCCGTTCCCCGGACGCGAAGGGGTCCGAGCCGGCCGACCAGCTGATATCCCCGCCGTCGACGGTCCTGGTGAGCGCCGTGGACTTCCCCTGGGAGCAGCTGACGGAGGCCAAGTTCACCCGGCTCCTGAAGAACTTCGGTGCCTGGCACGCGGCCAACAGCGCGCCCGACTCCCCGTACCGCAACCTCTCCAGCCTGTTCAACGTCAGCTCCAAGGCGCACGGCAGCCTGGGCATGTTCACCCAGGTCGACGCGACCGTGCCGAACGCGCGCAAGCTGCTGGACGACTACCTGGCGGCCATCACGGCCGGCACCGGCGTCACCCCCAAGGCGCTGACCCGCCCCACCGGCGAACTGCCCGCGATGCCGCAGTTCGCCGAACCCAAGACACTGCCGTGGCTGCAGGCGACCCGACTGGTCGGCACCAACAATCCGACCATCACCAATCCGACCTCACGCGGCGCGCACAAGTCGGCGTACATGAAGAAGAACTTCACCGACCATCAGATTGCCTCGCTCTACCGCTCCATGAGCCGGCCCGACTTCAGCAATCCGGACACCATGCTGGTGCTGTTCTCCTTCGGCGGGCAGGTCAACGCCGCCGCCCCCGACGCGACGGCGAACGCGCAGCGGTCCTCCATCTTCAAGATGTGCTTCCAGACCTTCTGGGAGGACGAGAGCGAGGACGGCTACTACCTGGGCTGGCTGCGGGACCTGTACGAGGACTTCTTCTCGGCGACCGGAGGCGTGCCCCTGATCGACGACAGCACCGACGGCTGCTACATCAACTACCCCGACCGCGACATCACCGACCCGCAGCGCAACCGCTCGGGCGTGCCGTGGCAGACGCTCTACTACAAGGACAACTACCCGCGCCTCCAGCAGGTGAAGAAGCGGTACGACCCCTCCGACTTCTTCCGCCACTCCATGTCCATCAAGCCCGCCCGCGGCTAGCCGGCGACGCGTACGCGCGTGCGGTAGCCGTCTCCGTGCAGCCGTCTGCACGTACCCGCGAGCGGTAGCCGCCGGCGTGTACCCGCGTGCGGTAGCCGTCTCCGTGTAGCCGTCTGCCGTCTGCACGCACCCATCTGCGCGCCCCTGCGTACGTCCTGCGTTTTCCCAGCTCAGAAGCCCTGTGCCCGGTCTCCGGTGCGCAGGGCTTCTGCGTTTTCCGCGCTGGTGTTCGAGTGCCCGCCGGTGTTCGTTGACTCCCCGACCCGCTCCGGGAAAGCTGTGTCTTGGCCGGAAGAGGGCAGCCGAAAAGCCCCTCGCAGCGAGATCCGATCCCCTGGCCACCACCCCCGCCGGCAGACCCCGCGGCACCGCCATGCCGCGCCCTTCCCCACCATGCCCCGGCTCGATCCCCGTATTCGATTCCCCGTACAAGGAAGAAGAGGAAACCATGCGTTCCGTCGCCGTAGTCCTCGGCACCCGGCCGGAAGCCATCAAGTTCGCGCCGGTCATCCGCGCCCTCCAGGACGACCCGCGCTTCGAGCCCGTCGTGATCTCCACCGGGCAGCACCGCCAGATGCTCGACGAAACCCTCGACGCCTTCGGCCTCACCGCCGACGTCGACCTCAAGGTGATGGCGCCCAAGCAGACCCTCTCCCAGGTCACCTACCGCTCGCTGCGCGGCCTGGAGGACTACTTCGCCACCGCGCCCGCCGACGCGGTCCTGGTCCACGGCGACACCGCCACCACCCTCACCGGCGCCCTCGCCGGATTCCACCAGCGGATCCCCGTCGTCCACGTCGAGGCCGGACTGCGCAGCGGCCGGCTCGGCTCCCCCTTCCCCGAAGAGGGCAACCGCAGACTCGTCGCACAGATCGCCGCCCTCCACCTGGCCCCCACCCCCGGCAACCTGGCGAACCTGCTGCGCGAGGGCATCGCCGCCGACACCGTCACCGTCACCGGCAACACCGTCATCGACGCCCTGCGCTGGGCCAGCGGCCGCGCCACCGACTACGGCGACCCCGCCCTCGCCGACCTCGACCACGACCCCCGGCGCGTCGTCCTCGCCTCCGCACACCGCCGCGAGGCCTGGCCGCACCTGCCGAAGATCGGCCGGGCCCTGGCCGAGATCGCCGAGGAGCCCGGCGTCCGCGTCGTCGTCCCCCTTCACCGCAACCCGGTCGTCCGCGAGGCGCTGCTGCCCCACATCGGCAGCCACCCGAACATCACCGTCGTCGACCCGCTGCCCTACCTCAGCTTCTGCAAGCTCATGGCCCGTGCCGACGTCATCGTCTCGGACAGCAGCGGAAGCCAGGAGGAGGGCCCCGCCCTCGGCAAGCCCACCCTCGTCCTCGGCGACGTCACCGAGCGGTCCGAAGCCATCGTCGCCGGCACCGCCTGCCTCGTCGGCACCAACACCGCCGGAATCGTCGCCCACACCCTGGAACTGCTGCGCGACCGGCACGCCTACGACCGGATGGCCAACGCCGCCAACCCGTACGGCGACGGCCAGGCCACCGAACGCACCGTCGCCGCCCTCGCCCACTACTTCGGCATGGGGCCCGCCCCCCGCCCCTTCGTCCCCGAGACCGCCGTGGACGAGCTCAGCGTCGAGCTCGCCCGTACCGCCGACTTCGCCCGCACCTGACCGACACCGAGAGGAAGCCCCGCATGAGCGCCACCCCGTCCGCCACCGAACGCCCGCTGAACTTCAGCACCCCGTACCTGAGGGCCGCGCTCGTCCGCGACGCCGTGGACTACACCGTCGAAGGCCGCACCATCGTCGTCAACCCCGGCGTGACGCCCGTGACCATCGCCGAGGAATTCCGCAAGACCATCCCCCCGCTCTCCTCGACGGTGCTCGCCGACACCCGGATCGAGAAGGCCGACGCACTGCTCCTGCTGCGCCCCGCCGCGGAAGACGCCGCGGTGACCGGCATCACCGAGGAGCCCGGCTGGTCGCACCTCGCCGACCTGCTCGGCCCCGGGGGCTTCCCCCGCGAGACCCCGCTGTACCGCAGCCCCCAGGACGACATCAACACCGTCCTGTTCGACCCCGCCTACGTACTGGGCGAACGGGAAACCCCCCTCGACCAGCGCGAGTTCAACGTCCGCGCCAACCTGTGGTTCGCGCCCGCCGGCACCGACTGCTTCATCCACAACGAGCACGACTTCATCGAGGTCCACACCCAGGTGCACGGCCTCGGGCGCATGCAGCGGTTCCGGAACCAGGACCAGGCCTCCCTCTACCAGGACGTCCTGATGAGCCCCGGCTACACCACCCCGGACCCCTTCTGCGCGACCGGCCCCCAGTGCACCTACCACTACCCCATGCACCAGTACCGGGCCGACACCGACTGCATCTGGCTCGCCATCGAGTACCACCCCGTACCCCGCGCCCTGCGCACCCTTCCCACGACCCTCCTGGAGAACCGCTCATGACCGCCGCCGGCAAGAACACCGAAACCACCCTGCGCACCCCGAAGTTCACCGCCGAGGTCGTCGCCGACCAGCTGCGCGACGGCTACTGGCTGGAGGCCCCGGACATCGACGGGGACGGCAAGCCCGACCTCTTCGGCTACGGCCTGCGCCTCGGCGAGATCTACTGGTACGCCAACGACGGCGACTGGACCCGCCGCCTCATAGTCGACCGCATCAAGATGCCCGTCGGCGCCGACTTCGCCGACGTCAGCGGCAACGGCCACCCCGACGTCATCGTCTGCTACGACCTCTACGGACCGATCGGCACGATCCACGACGCCAACACCGAAGGCGGCAAGATCGACTGGCTGGAGAACCCGGGCACCCCCGACAAGGACGAGTCGCGCTGGAAGCGCCACTACGTCGGCCGCGCCACCGGAATGCACCGCCTGCGCGCCGGCCACTTCACCCGCACCGACCGCCTCCAGATCATCGGCCTCCCGATCGTCGCCAAGGAAGACGTCCACGCCGTCCTGCCCGTCGTCCTGTTCACTCAGCCCGACGACGTGCACACCGCCGAGGAATGGCCGATGACCGTCATCGACGACAGCCACTTCCGGATGATCCACGGCGCCGAGAAGAAGAAGGGCCTGGTCCCCGGCTCCGACCTCGAATCGCTGCTCCTCGCCTCCGACGAGGGCGTCACCTGGCTGCACTTCGACGAAGCCCGCCAGGAGTGGATCCGCGAACTGATCGGCACCGGCGAGCTCACCCAGTTCGAACAGACCGGCTTCCGCGGCAGCGGCGACCTCAACGCCGGCCGCCTCGGCGACGACCCGATGGCCTACGTCGCCGCCATCGAGCCCTTCCACGGCAACACCGTCGCCGTCTACACCAAGGCCGCCGACGGCGGCGGCTGGAACCGCGTCCTGCTGGACGTGTACGGAGACCCCAACGAGAACGGCGAGGGCCCCGGCCACCAGATCGTCTGCGCCGACTTCGACGGCGACGGCGACGAGGAGTTCCTCGTCGCGCTGCGCGGCCCGTGGCCCTGGCAGGGCGTCATGTACTACAAGGCCATCGACGCGGCCAACGGCGTCTGGGCCAAGTGGCGGGTGTCCGAGGAATCCGTCGCCCGCATCGCCACGGCCGACTTCAACGGGGACGGCCGGCTGGACTTCGCCACCATCGCCTACTCCGTACAGAACTACTACGTGGCCAAGGACGCCAAGCTCATGGTCTACCGCAACGAGATCGAGCAGTAGGCCCCACCCGGGCCGGTCTCTCGGCCCTCCTCGGCCCTCCTCGGCCCTCTCGGCCGGGTACCTCGGCCCCCTCGGCCGCCCCTCGGTCCCACCGGGCAGTCCCGCGACGCCCCTTCGCGCCACCGGGACCGTGCACCGCACGCCGGAGCACGGCCCCGGCCGCCGTCCCTCACGAAACCTCTTCCGAAAGAGCGATCTCCTGTGGCCTCCTCGACGTCCACCGACGCCGCGAAGCGGGCGAAGCTGCCCTCACTGACCGGCCTGCGGTTCTTCGCCGCACTCCTCGTCTTCTTCTTCCACTCGTCCCTGACCGACTCCCCGATCCCGCCCAACGCCCCGATCAACCCCTTCGCCGACGCGACGATCGCCGACGGCTTCTCGACCGCCTTCAGCAAGGCCGGCTACCTGGGCGTCTCCTTCTTCTTCGTCCTGTCCGGCTTCGTCCTCGCCTGGGCCTCCAAGCCCGGTGAGCGCGTCACCGCCTTCCTCCGCCGCCGACTGCTGAAGATCTTCCCCAACCACGTCGTCGTCTTCGCCGCCGCGATGATCCTCTTCGCCGGCGCGGCCGTCACCAGCGCCGCCGACTGGCTGCCGAACCTGCTCCTCATCCACACCTGGTTCCCGCAGCCGACCGTCAACCTCAGCGTCAACCCGCCGAGCTGGTCCCTGGGCAGCGAGCTCCTCTTCTACGTGCTCTTCCCGCTGCTGATCATCCCGATCCGCAAGATCCGCGGAAACGCCCTGTGGGTGTGGAGCGCCCTCATGGTCGCCGGCATGGTCGCCATCCAGCTCATCTCGACCTACCTCGTCCCCGACACCCCGAAGTCCACCATCACCCCCATCTCCGGCATGCAGTTCTGGTTCGGCTACCTGCTGCCGCTCGGCCGCGTCTTCGAGTTCGCCCTCGGCATCCTGCTCGCACGGGTCGTCCTGGCCGGCCTCTGGCCCAAGCGCGTCGGCTTCGGCGCCGCCCTCGCCCTGACCGTCCTCGGCTACGCCGCCGCGCTCGCCGCCCCGTTCCAGTACGGCTTCGTCGTCGCCACGATCATCCCCGTCGCCGCGCTCATCGGCGCCACCGCCAGCGCCGACGTCGAGGGCCGCGCCACCTTCCTGCGCAGCCGGCCCATGGTCTGGCTCGGCGAGGTGTCCTTCGGGTTCTACCTCGTCCAGGGCGTCACGATCTTCTACCTGCGCTCGCTGCTGGGTACCGAGACCTACAGCGTCCCGGTCGCCCTCCTGGTGATCGCCGGCTTCTTCTGCGCGTCGCTGCTGGGCGGCTGGCTCCTCTTCCGCTTCGTCGAGATGCCGGCCATGCGCCGCTTCGGGCGCAGCCGGCGCCGTACGCAGCAGGTCCCGGCCACGGTCAGCGAACCGTACGAGAGCCCGGCCCCGGCCGTGGCCGCCGCCCTTGCCCCTGCCCCTGCCCGGGAGCCGGTCCCCGTCGCGACGGCAGGCCGCACCAGCTGACCTCCGTACCCGCTCCGCCCGCGCCCAGCGCCTGCGCTACCGTTCTCCGCCCGCGTCTGCATCCGCCGACGCGGGCTTCGGGGTTTCCCGCCCCAGGCCGCCCACGGCACCGGCCGTCAGGCTGGCCAGCATGCGCAGCGCCGCGTCGGACGGGGAGGACTCCGGGGCGCTGTAGAGCAGCATCCGGTGGTTGGTGCCGTCGGTGAGGTGCAGGTTCTCGAAGTCGAGCGTCAGCGGGCCCACCACCGGATGGTGGAGCGTCTTGGTCCCGACGGTGCAGTCCCGCACCGGGTGCTTCGACCACAGGGACGCGAAATCGGGGCTCTGCAGCATCAGGGACCCGATGAGCTCGGCGAGCGCACGGTCCTCGGGATTGCGCCCGGCGACCAGGCGCAGCGCCGCGAGCGCCACCCGGGCCTCGTTCTTCCAGTCCGTGTACAGCTCGCGGGTGTGCGGGTCGAGGAACAGCATCCGCGTGAGGTTGGGGCGTACGGCCGGGTCCTCGGGGCTCGCGAAGTCGAGGTGCCCGGCGAGCAGGGCATGGCCCAGCGGATTCCAGGCGAGCACGTTGTTGCGGCCGTCCAAGACGACGGCGGGGACCTGCGGCATCGAGCCGATCAGCCGGCGCGTGGTGTCCCGGGCGTACTCGGGACGGGGCGACTGCGTCCGCTTGGCGCGCGGCGGACGGGCGAGGTTCAGCAGATGGGCGTGCTCGTCCGGGGTCAGCCGCAAGGCGCGGGCCAGGGCGTCGAGGACGCTGTCCGAGGCGTTCGTGCTCTGCCCCTGCTCCAGGTGCGTGTAGTACGTGATGCTCACGCCCGCCAACAGGGCGAGCTCCTCACGACGCAGCCCGGGCACGCGCCGACGGGTGCCGTGGGAGGGAAGCCCGACGTCCTCGGGCTGCAGCTGGGCCCGGCGGGTACGAAGGAATTCGCCCAGGGCAGTGGGTGTGTCCATGCGTTCCAGTGTGCCCGGGGAGGGCGCCGGACGCGGCCCCTGAAGGTGGCCCTGGCAGTGCTAGCTTGCGCGGCGCCAGCACAACCAGGGGGCTGGGTAACCCCTTCCGACCGGTCCAGAGTCGATTCCGCAACGCCCTGTTGCGTGATCGAGAGGAAGTGTGGCGATGTCGGT
>NZ_JAGGOZ010000113.1 GCF_018614075.1 Streptomyces sp. ISL-94 | reverse complement strand
CGGCCACAGCACTAGCCGGCCATGTTGTCGGCCATCTCCTCGCTGAGGTCGAGGTTGGACTCGGTGCCCGGGATCCCGAGGTCCTGGGCCCGCTTGTCGGCCATCGCCAGCAGCCGGCGGATCCGGCCCGCGACCGCGTCCTTCGTCAGCGGCGGGTCGGCGAGCGCGCCCAGCTCCTCCAGGGAGGCCTGCTTGTGCTCCATGCGCAGCCGGCCGGCCGCGGCGAGGTGCTCGGGGACCTCCTCGCCGAGGATCTCCAGCGCACGCTGCACGCGGGCTCCGGCGGCCACCGCGGCACGCGCCGAGCGGCGCAGGTTGGCATCGTCGAAGTTGGCGAGGCGGTTGGCGGTGGCGCGCACCTCGCGCCGCATCCGCCGCTCCTCCCAGGCCAGCACGGACTCGTGCGCGCCCAGCCGGGTCAGCAGGGCGCCGATCGCATCGCCGTCGCGGACCACGACCCGGTCGACCCCGCGCACCTCGCGCGCCTTGGCGGCGATGGAGAGCCTGCGGGCGGCGCCCACCAGGGCCAGAGCGGCCTCCGGGCCGGGGCAGGTGACCTCCAGGGAGGAGGACCGTCCCGGCTCGGTGAGCGAGCCGTGGGCCAGGAAGGCGCCGCGCCAGGCCGCCTCGGCGTCACAGGTGGCCCCGGAGACCACCTGCGGCGGGAGGCCCCGGATCGGGCGTCCGCGGCCGTCCACGAGGCCCGTCTGGCGGGCCAGCTGGTCGCCTCCGGCCACGACGCGGACCACGTAGCGGCTGCCGCGGCGCAGACCGCCGGGAGCCATGACCACCAGGTCCGAGGAGTGCCCGAAGATCTCCAGGATGTCCTTGCGCAGCCGGCGGGCAGCGATGCCCGTGTCCAGCTCCGCCTCGATGACGATCCGTCCGCTCACCAGGTGGAGGCCGCCCGCGAACCGAAGGATCGCCGAGACCTCCGCCTTTCTGCAGCAGGTCCGGGTGACGGGGAGGCGGGAAATCTCATCCTTCACCGCGGGCGTCATCGCCATGGGCCGATCCTTCCATGCATCCGAAAAATACGGTCGTACGCGGCGGCGAGCAGCTCCGGATCGTGCTTCGGAGAGCCGTCTAGCCGGGCGACCGGCGCCAGCTCGACCGCGGCGCCGAACCGTTTTGCGGCATCGGCGAGGGACTCGCGGTCGGGCACGGCGGCCTGGTCGGCCAGCACCACGTCCAGGGCGAGTTTAGGGGCGTGTCGGGCCAAAACCTCCAAATGACGCTGCGGAGAGAAGCCCTCTGTTTCGCCGGGCTGCGGCGCGAGGTTCAACGAGAGGACCCGCCGGGCCTTCGTCTCCATCAGCGCGTCGAGCAGTTCCGGCACCAGCAGGTGCGGGATCACAGAGGAGAACCAGGACCCCGGCCCGAGCACCACCCAGTCGGCGTCGAGCACCGCCGCGACGGCCTCCGGCACGGCCGGCGGGTCGCCCGGCACCACCTGTACGGAGAGCACCTCGCCGGGGGTGAGGGCCACCGTGGCCTGCCCGCGGACGGTGTCCACGTCCTCGGGGCGGGCCGGGTCGTGCCCCTTGACCAGGGCCTGGAGCTCCAGCGGGACGGCCGACATCGGCAGCACCCGGCCCTGGGCGCCCAGCAGCCTGCCCACGAGGTCGAGGGCCTGGACGGGATCGCCGAGCTGTTCCCACAGGGCGACGATCAGCAGATTGCCGACGGCGTGCTCGTGCAGGGCGCCCCTGGACTGGAAGCGGTGCTGGATGACCCGCGCCCAGGTCTGGCCCCATTCGTCGTCCCCGCACAGCGCGGCCAGCGCCTTGCGCAGGTCGCCGGGCGGCAGCACGCCGAGCTCCTCGCGGAGCCGGCCGCTGGAGCCGCCGTCGTCGGCGACGGTGACGACGGCGGTGAGGTCACCGGTGATGCGGCGCAGGGCGGTGAGGGAGGCCGACAGGCCCTGGCCGCCGCCGAGGGCGACGACCTTGGGCGCGGCGCCGCGCCGGCGGCCGGAGCGTCCTGCGCCGCCTTCGCCCCGTCCCGGGGTGAGGCGGCGCAGGCGGCTCAGCCGCGGGGTCCGTGCGGTCACTCGCGCCCCATGTCCCGGTGGACTACGACGGTCTCGACTCCCTCGGAGGCGAGGCGGGCGGCGAGCTTCTCGGACATGGCCACGCTGCGGTGCTTGCCGCCCGTGCACCCGACCGCGATGGTCACGTAGCGCTTGCCCTCGCGGCGGTAGCCGGTGGCGATGAGCTGGAGCAGCTCGGTGTAGCGGTCGAGGAACTCCTTGGCGCCGGGCTGGCTGAAGACGTAGCCCGAGACCTCCTCGTTGAGCCCGGTGAAGGGGCGCAGCTCCGGCACCCAGTGCGGGTTGGGGATGAAGCGGCAGTCGACCACGAGGTCGGCGTCGACGGGGAGGCCGTACTTGTACCCGAAGGACATGACGGTCGCGCGGAGCTCGGGCTCCTCGTCGCCGGCGAACTGGGCGTCCATCTTGGCGCGCAGTTCGTGCACGTTCAGGCTGGAGGTGTCGATGACCAGGTCGGCGTCGCCGCGCAGCTCGCGCAGCAGGTCGCGCTCGGCGGCGATGCCGTCGGTGATGCGCCCGTCGCCCTGCAGGGGGTGGGGGCGGCGGACCGACTCGAAGCGGCGGACCAGCGCGTCGTCGGAGGACTCCAGGAAGACGATGCGGCGGGTGACGCCGCGGCTGTCGAGGTCGGCGAGGGACTCGCGCAGGGCGTCGAAGAACTGGCGGCCGCGGACGTCGACGACGACGGCGATGCGGGCCACGTTGCCCTGGGAGCGGGCGCCGAGCTCCACCATGGTGGGGATCAGCGCCGGCGGGAGGTTGTCGACGACGAACCAGCCGAGGTCCTCCAGACACTTGGCCGCCGTACTGCGGCCGGCCCCGGACATCCCGGAGATGATCACCAACTCGGGGATGGCCGCCTCGGCGGCCTCGCCGGGCTCCACTGTCGTGCCCGTACTCACCTGTGCTCCGTCTCGGTCGTGCGCGGTCTCGTGCGTCGTGTCGTGCGCGGTCTCGTGCGTCGTGTCGTGCGCGGTCTCGTGCGTCGTGTCGTGCGCGGTCTCGTGCTCGGTCATTGCTCGGTCCCCCGTTCGGACGATGTCGCCCAGCTACCGCTGGGAGGCGTCCCCACCCGCGGGGCGGGGGCCTCATCCTCAATGATCTCTCCTGTGGCCATGTTGACGGCAGGGCCGGCGGGGACGGCCCGGGCGAGGGCCGCGGCCACGGTCTCGGCCGTCTTGCGGCCTATGCCCGGGACCTCGCAGATCTGGTCGATTGTCGCCTGTCTCAGCTTCTTCACCGAACCGAAGTGCTTGACCAGGGCCTGCTTGCGGCTCTCGCCGAGGCCCGGCACCTCGTCCAGCGGGCCCGACTTGAAGCGCTTGCCCCGCTTGTTCCGCTGGTACTGGATGGCGAACCGGTGGGCTTCGTCACGCACCCGCTGGAGCAGGTACAGGCCCTCGCTGGTACGGGGCAGCACGACGGGGTCGTCTTCGCCCGGCAGCCAGACCTCCTCCAGCCGCTTGGCCAGCCCGCACACGGCCACGTCGTCGACCCCGAGCTCCTCCAGGGCCCGCTTGGCTGCGGCGACCTGCGGCTGCCCGCCGTCCACGACGACGAGCTGCGGCGGGTACGCGAAGCGCTTGGCCCGCCCGTCGTCCTCGGGCGCGCCGCCGTCCTCGGCGGCCTCGGCGTCCTCCGGGGACCACTCCCCCGTCCTCACCTTCTCCTGGAGGTAGCGGCGGAAGCGGCGGGAGACCACCTCGTGCATGGAGCGGACGTCGTCCTGCCCCGCGAAGCTTTTGATCTGGAAGCGCCGGTACTCGCTCTTCCTGGCCAGCCCGTCCTCGAACACCACCATCGAGGCCACCACGTCATCGCCCTGGAGGTGTGAGATGTCGAAGCACTCGATGCGCAGCGGGGCGCTGTCCAGCTCCAGGGCCTCGGCGATCTCCTCCAGGGCCCGGGAGCGGGTGGTGAGGTCGCTGGCGCGCTTGGTCTTGTGCAGGGCGAGGGACTGCTGGGCGTTGCGGTGGACGGTCTCCATCAGCGCCTTCTTGTCCCCGCGCTGCGGGATGCGCAGGCTGACCTGGGATCCGCGCCGCGCGGCGAGCCACTCGCCGAGTGCGGCGGCGTCCTCGGGCATGGCGGGGACCAGCACCTCCTTCGGCACGCTCTCGCCGGTCTCCTCCCCGTAGAGCTGCTGGAGGGCGTGCTCGACGAGTCCGGCGGTGTCGACGGCCTCGACCTTGTCGGTGACCCACCCGCGCTGGCCGCGGACCCGGCCGCCGCGGACGTGGAAGATCTGCACGGCGGCTTCGAGCTCGTCCTCGGCGACCGCCACGAGGTCGGCGTCGGTGGCATCCGCCAGCACGACGGCGTTCTTCTCCATGGCCCGCCGCAGGGCCCCTATGTCGTCGCGCAGCCGGGCGGCCTTCTCGTACTCCATCTCCTCGGCGGCCTCGTGCATCTGCTTCTCGAGCCTGGAGAGGTACGTCCCGGTCCGTCCTGCCATGAAGTCACAGAAGTCCTCGGCGAGTTCGCGGTGCTCATCGGGGGTGACCCGGCCGACGCAGGGGGCGGAGCACTTGCCGATGTAGCCGAGGAGGCAGGGCCGGCCGATCTGCGCGGAGCGCTTGAACACGCCGGCGGAGCAGGTCCGTACCGGGAACACCCGGAGCATCAGGTCGACGGTCTCGCGGATGGCCCAGGCGTGCCCGTACGGCCCGAAGTAGCGCACGCCCTTCTTCTTGGGCCCGCGCATGACCTGGACCCGCGGATACTCCTCGTTCATGGTCACGGCGAGGGAGGGGTAGCTCTTGTCGTCCCGGTACTTGACGTTGAACCGGGGGTCGTACTCCTTGATCCAGGAGTACTCCAGCTGCAGCGCCTCGACCTCGGTGGAGACGACGGTCCACTCGACGGAGGCGGCGGTGGTCACCATCGTGGCCGTACGGGGGTGCAGGCCGGCGATGTCCTGGAAATAGCTGGCCAGGCGCTGGCGCAGGCTCTTGGCCTTCCCGACGTAGATCACCCGGCGGTGCTCGTCGCGGAATTTGTACACACCGGGCGAGTCGGGGATCTGTCCCGGCTTGGGTCGGTAACTGGAAGGGTCGGCCATGCCAACCACCCTACTGGCGCCCACCGACAACCGGCCGTACCCCTCCACCACCGGCACCATCCAGCGGAGCCCCGGTTGCTCCGGCCTCGCCGGCGTCTGAGGCGCGGGGGCCTGGGGCACAGCCCGGGTCACTCCAGCCCCGCCGGCGCTTGAGGCGCGGGGGCCTGGGGCGGAGCCCCGGTTGCTCCCGCCTCGCCGGCGTCTGAGGCGCGGGGGCCTGGGGCGGAGCCCGTGTCACTCCAGCCCCGCCGGCGCTTGAGGCGCGGGGTCTGGGGCGGAGCCCCGGTTTCGGGAAGGGGCGGGGAGGGGGAAGCCCCGCAGGGCCCGGGCTCTGGCGGGAGCCGGGCCCTGCGGGGCGGGCGCTACGCCTCGACCGCGCGGCGGCGCCGTACGGCCACCACGCCCCCGGCCGCCAGGGCGACCGCGCCCGCCGCGCCTCCGGCGATCACAGCCCCCGGCGCCCCCGGCGCCCCGGGCGCCCCGGGCGCCCCCGGTTCGGCGAAGCCGCCCGCCATGCCGCCCTCGGCGTAGGCCGAGCCCGGCAGCTTGTCCCCGTACGCCTTCGTGACCCGCGCCCGGTAGCCGGCCAGGCTGGTGCCCCCGGCGCCCACGGCCCGTACCGCGTCCTCGTCCAGCGGCAGCACCCTGTTCCCCCCGGCCACGTACCACGCGTCAATCTGCGGTTCGCGGAACACCGTGCCGCCCGGCAGCTTCGCCGCCCCCTCCTGCGCGTAGCGGAACTCGTCGTCGCCGGTCGCGATGTTCACCACCTGCCACCCGGCCTCCGTCCGCGCCGTCCACAGCGCGGCCTGCTGCCCGTCGGAGGAGACCGCCTTGCTGGCGAGGAACTCCAGGCGGGCGACCGGCGCACCGGCTTTCCCGGCCACGAAGTCCGGGGAGAGGTGGTTCACCGGTATCGCCTCCCCTTCGATACGGGGCTGCGCGGCGCTCGGCGAGACCTTGCCCTCCCGGGCGAAGAAGCGGGAGAGCGTGGCCAGCGTGTCGGGGGCGGCGGCCGCCTGCCCGGCGGCGGCCCTGATCTCGGCCGTGGCGGCAGGCGGCTGCGGTACGGGGGCCGCGGCGGCCTGCCCGCCCAGGGCGAGGACGCCGGCGGTGGCGGCGGCGGTGGCGGCAAGGACCGCGGCTGCGGCGGCACGCACGGTCATGGCGGTCACGCCCCGATCCGGTAGAGGGAGTGGGTCCAGGAGAAGGTGCTGTTGTCCACGTACCAGGCGTGCGAGGCCCAGTTGTAGCGGTCGCTGGACGGCCACGGGTCGCCCCAGTAGACCCAGCTGTTGGCGGTGTCGTAGCCGTAGATGACGTGCATGTGGCCGCCTCCGTTGGACCACTGGATCCGGGTCTCCATCGGGCGGTTGGCGTTGATCTCGGTCTGCACGGTGGAGTACTGGAGCCAGCCGGTCACATACGAGCCGGGGTTGATGCCCGCCCAGCGCAGGCCGGTCTGGACGTTGCCGAGGGTGGCCTGGTTGTTGGGGCAGTCGTAGCCCTGCTGGCGGTTGAAGGCGGCGTTGCAGAACTGGTTCTGGCTGTAGGTGCGGCCGAACCAGGTGGCGATGGTGTTGCCGCCCGCGGCCCAGCACCAGTTGGTCTTCTGCTGCGCCTGCATGGTGATGTCCAGCCGCTTGTACGCGAGAGCGGACTCCGCGCCGGCGCTGACACCGGCACCGGCACCGGCACCGGTATCGGCGGCCGTGGCGGTGCCGGCACCGAGCGGCAGGGCGAGGAGCAGGGCGGTGAGGAAGGCGGCCAGGTACGGCCGCCGCTTTCGGTTGCGCATCGCGTTCCTCCCGAGGGGGATGTGGGGGTGGAGGAGCGCGTCCGGACGCTGTGCAGGAGCATCAGGGAGTTGTCGCGATCAGGTCAACACGCTTCAATACGCGGTGACATTGCAGTGTGAACGGTGGGGCTGCGGTGTGAACGGTTGCCGCCGTGTCACCTGGTCCCCCGGTACCACCGGCGCGATCCCCCGCGCCGACGCGTGTGAATGTTCACAAGGGAGTCGCCATGCGGCCGACCGCGGACACGGCGGATCTCGGACAGCTGCTGCGCGGCGGCCCCTTCCACCTGGCCCTGCGCGCCGCCCTCGCCGCGCGCGGGCTGCCCCTGCACCGGGTACAGCACCGGCTCGCGGCGCGCGGCATCAAGGTCGGCGTCACCAGCCTCAGTTACTGGCAACAGGGCGCCCGGCGGCCGCGCCACGCGGAGTCCCTCCGGGCCGTCACCGCGCTGGAGCAGATCCTGGAGCTGCCCGACGGCGCCCTCGTCCGCCTCCTGCGCACCCCCGACCCCGGCCCGGGCCCCGCGAGCCCCCCGGCCGCCCGCTCCTACCGGGCCCTCATCAGCGTGGGCGCGGCGGTCGAGCAGTTGCTGGAGGGCATGGAGCTCCCGCCCGACGGCGGACTGCACTCCCTCGGCCATCACGAACGGGTCCGCGTCGGCCCGGGCGGCGAGATGCGGAGCCGTGCGTCGCAGCAGATCGTCCGGGCCCACCGCGACGGCGTCGACCGCTACCTCGCGATCCACCACGGCGATCCGGGCTGCGACGTGTCCCGGATGGAGGTGACGGCGTACGAGAACTGCCGCACGGGCCGGGTCCGGCGCCACCCGGAGGCCGGCGTGGTGGTCGCGGAGCTGCTCTTCGACGCCCGGCTGCGGCGCGGGGACACGTACGTCTTCGGCTACGGCATCCGGGACGGCACGGGCGCGCGCAGCAGTGAGTACGTACGCGGCTTCAGCTACGCGGGCGGCCAGTACATGCTCCAGGTCCGCTTCGACGAGGCGGCCCTGCCGGTGCGCTGCCGCCGCTTCGCCCGCACCGGCCCGCAGGCCCCGCGCACCGGTTTCGCGGACCTGACACCGAGCGGCCGGCACCGGGCGGTGCACCTGGTGGAGCAGACGGTGCGGCGCGGGATCCTCGGAATCGCCTGGGACTGGGATTGACTTCCGCTCCCCGCCTAAGGGACGGGGATTCCTACCACGGTCGTCTGACCGTCTCGGGGGGTTCCTGTTTCTCCGCGCTGTGGCGGGACAAGCCCCGGTCTTACCCGCGCTCCGCAGGCTGACACCGCACGTCCTGCGGCCTTGACGACGTTGACCGCCGAGTCGATGGCCTGGTCATGGACGGTCCCGCACGCTCCGCACGTCCGCTCACGGACATACAGGGGCTTGGGGCCGTCCTTGCCACCGCAGACCGAGCAGACCTGGGACGTCGGCTCGGAGCGGCCGATGCGGTGAAAGGCGCGCCCGTACCGGGCGGCCTTGTACTCCAGCATCGCCACGAACTCCCGGTAGCCCGCGAAAAAGGAGAGGCCCCGCGGTCACCGCTTCCGGGAGGATGACGGCGTGAACGAACCACGAAAGGCGCATGCCGCGTAGAAGTCCGGCGCAGGTGCGACAGAACCTGCCCTCACGAGTCCGCCCGGGGCACGGACCCCGGGCGCCGCGGATACCCGGCCTGTCCGGCCCGGCCCTCGCCGCGATCGCCCGGATCGAGCGCCGGCCCTCCTGGCCCGGCCCCGTCTCCGAGGCGTGGCGGCGCTGGCGCGCCCTCGCCCACCAGCCCGGGCCGTGGGTGATGTACGCCGCGGACGAGCACTGCGTCTGCTGCGACCCCTTCGCGGGAGCGGACGTGCGCGCGGTCCTGGAAGCCGCCTGCGCCGCCCTTCCGCGCCGTCCGGCGGCCGAACTGCGCGCCCTGCTCGCCCCGCTCGACGCCCGCTTCCTTGCCCGCACCCTGAACGACCCGTTCGCCGCGCCCGGCGACCCGTGGTGGTCACGCAGGCTGACGAGCGCCTAGCCCGCTCAGCCCGCTCAGCCCGCTCAGCCCGCGACCAGCTTGCCGTTCTCCGCCTTGACCGGGACGGCGGGCAGCGGGTCGGTGGCCGGGCCGCGCAGCACCTTGCCGGTCGCCACGTCGAAGCGGCTGCCGTGGCAGGGGCAGTTGCCCTCGCCCTCGACGATCTTGTCCAGGACGCAGCCGGCGTGCGTGCACTGGGCGCTGAAGGCCTTGTACTGGCCCTCCGCCGGGCAGCTGACGATCAGCTTCCGCTCGCGGTACAGCTTCGCCCCGCCGACCGGGACCTCGGCCGCGGCCCCCAGCTCCACCGGCTCCTCCGGAACCGGCGGGGAGCCGGCGCCGCTGTTGCTCCCGGTGGAACAGGCCGCCAGCGTCGAACCGGCACCCGCTGCACCCGCGAGCGCGGCGGCGCCCTTGAGGACGGTACGGCGGGCGGAGGACGGCGACGCGGACATGGAACACTCCTGGGGGTGACGTTCGGGGCTCGGCCCACCCGACCATACCGTCGGCCGATGGGATAGCTTCCCCCGCGTGATCGTCGTCGGCGGAGAAGCCCTCATCGACCTGGTGCCCGTGGAGCGGCCGCCGGGCGCACTGCTGCCCCGGCCGGGCGGCGGACCGTACAACACCGCGCTCGCCCTCGGGCGGCTCGGCGCCGTAGTGGCCTTCTGCTCCCGGGTCTCGGCGGACGGCTTCGGCGAGAGCCTGCTGGCCGGGCTGCGGGCGGCCGGGGTGGACCTGTCGCTGGTGCAGCGCGGGCCGGAGCCGACCACGCTCGCCGTGCCCTCGCTGGCCCCGGACGGTTCGGCCTCGTACGGCTTCTACGTCGAGGGCACCGCGGACCGGCTGTTCACCCTGCCGCCCGCCCTCCCCGACTCCGTACGCGCCCTCGCACTCGGCACCTGCTCGCTGGTCCTGGAGCCGGGCGCGAGCGCGTACGAGGCCCTGCTGCGCCGGGAGTCGAGGCGCGGGCTGCTGACCCTGCTGGACCCCAACATCCGGCCGGCGCTGATCGGGGATCCAGCCGCGTACCGCGCGCGCTTCCTGGAGCGGCTGCTGCCGTACACGACCGTCCTCAAGCTCTCGGTGGAGGACGCGGCCTGGCTGGGCGGCGGGGTCTCGGACTGGCTGGCGGCAGGGCCGTCGGCGGTGGTGCTGACCCGGGGTGCGGCGGGGCTGACCGTCTGGACGCGGGAGGGCGCGGAGCACTCGGTCCCGGGCCGCCGGGTAGCGGTGGCGGACACGATCGGGGCGGGCGACACCGTGAACGCCGCCCTGCTGCACCGGCTGTCGGGGGCGCCCGACCGGCCGGTGGACTGGCCCGACGTCCTGGCCTACGCTGCGCACGCGGCGGCCCTGACCTGCACCCGGGCGGGCGCGGAGCCCCCGTACGCGGCGGAGCTCACCCGATAGCGGCCCACACGGTCCGGGCCACGGCGGGCGCGAACTCCTCCACCGGCTGGACCACGTCCTCACCGGAGAAGTGCAGGAAGAAGGCCCGCTGGAAACAGGCGCCGAGCAGGAGGGCAGCGGCGGCCTGCGGATCGGCGCCGGGTCGCAGCCGGCCCGCCTCGGCCTCCCGGCGCAGGCGCCCGGCCAGCGCGTCCAGGACCACGTGGGGTCCGGAGCCGATCTTCTGCACACCCTCGCGGTGGCGGGTCAGGAGGACGGGGTCGGCGAAGAGCGAGGCGGCCATGGGCATGGCGTCGGCGTAGAACAGCGCGGCGTGCCGGGCGATCTCGGCGAGCGCCTCCTCGCCCGCACCCCCGGCTCCCTCCTCCTCCGGCTCTGCGTGCAGTGCGGCCATGAGCGGGCCCGCGTTGGGCGTGCGCTCCATCAGCACCTGCACGAACAGCTCTTCCTTGTTCGCGAAGTACTTGTAGAGCGCGGCCTCCGAGCAGCCGGCCTCGCGGGCGATGGCCTTGGTGGTGGCACCTGCCAGCCCGATGGTGCGCATCAGGGTCTCGGCGGCGTCGAGGATCCGCTCGGGGGTGGGACGGCTTGACTTTGGAGTGAGCACTCACTCACCCTAAAGGAAGCGGCGGTGAGTGAATACTCACTCACCCCACCCTCCACTTCTATCGGTCCGGGAGCAGGAATGAAACTCACCGTGTTCGGAGCTACGGGCGGTGTCGGCCACGAGGTCGTCCGGCAGGCGCTGGCCGCGGGCCACGAGGTGACGGCCGTGGTCCGTGACCCGGCCCGCCTGGACGTGCCCGCCCACGACCGGCTGGAGGTGGCCGTCGTCGCCGACCTGACGGACGAGGAGTCGCTCGTGCCCGTCCTGACGGGGCGGGCGGCGGTGATCTCGGCACTCGGCGCGGCGAGCAACAAGCAGGCGAAGGCCGCGCCGGTCACGGGCCCTGCCGTACGGGCCATCCTCGCGGCGATGGACCGGGCGGGCGTGACCCGCCTGTCCGCGGTCAGCGCGGCCCCGGTCGGCCCGGACGTCGCGAGCGACGGCATCTTCACGCGCGCGGTCTTCCTCCCGCTGCTGCGGCGGGCCCTGCGGGACGTGTACGCGGACCTGTCGGTCATGGAGGCGGCCATCGGCGCCAGCCGCGCCGAGTGGACGGTGATCCGCCCGCCGCGCCTCCTGAACCGCCCCCGCACCGGCACCTACCGCCGTGCGATCGACGCCAACGTCCCCCGGGGCCGCGTCATCCCCCGTGCGGACGTCGCGGACGCCCTCCTGACCACCCTGACCGACCCCACCACGGCAGGCCACGCCCTGGGCGTCGCCTCGTAGCCCCGAGGCGCGCCCCCACCCGGGGCTCCGCCCACGGGCACTCCGCGCCCGCGCCGCAGCACCGGCCGGGCCGCAATGGCACCGGCCGAGCGCGGCTGCACGCCTCAAAAGCCGGGCCTCCGCCCCGCGCCTCGGACGCCCGCGACCACAGGCGGGGGAGGGGCCGGCGGCGGCCGGCCCTCGGCCTCTCCCTCAGTGCCGTTCGGTTGCTACGCCTTGCGGGCCCGCGGCGTCGCCTTCTTGGCCGGAGCCGCCTTCTTCGCGGCCGCCGCCTTCTTGGCCGGGGCCTTCTTCGCCGCGGCCTTCGCCGGAGGCGACGCCGCGTCGGAGACCCGGTCTGCGCCCAGGATGTCCCGCAGGAACTTGCCCGTGTGGCTCGCCCCCACCGACGCGACCTGCTCCGGCGTTCCCTCGGCCACCACCAGACCGCCGCCGTAGCCGCCCTCGGGGCCCATGTCGATGACCCAGTCCGCGACCTTGATGACGTCGAGGTTGTGCTCGATGACGATCACCGAGTTCCCCTTGTCCACCAGCCCCGACAGCACCTTGATCAGCTTCGAGATGTCCTCGAAGTGCAGACCCGTCGTCGGCTCGTCCAAGACGTACACCGTCCGCCCCGTCGACCGCTTCTGCAGCTCCGACGCCAGCTTCACGCGCTGCGCCTCACCACCCGACAGCGTCGGCGCGGACTGGCCCAGCCGTACGTACCCCAGCCCGACCTCCGTCAGCGTCCGCAGGTGCCGCGAGATCGTCGGCACCGCCTCGAAGAAGTCCAGCGCCTCCTCGATCGGCATGTTGAGGACTTCCGCGATGGACTTGCCCTTGTAGTGGACCTCCAGCGTCTCCCGGTTGTACCGGTCGCCGTGGCAGACCTCGCAGGGGACGTAGACGTCCGGCAGGAAGTTCATCTCGATCTTGATCGTGCCGTCGCCGGAGCAGTTCTCGCACCGGCCGCCCTTGACGTTGAAGGAGAAGCGGCCCGGCAGGTAGCCGCGCACCTTCGCCTCCATCGTCTCCGCGAACAGCTTGCGCACGTGGTCGAAGACACCGGTGTACGTCGCCGGGTTGGACCTCGGCGTCCGGCCGATCGGCGACTGGTCCACATGCACGACCTTGTCGACGAGGTCGTCCCCCTCCACCCGCGTGTGCCGCCCCGGCACCGAGCGCGCGCCGTTCAGCTCGCGCGCCAGGTGCGTGTAGAGGATGTCGTTGACCAGCGTCGACTTTCCGGAGCCCGAGACACCGGTCACGGCCGTGAGCACGCCCAGCGGGAAGGACACGTCGATGTCCTGGAGGTTGTTCTCCCGGGCGCCGTGCACGGTGAGCCTGCGCTCCCCGTTCACGGGCCGGCGCGCCTCCGGCAGCGGGATGGACCGCTTGCCGGACAGGTACTGCCCGGTCATCGACTCGGTGTTCTTCAGCAGGTCCTTCAGCGACCCGCTGTGCACCACCCTGCCGCCGTGCTCGCCCGCGCCCGGGCCGATGTCCACGACCCAGTCGGCCACCTTGATGGTGTCCTCGTCGTGCTCGACGACGATGAGCGTGTTGCCCATGTCCCGCAGCCGCACCAGCGTCTCGATCAGCCGGTGGTTGTCCCGCTGGTGCAGGCCGATGGAGGGCTCGTCCAGCACGTAGAGCACGCCGACCAGGCCGGAGCCGATCTGCGTGGCGAGCCGGATGCGCTGGGCCTCGCCACCGGACAGGGTGCCGGCGGCCCGGTTCAGCGAGAGGTAGTCCAGGCCGACGTCCACGAGGAAGCGGAGCCGCTCGTTGACCTCCTTCAGGACCCGCTCGGCGATCTTCTTGTCGCGGGCGTCGAGCCGCAGCCTGCCGAGGAACTCCGCACACTCGCTGATCGACATGGCGGCCACCTCGGCGATGGACTTCTCCATCACCGTCACCGCGAGCACGATCGGCTTGAGCCGGGTGCCCTCGCAGGTCGGACAGGGCACCTCGCGCATGTAGCCCTCGAAGCGCTCGCGGCTGGCGTCGCTCTCCGACTCCGCGTGCCGTCGCTTGACGAACGGAACGGCGCCCTCGAAGGCCGTCGTGTAGGCGCGCTCCCGCCCGTACCGGTTGCGGTAGCGGACCTCGATCTGCGTCCTGTGCCCGTAGAGCAGGGCCTTCTTGGCGCGCGCCGGCAGCCCGGCCCACGGAATGTCCGTACGGAAGCCCAGCTCGCCCGCGAGCGCGCCGATCAGCCGCTGGAAGTAGTCCTTGGTGTGTCCGAGCGACCACGGCGAGACCGCGCCCTCGTCCAGGGACTTCTCCTCGTCCGGAACGATCAGCTCCGGGTCCACCTCCATGCGCGTACCGATGCCGGTGCACTCGGGGCAGGCGCCGAAGGGCGAGTTGAAGGAGAAGGAGCGCGGTTCCAGCTCCTCGAAGGACAGGTCGTCGTACGGGCAGTAGAGGTGCTCGGAGTACATCCGCTCACGCTCGGGGTCGTCCTCGGCGAGGTCGACGAAGTCCAGGATGACCATGCCGCCGGAGAGGCCGAGCGCGGTCTCCACCGAGTCGGTGAGCCGGCGCTTGGCGCTGTCCTTGACCGTGAGGCGGTCGATGACCACCTCGATGGTGTGCTTCTCCTGCTTCTTGAGCGTGGGCGGCTCGGAGAGCTGGATGGTCTCGCCGTCCACCCGCGCCCGGCTGTAGCCCTTGGTCTGGAGGTCGGAGAAGAGGTCGACGAACTCGCCCTTGCGCTCGCGCACCAGCGGCGAGAGCACCTGGAAGCGGCTGCCCTCGGGGAGCGCCAGCACCTTGTCGACGATCGCCTGCGGCGACTGCCGGGAGATCGGGCGCCGGCACTCGGGGCAGTGCGGCTTGCCGATACGGGCGAAGAGGAGGCGGAGGTAGTCGTAGACCTCGGTGATGGTGCCCACGGTGGAGCGCGGGTTGCGCGAAGTCGACTTCTGGTCGATCGAGACGGCCGGGGAGAGGCCCTCGATGAAGTCGACGTCGGGCTTGTCCATCTGTCCGAGGAACTGGCGGGCGTACGACGAGAGCGACTCGACGTAGCGGCGCTGACCCTCGGCGAAGATCGTGTCGAAGGCCAGGGAGGACTTGCCCGACCCGGAGAGTCCGGTGAAAACGATGAGTGAGTCGCGGGGCAGGTCGAGCGAGACGTTCTTGAGGTTGTGCTCGCGAGCGCCACGAACGATGAGACGGTCGGTCACGCCGGTCCGCACCTTTCTTGAGAGAGCGGGGGCACGGGCCCCCGTCCCAGGGTATGGGGGGCGCCGCTGCGGTGGATTTGCAGTCTGGACTTCGAGCGTATAGCACGCACATTCGATTTACAGCACTGCGCAGACCTCTTCACCCGATCGTGTGGCCGCGGCCCGGAAACCACTAGGCTCGCCGTCATGACTGATCATGTGCACGACCTGCGATCTGTACGTGAAGCCACGGACCGACTGCTGACCGCGGTCGCGAAACTGGACAACGCCGCCCTCGCCGAGCAGTCACACCTGCCGGCCTGGACCCGGGGCCACATCCTGGCCCACCTCGCGCGCAACGCCGACGCCCTCGTCAACGTCTTCGAAGGGCGCCCGATGTACGAGAGCGCCGCCGCGCGCGACGCGGACATCGAGCGCGACTCCGGCCGGCCTCTGGAAGAACACCTGGCGGACCTCCGTGATTCCGGGGCCCGCTTCCTCGCCGCCGGCGAGCCCGCCCAGGACTGGTCGCGCACCGTCGAGCTGCGCAACGGGATCACCGACCTCGCCTCGAACGTGCCCTTCCGCCGGCTCGTCGAGGTCGAGCTGCACCACGTCGACCTGAACATCGGCTACGAGCTCTCCGACCTCCCCGAGGAGTTCACCGGGCGCGAGATCGAGTTCCTCGCCGACCGCTGGTCCGCCCGGCCCGAGGTGCCCCCGGTGGCCCTGGCCGCGGCCGACGGGCGCAGCTGGCGCACCGGCTCCGCCGGGGACCCGGCCGTCACCGTCTCCGGCACCGCCGCCGGCCTGCTGGCCTGGCTGGCCGGCCGCGGCGACAAGGGCGCCTCCCTGACCACGGCGGGCGGCCCCCTCCCCACGCTCCCGCCGCTCTAGGGCGGGACACCTCTAGGATCAAGGCCATGACGTACACCGGAGAGGTCAAGGTCGGCGGTCCGGCCGACGTGCACGAGCTCGCGGACCTGATGATTTCCAAGGTCGCCGTGGGCTCGATGAACAACAACGCCTACCTGCTGCGCTGCCGGGCCACCGACGAGCAGCTGCTCATCGACGCGGCCGCCGAGGCCGGCACCCTGCTGAGCCTGATCGGCGACGACGGCATCGCGTCCGTCGTCACCACCCACCGGCACGGCGACCACTGGGGCGCGCTCGCCGAGGTGGTCGCGGCGACCGGGGCGACCACGTACGCGGGCGCCCGCGACGCCGAGGGCATCCCGGTGGCGACCGACGTCCCGGTGGCGGACGGGGACACCATCCGCGTCGGGCGGGTCGAACTCACCGCCCGCCACCTGGTCGGGCACACCCCCGGCTCGATCGCGCTGATCTACGACGACCCGCACGGGCACCCGCACGTGTTCACCGGCGACTGCCTCTTCCCGGGCGGCGTCGGCAACACCGGGGGCGACCCGAAGGCCTTCGCGAGCCTGATCGACGACGTCCAGCACAAGCTCTTCGAGCAGCTGCCGGACGAGGCCTGGGTCTACCCCGGCCACGGCGACGACACCACGCTCGGCGCCGAGCGGCCGCATCTCGCCGAGTGGCGCGAGCGCGGCTGGTAGAGCCCGCCAGCCGTCAACTTCGGTACGCGGTGCACTCCTTCCGGTCGATACCGGCCGAACTCACGTCCTGAGGGACGGGGAAGGGGTATTTGCTGCACCATGCAACAAGACCCCGCCCCGTCCCCCGAGCCCTCCCAGCCCTCACAGCGCTCCGAGCAGCACGGCGGCCTGCACACCACGACGGGCGGCCGCCCCGGCATGCTGCGGCTCGCCTCGGCCTCGCTCGCCGGGACCGCCATCGAGTTCTACGACTTCTTCGTCTACGGGACCGCCGCCGCGCTCGTGCTCGGCCCGCTCTTCTTCCCGTCCTTCTCCCCGCTCGCCGGCACCCTGGCCGCCTTCGGCACCTTCGGTGTCGGCTTCCTCGCCCGCCCGCTGGGATCGGCGGTCTTCGGCCACATCGGCGACCGCCACGGCCGCCGCCCGGTACTCCTCGCCTCCCTGCTGCTCACCGGCCTGGCCACGGTCGCCGTCGGCTGCGTGCCCACGTACGGCACGATCGGCGTGGCGGCTCCGGTACTGCTGCTCCTGCTGCGCTTCCTGCAGGGCCTCGGACTCGGCGGCGAGTGGGGCGGCGCGGTGCTGCTGACCGCCGAGCACGCCCCCGAGCGGCGGCGGGGCCTGTGGTCGAGCTTCCCGCAGATCGGCCCGGCGGTGGGCTTCCTGCTGGCGAACGGCATCATCCTGGCGCTGTCCGCGACCTTGACCGACGCCCAGTTCACCGCGTGGGGCTGGCGGGTGCCGTTCTGGGCGGCCGGGGTCCTGGCACTGGCCGGGCTGTGGCTGCGGCGCTCAGTGGAGGAGACCCCGCAGTTCCGGGCGCTGGCCGAGACCGGGCGCCGGGCGGAGGCCCCGCTGGCCGAGGTGGTCCGCGGCCACTGGCGGCTGCTCCTGCTGACCGGCGGGGCGCTCGCCGTGGGGTACGCCGTCTTCTACGCGGTCACCACCTGGTCCCTCGCGTACGCCACCGAGCGCCTCGGGGTGGGACGCAGCGCGATGCTGGCCTGCATCATGGCGGCGGTCGCCCTCAAGGGTCTGGCGACTCCGCTGGTGGCGCTGCTCGGCGACCGCTACGGCCGGCGCCCCCTGTGCCTGCTCGGCTGCACGCTCTGCGCGCTGTGGATGTTCCCGTTCGTGGCCCTGCTGCGCACGGCGGAGCCGCTGCTGATGACGCTGGGGTTCGTGGGGGCCCTGTTCGGCATGGTCACGATGTTCGCGGTGGTGGGGGCGTACCTGCCGGAGCTGTACGCGCCGCGGATCCGCTGCACGGGCGCGGCCGTCGGCTACAACCTGGGCGGTGTGCTGGGCGGGGCGCTGACCCCGATCGTGGCGACGTCGCTGGCGGACGGCTCCGGTCCGCCCTGGGGTGTCGCCGTGTACTTGAGCGGGGTCGCCCTGCTCAGCCTGGGCTGCTTCGCGCTGCTGCCCGAGACGAATCCGGTGGTGGAACGGACGCGGTCGGGGGCGGCGGCCGAAGCGGCCGCCGCCCCCGCGTAGATCCGCAGACCTGCTGCGCGTCGGGCCCTTCCTAGGCCTCGATGCGCTCCGGGCGGGCGGCGGCCTCGGCCGCCGCCTGCTTCTTCGAGGCCATCAGGCTGGTGATCGTGGTGATGGCCAGGACACCGCAGATGACGCCGAGGGAGACCGGGATCGAGATCACCGGGACGTGCACCCCGTTCTCGTGGAGCGCGTGCAGCACCAGCTTGACGCCGATGAAGCCGAGGATGATCGACAGGCCGTAGCTGAGGTGGACCAGCTTCTTCAGCAGACCGCCGATGAGGAAGTACAGCTGGCGCAGGCCCATGAGGGCGAAGGCGTTGGCGGTGAAGACGATGTACGGGTCCTGGGTGAGGCCGAAGATGGCGGGGATGGAGTCCAGTGCGAACAGCACGTCGGTGGTGCCGATGGCGAGCATGACGACCATCAGCGGGGTCAGGACGCGCTTGCCGTTGTTCCGGATGAAGAGCTTGGTGCCGTGGTACTTGTCGGCGACGCCGAACTTCTTCTCGACGGACTTGAGGAGGCGGTTCTCCTCGAACTCCTCCTCGTCCTCGTCCTTGCGCGCCTCCTGGATCAGCTTCCAGGCGGTGTAGATCAGGAACGCGCCGAAGATGTAGAAGACCCAGGAGAAGCTGGCGATGATCGCGGCTCCGGCCGCGATGAAGATCGCGCGCAGCACCAGGGCGATCAGCACGCCCACGAGCAGCACGCGCTGCTGGAGGTGGGAGGGCACCGCGAACTTCGCCATGATCAGGACGAAGACGAAGAGGTTGTCCACGCTCAACGACTTCTCGGTGATGAAGCCCGCGAAGAACTCCTGCGAGGCCTGGCCGTTCGCGAAGAACCACAGGCCGAGGCCGAAGAGCGCGGCGAGGACGATCCAGACGACCGTCCAGGTGCCCGCTTCCTTGATCGATACGTCGTGCGGTTTGCGGCCGATGAAGAAATCGGCGCCGATGAGGAGGGACAGACCAAGAATGGTCAGCGCCCACAGGGTCCAGGAAACTTCCACGGTTGACACGCCTCCGGCGGATGGCTCAGCACTTCGTCAGCGTCATCGCTGCCGGAGGTCTCTTCCACCCGGGCGGCCTGGAGGCCGTGGGCCGGCGCCCCGGGGCCGGCTGGGTTCGCAAGAACCGCAGTGGCCCGTATTGACGGGTACGCCGTAGCAGGAAAGCAGGAATACTCCCCTCCGCGCTCACCAGGGTACCCGTCCGGGACGGAAAAGTTAAAGAGAACCCCAAGTGCTGGTCATCGCCAGGTCATCGACCGGTGCGCCGGAGCTCCGCCACCCGCTCCAGTGCCTGGTCGAGGACACGGCTGCCCTGCGGGGGCAGATCCGGCTCGAAGGTCCAGGCGTGGTGGACCCAGGGGTCGGCGAGATGGTTGTCCGGCACCGGGGACAGCCGCATCAGGGAGCGCCACAGCGGGTCCAGCAGCGGCCCGTAGGCCGAGGCCTCGTCACGGTCCGCGACCATCAGCAGGTGCACTCCGACCGCCGGTCCCTCGTCGGCGAGATAGCGCAAACGGGTAACGGCCCGGTCGTCGAACCCGTGCGGGAAGTCGTGCACGATCAGCAGCTGCTCGGCGGTGTCCACATCCGGCGGCAGGTCCTCGGGAGCCCCCGCCCGCAGCGCCATCTGTACGAGGTCCACCCGGCGGGTCAGCCGCTCCAGGGTCGCGGAGACCCCCGCGGCCCCGGCGGCGGGCGGCCCGGCCAGCACCCCGGCGCGGACGAGGGGCGCCAGCGAGGCGGCACCGGCCCCGGCCGCGTCGATGACGTGGACGGAGAAGCGGTCGGCGGGGTGGACCGCGAGCAGCCGCGCCGCGTGGGCGACGGCCATGTCCATGGCGGCCCGGCGCAGCCGGTCGGTGTCCATGGCCATCGCGGCCTCGGAGCCGGTGCGGCCGTTGTCGATCCAGAGCCCGCGCTCCAGCGGGAGCCGCACGAGCATGGGGATGCGCAGATCGGGCCGCTCGGGCAGGTGCAGGTCCCCCAGGCGCAGGGCCAGCGGGCTTTCCTCGGGCACGTGGTGGTCATGCCAGACCGGGTTGTCCCAGCGGGCGTAGGGGGCCGGCAGCGCGGGCTCGACCACCTCGCACTCGGCGGCGAGCTGCGCGAGGTCCCGGTCGAGGACGGCCTGGGCCTGGGCGACGAGCTCGTCGCGGCGGGCCCGGGCGGTGTCGCGGGCGGCGTTGCCGGAGCCGCCGATGCGGTGGCGGGGGTCGGACAGGGCCTCGTCGAGCTCGCGGTCCATCCGGGAGTCGGCGAAGTCGACGGCGCTGCGGTAGGCGGCGACGGTGCGGGCCAGGTCCTCGAACATGCCCCAGACCTGGTTGTAGAGCCACTCGTCCATGGACCAGCCGCCGGCGTCCCCGGCGACGGGGCGCGGGGCCTGGCCCGGCTCCGACGGCTGGGCGGCCCGCGGGGCGGGCTCGGGGGGCTCGGTGCTGGTGCGGCGGCGGCGCGGGTGGGCGTAGTTGATGGTCCCGTCGGCCCCGATCGCGGGCGCCGGCTCAGGCGCGGACGCGGCCGTCGGCTCGGCAGCGTTCGACGGCTCGGGCGCCGGGCCCGGCGTGCCCGCGTACGGAACCCCGGACACCGGGACCGGGTCGGGCGCCACCGGGGCGGCCACGCACGCGTGCACGCGCGCCGCCAGCTCGGCGGCGCCGGGCGCGGTGAGCCCCTGGTCGGCGAACAGCGCGGCGAGGCCGTCGGCGTAGCCCTGCCCGACGGCACGGACCTTCCAGGCCCCCTGGCGCCGGTAGAGCTCCAGGGCGACCACGGCGGTCTCGGCGTCCAGCCCGGTGAGGGTGTACTCGGCGAGCACGGTGCCGTCCACGCCCGCGACGGCGAGGTGCGGGGCCGCGACGGCTCCGAACCGGGCCGGGCCGCCGGGGGGCAGGGAGAGCAGGACGCCGACCTGGTACACCGCGGGGTCCACCGCGTCCAGGTCGACGGCGAACCGGTGCCGGTCGGCGGACCCGTCGGGCGCCTCCACCCCCGGAAGTTCGCGCGCACCGGGGTGCGCGATCCCCTCGGGACCCGTCACGGCTCCCCGCTCGTCCCCGAGCGAGGCCAGGGCGAGCACCGGTGTGCCCGCCGAGACCGTGATCCGCACCTTGTGTTCGGGCAGGGCGTGGTTCTGCCCCCGGACCAGTTCGGCCGCCATTGTCCCGTCTCCCCCCGTACTTCTTCGCTTACAGGTGAGGCAGGATCGACGGCATCAGGTCCTGGAACGTGCGGCCGTTGGCCGGGTTGCCCAGGGCCGTCATCTTCCAGCCCGCGCCCGCGCGGGACACCTTCGCCATGATCTGCGCGGTGTACTGGCCGCCGCCGTCGAGGGTGTAGCGGGCCAGCTCCTGGCCGTTGGTCTCGTCGACAATGCGGCAGAAGGCGTTCTGCACCTCCTGGAACGTCTGGCCGGTGAAGGAGTTCACCGTGAAGACGATCTGGTCGATGTGCACCGGCACGCGCTGGAGGTCGACGAGGATGGACTCGTCGTCCCCGCCCTGGCCGGCGCCGCCGACGAGGTTGTCACCGGTGTGCCGGACCGAGCCGTCGTCGCTCTGGAGGTGCCGGAAGAAGACCACGTCCACGGGCTGCTTGTCGGCGAAGAGCACCGCCGAGGCGTCCAGGTCGATCTCCCGCGTCCGCGAGCCGAAGAGCCCGCGGCGCTTTGCCGCCTGCCATCCGAGGCCCATCCGGACCGCGGTCAGCGTGCCTCCGTCCGCCTTCTGCAGACTGATGGCCTGACCCTTGGTCATGTTGACCGTCACGCGCTGTCCCCTCTCATAAGCCCGCCCCTGATAACGAGCGCGCAGCGTGTACCTGCGGCCGTGCACCAACCCTACTGACAGGCTCCCGCTCAGGCGAGGCCCGCTTCCTTCATCTGCCGCAGCTCCTTCTTCAGCTCGCCCACCTCGTCCCGGATCCGGGCCGCGACCTCGAACTGCAGCTCCGCGGCCGCCGCCCGCATCCGCTCGGTCATCTGCTCGATGAGCGAGGCCAGTTCGGCGGCGGGCCGGTCGGTGAGCACCTCGGCGGCCTTGGCCGCGCCCTTCGCCCCCCTGCCGCCCGCCTTCGCCTTGCCGCCGAGCGCCGGCACCGGGGCCAGGGCCCCCTTGCCCTCCTTCGCCTGCCGGTATCCGGTGCCCAGGAGCTCCTCGGTGTCGAGCTCCTCGCGGGCGATGGTGGCGACGATGTCGTTGATCTTCTTGCGCAGCGGCTGCGGGTCGATCCCGTTCGCCGTGTTGTAGGCGACCTGCTTCTCCCGGCGGCGGTTCGTCTCGTCGATCGCCTGGGCCATCGCCGGGGTGATGGTGTCCGCGTACATGTGGACCTGGCCGGAGACGTTGCGCGCCGCGCGGCCGATGGTCTGGATCAGCGAGGTTCCGGAGCGCAGGAACCCCTGTTTGTCGGCGTCCAGGATCGCCACCAGGGACACCTCGGGCAGGTCGAGGCCCTCGCGCAGCAGGTTGATGCCCACCAGTACGTCGAACTCGCCGGACCGCAACTCGCGCAGCAGCTCGATGCGGCGCAGGGTGTCCACGTCGCTGTGCAGGTAGCGGACCTGGATGCCGAGCTCCAGGAAGTAGTCCGTGAGGTCCTCGGCCATCTTCTTGGTGAGGGTGGTGACCAGGACCCGCTCGTCCTTCTCCACCCGCTCGCGGATCTCGTGCACGAGGTCGTCGATCTGGCCCTCGGTGGGCTTGACGACGACCTCGGGGTCGATGAGGCCGGTGGGGCGGATGATCTGCTCGACGAAGCCGTCGCCGCGCGAGAGCTCGTACTTGCCCGGGGTCGCCGACAGGTAGACGGTCTGGCCGATCCGCTCCTGGAACTCCTCCCACTTCAGCGGCCGGTTGTCGAGCGCGGACGGCAGCCGGAAGCCGTGGTCGACGAGGGTCCGCTTGCGGGAGGCGTCGCCCTCGTACATGGCGCCGATCTGCGGCACGGTCACGTGCGACTCGTCGATGACCAGGAGGAAGTCCTCCGGGAAGTAGTCGATGAGGGTGTTGGGCGCGGAGCCCGGCTCGCGGTCGTCCATGTGCAGCGAGTAGTTCTCGATGCCGGAGCACGATCCGATCTGGCGCATCATCTCCAGGTCGTAGGTGGTGCGCATGCGCAGCCGCTGCGCCTCCAGCATCTTGCCCTGCTTCTCCAGCTCGGCGAGGCGCCCGACCAGCTCGGCCTCGATGCCGCGGACCGCCTTCTCCATGCGCTCGGGGCCGGCGACGTAGTGGCTGGCCGGGAAGACGTACAGCTCGCGGTCCTCGCTGATGACCTCGCCGGTCAGGGGGTGCAGGGTGGAGAGGGCCTCGATCTCGTCGCCGAACATCTCGATGCGGACGGCCAGTTCCTCGTAGACCGGGAAGATCTCGATGGTGTCGCCGCGCACCCGGAAGGTGCCGCGGGTGAAGGCCACGTCGTTGCGCGTGTACTGGATGTCGACGAAGCGGCGCAGCAGCTGGTCCCGGTCGATCTCCTCGCCCACCTTGAGGGAGACCATCCGGTCGACGTACTCCTGCGGGGTGCCGAGGCCGTAGATACAGGACACGGAGGCGACGACGATGACGTCGCGGCGGGTCAGCAGCGAGTTGGTCGCGGAGTGGCGCAGCCGCTCCACCTCCTCGTTGATCGAGGAGTCCTTCTCGATGTAGGTGTCGGACTGCGGGACGTACGCCTCGGGCTGGTAGTAGTCGTAGTACGAGACGAAGTACTCGACGGCGTTGTTCGGCAGGAGCTCGCGGAACTCGTTCGCCAGCTGGGCGGCCAGCGTCTTGTTCGGCGCCATCACCAGGGTGGGGCGCTGGAGCCTCTCGATCATCCAGGCGGTGGTCGCCGACTTGCCGGTGCCGGTCGCACCCAGTAGGACGACATCCTTCTCACCTGCACGGATGCGCTTCTCCAGCTCGGCGATGGCCGCCGGCTGGTCACCGCTGGGCTGGTAGGAGCTGACGACCTCGAAAGGCGCCACCGTGCGTTCGATCTTCGATACGGGCCGCATGAGTCCACCGTACGACCCCGCACTGACACCCACGCATCCGCGCCGCTCAGCGGCGCAGCAGCTGGTCCGGTCGCGCCACACGGATCTCATCCCTTCTGGTCCGTTTGTCGTAGTTCGGTGGCGGCCCGGTGATCTTCAACCCCATGATCGGTGAAGGTCCCGCCGTGAAGTGCATCGCCGCAACGTCTGTCGCTCCGCACCCGTCTGACGCAGGAACAGGGCTCACGACCCGAGGAGAACGCACATGTACGTCCGACCCGCCACCGCGGCCGCCGCCGCATTCCTGGGCTTCACCCTCACCCTGCTGGGCGGGACGGCCTCGTCCGCCGCCGCCAACGGCCCCGACTCCGCCGCCGCCACCGCCGCCGCCGCCGCCGCCGACCGGGCGGTGCTGGGCGACCCCGTCGTGTACGCCCACCGGGGGGCTTCGGCGTACGCCCCGGAGAACACCCTCGACGCGATCGACATGGCGATGCGGCTGGGCTTCGACTGGGTCGAGAACGACGTGCAGCGCACCAGGGACGGCGAGCTGGTGGTGATCCACGACGACACCCTGTCCCGGACCACCGACGTCGAAGAGGTCTTCCCGGACCGCAAGCCCTGGCGGGTCAAGGACTTCACGGCGGCGGAGATCGCCCGGTTGGACGCGGGCAGCTGGTTCGACGAGGAGTTCGGGGGCGCCCGGGTGCCGACCCTGCGGGAGTATATGGGCCGGGTGCAGCGCAATCAGCAGCGGCTGCTGCTGGAGATCAAGAAGCCGGAGCTCTACCCGGGGATCGAGGAGCAGACCCTGCAGCTGCTGGACGAGCTCGGCTGGCTCGATGAGCGCCATGTGACGCGGCGCCTGGTGGTGCAGAGCTTCAGCGCCGACAGCGTACGCATCGTGCACGGTCTGCGGCCGGACCTCGTGACGGCCTTCCTGGGCACCCCGACCGTGGCGGACCTGCCGAAGTACGCGGAGTTCACCGACCGGATCAACCCGTGGCACACCACGATCTCGGCAGACTGGGTCGAGGCGGTGCACGATCTGCTGGGTGCCCACGGCCGGGCCATGGAGGTGGACACCTGGATCGTGGACGACGCCGCGACCGCCCGGAAGGTCGCGGACATGGGCGTGGACGGGATCATCACCAACGCCCCGGACGTCGTGCAGGCGGCCATCGACGGGCTCTGAGCCCTTTGCGGGCGCGGCCGGCGGGAGAGCGCTGTCGGTGCCCCGCCGTACCGTGGAGGCGTGGACAGCACCGAGCGGCCCCGCGGGCCGCACCTCGAATGGACCGTCGTCACCTCCTGCGTCGGCCCCCTGCTCCTGGCCGCGACCCCGGAGGGGTTGGCCCGGGTCGAGTTCCATGCCGAGCCGGACCGGGTCGACGCGATGATCGGCCCGCTCGTCTCCCGGCTCGGCGCCGACGCCCGGCGGCCCGCGCCGGGCGCGGAGGTGCTGCTGGCCGAGCCCATACGCCAGCTGGCCGCGTACTTCTCCGGCACGCTGCGGCGCTTCGAACTGCCGCTGGACTGGCGCCTCAGCTCCGGCTTCAACCGGCAGGTGCTCCAGGAGCTGGACCGCTCCGTGCCGTACGGAACGGTCGTCGGTTACGGGGAGCTGGCCGGCCGGGTGGGCCAGCCGGGCGCCGCTCAGGCCGTGGGCAATGCCATGGGGTCGAATCCGCTGCCGCTGGTGGTGGCCTGCCACCGGGTCGTGGAGAACGACGGCGGCATCGGGGGATTCGGCGGCGGTGTCGAGACCAAGCGGCTGCTGCTCGCCCTGGAGGGCGTGCTTCCGCAGCCGCTGTTCTGAGTGGTGCGGCGCGGGTGGCGCGGTGCGGGCGGTGGGGGCGGTGCCGGCTGTGGGGGTGGGGCGTGCGGTGGCGGGCAGTGCCGGCTGAGCGGGCGGGGCGGCCGGTGCCGCCCGTGAGGGCGGGGCGGCCGGTGCCCCCCATGAGGGCAGTACCGGCTGTGCGGTGGGGCGGTATCTCGGTTCCGCCGCAGGGTAAGGGGTGGCACACTGCCGCGGTGACTACTCCTGCCGACCCGCCCGGCCTCGCCGCGCCCATACCCGCCCCGCAGGCGCGCCCCCTCGCGCACCCGCGAAGGAGGTGTACGGCGTGACCACCTCACCGCGCACGGACCGTACGGCTCACGCGGCCGGCCTCCCCGACCTGGCCCGGCTGCAGCGGCGCACCTCCACCGTGCTCATGGCCAGCCAGATGCTCGGCGGGCTCGGCGTCCCCATCAGCATCGCCCTGGCCCCCGTCCTCGCGACCGAGATCAGCGGCACCGAGGCCATGTCCGGCTTCGCCTCCACCGCCTCCGTGGTCGGCACCGCCCTGGTCTCGCTCCCGCTCGCCGCGCTGATGACCGCGCGCGGCCGCCGCCCCGGCCTGGTCCTGGCCTACGCGATCGGCGCGACCGGTGCGGCCCTCGTCGTCCTCGCCGCCACCATCAAGAGCTTCCCGCTGCTGCTCCTGGGCATGGCCGCGTTCGGCGCCGCCTCCTCGGCCAACCTCCAGGCCCGGTTCGCCGCCGCCGACCTCGCCGCCCCGGACCGCCGGGCCCGGGCGATCTCCGTCGTCGTGTGGGCGTCCACCATCGGCGCGGTACTCGGCCCCAACCTGTCCGCCCCGGCCAGCCGCAGCTTCGCCGGAACCTCCATACCCGAGACGGCGGGCCCCTTCGTGTGGGCCGCCGCCGTCTTCGTCCTCACCGGCACGCTGATCGGCGTACTGCTGCGCCCGGACCCGCTGCTGACCGCCCGTGCGCTGGCGGCTCCCGAGGAGCAGACCCGCGAGGGCCGCTCGCTGCGCGCGGGGCTCGCCGCCGTCAAGGCCTCGCCGCGGGCCCGGCTCGCGCTCGTCGCCGTCGCCGTGTCGCACACCACCATGGTGTCGATCATGATCATGACCCCGATGGACCTGGGCCACCACGGCGCGGGCCTGGAGCTCATCGGCCTGGTCATCAGCGGTCACATCGCGGGCATGTTCGCCTTCTCACCGGTCATGGGATGGCTCGCCGACCGGCTCGGCAGGCTGTCCGTGATCGGCCTCGCGGCCGGGCTCCTGTCGCTCGCCGCGCTGCTCGCCGGCACGGCCGCCGGAAACCACGTGCAGAGCGCGGCCGGCCTCTTCCTGCTCGGCCTCGGCTGGTCCGCGGGGATGGTCTCCGGTTCGGCGCTGCTGACCGACTCGGTGCCGCAGCCCGCACGGGCCGCCGTACAGGGCCTGAGCGACCTGACCATGAACACCGCCGCGGGCGTGGGCGGCGCGGCCGCCGGCCTGGTCATGTCCCAGGCGGGCTACGGCTGGCTGAACGCCATCGGCGCCTGCCTGCTGCTGCCGCTGGCGGCGCTCGCGCTGTTCACCGCCCGCCGCCACCCCGTGACGGCGCCCGCGCCCGCGAAGGGGCTCAGTAGCTGATGTGGTAGGCCTTGCGGAGCGTCTCGTGCACGGTCCAGGTCGTCTTGTCGCCCTCCCGGAGCACGCAGGCGCTGCCGGGGCCCACCTCCAGGGTCCCGCCGCCCTCGACCTCGATGGTGGCGCGGCCGCTGACCACCACGAACAGCTCGTCGGCCTCGACGTCGGTGACCACGCCCGGGGTGATCTGCCAGATGCCGCGCACCTGGCTGCCGTCCGCCGACTCCCACAGCACCTTGCCCGTCACCACGGGCGCGCCGGAGACGATCTGTTCGGGGTCGAGGTCCTCGGCCCCCAGCTCGGCGTCGGGGACATCGGCTACGGAGACGACGAAGGAGGCGGGGGCCGGCTCGGCAGCTGCTGCTGCTGCTGCTGCTGCTACGTGATCACTGGTGCTCATGGCGCGCCAACCTAATCCGGGCCGCCCGCACGGCGCGGTGAACGGAACGTCCAGCAACCGCCCGGCCGACGGGCCACTCTGTCCAGTCACCCCGTCCGGTCGCCCCGTCCGGTCGCGAGCAGGCCACCGGGCGCAAGGACCCGCAGGTTTCGGCCAACGGCTGTCGCGGGCCCGGCCCCGGCGGGCGGGGCTCGGGTCCCGCTGCGCGTACACGAGGTCGTAACGGTCGGCCGGCTCGTCGTAAAGCCGGGCGTTCCCCGGGGAACGCTACTCGGACAGGTTGGGGCGGCTGGGGCGGGAGAGCGTTTGGGGGCGTGAATCCCGTGCCATGGATGGGGACATGTCACAGCACACAGCAACTGCATCCCCGTCCGGCGGACCGGTCCTGTCCGAAGAGGTACGCGAGGCACTCGCCCGGCGCAGGCCCGTCGTGGCCCTGGAGTCGACGATCATCGCGCACGGCCTGCCGCGCCCGCGCAATCTGGCGGTGGGGCTCGAACTGGAGGCTCTGGTCCGGTCGGAGGGTGCGGTTCCGGCGACGATCGCGGTCGTGGACGGGGTGGCGTACGCGGGCCTGGACAAGGCGCAGCTGGAGCGGATCGCGGGCGGGGACGGCGTGCGCAAACTCGGCCACCGGGACCTGGCGCCCGCGCTGGCGACCGGGGCGACCGGGGCGACGACGGTGTCCGCGACGGCCTTCCTGGCCGCACGGGCGGGCCTGCGGGTCTTCGCCACGGGCGGGCTGGGCGGCGTACACCGGGAGTGGGCGCAGACGCAGGACGAGTCGGCGGACCTCTCCCTGCTGGCGCGGACCCGGATCACGGTGGTGTGCGCGGGGGTGAAGTCGATCCTGGACGTGCCGGCCACGTTGCAGCGGCTGGAGACGCTGGGGGTGGGGGTGCTGGGGTACCGGACGCAGCAGTTCCCCGGCTTCTACCTGGCCGATTCGGGCGAGCCGGTGGACTGGACCGTGCGGGGGCCGGAGGAGGTGGCGGCAGTGATGGCCGCTCAGGACGCGCTGGGGGGCCCGGAATCGGCGCTGCTGGTGGCCAACCCGGTGGCGGAGGAGGAGCAGCTGGATCCGCAGCTTCACGACCGGGTGCTGGCCGAGGCGCTGGCCGAGTGCCGGGAGCGGGGGATCACGGGGCAGGCGGTGACCCCGTTCCTGCTGGGGTTCCTGGTGCGGGCGACGGGCGGCGCCTCGCTGGAGGCGAACCTGGCGGCCGTACGGGGAAACGTGCGGCTCGGGGCCCTGATCGCGGGGGCCTGGGCGGCGCGGGCATGAGCGGCCCGGGGCGGGGTGGGGCCGGCGCGAGCGGCTCCGGTACGGGCGACGCGGGCCGCCCCGGCGGACCGGGGGCGCTGCTGATCGTCGGGGACGTGGTGACCGACGTGGTGGCGGTGTACCCGGAACCGCTGGCTCCGGCCACTGACACGGCCGCCCGGATCCGCACCCTGCCGGGCGGCGCCGGGGCCAACGCAGCCTGCTGGGCGGCGCAGACGGGGGCCGCGGAGGTACGGCTCCTCGCCCGGGTGGGCAGCGAGTCCGTGCGGTGGCACGAGCGGGCGCTGGTGGACGCGGGGGTGCGGCCGCGGCTGGTGGTCGACCGGGAGGAGCCGACCGGGACGGTGGTCGCGCTGGTCGGCAAGGACGCCGAGCGGACCTTCCTGACGGACAGCGGGGCCGCGCTGCGGCTGTGCCCCGCCGACTGGCACCCGTCCCTGCTGGACGGGGTGGCCCACCTGCACCTGTCCGGCTACCTGTTCTTCGCCGACAGCAGCCGGGAGCTGGCCCTGGTCGCGCTGCGGGCGGCCCGGGGCCGGGGGGTGCCGGTGAGCGTGGACCCCGCCTCGGCCGGATTCCTGATCGCGCTGGGCCCGCGGCGGTTCCTCGATGCCGTGGCGGGGGCCGACGTACTGCTGCCCAACGAGGACGAGGCCCGGCTGCTCGCCGGGCTGCCGGAGCCGGCTGGACTGGCCCGCGCGGCGGCGGACCTGAGCCGCCGGATACCGCTGGTGGTGGTCACGCGGGGCGCGGCGGGCGCGCTGGTCGCCGAGCGGGGGCGGATCACCGCCGAGGTCGCCGCGGAGCCGGCCGACGCGGTGGACTCCACGGGCGCCGGGGACGCGTTCACCGGCGGCTTCCTCGCGGCCCGCCTGGCGGGGGCGGACCCGGCGGAGGCCGCCCGCGCCGGCTGCCACACGGCGGCGCTTGCCGTCACCCGCCTGGGCGGCAGGCCGTAAACGTACGGGGGATGGCCGGCCTACTGGTTGCGGATGCCGGTCCAGGCGGGATGGCGGGGGTCGTCGGCCCGGACCAGCGCGTCGGCGGCCGACGCCGGGTCGGTGTCCGCCTCGTAGCGCGCGAAGGCCGGCAGGGTCCAGCGCGCGGACTCCTCGGTGCGACGGGCGAGCGCGCCCGGGGAGAGCCGGATGTGGACGCTGAGGTCGAAGGGGAACCAGTGGCCCAGCAGGAGCGGGCCGTGCACGATCACCACGCCGCCGGGCGGGAGTTCGGTGTAGGGGCTGCGGGTCGCACGGTCGGTCGCCGGGTCCCACAGATCGGGCAGCACCCGGCCGGTACCGCCGGGGTCCGTGGGGCCGAACACCTCCCGCCAGAGGGCGGCCGTGTCGTACCAGCCGCCGAGGTACGAGTCCACGTCCTCGCGGCCGTACTCGAAGCGGAGGGAGGCAGGCCGCAGGAAGCCCTCGGCCGGTACCACCAGGACCGACCGCCCGCGCGTCCGCAGAGCGTCGGCGAGGTGCCCGGCGAGGACGCCGGTCCCGGCGGCCGGCGCTCCGTCGATGCCCACCCGCTGCCAACTGCCCTCGCCGGGCAGGATGTCGGGGTCGTCGAGGTGACCGGCGAGCCGCTCGGCCATCCGCTGCCATGTGATCGCTTCCAGCTGCACCAGCCCATTGTCAAGGGTGGCCCAGGGCGCGGCCCCGGCGGGCGGCGTGGCAGCGGAGTGCCTCCAGCAGGGCGGGCGGATAGGGGTGCAGGTGGTGCCGGGAGGCTTCGAGCCCGGCTCGAATGGGCAGATCCCGCGCGGGATACGCGAGGTGGCCGACCGGTACGTGGTCGACGGGCTGCGCGCGACCTCAGGAGGCTTCTGCCGGGTGCGCGGGGAGATACGCCGGCTCGTGTGAGCCGCACCGGCACTCCCGGGCCGGCGCGGGTATGGACAGGGGGTCGTCCTCGGCCAGGGTGCAGGTCACGTAGAGCACGACCGGCTCGGTGCCCAGGTTGCGTCCGAGATGGATGTGCCGGATGCCGGCCGGCTCGACGAAGCTGGACCCTGCGTGGTGCACCACGACCGTGTGGTCGTGCAGGATCCGTGTCAGCGTCCCGGACTTGAGCAGGGCGATCAGCGGTACCCCGTGGTAGTGCCAGCCGGTGCAGCCGCCGGGTTCGATGACTATCTCCCTGCCGACGAGATCGCCCGGGGCCGCTGCCCTCGGAGGCCGCGCTGTCGCCTGCCGTCCACCCATGTCCCCCTCCTCCACGGGCCACCGCTCGGCCCGCTGGCGTCACGGTAGGTGGACATCCGGCCGAACAGGCCGAGTTGGCGAAATCGCAACCTCCATCCCGCTCCAGGTGATAGGCGGCCCGGGCGGCGGTATCACATCGGTATGAGCTTGGTGGTGTTCGAGTCCGGGAAGCAGATCCACTGCGCGGAGTGCCGGCAGGGCCCGCTCCGGCACCTGGTGCGCGAGGCGGGTGTCCCGCGCTGCCTCGACTGCGCCGATCTCGGACATCTGGTCTACCTTCCGCGCGGAGACGCGGCGCTGACCCGTCGCTCCCGTAAGGCGAGTTCGCTCAGTGCCGTCGTCCTCCGCTTCAACCGGCGCCGCCGCCGCTACGAGCGTCTGGGCCTCCTCGTCGAGGATGCCGCCCTGGCCCGGGCGGAGCGCGCCTGCCTCGCGGACGCCGAGGCGCGGGCGCGGCGCAGGGAGCGCGACCGGCTGCGCCGCGCCGCCGAGGACACCCGGTTCACGGCGGCCTTCGCCGCCGAGATCGTGCGGCTGTTCCCCGGGTGCCCGGCCGATCGGGCCGTGGCGATAGCCACGCACGCCTCGGTGCGCGGCAGCGGGCGGGTGGGCCGCACCGCGGCCGGCCGGGCCCTCGACGAGCCGGCGGTCTCGGTCGCGGTACGGGCCGCCGTGCGGCACACCGACACCGAGTACGACGCCCTGCTGATGGCCGGCGTTCCGCGGTTCGCGGCCCGGGCCCGGCTGGCGGCGCAGATCGACGCCATCCTGGACGGCTGGCGCCGGGTGCCTAGGTGAGCCGGAAGCGGCGGTAGAGGAGCACGCCGCCCAGCAGCAGGGCTCCCCCACCGGGGATCAGGTAGCCGATGCCGTCGGCGCCGGTGTGGGCGAGGGACTCGCCGGGCCGCGGCGGGGCGGGCGGGGTCGGGGTCGGGGTCGGGGTCACGGGCTGCTCGGTGACGGGTGGCTGGGGCGGCTTGCCGCCGGTGGGGGCCTCCCCGTTGACCGAGCTGTTCCCGTGGGAGCTGTTGCCGATCCCGACGACGCTCACCGCGTTGCCGCTGATGTTCACGGGCACGTCGACCGGGAGCTGGAGGCCGTTGCCGGACAGCAGCCCGGGGGAATCCTTTCCGCGCCCTTCCGCGACGGCTCCGCCGTGGTTGCCGGTCCCGGGTTTCGACTGGTGCGACGGATGGGACGACGGATTCGAGGGCCCCGGCTCCGGATTCGCGTTCGTACAGCGGTTGCCGGCGGCCGAGTTGAGCACGCCGACCACGCTCACCGTGTTCCCGCACACGTTCACCGGGACGTGCACCGGCAGTTGCACCAGATTCCCGGACAGCAGCCCCGGCGACCGCTCCGCCTGCCCGCCCGCGTCCGCATCGGCGTACGCGAATCCGCCCACGCCCGCGACCGCCAGCCCACCTCCCGCAACCACCGCCGCGATCAAGCCATTCCGACGACTGTGACGCATCAGTTTTCCTGCCTTCCGGAGGGTTCCACGGGCATCGTGCCCGCACCGGAAACAACGCGCTCAACCCATTCGGGTTATAGAGCCGGTAGGCATTTCACTCCATCGTGTACTGGGTAGTCCCTACTTCATGACTGAACGACCGCTGCTCCTCCTCGACGTGGACGGCCCGCTCAACCCCTTCCGGTCGCCCTTCGCCCGCCTACGCGGCTACACCAGCCACCGAATGAAGCCGGATGTCTGGCTCTCCTACCGCGACCCGGAATCCCGCAGCGCCCGCCGCGGCGCGCGGGTCCGCCTCCACCCCTCCCACGGCCCCCGGCTGCTGGCCCTGCCCTTCGAGCTCACCTGGGCCACCGCCTGGACGCACCAGGCCAACACGATGATCGCCCCGCACATCGGACTTCCCGGTGATCTTCCTGTCGTCGAATGGCCGGAGCTCTTCGCCCGCGACCCGGACGGCCTCTCCTGGAAGACGCGCCCCCTCGTCGACTGGGCGGCCGGCCGGCCCTTCGCCTGGGTCGACGACATGATCACCCCCGCCGACCGCACCTGGGTCGCCGCCCACCACCCGACCCCTGCGCTCCTCCTGCGCATCCACCCCCGCCACGGCCTCCGCGACCGCGACTTCAGTACGTTGACGCGCTGGGCGGCCGGGATCAGTGCAGCAGGGCGGTGACCGGGTCCGGGGAGGGCCGTCCCGTGGGCCACCAGTCCTCGGCGTCCGGGCGGGACTCGTAGGCGTACCAGAGGGCATCGCGGCCCAGGCGGAGCTGGCGGGTGCGGGTCGTGAGGCGGTTGCGGTCGGGGCGGAAGGAGCCCTGGGCGGCGGCGATGAGGGCCGGGCGGGCGCGGTCGAAGGGGCCGGCCGGCGGGTCCCAGGGCTCTTCGAGGGCGGCCAGGGCGGGGCGGCCGCCCTGGCGCCAGGCCGCGGCGGCCCGGGCGAGGTCGGTGGTGGTGCGGCCCGTGGCGCGGGCCAGGTCGCGGTAGAGGGTGCGGGCCGCGCCGGTGAGGCCGGCCGTGGCGTGCGCGGAGGCCAGCCGGACGGCGTCCTGCCAGAGGCTGAGCCCGGCGATCGGGTCCTCGGCGGTGGTCAGGATGTCGAGGGCGCGGACCGCGGCGTCGGAGGCGAGCTGGTCCAGGGCGAGCGGGTCCGGGGCCACGGGATCGGCCGGGTAGGCGGGCGGGAGGCCCGCGGCGGCGGGGGCGGCGAGCGGCGCGGGCAGCAGCGGCAGGCTGGTGCGGGCGAGCGCCACCCTGGCCGGGACGCCGGGGAAATCGGGCGAGGCGTCGGGCTGTTCGCGCGCGGCGTGGGCGGCGTTGCGGCGGGCGAGCTCGTCGAGCAGCTCCCGCTCGCCGCGGCCGCGCAGGAGCAGCAGCACGAAGGGGTCTTCGTCGAGGAGGCGGGCCGCCCGGTAGCAGAGGGCGGCCGCGTGCTTGCACGGCGGACGTCCGAAGTCAGGGCAGGAGCAGTGCGGGTGGAGCTCGCCCGCGGCGGGCAGGATGTCCTGCGCGAGCGACTGCGGAACCTCGCGCTCCAGCAGGGCGGCGAGGGCTCCGGGATCGGCTGCCACCGCCTCCAGGAGCTCGGCCCACTCGGCGTCCGCGAAAGCGGGCAGGGTCAGCTCGGTGCGGTACGGGCGGGGCCGGCTGCCCCGTACGTACGCCACGATCCGGCCGGGGGTGACGGTGACCGCGTCGACGTGGCCCTCGGCGGCGTACGTACGGCCCCGGGCCAGGCGGGCCGTGTCGCCGGAGGCCTCCTCCAGCGCCGACACCCAGGCCCGGCCCCACCAGCTGGCCGCCTCCACCCCGGGGGGCACGGTCTCGAAGGTGCGGCGGCGGTCGTCCCGCGCGGTGATCATGCGGGCCTCCGCAGGGAGACGAGGTCGGCCAGCTCGCGGTCGGTCAGCTCGGTCAGCGCCGAATCCCCGGAGCCGAGCACCGCATCGGCCAGGGCCCGCTTCGCCTCCAGCATCTCGGCGATCCGGTCCTCCACGGTCCCCTCGGCGATGATCCGGTGCACCTGTACGGGCTGGGTCTGGCCGATCCGGTAGGCGCGGTCGGTGGCCTGCTCCTCGACGGCCGGGTTCCACCAGCGGTCGAAGTGGATGACGTGCCCGGCGCGGGTGAGGTTCAGCCCCGTGCCCGCCGCCTTCAGGGAGAGCAGGAAGACGGGTACCTCGCCCGCCTGGAACCGGTCCACCAGCTCCTCACGGCGCGCCACCGGCGTCCCGCCGTGCAGGAGCTGATGGGAGATCCCCCGGTCCGAGAGATGGCGTTCGATCAGACGGGCCATCGTCACGTACTGCGTGAAGACCAGCACCGAGCCGCCCTCGGCCAGGATCGTGTCCAGCAGTTCGTCGAGCAGGGCCAGCTTGCCGGAACGGTGCGGGATCCGGGGCTGCTCCTCTTTCAGGTACTGGGCGGGGTGGTTGCAGATCTGCTTGAGCGAGGCCAGCAGCTTCATGATCATGCCGCGCCGCTCCATGCCCTCGCTCGACTCGATCACGGCCATCGCCTCGTCCACCGCCGCCTGGTAGAGCGAGGCCTGCTCGCGTGTGAGGGAGACGGGGTGGTCGGTCTCCGTCTTCGGCGGCAGCTCGGGCGCGATCCCCGGATCGGACTTCTTGCGGCGCAGCAGGAACGGCCGGACGAGCGCCGACAGCCGGGCCACCGCCGCCTCGTTGCCGCCGTCCTCCTCCTGCTGGTGCTCCACCGGGCGGGCGTGGCGCGCCCGGAAGGCGGTGAGGGGACCCAGCAGCCCGGGCGTGGTCCAGTCGAGCAGCGCCCACAGCTCGGAGAGGTTGTTCTCGACGGGCGTGCCGGTCAGCGCCACCCGGGCCGGGGCCCGCAGGGTGCGCAGCGCCTTCGCGGTCGCCGAGTGCGGGTTCTTGACGTGCTGCGCCTCATCGGCGACGACCATGCCCCAGCTCTGCTCGGCGAGCAGCGGGGCACTGGCGCGCATCGTCCCGTACGTGGTGAGCACGAACCCGCCGGCGCAGGACGTCAGGTCGACGAGGCTGCGGCTGCCGCCGTGGAAGCGGCGCACCGGCGTGCCGGGGGCGAACTTCTCGATCTCCCGCTGCCAGTTGCCCAGCAGGGACGCGGGGCACACCACGAGCGTCGGCTCGGGGCGGTCCCGGTGCAGGTGGAGCGCGATCAGGGTGACGGTCTTGCCCAGGCCCATGTCGTCGGCGAGGCAGGCGCCGAGCCCGAGGGAGGTCATCAGGTCCAGCCAGGCCAGGCCGCGCGCCTGGTAGTCGCGCAGGGTGGCCTTGAGGACGGCGGGCTGCGGCAGCGGGGCCGGGTCCCCGGTCAGCCGCTCCCGCAGGGCGGCCAGCGCCCCCACCGGAACCGCCTCGACCGCTTCTCCCTCGACCTCGGCCGTCCCCGACAGTACGGCGGCCAGCGCGTCCACCGGGTCCAGCAGACCCAGCTGCCGCTTGCGCGCCTTGCGCACCAGCTCCGGATCGACCCGCACCCACTGGTCGCGCAGCCGCACCACCGGCCGGTGGGCCTGCGCGAGGGCGTCCATCTCCCCCGGAGTGAGCCGGTCGCCGCCGAGCGCCAGCTCCCAGGAGAAGGCGAAGAGGTGCTCGGCGTCGAAGAAGGCGGTGCCGTCGGTGGCGGAACCGGGCGCGGTGGACCGTACGACGGCGGTCGCGGAGAGCGTACGGGCCAACTCGCGGGGCCAGTGGACCAGGACCCCGGCGGCCGCCAGCCGGCTCGCGGCCGTGCCGAGCAGGTCTTCGAGCTCCGGGTCGGACAGGGCCAGCGCATCGGGGACCGGCTGGTCGAGCAGGCGCAGCAGGGGCGGCCACACCCGTGCGGCCCGGCGCAGCGCGAGCACGGCGTCGATCCGGGCCCGGGGGCCGAATCCGGCGGCCGCCGTGCCCGCCCAGAGCTGTGCGGCGTCGGTGACCAGGGTGGGATCGGCGAGGCTGTGCACCTGGACGACGGCGGCCCCCGCGCGGCGCACCTCGGCGTCTTCCGCCTCGTCGAAGAGGCGGAAGGAGGACAGGTCGAGCCGCAGCGAGATCCCGACGCCCGTATCGGCCCCGGCGGCGACCTGCGCGGCCCAGTCCCGTATCCCGGGGACCTGCTGCGGTTCCGGGGCGGCGAAGGGCCGGCCGGCGGCCACGGCGGCGGCCGGGGTGCGGGGCAGGCTGTCGGCGACGGCGTCGAGGAAGGCGCGGACCAGCGCCTCCGGTTGGGGCAGGTGCAGGGGGCGGCGGCCGGCCAGCGGGGTCGCGTACCCCTCGTACGGCAGCGCGGCGGCGACCGCGCGGAGGTGGCCGACATCGGCGGCGTCGAGCGGCCCGGCCCGCCAGGCGTCGACCCCTTCAGGGGTGAGCCCGGGGAGCAGCCGGCCTCGGGCGACCAGGGTGAGGGCCTGCCTGGCGGCGGTTCCCCAGGCACGGGTGGCGGGGTGTGCGGAGGGGCTGCGGGCTGCCTGGGCGAGCAGGGGCAGGGCGGAGGTGACGGAGAAGGTCACGGCGGGCACGGGCCGGCTGCGGACGCCGTCGCCGTGCGGGCGGACGATGGTGAGCGGCGCGGGTGTTCCCACCTCGGGCAGGGCGTCCCCGTCGGGCGCCCAGAAGGCGACGCGCCCCTCCCGGGGAACGGCGGCGGGCAGGAAGACGGCGGCGTGGCGCAGCAGCGCGCGCGGCTCCACCGACTGCGGCGGTGTCGTCACCATGTCCCCCTCCCTACGCCCGACCGATACGGATCTCCTCTGCCGCCGAGTCTAGGCGCGCCCACTGACAACGCCCCTGACCAGCCCGTATTCGAGGACCCGCCGGGGGCTACGCGATTCTCCGGGGCCGGCCTGCCGGAGGCTACGGAGTCCGCCGGGGCCGCCGGAGGCGACACGGTTCTCCTGGGCCCTTCGGGTCAGCGGCCCCAGCGCCCCAGTTCCGTCGCGCAGCCGTACACGGGCCGTCCGGTGGCGGCGCTCGCGCGCAGCGGGCGGCCGCTGTCGTCGATGCGGAGGGTGCCGGAGCCGGCCGGACCGCTCCAGCGGAGGTCGAGGTACCAGTCGCAGTCGCAGCCCGTGGTGGTGGCCTCCACCCGCAGGACGACCGGCTCGGACGCCGAGACGCGCAGGGGGAGGAGGGGCCGGGATCGTGCCGTCGGCGTCATTCCCGGCAACCGGCCGGGCGCCTCGGTTCCGGACTCCGAGCCCGGCGTGCACCTCTACGGCATCGGACGCGACGGCTCCACCGTGACGGTCGTGAAGTGGGGGCAGAGGGGCCACCTCTCCGACGCCCCCGTCCCCGCGTTCAAGAAGACGACGACCACCGCCGTGAACAAGCTCAACCCATAGCACGGCTGGCCGCCCCGGACCGTGCCCGGGGTGGGACCATGGACATGAGGTGAGGTCAGGCAAGGCGAGGCGATGACCATGCGTTCCGGAAACGAGCCGGTGACCGCGCGCAGCCCGCTGCGGCTGCGGCTATGGCTGGGCGTGTGGGGACTGATCTGGGCAGTCGCCGGGACGGCCGCCTTCTCGCTGGCGGGCCGTCCCGGCTGGGCGGCCGCCTGCGGGGTCCTGGCGGTCATCGTGACCGTGGACTTGGCGGTGGTCCTGCACCACATCCACCAGGGCCCGCACTACCAGCCCGGCCCGGACATCCCGCCGTACGAACCGCCCCGGCGCCGGTGAGACGGCGGCGGTGAGACGGCGGCGGTGAGGCTCAGTCCTCGAAGCGGGCGGCCTGGAGGTACTCGGGCTGCGGGTCCAGGGCGGCGGCCAGCCGGAAGTGCTTGCGGGCCTGCTCGGGCCGGCCGGAGCGCTCATGGGTACGGGCCAGCGCGAAGTGGGCGAAGGCGTTGTCCGGCTCCCGCTCCAGCACCAACTCGAACTCCAGCTCCGCCGGACGCAGTTGGGCTGCGGCGAAGAAGGCCCGGGCGCGCAGCAGCCGGGCCGCCGTGTTTTCCGGGTGGGCGGCTATGACCGAGTCGAGCAGCTTGACCGCACCGCGCGGGTCGCGTGCGGCCAGCAGCTGCTCGGCGGCCCGGTAGTCGATGACGTGCGTCTCGGGGCTCGCCGCACCGGACGACGAGGACGATGACGAGGAGTGCGGCGTGGTGTCGGACACGATCTGTTCCTTCCCTCTACGGCCGCGTTCAACGCTCCTGCGCGCGCCCGCTATTCCATGGCCGCGTCAGGCCTGACGGCCCCGCCTGCCCCGCCGCCTACTCCGCCCCGTACTCCGCCGCCTACTCCGCCGCCTGCTCCACGGCCCGCTCCGCCGCCTACTCCGCAGCCCGCGCCGTGAGCTCCTCCCACACCGCGCGCACCTGCGGTTCCAGCGCCTCCAGCGGCCCATCGTTGTCGATCACGAGGGTCGCCACCGCCAGCCGCTGCTCCCGGGTGGCCTGCGCGGCCATCCGGGCCCGCGCCTCCTCCTCGGCCATCCCGCGCAGCGCGGTCAGCCGGGCCAGCTGCGTGCCGGGCGCCGCGTCCACCACGACCACCAAGTCGTAGAGGGGCGACAGGCCGTTCTCCGCGAGCAGCGGTACGTCGTGCACCACGATCGCGTCGGCCCCCGCGGCGGCCTCGAGCTCCGCCGACCGGGCCCCGACCAGCGGGTGCACGATCGCATTGAGGGTCTGGAGCTTCGCGGGATCGGCGAACACGATCGACCCCAGCTTCGGCCGGTCCAGCGCCCCCTCCGCGGTCAGCACCGCATCCCCGAAGGCCGCCACCACGGCCGCGAGCCCGGGCGTGCCGGGCTCGACGACCTCCCGCGCGATCCGGTCGGCATCCACGATGACCGCCCCGTACCCCGCCAGCAGCCGCGAGACCTCGCTCTTGCCAGCACCGATTCCGCCCGTCAGGCCCACTTTCAGCATGGCCGCAGCCTAAACCCCGCCCCTGGCACCCCTACATCCCCCTCTGCGTCAGTTCTCGCCCTCGCGCTCCGCGAGGAACCGCTCGAACTCGCGGCCGATCTCGTCCGCCGACGGGATCTCCGCAGGCTCGGCGATCATGTTTCCCCGGGTCTCGGCGCCCGCGGCCGCGTCGTACTGGTGCTCCAGCCCCTGCACCAGGGCGACCAGCTCCTCATCGCCCTCCCGGATCTGCCGGTCGATCTCCGTCTGTGTCCGGTGCGCCTCGGTCCGCAGGGCGTGCGCCACGGCCGGCAGCACCAGCCCGGTCGCCGCCGTGATCGCCTCCAGCACCGTCAGCGCGGCGTCCGGGTACGGGGACCGGGCGACGTAGTGCGGTACGTGCGCGGCGACACCCAGCACGTCGTGCCCGGCCTGGGCCAGGCGGAACTCCACCAGCGACTCCGCGCTGCCCGGCACCTGCGCCTCGTCGGAGGGGCTGCGGTGGCCCGGCATGAGGTCGGTCCGGTTGCCGTGCGGGGTGATGCCCACGGGGCGGGTGTGCGGGACGCCCATCGGGATGCCGTGGAAGTTGACCGAGAGCCGGACCCCGAGGCGTTCGACGATCTGCCGGACGGCGACGGAGAAGCGCTCCCACTCCACGTCCGGCTCCGGACCGGACAGCAGCAGGAAGGGGGCTCCGGTGGCGTCCTGGACGAGCCGGACCTCCAGCCGGGGCTCCTCGAACTCCGTCCAGTGGTCGCGCTGGAAGGTCAGCAGCGGGCGGCGCGCCCGGTAGTCCACCAGCCGGTCCGCGTCGAAGCGGGCGACCGCCTGGTGGGGCAGGGTGTCCAGGAGCCGCTCCACGATCTGCTCCCCGGCCTCACCCGCGTCGATGTACCCCTCGAAGTGGTACAGCATGACCAGCCCGGCCGAGTCCTGGGCGACCGCCAGGTCGGCCACCGCCAGACCCTTGGCGTCCCATTCGTACAAACCCTGTGGATCAAGCACCGCCACCACTCCTCCTCGCCGCGTTCTCTGCGAAGAACGTCCAAGACCGCGCCACCATTCCCCAGTTGGCCGCATTCACAGGAACGCAACGGTTCACGCATCGGATCACCTGAGGGATCACGCGAGCGACACGCGAGGGATCACGCGGCGAATCAAGGGGAAAACGCGGTAAGGCCCGCCCCCCGAAGGGGACGGGCCTTACCGTTCAGCTCAGTCAGCTCGGCTCACACCGGAGTGTGATGCGCGCTGCGATCAGCTCTGGCCGCCGGCCAGCTTCTCGCGGAGCGCGGCCAGGGCCTCGTCCGACGCCAGGGCGCCGGAGGTCTCGTCCGACTCCGAGGAGTACGAACCACCGGAGATGCCCGCACTGGCGTTGCCACTGGCGGCCGGGGCGGCAGCGCCCTCGGCGGCAGCGGCCTCGTCGGCCTCGCGGCTCTTGATGACCTGCGCCTGGTGCTGCTCGAAGCGCTGCTGCGCCTCGGCGTACTGGGTCTCCCAGGCCTCGCGCTGCTTGTCGAAGCCCTCGAGCCAGTCGTTGGTCTCGGGGTCGAAGCCCTCGGGGTAGATGTAGTTGCCCTGGTCGTCGTACGACGCGGCCATGCCGTACAGGGTCGGGTCGAACTCGACCGACGCCGGGTCGGCACCGAAGGACTCGTTGGCCTGCTTCAGCGACAGCGAGATCCGGCGACGCTCAAGGTCGATGTCGATGACCTTGACGAAGATCTCGTCGTTGACCTGGACGACCTGCTCCGGGATCTCCACGTGGCGCTCGGCCAGCTCGGAGATGTGGACCAGACCCTCGATGCCCTCGTCCACGCGGACGAACGCACCGAACGGAACCAGCTTGGTGACCTTACCCGGGACAACCTGACCGATCTGGTGGGTCCGGGCGAACTGCTGCCACGGGTCCTCCTGCGTCGCCTTCAGCGACAGGGAGACACGCTCGCGGTCCATGTCGACGTCGAGAACCTCGACGGTGACTTCCTGGCCGACCTCGACAACCTCGGACGGGTGGTCGATGTGCTTCCAGGACAGCTCGGAGACGTGCACGAGACCGTCGACGCCACCCAGGTCCACGAAGGCACCGAAGTTGACGATCGAGGAGACGACGCCGGAGCGGACCTGACCCTTCTGCAGGGTGGTGAGGAACGTCTGGCGGACCTCGGACTGGGTCTGCTCCAGCCAGGCGCGGCGGGACAGGACCACGTTGTTGCGGTTCTTGTCCAGCTCGATGATCTTCGCCTCGAGCTCCTTGCCCACGTAGGGCTGGAGGTCGCGGACGCGACGCATCTCGACGAGAGAGGCCGGCAGGAAGCCGCGGAGGCCGATGTCCAGGATGAGACCACCCTTGACGACCTCGATGACGGTACCGGTGACGATGCCGTCTTCTTCCTTGATCTTCTCGATGGTGCCCCAGGCACGCTCGTACTGAGCGCGCTTCTTCGAGAGGATCAGGCGGCCTTCCTTGTCCTCCTTCTGGAGAACCAGGGCCTCGATCTCGTCGCCGACCTTGACGACCTCGTTCGGGTCGACGTCGTGCTTGATCGAGAGCTCGCGGCTCGGGATGACGCCTTCGGTCTTGTAACCGATGTCGAGGAGAACCTCGTCCCGGTCAACCTTGACGATGACGCCCTCGACGATGTCGCCATCGTTGAAGTACTTGATCGTCGCGTCGATCGCCGCGAGGAACGCGTCCGCGTCGCCGATGTCGTTGACCGCAACCTGCGGAGTGGTGGCGGTGGTCTCGGTGCTGCTCGTCATGTGGGAAAGGGCTCCGGTTACGGACAGAAAGTCGTAGGTACTGCTACGCCGGGAGCCCTTATCGGCATCCACCGAAGCCGGACAGCCAAGGAGACCCCACATTCCGCGCAGCGCGGAGGGCCTCGAAAACCGAGGGGACATCAACAGATGCAAGCGCAGCCTGCTAGGTCTGAGGAGCACAGGCTCGCAGCGCAACTTGTAGCATACGGGGGCGGCCGGACAGGGTCAATGCGCGAAGGCGGACACCCCCGGCGGACCGCCGCAAAACCGGCACAATTCGTGGGCGGGGGCGCCGTGATGGCACTTCCCCCGCTCCGCAGACATTCGCAGACTACGACGACGGGCCCCATGAACCAAGAGGACTACGCCCCCGAAGACGCGTACGCGGCCGATTCCGCCTCCGGGGACGACGCCGAGGCCACCCGGCGTGACGCCGGAGAAGCGGAGAGCAGCCGGGCCAGCCGCGGCTGGTGGGACCGCAACGCCGACGAGTACCAGAGCGAGCACGGGGCCTTCCTCGGCGACGACCGCTTCGTATGGGGACCCGAGGGCCTGGACGAGGCGGAAGCGGCCCTGCTCGGCCCCGCCGCCTCCCTCAAGGGCAAGCACGTCCTGGAGATCGGCGCCGGCGCCGCGCAGTGCTCGCGCTGGCTGGCCGCGCAGGGCGCCCGCCCCGTAGCCCTCGACCTCTCCCACCGCCAGCTCCAGCACGCCCTGCGCATCGGCGGCCATGACGTGCCGAGGGCCCACCTCGTCGAGGCCGACGCCGGGCGGCTGCCCTTCCGCGACGCCTCCTTCGACCTCGCCTGCTCCGCCTACGGCGCCGTCCCCTTCGTCGCCGACCCGGTGAACGTGATGCGCGAGGTGCACCGGGTACTGCGCCCCGGCGGCCGCTGGGTCTTCTCCGTCACCCACCCCATCCGCTGGGCCTTCCCCGACGAGCCGGGTCCCGAGGGCCTGTCCGTCGCCGCCTCCTACTTCGACCGGACCCCGTACGTCGAGCAGGACGAGGAGGGCCGCGCCGTGTACGTGGAGCACCACCGCACGATCGGCGACCGGGTCCGCGACGTGGTGACGGGCGGTTTCCGCCTCGTCGACCTGGTCGAGCCCGAATGGCCCGAATGGAACCGCCAGGAGTGGGGCGGCTGGTCCCCGCTGCGCGGCAACCTCATCCCGGGCACCGCGATCTTCGTGTGCGAGAGGGACTGAGCCCCGGTGACGCGCCCGAGCACCCGGTTGCGCCAGGCCTCCCTCGACGCCCTCCCCGTACGGGAGGCCGTGCCCGCGCTCGTCTCGGCGCTGGACACCCACGGCACCGCCGTGCTCTGCGCGCCGCCCGGCACCGGCAAGACCACGCTGGTGCCGCTGGTGCTGGCCGGGCTGGTGGGCGGCGGGCCGCGGCGCCGGGTCGTGGTCGCCGAGCCGCGGCGGATCGCCGCCCGGGCGGCGGCGCGGCGCATGGCCTGGCTGCTGGGCGAGGCCGTCGGCGGCTCGGTGGGCTTCACGGTGCGCGGGGAGCGTGTCGTGGGCGCCGGGACCGTGGTGGAGGTGGTGACCACCGGTGTGCTGCTCCAGCGGCTCCAGCGGGACCAGGAGCTGGCTGGCGTGGACGTGGTGATCCTGGACGAGTGCCACGAGCGGCACCTCGACGCCGATACGGTCGCCGCCTTCCTCCTGGACGTACGGGAGACCCTGCGCCCGGAGCTGCGGCTGGTGGCGGCTTCGGCGACGACCGACGCGGCCGGCTGGTCGCACGTACTCGGCCATGGCGGTCCCGGGGGTGCGCCGGTGGTGGAGGCTGCGGGGGTCTCGTACCCGGTGGAGACGGTCTGGGCCCCGCCGGCCCGCCCGGTGCGGCCGCCGCACGGGATGCGGGTGGATCCGGCGCAGCTCGCACACGTGGCCGCGGTGGTGCGGCGGGCGCTGGCGGAACGTTCCGGCGATGTCCTGTGCTTCCTCCCCGGCGTCGGGGAGATCGCCCGGGTGGCCGGGCAGCTGGGCGGGGTGGACGCGGAGGTGCTCCAGGTGCACGGCCGGGCCCCGGCGGCGGTGCAGGACGCGGCGCTCACGCCCGCCGCACACCGCCGCGTCATCCTCGCCACCGCCGTGGCCGAGTCCAGCCTGACCGTGCCGGGGGTGCGGGTGGTGGTGGACTCCGGGCTGGCGCGCGAACCCCGGGTGGACCATGCGCGGGGGCTGGGCGCGCTGGCGACCGTACGGGCCTCCCGCGCGGCCGGGCGCCAGCGGGCGGGGCGGGCCGGGCGTGAGGCGCCGGGCGCGGTGTACCGCTGCTGGCCGGAGGCCGAGGACGGCCGCCTGCCCGCGTACCCCTCCCCCGAGATCCGCATCGCCGACCTGGCGCAGTTCGCCCTGCAGGCCGCCTGCTGGGGCGATCCGGACGCGTCCGGGCTGGCGCTGCTGGACCCGCCGCCGGCCGGGGCGATGGCCGCGGCGCGGGAGGTGCTGCTGGCGGTGGGCGCGGTGGACGGGGCGGGCCGCCCGACCGCGCGGGGGCTCCGCATGGCCCGGCTGGGGCTGCACCCCCGGCTGGCCCGGGCCCTGCTGGACGGCTCCGCCGCCCTCGGCTCCCGGCGGGCGGCGGAGGTCGTGGCGCTGCTGAGCGAGGAGCCGCCGCGGGAGTACGGGGACGACCTGGCCGCCGCCTGGCGCGCGGCCCGCCGCGGCGGCGACGCCTACGCGGCCCGCTGGCGCGCGGAGTCCCGCCGCCTGGAACGCGCCGCGGCTCCGGCAAACGCCGACGCGGCTGCCATGGCGGACCGGGCAATTCCAGCCTCGCCGGCGTTTGAGGCGCTGGGTGTACCCCCAGCGGCAGCTGGGAGAGGGTCCGGGGGCGGATCCCCCGCCGGGGCCGGGGCGGAGCCCCCGGGACGGGGCCATGGGGCGGAGCCCCCCGCGCGGCGGAGCCGCATATTCGGCACGTCGGGAAGGGGCGGGGTGGGGAACTCTCCGACGACGCCGCCGCCGGGCTCGTGGCGGCCCTGGCCTTTCCGGAGCGCGTCGCGAAGACAAAGGGCGAGGGCACCTTCCTCATGGCCTCCGGAACGGCGGCCGAGCTCGCCGCCGGCTCACCGCTGCGCCCCGCCCCCTGGCTCGCCGTAGCCGTCGCCGACCGCGCCCCCCACTCCGCCTCCGCCCGCGTCCGACTGGCCGCCGTCATCGACGAGGACACCGCCCTGGCCGCCGCCGGACACCTCCGCACGACCGCCGAGGAGGTCCGCTGGGAGAACGGGGACGTCGTCGCGCGCGCAGCGGAACGGGTCGGGGCGATCGAGCTGGCCGTGCGGCCGCTGCGCGACCCCGACCCGGCTCTCGTACGGGCCGCGCTGCTGGACGGCCTGCGCACCGAGGGGTTCGGCCTCCTGCGCTGGTCCCCCGACGCACAGACCCTCCGCGCCCGGCTCGGCTTCCTGTACCGGACGCTCGGCGGCGCCTGGCCCGACGTGGCGGACGACGGCGCCCTCCTGGACCGCGCCGACGACTGGCTGGAGCCCGAGCTGTCCCGGGCCCGGCGCCGCGCGGACCTCGCGCGGATCGATGCAGGGCAGGCCCTGAACCGGCTGCTGCCCTGGGCCACCGGCGAGGCCTCCCGGCTGGACGAGCTGGCTCCGGAACGGCTCGAGGTGCCCAGCGGATCCCGGATCACGGTGGACTACTCCGCCGATCAGCCGGTGCTCGCCGTAAAGCTCCAAGAGCTGTTCGGGCTGGCCGAGACCCCGCGCGTGGCGGGGGTTCCCGTACTCGTCCACCTGCTGTCGCCCGCCGGCCGCCCCGCCGCCGTCACCGCCGACCTCGCCTCCTTCTGGCAGGGCGGCTACCGGGCCGTCCGCGCCGAGCTGCGCGGCCGCTACCCCAAGCACCCATGGCCGGAGGACCCCGCCACCGCCGAGCCCACGCGCCACACCAACGCCCGGCTCAGGCGCTGAGCCCCTCCGGCCCCGCCCCCGGCTCGCGGCGCCCGCGCGCCTCCAGCCACAGCGCCAGCCCCAGGAGCGCCAGCCCGCCGGCCGCCAGGCCGATCGGCGCGTAGGTGTGCAGCGCGAGGACCTTCGTACGGTTCGACTTGACCAGGTCGACGGTGTAGTCGCTGTAGTCCTCGCGCATCTTCACGTGTCCGGCGAAGGCGGTGAGTTTGCCGTCGGGTCCGCCCGCCGCGATTCCGCCGCGCATCTCCTGCTGGATCTCCTGCTCGGCGTTGACCGGGGCCCCGGTCACCGGATCGACCCAGAACATCGCCTTCGTCGTGTACCAGAGCGTGGTGCCGGTGGTCGCCTCGATCGTCGCCGGGTCGATGCCCTCGATCGGCATCTTCTTCGGCATGGGCACCTTGGTCCAGGGGACGGTCTGCTCGAAGTAGTAGACGTCCATGCCCTTGAACGTGCGCGGCCCCACGTAGTGGATCGGCGAGGAGGTACGGGTCTGCGCGTCGAAGTACAGGTAGTCGCGCGGCTCGGTGAAGAACGGCCACTTGAACTCGATGCCCTCGCGCTTGACGGCGTCCCCGTCGACCATCTCGCCCGTCGCGTGCACCGGGTCCTGGGTGTGCGCGTCGAAGATGTAGCGCTCGGGAATCTGGGAGACCATCTTCCCGTCCGGGTCGATGATGTGCGTCAGCGTGTCCCAGACGACGACGTCCTTGCCCCTGCCGGCCTCGATCTCCTTGGACGCCTCCACATTGCCCTTCAGGGTCTGGACGATCGTGACCTTGTCGACCTTCTTGGGCTGCATGCCGTTGAAGTAGTCGAGGAGGGTGGCGTCCTTCGCCTCCAGAACCACCTCCTGGTACTGGTTCGGCGGGATCTTGGCGAGGCGCGGGTACGCGTACCAGCGCAGCAGCGGCGCGAGGGCCGCGAAGAAGACGGCCAGTGCCAGCAGGACAAGGCTCGCTCTGCGTCGCATCGCCGGGCCCTCCTCTACTTTCCGGGCGCGGCGGGCGCGGTGGTGAGCAGGGGCTTGGGCGAGGTCGTGCCTTCGGGCGCCCCGAGCGCCGTGATGGCGAGGACGAGGAGCACCGCGAGGACGAGCCCGCTGGCGGCGGCGATGAATGCGCGCATGCCGGGTCTCCGGAATCTGATAGGGCGTCAGGGCGGAGGCACCGTAGCAATGCGGACGCGAGATGAGAACCGTTCGACTACGGGGTTTCCCCCGGGCCGGTCGCCTTCGGCGTGGCCGAAGGCGACGGGGACGAGGACGAGGACGGTGAGGCGGACGGCTTGGGCTTCGGCGCCGTGGTCGGAGTCGGGGTGGGCGTGGGCGTCGGCGTGGGGCTCGGGGTCGGCGTGGGGGTCGGGGTGGGACTGGGCGTCGGCGGCGGAGTCGGGGTGGGGCTGGGCGTCGGCGTCGGGCTCGGCTCGGGCTTCGGCGTGGGGGTGGGCGCCGGAGCGGGAGTGGGGGTGGGAGTAGGGGTCGGCGTCGGGCTCGGCTTCGGCTTCGGGTCCGGCGTGGGGCTCGGCTTCGGGTCCGGCGTGGGCGTGGGGCTCGACTTCGGGTCCGGCTTCGGGTCCGGCTTCGGGTCCGGCTTCGGGTCCGGCTTCGGGTCCGGCTTCGGCGGTGTCACCGCCGGCGCCCCCGCGCCCGTACCGCCGGTGTCCGGGACCCCGTGCGCCCCCTGGAGGTAGTACGTGAACCAGGACCGCACCGTCCGCAGGTACTCGGTGGACCGGTTGTAGGAGAGGACGGCGCGGTCAACGTCCGCCTCCAGCCGCAGGTTCCGGGGCCCCGCGCACAGGTAGCGCCCGGCCGCGAGGGCCGCGTCGTACACGTTGTTCGGGTTGCGCCGGCCGTCGCCGTCCGCGTCCTGGCCCCACGCCGCCCACGTGGAGGGGATGAACTGCATCGGCCCGACCGCCCGGTCGTACCGGGCGTCGCCGTCGTACGCACCGCCGTCGGTGTCCGGGATGTCGGCGAAGCCGTTGCCGTCGAGCACGGGCCCCAGGATGGGCCGCAGCGTGGTCCCGGCCGCGTCCACCCGGCCGCCGCGCGCCTGCCCGGACTCGACCTTGCCGATGGCGGCGAGGAGTTGCCAGCGCAGCCCGCATCCGGGGTCGCTCTCCCCCACCGTCTTCTCCGCGCGCACGTACGCCGCGAGCACGGTCGCCGGAATCCCCTGCGCTCCCGTCCCGGTGGCAGCCGGTTCCTCGGCCGGCCCGGTCACGGCCGCCGCCTGTCCGGCGGGTTCGTTCGGCGCGGCCGGCGCCTCCTCAGCCGCCTGCGGCACGGCGGGCGGGGCGGGGCTCACCAGCGGCGGCAGTTCGGTGAAGTAGGAGGAGTCGCCGCCGCTTCCGGTCGCCGGAAGGGGCTGCGCACTTCCCCCTCCGGCCGCCGCGGTCCGGTCCGTGCGGCCGGCGGCCGGCCCCTGGGAGGCGGTCACCGCGGCGACCACCAGCGCGGAGACGAGGGCGGCCGCCCCACCCCTGCGCAGCCTGCGTCCGAATATTCGAGCCGACATGAGCCGGACCCCTCCCCCTCGACGTGCGCGTGACCCTACGTCAACTCCCTTCACAGGGCACGCATCGCGGTGCGGAATTCACCACATCCCCACGTCGTGTGCAGGTCCCGCATACTGGCGTGGACCACTGGGCCCGTTCAGATTGGCGAGACGCACCATGCCGTTCACTCTCAGCCATGCGGCCGCCGTGCTTCCGGCCCTCCGCCGGACCGGGCGTGCGCGGGGGCCGCTGGTCGCCTCCGCCCTGGTCCTTGGGTCGTTCGCACCCGACACCTTCTACTTCGCGGACACGGTCGTCTCGGGCGTCAAGCAGTACGGCACCTTCTCGCACTCGCTGCCGGGTGTGCTGACCGTGGACGCCGTACTGACCGCGGTCCTCGCGGCATGCTGGCTGCTGCTGCGCGAACCGCTGGTCGCGCTCCTGCCGCGCGCCTGGCAGGGCCGTGTCCACGCCTTCGTACGCGGCGAACACTGGCGGGCACGCCGACTGCCCTCACTCGCGCTCTGGTTCTACCTCTCCGCGGTGGCCGGCTCCCTCACGCACGTCGTGTGGGACAGCTTCACGCACGTGGACCGCTTCGGGATGCACGCACTGCCGGCGCTCGGCGAGCCGCTCGCCTTCGGCCTGCCGCTCTACTCGTACCTCCAATACGGCAGTTCGTTGCTCGCCGCCTGCGCCCTGCTCTGGTTCACCGTGACCGGCCTGCGCCGGCTGCCGGCCTCGCCGGCCCCCGTGTCCGTGCCGGTGCTCGGCCGCACGGAGGTCTGGGGTGCGCTCGCCCTGCTCGTGGTGTGCGTGGCGACCGGGATCACGATGCGCGTGATCCGCTTCTTCACCTTCTTCGACCAGATCCGTACCCCGCTCGACATCATCCCGACGGTCTGCTTCGGCGCGGGCGGCGGCCTCTGCGTGGCCCTGCTGCTGTACGGCGCCCTCGTGCGGCTCCGGCACCGCGGCGACCGGGACCGAGACCGGGACCGGGATGAAGACGGCGGCAGCGGCGGCGGACAGCGTACGGACGAGGACGCGCGAACGCCCGTCCCCACCGCGTAGCGGGGACGGGCGTTCGCGGAACCGTCGTACGGGGATCAGTGCGCGGCGGACTCCCAGTCGGGGCCGACGCCCACGGACACGTCCAGCGGGGCCCGGAGCTCGACGGCGGCGCCCATCTCGCGGCGCACCAGCTCCTCGACCTTCTTCCGCTCGCCCGGGGCGATCTCCAGCACGATTTCGTCGTGGACCTGGAGCAGCATCCGCGACTTCAGCCCGGCCTCGGCGACCGCCTTGTCCACGCGGAGCATCGCGACCTTGACGATGTCGGCTGCGGTGCCCTGGATCGGCGCGTTGAGCGCCATCCGCTCCGCGGACTCGCGGCGCTGGCGGTTGTCGCTGTTGAGGTCCGGCAGGTACCGGCGGCGGCCGAAGACCGTCGCCGTGTAGCCGGTGGCCCGGGCTTCCTCGACGACGCGGCGCAGGTAGTCCCGCACCCCGCCGAACCGCTCGAAGTACGTCTCCATCAGGCCGCGCGCCTCGGCGGGCTCGATGTTCAGCTGCTGCGCGAGACCGAAGGCGGAGAGCCCGTACGCGAGACCGTACGACATGGCCTTGATCTTGCGGCGCATCTCGGCGTCGACGGCGGACCGCTCCACGCCGAACACCTGGGAGGCCACGGTGGTGTGCAGGTCCTCGCCGGACAGGAACGCCTCGATCAGGCCCGCGTCCTCGGAGAGGTGGGCCATGACGCGCAGCTCGATCTGGCTGTAGTCGGCGGTCATGAGGGACTCGAAGCCCTCGCCGACGACGAACCCGCGGCGGATCGCGCGGCCCTCGTCGGTGCGCACCGGCACGTTCTGCAGGTTGGGATCGGTGGAGGACAGGCGTCCGGTCGCGGCCACGGTCTGGCTGAAGCTGGTGTGCACCCGCCCGTCGGCGCCGATGGTCTTCACCAGGCCCTCGACCGTGACGCGCAGCTTGGCCTGCTCCCGGTGGCGCAGCATGATCACCGGGAGTTCGTGGTCGGTCTGCGTGGCCAGCCAGGCCAGCGCGTCGGCGTCCGTGGTGTAGCCGGTCTTGGTCTTCTTCGTCTTCGGCAGGTCCAGCTCGCCGAAGAAGACCTCCTGGAGCTGCTTGGGCGAGCCGAGGTTGAACTCGTGGCCGACCGCCGCGTGCGCCTCCTTCACCGCCTGCTGCACCGCTCCCGCGAACTGCTGCTCCATGGCCTCCAGGTGGTCGCGGTCGGCGGCGATACCGGCCCGCTCCATCCGGGCGAGCAGCTCGGAGGTCGGCAGCTCCATGTCGTGGAGCAGCTCGGCGGCGCCCACCTCGGCGAGCTTCTCGGTGAAGGCCGCGCCGAGGTCCAGGACCGCGCGGGCCTGCCCCATCAGCGCCTCCGCCTCGGCCGTCTCGTCGGCGCCGAAGGCCAGCTGGCCGTCGGCGGCGGCGGGCGCGAGCTCCCGGTGCAGGTACTCGTTGGACAGCACGTCCAGCGCGAAGGACCGGCGGCCCGGCTTGACCAGGTAGGCGGCGAGCGCCGTGTCCATGGTGACGCCCGCGAGGCTCCAGCCGTGCTCGGGGAAGACCCGCATCAGGCCCTTGGCGTTGTGCACGACCTTCGGCTTCGCCGGGTCGGCCGCCCAGGCCGCGAACGCCCGCTCGTCGGCCTCGTCCAGCTCGGACGGATCGAACCAGGCGGCGGCCCCGCCGGCCGCGGCCAGCGCGATCTCGCTGACATTGCCCTGCCCCAGCGCCCAGCTGTCCACGGTGGAGATACCGAGCGGCGCGCCCGCATGGGCCTCCAGCCACGGCGCGACCTCGCCCGCGCCCAGCACCGAGCCGTCCAGCTCCACACCCGGCGCCGCCGGAGCCGGGGCCTCCACCTCGGCCGCGCCCGGGTCCACCGCCAGCAGCCGCTCGCGCAGCGAGGCGTTGCGGATCTCCAGCACGTCCAGCACCCCGGTCACGGCGGACCGGTCGTACGGGAGGCGGGTCAGGTCGGCGGGGGTCTTGGGCAGCTCCACGTCCTTGACCATCTCGGTCAGGACACGGTTGAGCTTGACGGCCTCCAGGTGGTCCCGGAAGTTCTGCCCGGCCTTGCCCTTGACCTCCTGGGCACGCTCCACGAGCTCCTTGAACGACCCGAACTGGGTGATCCACTTGGCCGCGGTCTTCTCGCCGACGCCCGGGATGCCGGGGAGGTTGTCGGACGGGTCGCCGCGCAGCGCCGCGAAGTCCGGATACTGCTGGGGGGTGAGCCCGTACTTCTCCTCGACCTTCTCCGGGGTGAAGCGGGTGAGCTCGGAGACGCCCTTGGTCGGGTAGAGCACGGTGGTGTGCTCGGACACGAGCTGGAAGGAGTCACGGTCGCCGGTGACGATCAGCACGTCGAAGCCGAGGGCCTCCGCCTGCGTCGCGAGCGTCGCGATCACGTCGTCGGCCTCGAAGCCGTCGATCGCGAACCGCGGCACGTGCATCGCGTCGAGCAGCTCGCCGATCAGCTCGACCTGCCCCTTGAACTCGTCGGGGGTCTTGGAGCGGTTCGCCTTGTATTCGGGGAACTCCGTCGACCGCCACGTCTTGCGGGACACGTCGAACGCCACCGCGAAATGCGTGGGCGCCTCGTCGCGCAGCGTGTTCGCCAGCATCGACGCGAAGCCGTAGATGGCGTTGGTCGGCTGGCCGGTCGCGGTCGTGAAGTTCTCCGCGGGCAGCGCGAAGAACGCCCGGTACGCCAGGGAGTGCCCGTCCATGAGCATCAGGCGGGGGCGGTCCGCTGCGGTCGTCTGGTCGGTCTTCTTCGATACTGAATCTGCCACGCCCCCGATCCTAGGCGCCCCCGCTGACAATTCCGGCAGTCGGCGATGTCGGTGGAGCGTGCAAGGATCGGATGTGTACGCGAAGACTGCTCAAAGGGGAGCGACATGGCCGCCAAGCCGCCCGTAGGTGATCCGGTACAGGACGCCCCGCAGGTCGATCCGCCGAAGCACGCGGCCGCCGGACTGCCCGCGATCGGGCACACCCTGAAGATCGCGCAGCAGCAGATGGGCCTGGCCCGTACCGCCCGCACCCTGCTCAAGGTCAACCAGAAGGACGGCTTCGACTGCCCCGGCTGCGCCTGGCCCGAGGGCGACAAGCGGCACACCGCCGAATTCTGCGAGAACGGCGCCAAGGCCGTCGCGGAGGAGGCCACCCTGCGCCGGGTCACCCCGGAGTTCTTCGCCGCGCACCCCCTGTCCGACCTGGCCGCGCGCTCCGGCTACTGGCTCGGGCAGCAGGGCCGCATCACCGAGCCCGTGTACCTGCCGCAGGGCGGCGACCGGTACGAGGCCGTGAGCTGGGAGCGGGCCTTCGCGATCATCGCGGAGGAGCTGCACGCCCTCGCCTCCCCCGACGAGGCACTCTTCTACACCTCGGGCCGCACCAGCAACGAGGCCGCGTTCCTCTTCCAGCTCTTCGCCCGCGAATTCGGCACCAACAACCTGCCCGACTGCTCCAACATGTGCCACGAGTCCTCGGGCTCCGCGCTGAACGAGACGATCGGCATCGGCAAGGGCAGCGTCTCCCTCGAAGACCTCCACCAGGCCGACCTGATCATCGTCGCCGGCCAGAACCCGGGGACGAACCACCCGCGCATGCTCTCCGCCCTGGAGCAGGCCAAATCCGCCGGCGCGAAGATCATCTCGGTGAACCCGCTGCCCGAGGCCGGGATGGAGCGGTTCAAGAACCCGCAGACCCCGCTCGGCATGCTCAAGGGCACCGCCCTCAACGACCTCTTCCTCCAGATCCGCATCGGCGGCGACCAGGCCCTCTTCCGCCTCCTCAACAAACTGGTCATCGAGGCGGGCGGCGCCACCGACGAGGAGTTCATCCGCGATCACACCCACGGCTACGAGGAGTTCGCGGCCGCCGCCAAGGAAACGGACTGGGACGAGACTCTCACCGCCACCGGGCTCACCCGGCCCGAGATCGAACGCGCCCTGGCCATGATCCTCGCCTCGAAGCGCACCATCGTCTGCTGGGCCATGGGCCTGACCCAGCACAAGCACGCCGTCGCCACCATCCGCGAGGTCGTCAACCTCCTCCTGCTGCGCGGCAACATCGGCCGCCCCGGCGCCGGCGTCTGCCCCGTCCGCGGCCACTCCAACGTCCAGGGCGACCGCACCATGGGGATCTTCGAGCGCCCGGCCCCGGCCTTCCTCGACGCCCTCGACAAGGAATTCGGCATCACCTCGCCGCGCGAGCACGGCTTCGACGTGGTCCGCTCCATCCAGGCCCTGCGCGACGGCCGGGCCAAGGTGCTCTTCGCCATGGGCGGCAACTTCGTCGGCGCCACCCCCGACACCGAGGTCACCGAGGCCGCGATCCGCCGCGCCTCCCTGACCGTGCACGTCTCCACCAAGCTCAACCGCTCCCACGCGGTCACCGGCCGGCGCGCCCTGATCCTGCCCACCCTCGGCCGCACCGACAAGGACGTCCAGGCCGCGGGCAAGCAGTTCGTGACCGTCGAGGACTCCATGGGCATGGTCCACTCCTCCCGCGGCAACCTCGCCCCCGCCTCGCCTCACCTGCTCTCCGAGCCCGCCATCGTGGCCCGCATAGCCCGCGCCGTCCTCGGTGAGGCCTCGAAGACCCCGTGGGAGGAGTTCGAGCGGGACTACGCCGCCATCCGCGACCGGATCTCCCGCGTCGTCCCCGGCTTCGAGGACTTCAACGCCCGCGTGGCCCGCCCCGGCGGCTTCCAGCTCCCGCACGCCCCGCGCGACGAGCGCCGCTTCCCCACGAAGACCGGCAAGGCGAACTTCACCGCCGCACCCGTGGAGTACCCGAAGGTCCCGGCGGGACGGCTGCTCCTGCAGACCCTGCGCAGCCACGACCAGTACAACACCACGATCTACGGCCTCGACGACCGCTACCGCGGCATCACCGGCGGCCGCCGCGTGGTCATGGTCAACCCCGAGGACGCCGCCGAGCTGGGGCTGGCCGACGGCTCCTACACGGACCTCGTGAGCGAGTGGAAGGACGGCGTCGAGCGGCGCGCGCCCGGCTTCCGCGTCGTGCACTACCCGACCGCCCGCGGCTGCGCCGCCGCCTACTATCCCGAGACCAATGTGCTGGTCCCGCTCGACTCGACCGCGGACACCAGCAACACCCCCGCGAGCAAGTCCGTCGTCATCCGCTTCGAACCGGCCTGATAGAACGACCCAGGACACAATGGTTAACGAGCGTTGACGAACGGAGCCGGCCCATGGGCGAGCAGCACGCAGTGAAGTTCCCGCAGGAGGTACTCGACGAGTACGCGGCGCTGGGCCTGGACCTGCCCGCCCTGTTCTCGGCGGGCGCCCTGGGCCAGCGGATGGACATACAGGTCCTGGAGGCCTCGGCCGAGCGGGTCGTGGCCACGATGCCGGTCGAGGGCAACACCCAGCCGTACGGGCTGCTGCACGGCGGGGCCTCCGCCGTGCTGGCCGAAACCCTCGGCTCGGTCGGCGCGATGATGCACGGCGGCATCAACAAGATCGCCGTCGGCGTGGACCTGAACTGCACCCACCACCGGGGCGCCCGCTCCGGCCTGGTCACCGGCGTCGCCACCCCCGTGCACCGGGGCCGCTCCACCGCCACCTACGAAGTCGTCATCAGCGACGAGCAGGAGCGCCGCGTCTGCACCGCCCGCCTGACCTGCCTGCTGCGCGACGCCGGCCCGGCCGCCGAGGGCCCCGCCGGAGCCTGACCCCGGCCGAGCCGGAGCCTGACCTCGGCCGACGCGCTGCCCAGGCGCCACCCCGGCCGACGCCCTGCCCCGGGCCCGGCCCCGGCCGGCGTTTCGCCGGGGCCTGACCACGGCCGGCGCGGACCCCGCTCCACCCCGCACTGCCCCGCAGGCCCGTACCCCCCGCCCCACCCGGCGGGCGTCCGGGCCTGCGGCCGTTCCGGCCCCGGCACGGCTGCCGGGCCGTGACCGGGCGGGCGCTCGGCCCGCGCCTCCGACCGGTCTGCGCCCCGCCCCGGCCGCACCCGCCCGGAATCCGCCAGTCCGCACCGCCCGCGTCCGCAGCTGTTGTGTCACCGATCGTGACCGCCTACCTTCCCCTCATGGGGACCCCGTCACGTTCCACGGTCCGGTACGCCGCCTCCACCCTCCTCGCGGCGCTCGCCCTGACCGGATGCTCACCTTCCGCCCCACGGCAAACGGCCTCTACCGAGAGCCCCGCCCCCAGCCCCTCCTCCCCCGCCCAGATCTGCACCAGCCTGGTGTCCTACTGGGCCAAGGAGACCCTCATGGGCACCAAATGGTCCGGGCTGGACTGGGAGCAGAAGGGGCTTTCCAACGAGCAGTACGCGATCCACGAGGACGCGGTCGCCGCCGGCCGCGCCGAGGAGCGAACTTCCGGACGCGACAAGGCACTTGAGCTCATCGACCGGTTCGTGGCCCAGCGCTGCGCGGAGCAGAACGGGGCGACTTGGAGCTCCGAGAACTGGCGGCCCCCGAAGTGACCCCGGTCACCGGATTCCCGGGTGCGCTGTCCGGCTTCCGGGCACGTACCCCGTACGACCCAACCGCAGGTGGCAGGCCCTTTTGACCAGGGAAGCAAGATCCATCCCGGTGAGGTAAAGCGCCCTCTTCCATCACCCAGCGTAATGGAAAGGCCGGATCGAATGCCCCTATTCCCCTGGGAATGGCCACCCCGTGGAATCTTTCGGCCACGCACTGCCACTTTCGGCCGAATTTGATCAAAGACAGGTGCATGGAGGCCTCAAGCCCCTTAGGGGAGCAGGTGTTTCTCACCATGCGGACATTCCCCGTCGTCACGAAATGTCCGTTCTGTCCACACTCCCGCCACACATTCTTGCCTTTGGCATAACAAGAGCGTCACATCATCCTTTCCCCGCTCCCCGTGTTCGCCACCTCGGGCCTAGAGTCACGGCCAGTCACCGCGCCGATGTGCGCGACTCAGCACGGCCGTGGACCTCCCAGTGCGGCCCGGCGACCTACCGGCACCTCGACAGAGAGCGCCGCGCCAGGGAAAGGAAGAATCGTGCGACACCGTTCTTTGCTCGTCCTCACCACCGTGATCACCACGGGAGCACTGACCCTCACCGCTTGCGGATCGCGCGACGGAGAATCCAAGGACAACGGCGGCGGCAAGAAGACCGTCGTGGTCATCGGCGTGGACGCCCCCCTCACCGGCTCGCTCTCCGCGCTCGGCCAGGGCATCAAGAACTCCGTGGACCTCGCGGCCAAGACGGCCAACAAGAACAACGAAGTCCCCGGCATAGAGTTCAAGGTCGAGGCCCTCGACGACCAGGCGGTCCCCGCCTCCGGCCAGGCCAACGCCACCAAGCTCGTCGGCAACAAAGACGTCATCGGCGTCGTCGGCCCGCTGAACTCCGGCGTCGCCCAGCAGATGCAGGGCGTCTTCGCCTCCGCCAAGCTGGCCCAGGTCTCGCCCGCCAACACCAACCCCTCGCTCAGCCAGGGCGACAACTGGGGCAAGGGCGAGTTCAAGCGCCCCTTCGACAGCTACTTCCGCACCGCCGCCACCGACGTGGTCCAGGGCAAGTTCGCCGCCCAGTACCTCTTCAAGGACGCCGGCAAGAAGAAGGTCTTCGTCGTCGACGACAAGCAGACCTACGGCGCCGGCCTGGCCGCGATCTTCTCCGAGGAGTTCAAGAAGCTCGGCGGCGAGGTCGTCGGCACCGACCACGTCACCGTGAAGGAGACCGACTTCTCCTCCACCGCCGACAAGGTCAAGAGCTCCGGCGCCGACTCCGTCTACTTCGGCGGCCAGTACCCCGAGGGCGGCCTCCTCGCCGACCAGATCAAGAAGACCGGCGCCAACATCCCGCTCATGGGCGGCGACGGCATCCAGGACCCGGCGTTCATCAGCGCCTCCGGTGAGGCCAACGAGGGCGACCTCTCCACCTCCATCGGCTACCCGGTCGAGAAGCTCCCGACGGCCAAGCAGTTCATCGAGGACTACAAGGCCGCCGGCTACAAGGACCCGTACGCCGCCTACGGTGGCTACTCCTACGACGCCGGCTGGGCCGTCATCCAGGCCGTCAAGGCCGTCGCCGCCGCCAACGGCGGCAAGCTCCCCGACAACGGCCGCGCCGCTGTCGTCGAGGCCCTCGGCAAGGTCTCCTTCGAAGGCGTGACCGGCAAGGTCGCCTTCGACCAGTACGGCGACACCACCAACAAGCAGCTCACGGTCTACAAGGTCGAGGGCGGCAAGTGGATCGACGTCAAGAGCGACACGTTCAACCAGTAATCCCGTAGTCCCGTAGTCCCGCACCACCAGGCCGGTCCGTCCGACCGAACGGCCTGACCCGCAACAAAAGAACCAGCCGCGCGAGGGCGCAAACAGCGCCCTCGCGCGGAGTCTTATCCGACACGCTCATCGGAGGCCCTGCGGTGCACGAACTGCCGCAACAGCTGGCCAACGGCCTTGCCCTCGGTGCCCTTTACGGCCTCATCGCCATCGGGTACACCATGGTCTACGGCATCGTCCAGCTCATCAACTTCGCCCACGGCGAGATCTTCATGATCGGCGGCTTCGGCGCGCTCACCGCCTACGCCATCCTCCCGACCGGCACCTCCCTGCTGATCGCGATACCCGTCATGATCGTCGGAGGCGCACTCGCCTCCGTCCTCGTCGCCACCGCAGCCGAACGCTTCGCCTACCGCCCCCTGCGCAGCGCCCCCCGGCTCGCCCCGCTCATCACCGCAATCGGCCTCTCGATCGCGCTCCAGCAGCTCGTCTGGCAGTTCTACCCGGACGCCAAGAAGGCAGTCAGCTTCCCCGAGTTCAAGGGAGCAGCCTTCAAGATCACCGACAGCCTCGCGATCCAGCGCGCGGACGCCTTCGTCCTCATCCTCGCCCCGCTGTGCATGCTCGCCCTCGGCGTCTTCGTCTCCAAGAGCCGCAGCGGCCGCGCCATGCAGGCCACCGCGCAGGACCCCGACACCGCGAAGCTGATGGGCATCAACACCGACCGCATCATCGTCATGGCCTTCGCCATCGGTGCCGCGTTCGCCGCCGTCGCCGCCGTCGCCTACGGCCTCGACAAGGGCCAGATCAACTTCGAGATGGGCTTCATCCTCGGCCTCAAGGCCTTCACCGCGGCCGTCCTCGGCGGCATCGGCAACATCTACGGCGCCATGGTCGGCGGCGTCGTCCTCGGCCTCGCCGAGGCCCTCTCGATCGCCTACATCGAAGAAATCCCCGGCATGCAGCAGCTCGGCGGTGGAGCCTGGTCCAACGTCTGGGCGTTCGTACTCCTCATCGTCGTCCTCCTCGTGCGGCCACAAGGCCTGCTCGGCGAGCGCGTCGCGGATCGGGCGTGAGAACCATGACCACCACCAACACCACCACCCCGCAGACCGCCCCCGCCAAGCAGGACACCGCCGCCCCCACCGCACTCCTCTACGCGGTCATCGGCGGCAGCCTCCTCACCGTCGTCAGCGCCTTCCTCGCCTGGACGTGGACCGCCGAATTCCCCGGCGACCTCACCTACTACGGCAGCCCGGCGCCCATCCAGTTCCTCAGCCTGGTCGCTGCCCTCCTCACCGCCGCCCACGCGCTCTCCGCGCTCGGCGTCAAGGGCCTGCGCTGGCTCACCCCCACCGGCGCCCGCAAGCCCCTGTGGATCCTCTCCCTCGGCACCCTCGCCGGCACCTGGTTCACGGTCATCGCGATCGCCTGGGTCCTCGGCGGAGTCGTCCACCTGGAGCCCGGCGCCTACGTCGCCCTCGTCGGCTCGCTCATCCCGGCCCTCGCCGCGCACAAGCTCCCCGACGACAGCCACAAGGCCGCCCCGGCCAAGAAGCTGCCCTCCTGGGCCGAAATCCTCATCATCACCGGCGTCTTCGCCCTCGGCCTCTACGTCATCACCTTCGGCATCGACACCGATGACAAGGAACCGCAGCTCTTCGTCACCTACCTGATCATCATCGGCTTTGCGGCCTTCGCCCTGCTCAAGTCCGGCCTCCTCGACCGGTTCAGCACCATCACCGCGAACAACCGCCAGGTCACCCTCATCGGAACCGCTGCCGCCGCGATCGCCTTCCCCTTCATCCAGCAGAGCGGCGACACCTACACGCTCATCGCGGTCAACATCCTGATCTTCGCGACCGTCGCCCTCGGCCTCAACGTCGTCGTCGGCCTCGCCGGCCTCCTCGACCTCGGCTACGTCGCCTTCCTCGGCGTCGGCGCCTACGCCGCCGCCCTGGTCTCCGGAAGCACCGCCTCCGCCTTCGGCGTCCACCTCCCCTTCTGGGCAGCGGTCATCGTCGGCGCCCTCGCCTCGCTCATCTTCGGCGTGGTCATCGGCGCACCCACCCTCCGCCTGCGCGGCGACTACCTCGCCATCGTCACCCTCGGCTTCGGAGAAATCTTCCGCATCGCCATGGGCAACCTCGACGGCGACTCCGGCCCGGACATCACCAACGGCCCCAACGGCATCCCCAACATCCCCCACCTCGACCTCTTCGGGTGGAACTTCGGGGAGTCCCACACCGTCGGCGGCATCGTCCTCGGCGCCTACGCCAACTACTACTTCCTGATGCTGCTCGTCATGGCCCTGGTGGTCCTGATCTTCGCCCGAGCCGGCAACAGCCGCATCGGCCGCGCCTGGGTCGCCATCCGCGAAGACGAAACCGCCGCCGAAGCCATGGGCATCAACGGCTTCAAGGTCAAGCTCATCGCCTTCGCCCTCGGCGCCACCCTCGCCGGCCTCGCCGGCACCGTCCAGGCACACGTCAACAGCACGGTCGTCCCCGAGAACTACGTCTTCGCCGGCCCCGTCCCGCCGAACTCCGCGTTCCTCCTCGCCGCCGTCATCCTCGGCGGCATGGGCACCATCCGCGGCCCCATCCTCGGCGCCGCACTCCTCTTCCTGATCCCGGCGAAGCTGGCCTTCCTCCAGGACTACCAGCTCCTCGCCTTCGGCATCGCCCTCATCCTGCTCATGCGCTTCCGCCCCGAAGGCCTCATCGCCAACAAGCGGGCGCAGCTCGAGTACCACGACGACACCGCTGACCAGGCCCCCACGGACCTGGCCACCGCCAAGGCGGGGGCGTGAACACCATGACCACCACAGACACCACCACCGCGACCACGACCACGGCCACCGTGCTCGAAGCCAGCGGCGTCACCATGCGCTTCGGCGGCCTCACCGCCGTCAAGGGCGTCGACCTCAAGGTCAACGCCGGCGAGATCGTCGGCCTCATCGGCCCCAACGGCGCCGGCAAGACCACCTTCTTCAACTGCCTCACCGGGCTGTACGTCCCCACCGAGGGAACCGTCAGCTACAAGGGCACCGTCCTGCCGCCCACGCCCCACAAGGTCACCGCAGCAGGCGTCGCCCGCACCTTCCAGAACATCCGGCTCTTCCACAACATGACCGTGCTGGAGAACGTCCTCGTCGGACGCCACACCCGCACCAAGGAAGGCCTCTGGTCCGCCATCCTGCGCGGCCCCGGCTTCAAGAAGGCCGAAGCCGCCAGCGAAGCGCGCGCCATGGAACTCCTCGAGTTCATCGGCCTCCAGAACAAGGCCGGCCACCTCGCGAAGAACCTCCCCTACGGCGAACAGCGCAAGCTGGAAATCGCCCGCGCCCTCGCCAGCGACCCCGGCCTCATCCTCCTGGACGAGCCCACCGCCGGCATGAACCCGCAGGAAACCCGCGCCGCCGAAGAACTCATCTTCGCCATCCGCGACATGGGCATCGCCGTCCTCGTCATCGAGCACGACATGCGCTTCATCTTCAACCTCTGCGACCGCGTCGCCTGCCTCGTCCAGGGCGAAAAGCTCATCGAGGGCACCGCCGCCGAGGTCCAGGGCGACGAGCGCGTCATCGCCGCCTACCTCGGCACCCCCTTCGAGGGCGCCCCGGGCGACGAAGAGGTCGCCGAGGTCGAAGCCGCCGAAGCCACCGCGGAGGCGGAGGCGGAGGCCGAGGCCGAAGCGGAAGCCGAGGCCGAAGCGGAAGCCGAGGCCGAAGCCGAGGCCGAAACCGCGGCCGAAACCGAAGCCGCGGCCGAAACCGAAGCCGCTTCGGACAGCACCACCAGCACCACCAGCACCACGGAAGGAGAGGCCAAGTGACCGCACTGCTCAAGGTCGAAGACCTCAAGGTCGCCTACGGCAAGATCGAAGCCGTCAAGGGCATCTCCTTCGAAGTCAACGAAGGCGAAATCGTCTGCCTCGTCGGCACCAACGGCGCCGGCAAGACGACCACCCTCCGCACCCTCTCCGGGCTCCTCAAGCCCACCGCCGGCACCGTCACCTTCGACGGCAAGCCCCTCGCCGGCGTCCCCGCCCACAAGATCGTCTCCATGAAGCTGGCGCACTCCCCCGAGGGACGCCACATCTTCCCCCGGCTGACGATCGCCGAAAACCTCCAGCTCGGCGCCTTCCTGCGCACCGACAAAGAGGGCATCGAGAAGGACATCCAGCGCGCCTACGACCTCTTCCCCATCCTGGGAGAGCGCCGCAAGCAGGCCGCCGGCACCCTCTCCGGCGGCGAACAGCAGATGCTCGCCATGGGCCGCGCACTCATGTGCCAGCCCAAGCTGCTCATGCTGGACGAGCCCTCCATGGGCCTCTCCCCGCTCATGATGCAGAAGATCATGGCAACCATCGCCGAGCTCAAGGCCACCGGCACCACCATCCTGCTCGTCGAGCAGAACGCCCAGGCCGCCCTCTCGCTGGCCGACCAGGCCCACGTGATGGAGATCGGCAAGATCGTGCTCTCCGGCACCGGCCAGGACCTCCTGCATAACGAGGACGTCCGCAAGGCCTACCTCGGCGAGGACTGACCCCCGCCCCGCATGCCGTGAGGCCCGTCTCCCCTCGGGGGGAGACGGGCCTCACGCATGTCCTGGGCGCCTACTTGGCGGCGTCCTGCTGCTGCTTCTTCTCCTCGGCGTCCTCGATGACCGCCTCGGCAACCTGCTGCATGGACATACGGCGGTCCATGGAGGTCTTCTGGATCCAACGGAACGCGGCCGGCTCACTGAGCCCGTACTGGGTCTGCAGAATGCTCTTGGCCCGGTCCACCAGCTTGCGGGTCTCCAGCCGCATCGAGAGGTCGGCGACCTCCTTCTCCAGCGCCTTCAGCTCCGCGAAACGAGAGACCGCCATCTCGATGGCGGGCACGACGTCGCTCTTGCTGAACGGCTTCACGAGGTACGCCATGGCCCCGGCGTCACGCGCCCGCTCGACCAGGTCGCGCTGCGAGAACGCGGTGAGCATCAGCACGGGCGCGATGGACTCCTCCGCGATCTTCTCGGCCGCGGAGATCCCGTCCAGAACGGGCATCTTCACGTCGAGGATGACGAGGTCGGGCCGGTGCTCACGCGCCAGCTCGACGGCCGTCTGCCCGTCCCCGGCCTCACCGACGACGGCGTACCCCTCCTCCTCGAGCATCTCTTTCAGGTCGAGACGGATGAGCGCCTCGTCCTCGGCGATGACGACACGGGTCGTCAGCGGCGGAACGTGCGACTGGTCGGCGTCGGGCATGGGCGTCGACTCGTGCTCGGCGGTCACGGGTGGCTCCTCTTTGCGGGGCATAACAAGCTCCCCTGAGCCTACCTAGCTGCGGTAAGGTGGTCTCGCACAGGGCTCCCCCGAGCCTTTGTTTCTTAGGCCCCAGTACTCCAACTGGTTAGAGAGGCCGCTCTCAAACAGCGGACAGTGTGGGTTCGAATCCCACCTGGGGCACTTTGCTTGGAATCCATGGTCACGCGTTCCTCGCGTGGCCATCACTCTTTTCGGCGAAGCGCAGCGAAATGCGCCACCTTTCCGGATTTGGCGCGGCAGCTTCGACCGCATGTACGACATGGACACGCGCAAGCGCACCCTGGAACTTCTGAGCAATGGCCGCAGCATCAACTCGGTCAGCAAGGAGACAGGAATATCCCGGGCAGCCATCCGTGCCTGGAAGGTACGCATCGCACCGCTCCCCCGCATGGAACTCGCCCCGTGTTCGGGTCCGGGCGACCCCGCCTCCTACGCCTACCTCCTCGGTCTCTATCTCGGCGACGGCTGCATCAGCCCTCACCCGCGAGGGGGCCAGTACCTACGCATCGCCTGCGCGGACGACTGGCCGGGACTCATCGAGCAGTGCCGTGCAGCGATCTTGGCGGTCCGCCCGTCCGACAAGGTCTATGTCCTGCAACGCCAAGGTTGCGTCGCCGTCACCAGTTACGGACGGCACTGGACCTGCCTCTTTCCTCAGCACGGCCCTGGCAAGAAGCACGACCGGCGGATCGCTCTCGAAGGCTGGCAGCAGGAGATCGTCAACGCCCACCCCTGGGAGTTCATCCGGGGGCTCATCCACTCCGACGGGTGCCGGATCACCAACTGGACCGTCCGGAACGGCAAGCGGTACGAGTACCCCCGGTACTTCTTCACCAACAAGTCGGACGACATCCGGAAGCTCTGCACCGACACCCTCACAGCCGTCGGCGTCCAGTGGACGATCACAGCACGCGGCAGCGACCCGTACAACGTGTCCGTCGCCCGCAAGGCGTCCGTCTCGCTCATGGACGCGCACGTCGGGCCGAAGTACTGAGGGCGGCGCCTGCCCAGGGCGCCGGCCTGTCGAAGTCGTGCCGGGTATCGGCTGTACGGCCTCGATGCGCTGCTTCGTTGCCGTGGTGGCGCGTTGGGGTGGTGGGCGTGGAGCGGCCTGCTCGTGGGGGGCTTGGGGTGTTCCTTGATCGTCGTGCGGTGGCCGTAGGGCCTAGGGTCGAGTTGAGGTCAAGGCTTTCGATGAAGGGGACTGTGGTGAGCGAGAAGGCCCGGCGGTTGTTCGATGCGTTGGATCTGAATGCGGATGGTGAGTTGACGCGGGTGGAGGTGATCACGGCTTTGCGGTCGAAGGGGCCGACGCTTGCGGCTCGTGATGTTCTGCCGATGTGGGCTGTGGGGGATGTGGATGCGTCGTCGGCGTTGTTCGATGCGGCGGATGCGAATGGGGATGAGGTGTTGACGTTCGAGGAGTTCGAGGCGGTCGTGGATCGGCGGTTCGGCTGGTAGGGGGTCATGGGCGGGGTGTGAGGCCGTCCAGGATGGTGGTGACGTGGGCTGGGGCGTCGGTGGGGTCGAGGGGGGCGTGGGCGATGAGGAGGCGGTACCAGAAGGGGCCGAAGATCAGGTCGGTGGCGTGGTCGAGGTCTGTGGTGGCGGGGATTTCTTCGCGGGTGATGGCGCGGGTGAGGAGGGTGGTGACGAGTTCGCGGCGGGTGTGGACCCAGGCGCGGAAGGGTTCGGCGAAGGCGGGGTCGAGTTGGGCTTCGGCCATGAGGCCGGTGAGGGCTTTGGCGCGGGCGGGGTCGCTGCCGATGCGGTAGAGGTCGGTGATGAAGGCGGTGAGGTCGCCGGGGAGGGTGCCGGTGTCGGGTTCGGGGACGCGGGTGGTGGTTTCGTGGGTGTAGGCGTCCATGACGAGGGCGGGTTTGGATTTCCACCAGCGGTAGACGGTGCTTTTGGCGACGTTGGCGCGTTTGGCGACGCCTTCGATGGTGAGGGCGCCGTAGCCGTGTTCGACGAGTAGGGCGGTGGTTGCTTCGAGGACGGAGTGGTGGGCGTCTTCGTTGCGGTGGCGTCCGCCTGTCCGGGGTGGCCGGTTCTGTGGATTGGTTGACACGTCATCACGATAGCCCTACCTTTAATCGAAACGCTGCGTAGCGTTTCGATTGATTGGTTGATCAGGGGGACGAGTCATGAGCAGGATCGTGATCGCGCACGGGTACGGCATGAGCGGTGGGGAGCACTGGTATCCGTCGGTGGCCGAGGAGCTGGGTGCCGAGGGGCATGAGGTGCGGGTGCCGGACTTCCCGGAGCCGTTCGCGCCGGAGGCGGCGGCGTGGCTGAAGGGGCTGCGGGCGGAGACCGAGGGTGCGCGGGCCGGGGAGACGGTGCTGGTGGGGCACAGTCTGGGCGGGGTGAATGTGCTGCGGCTTCTGCAGGAGCACGACACCGAGGCCGAGGGGGCTTTCGCGGGGGTGGTGTTCGTGGCGTCGATGAATGCCGGTGTGGGGTATGACGCGCTGGCGCCGTTCTTCTCGCCGGAGTTCGACTGGGTGGGGATCCGTGGTGCGGCGCGGGAGTTCCGGGTGCTGCATGCGGCTGATGACCCGGTGACCGGGGAGCGGACCTCGGAGCACATCATGCGGTTCGTGACGGAGCTGGGGGCGGTGGCGCGGGTGACCGCGTCGGGCGGGCACTTCCCGAGTACGGGTGAGAGCCTGCGGGAGCTGCCCGACGCGGTGCGTCTTATACGTGAGGTGCTGTAGCGGCTGTGTGAGGTGCTGTTGCGGTGGCTAGCGGACGGCGTCGCCGATGTGGTGGATGCGGACGAGGTTGGTGGATCCGCTGACGCCGGGGGGTGAGCCGGCGGTGATGACGACGACGTCGCCGGGGATGCAGCGGCCGATGCGCAGGAGTTCTTCCTCGACTTGGGCGACCATGGCGTCGGTTGAGTCGACGTGGGGGCCGAGGAAGGTTTCCACGCCCCAGGTGAGGTTGAGTTGGGAGCGGGTGGCGGGGTCGGGGGTGAAGGCGAGGAGGGGGATGGGTGAGCGGTAGCGGGAGAGCCGGCGGACGGTGTCTCCGCTCTGGGTGAAGGCGACGAGGAATTTGGCGTCGAGGAAGTCGCCCATTTCGGCGGCGGCTCGGGCTACGGCTCCGCCTTGGGTTCGGGGCTTGTTGCGCTCGGTGAGGGGTGGGAGGCCCTTGGCGAGGATGTCTTCTTCGGCGGCTTCGACGATGCGGGACATGGTGCGGACGGTTTCGACGGGGTATTTGCCGACGCTGGTTTCACCCGAAAGCATCACGGCGTCGGTGCCGTCGATGACGGCGTTGGCGACGTCGGAGGCTTCGGCGCGGGTGGGGCGGGAGTTGTCGATCATCGAGTCGAGCATCTGGGTGGCGACGATGACGGGTTTGGCGTTGCGCTTGGCGAGTTTGATGGCTCGCTTCTGGACGATGGGGACTTGTTCCAGGGGCATTTCGACGCCGAGGTCGCCGCGGGCGACCATGATGCCGTCGAAGGCGGCGACGATGTCGTCGATGTTCTCGACGGCTTGGGGCTTTTCGACCTTGGCGATGACGGGGAGGTGGCGGCCTTCTTCCTTCATGATGCGGTGGACGTCGTGGATGTCGCGGCCGCTGCGGACGAAGGAGAGGGCGATGATGTCGGCGCCGATGCGCAGGGCCCAGCGGAGGTCTTCGATGTCCTTTTCGGAGAGGGCGGGGACGGAGACGGCTACGCCGGGGATGTTGAGGCCTTTGTGGTCGGAGACCATGCCGCCTTCGACGACGGTGGTGTGGACGCGGGGGCCGTCGATTGCGGTGACTTCGAGGGTGACGCGGCCGTCGTCTACGAGGATGCGTTCGCCGGTGGTGACGTCGGCGGCGAGGCCTTTGTAGGTGGTGCCGCAGGTGTGGCGGTCGCCTTCGTGGTCTTCGACGGTGATGGTGAACTCGTCGCCGCGTTCAAGGAGTACGGGTCCTTCGCGGAATCGGCCGAGGCGGATCTTCGGGCCTTGAAGGTCTGCGAGGATGCCGACGCTGCGGCCGGTTTCGTCGGCGGCTTTGCGTACGCGCTGGTAGCGCTCTTCGTGTTCGGCGTAGGTGCCGTGGCTGAGATTGAAGCGGGCGATGTCCATTCCGGCTTCGACCAGGGCTTTGATCTGGCCGTATGAGTCGGTGGCGGGGCCCAGGGTACATACGATTTTCGCTCGGCGCATGAGGCGAGCGTATTCCCCTACCAGGCAGTAGGAAATTGGTTCCGGGTGTCCACTCAACAACCTTTGGGCAAAAGGTTGTTGACAATTGTTGAATGTGCATGGGGGTGCTCTGATGAGCACCCCCGGGGCGCCGATTGTGCGGGTCTCAGAGTTGGGGAGGGGTCATGGTGAAGCGGGCGTTCACCTGGGCGTAGACGGTCTGGCGCTGTGGTTCGAGGTCGAGTGGCGGGGGGCCGGCGTCCTCGGCGGTGCTGAAGGCCATGGTGCGCATTCCGGCGGCGGGGGCGGCCTGGAAGGGGACGGCGTTCTCGGCTCCGAGGTCGGCGAGTTCGACGAGGGCGGCGAGGCGGGCGCCGAGTGCTTCGGCGTATTCGCGGGCGCGTTGGACGGCTTCGAGTACGGCTTGGCGGCGGGCTTCGCCGTGGGCGGGCGAGGTGGGGCGCAGGGCCCACCAGGGTCCGTCGATCTGGGTGAGTTCGAGGTCGGCGAGGCGGGTGGTGAGTTCGCCGAGGGTGGTGAAGTCGTTGAGTTCGGCGGTGATGTGGACGCGGCCGTGGTAGGCGCGGATGCGTTCGCCGCGGCCGTGGCGGGTGAGTTCGGGGGTGATGGAGAAGGAGCCGGTTTCGAGTTTCTCGACGGGGTCGCCGTAGCCCTTGAGGAGGTCGAGGACGGTGTTGTTGCGGCGGGTGAGGTCGTCGAGTGCGGTGCGCCGGTCGGTGCCGCGGGCGCTGACGGTGATGCCGATGCGGGCGATCTCGGGGTCGACTTCGATGCGGGCTTCGCCGCGGACGGCGACGCGGGGTACTTCGGGGGTTCCGTAGGGCTGGTGCGATGCGTCCTGGGTCATGGTTTCACTCTCGCACTGTCGCCCGTACGGGTCCGGTCATCGGATCGAAACCTGGCAGGGGTATTGCTGCCTGTTGCCGCTGGGTCAGAATCTACGCGCGTTGTTCACGCCTCAAAAGGGGAGATGGCATGGCGTTCGACCGTAGGACGTTTCTGGGGACCACGGCTGCGACTGGTGCGGCCGTGGCGTTGGCGGGGGCCACGAGCACTCCGGCCGCGGCACAGTCCGAGTCGGGGAGGCCGCCGCGGACGTACTCGTTCACGGTGATGGGCACGACCGATCTGCACGGGAATGTCTTCAACTGGGACTATTTCACGGACAAGGAGTTCGACGACAAGGCGCACAACGATGTGGGTCTGGCGAAGATCTCCACGCTGGTGAATCAGGTGCGGGCGGAGAAGGGGCGGTGCAACACGCTGCTGATCGACGCGGGTGACACGATCCAGGGCACGCAGCTTTCGTATTACTACGCCAAGGTGGACCCGATCACGGCGCGGCGGGGTCCGGTGCATCCGATGGCCCAGGCGATGAACGCGATCGGCTACGACGCGGCGGCGCTGGGGAACCACGAGTTCAATTACGGCATTCCGGTGCTGCGCAAGTTCGAGGAGCAGTGCGACTTCCCGCTGCTGGGGGCGAATGCGCTGGATGCGAAGACGCTGCGGCCGGCGTTCCCGCCGTACAGCATGCACCGGCTGCGGACCCCGCACGGGCCGGATGTGAAGGTGGCGGTGCTGGGGCTGACGAACCCGGGGATCGCGATCTGGGACAAGGCCAATGTCCAGGGGCAGATGACGTTCCCGGGGTTGGAGGAGCAGGCGGCGAAGTATGTGCCGCGGCTGCGTTCGCTGGGTGCGGATGTGGTGATCGTGTCGGCGCACTCCGGGTCGAGCGGGACCTCTTCGTACGGGGATCAGCTGCCGTACATCGAGAACGCGGCCGGGCTGGTGGCGGAGCAGGTGCCGGGGATCGACGCGATCCTGGTGGGGCACGCGCACACGGAGATCCCCGAGTACCGGGTGAAGAACAAGGCGACCGGCAAGGACGTGGTGCTGTCGGAGCCGCTGAAGTGGGGGCAGCGCCTGACGCTGTTCGACTTCGAGCTGGTGTGGGCGAAGGGCCGCTGGTCGGTGGCGCAGGTGTCGGCGAAGGTGCTGAACTCCAACACGGCGGCGGAGGACCCGGAGATCACGGGGTTGCTGTCGGACGAGCACCGCAAGGTCGTGGCGTATGTGAACCAGGTGATCGGCACGTCGACGCAGGCGATGTCCTCGGCGGACGGCCCGGTCAAGGACGTGGCGATCATCGATCTGATCAACCATGTCCAGGCGGAGACGGTGAAGGCGGCCCTGTCCGGTACGGAGTGGGCGGCGCTGCCGGTGGTGTCGCAGGCCTCGTGCTTCTCGCGGACGGCGTCGATCCCGGCCGGGCAGGTGACGATCAGGGACGCGGCCGGCCTGTATCCGTTCGAGAACACGCTGGAGGCGCGGCTGCTGACCGGTGCGCAGCTGAAGGACTATCTGGAGTACTCGGCGAGGTACTACGTGCGGACCGCTCCGGGTGATGTGGTGGATCCGGCAAAGCTGACGAACTCGGAGAGCACGCCGGACTACAACTACGACGCCGTGTACGGGTTCACGTACGACATCGACATCGCGCAGCCGGTCGGTTCGCGGATCACGGGGCTGTCGTTCCAGCGGAAGCCGGTGGATCCGGCGGGGCAGTTCGTGCTCGCGGTGAACAACTACCGGGCCTCGGGCGGCGGGAACTTCCCGCATGTGCCGCAGGCCAGGCAGTTGTGGGCGAATTCGGATGAAATACGTAACACGATCATCCAGTGGGTGAAGGCGAAGGGGACGGTGGATCCGACGCAGTTCGCGTCGGTGGACTGGCGGCTGACCCGGGCCGGGGTGCCGGTCTTCTAGGGCAGGCCGCGGCGGTCGCCGGCCCGTCGGGGTCCGCCCGGCCGGATGTCGCCTGATGCCGCCTACGGGTGTTCGACCAGCGGGAGCAGTTCGACGGCCGGCTGTGGCCGGGTGTGTTCCCGCTGTTCGAGCCCGAAGGTGGTGAAGGCGGTGCGTACGGGCTGGGGGTAGGGCTCTTTGCCCGTGAGGGTGTTCAGGATGGCGGCGCTGCGCCAGGCGGCGAGGCCGAGGTCCGGGGCTCCGACGCCGTGGGTGTGGCGTTCGCCGTTCTGGACGAAGATGCTGCCGGTGACGGCGGGGTCGGTGATCATCCGGTAGTGCTCGTCGATGCGGGGGCGGCCGGAGGAGTCCTTGCGCAGGTAGGGGTCGAGGCCTGCGAGGAGGCTGCTGAGGGGGCGTTCGCGGTAGCCGGTGGCGAGGACGACGGCGTCGGTGGTGAGGCGGGAGCGGGTGCCCTGTTCCACGTGTTCGAGGTGGAGTTCGACCTTGGTGGTGGCGACGCGGCCGGCGGTGCGGACGCTGACTCCGGGGGTGAGGACGGCGTCGGGCCAGCCGCCGTGGAGGGTGCGGCGGTAGAGCTCGTCGTGGATGGCGGCGATGGTGTCGGCGTCGATGCCTTTGTGGAGCTGCCATTGGGCGGGGACGAGTTTGTCGCGGACGGGTTCGGGGAGGGCGTGGAAGTAGCGGGTGTAGTCGGGGGTGAAGTGTTCCAGGCCGAGCTTGGAGTACTCCATGGGGGCGAAGGAGGGGGTGCGGGCGAGCCAGGTGAGGCGTTCGCGGCCGGCGGGGCGGGCGCGGAGCAGGTCGAGGAAGACCTCGGCTCCTGACTGGCCCGATCCGATGACGGTGACGTGTTCGGCGCCGACGATGCGTGCGCGGTTGTCGAGGTAGTCGGCGGAGTGGATGACGGGGACGGTGGGGGCTTCGGCGAGGGGGCGCAGGGGTTCGGGGACGAAGGGGGCGGTGCCGACGCCGAGGGCGAGGTGGCGGGTGTAGGTGCGGCCGAGGGCTTCGGCTTCGCCGTCGGGGTCGAGTTGGGTGAAGTCGACTTCGAAGAGGTCGCGTTCGGGGTTCCAGCGGACGGCGTCGACCTGGTGGCCGAAGTGGAGTGCGGGGAGGCGGCCGGCGACCCAGCGGCAGTAGGCGTCGTATTCGGCGCGCTGGATGTGGAAGCGCTCGGCGAAGTAGAAGGGGAAGAGACGTTCCTTGTGCTTGAGGTAGTTGAGGAAGGTCCAGGGGCTGGCCGGGTCGGCGAGGGTGACCAGGTCGGCGAGGAAGGGGACTTGGAGGGTGGCTCCGTCGAGGAGGAGTCCGGGGTGCCAGCGGAAGTCGCGGCGCTGGTCGTAGAAGGCGGTGGCGAGTTCGCCCGCTCCTTGGTGCGGCAGGCCGTGGGCGAGGGCCGCTAGGGAGAGGTTGAAGGGGCCGATGCCGATTCCGACGAGGTCGTGGGGTGCATCGAGCTGGGCGGTCATCGGTGGGTTCTGCCTTCCAGGAGGGTGACGAGGGTGTCCAGGTCCCGCGCGGTGGCGTGGGGGTTGAGCAGGGTGGCTTTGAGCCAGAGGCGGCCGTCGGCGTGGGTGCGGCCGAGGACGGCGCGGCCTTCGTGCAGGAGGGTGCGGCGCAGGGTGGCGACCTGGGTGTCGTCGGCGTGGGTGGGCCGGAAGAGCACGATGGTGAGGGTGGGCGCGCGGTGGAGTGTGAAGCCGGGGTGGGCGTCGAGGAGCCGGGCGAGGTGCTGGGCGAGTTCGCAGGTGTGGTCGATGAGGCGGGCGAGTCCGTCGCGGCCGAGTGAGCGCAGGGTGGTGGCGATCTTGAGGGCGTCGGGGCGGCGGGTGGTGCGCAGGGAGCGGCCGAGGAGGTCGGGGAGGCCGGCTTCGGTGTCGTCGGTGGCGTTGAGGTAGTCGGCCTGGTGGGCGAGGGGGGCGAGGAGGGCGGTGTCGGGGACGGCGAGGAGTCCGGCGGCGACGGGCTGCCAGCCGAGTTTGTGGAGGTCGATGGTGAGGGAGTGGGCGCGGTCGATGCCGTCGAGGGTGGCGCGGTGGCGGGGGCTGAGGGCGAGGAGGCCGCCGTATGCGGCGTCGATGTGGAGGTCGGCGCCGTAGCGGTCGCAGAGGTCGGCGATGCGGTGGAGGGGGTCGATGAGTCCAGCGTCGGTGGTGCCGGCGGTGGCGGTGACGAGGACGGGGCCGGGGGTGGCGGCGAGGGCCTCGGCGAGGGTGGCGGGGTCGAGGGTGCCGGTGGGGGTGGGGAGGGCGGTGGCCGGGGGCAGGCCGAGGAGCCAGGCGGAGCGCGGGATGGAGTGGTGGGCGTTGGCGCCGTGCAGGACGGTGAGGCCGGGTCCGTGGCGTTCGCGGGCGAGGAGGAGGGCGAGCTGGTTGGCTTCGGTGCCGCCGGTGGTGATGAGGGCGTCGGGGTGGGGTGTGGTGGCGTAGAACTCGGCGGCGAGGGTGCGGGTGAGGAGGGCCTCGATGGTGGAGGCGGCGGGGGCCTGGTCCCAGGAGTCGAGGGAGGGGTTGAGGGCGGAGGCGGCGAGGTCGGCGGCGGCCGCGACGGCGAGGGGCGGGCAGTGCAGGTGGGCCGCGCAGAGGGGGTCGGCGGGGTCGGCCGCGCCGGCGGCGAGGGTGTGGACGAGGGTTCGGAGCGCTTCGTGGTCTCCGGTGCCGTGCTGGGGCAGTACGTCGCCCAGCGCGGCTTGGACGCGGGCCGCGATGGCGTCGGGGCCGCCGGCCGGGAGGGGTCCGCCGCGCTCTTGGGCTCCGGTGTGCAGGGCGTCGAGGACGGTGTCGAGGAGGGGCCTCAGGGCTTCGGCGCCGTCGCGGCCCCCGGCGAGCGGGGGCGGTGTACCGGGCGGCACTGTCATGCGGGGTCCTCCGGAGGCTGGGCGGGCGGGCTGGGCGGCTGCGGCTGTACGCCGAGGCAGGGCGGGGCACCCCGCCGGTACAACGATCCGACCCGAATGGGGTAACCGCCGGGGTTTGTCCGGAACCGATTCCAGACCGGTTCTCCGACGCCGGTCCCCGGCGGGGCCTGCGGGGGCCTGGGGAAGCCGAGGGGGCCGGGGAGGCCTGCGGGGGCCGGAGGCCCGAGGCCCGAGGCCGGAGCCGGAGGCCCGAGGCCGGAGCCGGAGCCGGAGGCCCGAGGCCGGAGCCGGAGCCGGAGGCCCGAGGCCGGAGCCCGAGGCCGGGGCCGGAGCCGGGGCCGGAGCCCGAGGCCGGGGCCGGAGCCGGGGCCGGGGCCGGAGCCCGAGGCCGGGGCCGGGGAGCCCAAGGCCGGGGCCGGGGAGCCTACGGAGCCCGGGGCCAAGAAGCGGGTCTGGCCCAAGTTGTGTGAGCCGACTACGCAGGGTCACGCGAGGAGGACGCGTTTCCGTAGGAGCGGGAATCCGGCGCGGCCGAACATCTGCCTCTTGAGCATCTTGATCCGGTTCACTGCCCCTTCGACCGGTCCGGAGTTCCAGTGGGTGGTCAATCCGGCGGTGACCGCGTCGAAGTCGGCTTCCAGGCCGACGGCGAAGGTGCTGACGCCGGGGAGGCCGGCGGTCATGGCGTCGGTGATCCAGTCAGTGAGTCGGCCGCCGTCGAGCGTGGTGAGCATCTCGGCGAACGAGCCGACCAGATGGGCGGTCGTCTCCAGCTCCGGGCACTGGTCCAGGACCGTCTTCCTGCGGATCTTCTCTTCTTCGGTGAGGGTCGCGGGGTGCCGGGTGAGCCAGCCGGTGACCTGGCGGATCGACGGCGCGGCAGGCGCTGGCGGAGTGCCGTTCGACGCGGGCAGGGCCTTGCGGACCCACAGTTGGACGGTGGAGTAGTGACCGCGGAAGCCTCGGGCCGTGATCTCGCGGTGGAGATCGAGGATGGTCACTTTCCCTTCGGTTTCGTCCCAGCGTTGCGCCAGGTAGGGCTTGAACGGGTCGAGTTTGCTGGGCTGTTGGTGCTTTCGGCCTTTGACCATGTCCTGCCAGCGGGCGGCGCGGGCGTACCGCTGGACGGTGTGCCGTCCCCAGCTCAGGTGCCGGGCGATCTCCCGGAGCCCCAGCCCCTGAGCGAGGAGGTCGTGGACGAGCGCGTGATGTGCCCGGGCGCGTTCGGCGAACTTTCCGGACGGATCGTCGTCCTCGCGCGCCGGAGCGTCCGTGGTCTCCCACTCGGGTTCGGGCTCAGGCGCCGGGGCGGGGAGGTCGCGAAGGCAGGGGCGATGGGCGGCGACTGTCTTCTCGACCGCGGTGGCGAGGTTCTGCCACAGGTGGAAGCGGTCGGCAACTTGCAGAGCCTGTGGTGCGGCGGTGTGAGCGGCGTCGGCGTAGGCCCCGACCGCCCTCGGCTGGGTCGCGGGCGGGTCGGGCAGATCCATCACCCGCCGCAACAGCGTATTGCGGCTGGTCACGATGCCAAGATGCGCAGCGAGGCGGGCGCCGGCCCGCCCGGCAAGCGCCAGCCCGACCTTGCTCATCGTGGACCGCAGACGCTCGGTGGCCCGGCCGTGGCGCCTGGTGAGTCCCGGCACCTGCTCGACGAACGTGCGCCGCGGGCATTCGGCGCTCGCGCAGATGAACCGGCGGACCCGCAGCGCCAGTACACACGGCCGTCCGGCACAGGCCAGATCTGCGGGGAAGCGCAGGTAGGAGCCGTGGATCTGAGCCGACCAGTCCCCGCAGGCCGGGCAACAAGCGTTGCTTGCGGTGCATCGTGCCTCGATACGTATCGCTTCGCCCTCCAGCTCGGCGGACGTGATCACGACCTTCGTGTTCGACGGGAACAACAGCTCTTGTACCGGAGACGGATCTTCGTTCATGGCGACCGAATGTCGAGCACGTCAGCCATATGAGGAGCGAAATCAAGGCGACTTTCGAACCCCAGCAGCAAAGATCAACAGCTACAACGAGTAGTCGGCTCACACAACTTGGGCCAGACCCCAAGAAGCCTGCGGAGCCCGGGCTGTCTGCGCAACGCGGCGGCGGTCGGACGCTGGCTGGCCGGGCGCGGCTACGGGACCGCGGAGCGCCCCGTCCTGGTGGTCGCGGCCGGCGAGCGGTGGCCCGACGGAGGACTGCGGCCGGCGCTGGAGGACTTGCTGGGCGCCGGGGCGATCATCGCCGAACTGCTGTCGCAGGGCATCGGCCCCCTGTCCCCCGAGGCGGCCGCCGCCCGGGCCTGCTTCACGCAGACCGACGATGTCGCCGGTGCCGTGGCTGCGTGTTCCTCGGGCATCGAACTGGCCCGGGGCGGGTTCGCCGAGGACGTGGCCGTCGCGACCGAGCTCGATGCCGGCACGATCGTGCCGGTCCTCGTCGACGGAGCGTTCGGCCACAGCGCCGACGACGCGCGGCCGCAGCAGCAGCAGCAGCAGCAGCAGCAGCAGCAGCAGCAGCAGCCAGATCATTGAGGGGTGGCGCCCGCCCCTGGTGGGGCGGGCGCCGGTGGGGTCAGGGGGTGCGGACGCGGAGGGCGCGGGCGAGGTCGTCGAGCTGGTCGACCAGTTTGCGGCGCAGCAGGGGGAGGATGTCGGGGTTCTCCAGGCAGGCGCGGCCGGCTTGGAGGTTGATCTCGTCCACGGCGTGGGCGGGGAAGGCCCAGCGGCCGGCGGCTTCGCCGATGGCGGGGCCGCGGCGGGCGCCGAGGGCGACGGCGTCCGGGTAGAAGCGGGTCACGTACGGCTGTACGAGGTCGGCCTGTTCGGGCTGCCAGAAGCCCTGGGCGGTGGCGCTGAAGAGGTAGTTGGAGAGGGTGTCGTCGTGGAAGAGGCGCTGCCAGGCGGCGGCCTTGGCCTCCGCTGAGGGGAGTGCGGCTCGGCAGCGGGCGGCGCCTTCCTCGCCGGTGGCGCTGGGGTCGGCGGCGAGGGCGGCGTCGATGTCGCGCTCCCCCACGGCGCCGAGGACGGCGAGGCGGGCCAGGATGCGCCAGCGCAGTTCGGGGTCGAGTTCGGGGCCGCCGGGGACGGTGTCGTCGGCGAGCCAGGCGGCGATGGTGTCGGGCTGGGTGGCGCTGTCGATGAGGGTGCGGACGGCGGTGAGCCGCAGGCCGGGGTCCGAGCCGTCCTCGGTGCGCCGCAGGAGGCCGCGGGCGATGGAGGTGATGGCGGCCAGGGCCGCCGGCCGCTCCTCGGGGGCGGCGTAGCGCACGGCGACGTGGTTCCGGGCGAAGGCGAGGACGCCTTGGACGACGGCCAGGTCCTGTTCCTGGTGGAGGTGGGCGGCGGCGGTCATCAGGTAGGCGTCGGGCTCCAGTTCTCCGTCGCGGACCATGTCGCGCAGGGAGTTCCAGACGACGGCCCGGGTGAGCGGGTCCGGGATGCCGGAGAGGCCGCGCAGGGCGGTTTCGACGGAGGTGTCGTCGAGGCGGACCTTGGCGTAGGTGAGGTCGGCGTCGTTGAGGACGAGGAGCGCGGGGCGGGGGCCGTTCGCGGAGACCACGTCGCGGGACGGGACGTCGAGGTCGAGGAGTTCGCGCAGTTCCAGGATGTGGGGGTCGACGGGGTCGTGGTCGTAGACGCCGACGGCGATGTGGTGGGGGCGGCTGCCGTGGCGGTCGACGGTGAGGGTCCAGCCTTCGGGGGCCTCCTCGATCCGCGGGGTGAGGGTGTCGATGCCGGTGGTGCGCAGCCAGATGTCGGCCCAGGCGTGGACGTCGCGTTCGGTGTGGGCGGCGAGGGAGTCGACGAAGTCGGCGAGGGAGGCGTTGGCGAACTTGTGGCGGGCGAAGTGGGTGTTGATGCCGGCGAGGAAGTCCTTTTCGCCGAGCCAGGCGACGAGCTGGCGCAGGGCGGAGGCGCCCTTGGCGTAGGAGATGCCGTCGAAGTTGAGGAGGGCGGAGGCGGTGTCGGGGACGTCGTCGGGGTCGGGGGCGACGGGGTGGGTGGAGGGCCGCTGGTCGGCGTCGTAGCCCCAGGGCTTGCGCTCCATGCCGAATTCGGTCCACGTGCCGGTGAAGCGGGTGGCTTCGGTGAGGGTCTGGTAGCCCATGTACTCGGCGAAGGACTCGTTCAGCCAGATGTCGTCGAACCAGGCGAGGGTGACGAGGTCGCCGAACCACATGTGGGCCATCTCGTGCGCGATGATCATGGCGCGGCGCTGGCGTTCGGTGTCGGTGACGGCGGAGCGGAAGACGAACTCGTCGCGGAAGGTGACGAGGCCGGGGTTCTCCATGGCGCCCGCGTTGAACTCGGGGACGAAGGCCTGGTCGTAGGAGTCGAAGGGGTAGGGCTCGTCGAACTTCTCCTGGTAGCGGTCGAAGCAGGCCGTGGTGATCGAGAGGATCTCTTCGGCGTCGGTGTCCAGGTGCGGGGCGAGGGACTGGCGGCAGTGGATGCCGAAGGGCAGTCCGGCGTGCTCGGTGCGGACGCTGTGCCAGGGGCCTGCGGCGAAGGCGGCGAGGTAGGTGGAGATGACGGGGGTGGGGGCGGACTGCCAGATGCCGGCGCCGTCCGTGGGGCGGTCGGCGATGGGCGTGGTGATGCCGTTGGCGAGGACGGTCCAGTGGGCGGGGGCGGTGACGGTGAACTCGAAGACGGCCTTGAGGTCGGGCTGGTCGAAGGCGGGGAAGACGCGCTGGACGTCGTCCAGGAACATCTGGGTGTAGACGTACGTCTCTCCGTCCGCGGGGTCGGTGAAGCGGTGCAGGCCTTCGCCGGTGCGGGAGTAGCGCATGCGGGCGTCGAGGCGCAGCTCGTGGGGGCCGGGGGTGAGGCCGGTGAGCGGGAGGCGGTTGCCGTCGAGGGCGGCCGGGTCGAGGGGGTGGCCGTCGAGGGCGACGGAGCGCAGGACGTCCGGTTTCAGCTCCACGAAGGTGTCTCCGGCGGCGCGGGCGGTGAACCGGATGACGGTGGCGGACTCGAAGGTGTCGTCGCCGACGGTGAGGTCGAGGTCGACGGTGTAGTGGTGGACGTCGAGGAGCTGTGCTCGGAGCTGCGCTTCGTTGCGCGTCAGTGCGGACATGGGGCCCATGCTGCCCGACGGCGGCGCGGGGCCGTAGGGGGTGTCGCCGGAGCGGTGTCGGGTGGCGCGGGGGCCCGCCGGCAGGCCGGGCCGGCCTGCCGGCGGCGGGCGCGGACGGGCGGGGGTCCGGGACGGGCCCGGGGGTCGGCGGCCGCCCCGGCCCGGGGGGCGGCACGGCCCGGGGGGCGGCACGGCCCGGGGGGCGGCACGGCCCGGGGGGCGGCACGGCCCGGGGGGCGGCACGGCCCGGGGGGCGGCACGGCCCGGGGGTCGGCGGCCGCCCCGGCCCGGGGGGCGGCACGGCCCGGGGGGCGGCACGGCCCGGGGGGAACGGCCCGAGGGGCGGCACGGCCCGGGGCACCGGGGGCGTACCCGAGGACCCTGGATCCAGCGGCGGGCCCAGGTTTCAGGGGCGGGGCCGGGCTGGGGCCCCGGGGAGGGTGGGCCCCGGGGACGTACCCGAGGACCCTGGATCCAGCGGCGGGCCCAGGTTTCAGGGGCGGGGCCGGGCCGGGGCCCCGGGGAGGGTGGGCCCCGATCCAGGGGCGGCCCCGGGCCCCCGGGGCGGGCCCGCCATTGCTACTCCTCGCCCGCGGCGATCGTCTCGTGGTGGCGGATGACCTCGGCGATGATGAAGTTGAGGAGCTTCTCGGCGAAGGCCGGGTCGAGCTTGGCGTTCTCGGCGAGCTGGCGGAGCCGGGCGATCTGGCTGGCCTCGCGGCCGGGGTCGGCCGGGGGCAGGTGGTGCCTGGCCTTGAGGTGGCCGACCTGCTGGGTGCACTTGAAGCGCTCGGCGAGCATGTGGACCACGGCCGCGTCGATGTTGTCGATACTGTCCCGCAGGCGGGCGAGCTCGGCGGTGACGGCCTCGTTGGTCTCGTCGATGTCGCTGTTGTTCATGGTCCCCGAGAATACGGGGCGGGGGCGGGTGGCCGTTCGGCCAGTCGGCCAGTGAGACGGACACCGGCCAGGGTGCCCCGCTACAGGGGCAGGGTCGCGGTGACCAGCCGCCGCATTCCGGCGCGGGGCCGGCGGTGAGGGGGGGCGGCGAGGCTGAAACGCCGGTCCGCGGCCCTCATGGTGGGGCGGGAGAGAGCGCGCCGGGGAGCGCGGCTGTGCCGGGGCTTCCTGGGGCTACACCCCAGACCCCCGCGCCTCAAACGCCGGCGAGGCTGGATATGCACGGCCGGCGCCCCGAGGTAGGAGGGGGGAGGACGCAGCGGTGGGGGCGGCTCGCCGGGGCCTCCCGGGGCTACACCCCAGACCCCGCGTCCCCGCGCCTCAAACGCCGGCGAGGCTGAACATGCCCGGGCGGCGCCCCGAGGCAAGGCCGGGTGGGCTGCTCGCCGGCGATCTCCGCGTGGGTCTGGCCGCGCGCGGCGCAGCGGACGACGTCGCGTTCCCGGTCCGTCAGGGGTTCGGCGGGGCGGCGGGCGGGGGTGCGCGGGGCCATTTCGCGCAGGAGGCGGGCGGTGATGGCCGCGGAGGCCCGGGAGTCGCCGACCGCGGCCGAGCGGACCGCTTCAACCAGCACGGCCGGGCTGGCGTCTTTCAGGAGGAAGCCGGACGCTCCGCCGTGGATCGCCGCGTGGGCGTACTCGTCGAGGTCGAAGGGGGTGACGATGACGATGCGTGGTGTGTCGTTGCCGGAGAGGCGGCGGGTGACTTCGAGGCCGTCGAGCGCCGGCATGCGGATGTCGGGGAGCAGCACGTCCGGCCGGTGCTCGGCGACGGCGGCCAGTGCCGCTTCGCCGTTGACGACGTCGGCGGCGACCTCGATGTCCGGTCGGCTTTCGAGGGTCATCCGGAATCCGGTTCTGACCATTTCCTGGTCGTCCGCGATGACCACTCTGATCGCCATGCGCTGCTCCTGCCTGCCCCGCTGTCGCCCGAGGCCTTGGTTGCAAGGGGCCGGTGCGTGCGTCGGCCCGCAACCGCAGCCCCATGAGCCCCATGAGCCTCATGAGCCTCAGGGCGTGGTGCCTTGCCCTACCGGCCGGTTCCCTACCGGCCGGTTCCCGACCGGCCGGAAGGACAAGGCGGACCGGCTACAGGGTCGCCGCGGCGGACTTGATCGCGGAGGCGAAGGTGGAGACCTCGGTGTAGACGCCGGGGTAGCCGGGGCGGGCGCAGCCTTCGCCCCAGCTGACGATGCCGACCTGGATCCAGGCTCCGGTGTCGTCGCGGCGGAACATCGGGCCGCCGGAGTCGCCCTGGCAGGTGTCGACGCCGCCCTCGTCGAGGAAGCCGGCGCAGATCTCCTCGCTCGGCACGAGGGAGCTGCCGTACGCGGCCTGGCAGTCGGCGTCGGAGACGAAGGGCACGGTGGCCTTCATCAGGTAGCGCTGCTGGCTGCCGCCTTCGCGGGTGGCGCCCCAGCCGGCGACGGTGAAGGTGCCGTTGTCGTAGGTCTTGGTGTCGGCGATCTTGAGGGTCGGGAGGTTGATGGGCTGGGCGAGCTTGATCAGTGCCCAGTCCTTGCCCGTGCCGTTGTAGCCGGGGGCCTGGAGGACCTTGGTGGACTTGACCTTGATGGCGCTGGAGCTGCGCAGGTCGACGGCCCCGGCGGTGGCGGTGATGGTGGTGTTGTTGCCGGAGCCGCTGACGCAGTGGGCGGCGGTGAGGACGATCTGCTGGGTGTAGAGGGCGCCGCCGCAGCCCATGGAGAGCCGCACCATGAAGGGGAATTCGCCTTGGGCGGCGCGGGTGCCGCCGACGACGGGGGCGGTGGAGGCGGTGGCGGAGCCGGGCTGGAGGCTGACGGCCGCGAGGGCGACCGCGCCGGCGGCGAGGGTGCGCTTCATGAACCGCGTGAGGGTGCTCACAGTCAACACACTGCCTTTCGTGGGGGGTTGGGCCGTGCGTGCCATCGCATGAATGACGGGTCCATGACACATCCGACGTATGGCGGGCATCAAGAACGCGTTTTCGGACAACTTCCCGCGCTGGGGGCGGCATGACGCAGAACAGCGGGCCCAACAGCCCGGTCGAGCACGGATTTCCGCACCTGGACACCGTGCGCGCCTCGATCGCCGCGCTCTTCCGGTGCCTCTCGGCCGACGGGATCCGCGCCTACACCGGCAGCTTCGCGCCCGCAGACGCCGCCTTCACGGCCGAGGACGACCTGCACCTGGGAGCCCAGCGGGTGGCCTCGGCGGTGGTGCGCGCGCTGCGGCTGCCCGACGCGCGCGTGGTGGTGAGCTTCCGGCCGATGCAGGAGGCGGCCACCGTGGAACTGGCGGCAGGGCCCGAGCACTTCATCGAGGTCAACGACCGATTCCGAGTCCACCGGCGCGATCTGGCGGCGGCCCTGGCCCACGAGGTCACCCATGTCCTGCTGCACCGCCTGGACCTCTCCTTCCCGGCCACCGCGCAGAACGAGATCCTCACCGACACCGCCGCCGCCTACCTGGGCGTCGGCTGGCTGCTGCTCGACGCGTACCGCGAAGACGCGCTGACCCACCAGAAGTTCGGCTACCTCACCCCGGAGGAGTTCGGGTACGTCCTCGCCCGGCGCGCCCGGCTGACCGGCGAGGACCCCTCGGCATGGTTCACCAGCCCTCAGGCGTACGAGGCCTACGCGCGCGGCCGCGCGAGGGCCGGGCGGGACCTGCGCCGGCCTCCCCTCGCCGCCGCGGGCCCGGTGGCGCGGCTGCGCTACGCCAAGGACCGCCGGGCCGGGGCCGCTTCGGGGCAGGGGGCGGCGTACCGCTTCGAACGCCACGACGGCGGCCTGCGGGTGAGCTTCCCCTGCCCGGTGTGCGAGCAGCGGCTGCGGGTGCCGGTGCGCGGACGGCTGAGGGCGCGGTGCGGGCTGTGCCGCACGGTCCTGGACTGCGACACGTAGCCCTTGCCGACGGGGATTCACCGGGTGGCCGCGAAAAGTTTCCTACCGGCCGGTAGACAACGGTGTGGATCTCGCCAACTCTGGCCACGTACATGCCAATGCGTGATCGAGGAGCGTCCCCATGCGCAGCACCCGTACCGCCACCACCGCCGCGGCGGTGGCCGCGGCGGCCGCCGTCCTGACCCTGGTTCCGGCCACCGCCGTCCAGGCGGCCCCGGCCGCGCCGGCGTCCGTCACCGCGTCCGCGCCTGGCGGAAACGCAGCGGTCCTCGGCATCGACTACGCCACCTGGCAGCGCGATGTCGCCGCCGTCATCGACGCCGCCCGCCCCGCCATCGAGCAGCGCATCGCCGCCTCCCCCGCCGGGGAGAAGCCCGCGATCGTCCTCGACATCGACAACACCTCGCTGGAGACGGACTTCCACTGGTTCTGGACCTTCCCGACCCCCGCGATCGCCAAGGTGCGCGAGCTGACCCGGTACGCGAACGACCGCGGGGCCGCCGTCTTCTTCGTCACCGCCCGCCCCGGGATCGTCCACTCCCTCACCGAGCGCAACCTCAAGGCGGTCGGCTACCCCGTCTCCGGCCTCTACGTCCGCGATCTGCCCGACCTGTTCGACCAGGTCAGCGCCTACAAGACCGGCAAGCGCGCCGAGATCGAGGCCCGCGGCTACACGATCATCGCCAACATAGGCAACAACGAGAGCGACCTGGTCGGCGGGCACGCCGAGCGCACCGTCAAGCTGCCGGACTACGACGGCAAGCTGTCCTGACGGCCGAGGGCCGCGGCGATGGCGTTGACCGCGGCCCAGCCGAAGGCCATGGCAGGGCCGATCGTCGCGCCCGGCCCCGGGTAGGGCTCCCCCATCACCGCCGCCGAGCAGTTGCCGGAGGCGTAGAGGCCCTGCCGCAGCCGCGGCTCTCGCTCACCGAGGTCGTACGCCGCTCCGGAATCCCGCGTTCCTCCGCCCATCGGATCCTCGACCAGCTGGTGCAGCTGCGCTGGCTGGACCGGGAGGGCCGGGACTACCGGATGGGCATGCGCATGCTGGAGCTGGGCGCGCTGGCCTCCCACCACAACCGGCTGCGCCGGGCCGCCCTCCCGCTGCTGCACGCGCTCCACAGACCGGGCAGCTGGTGCACCTTTCGGTGCTGGACGGCGCCGAGGTGGTCTGCCTGGAGCGGATCGGCGGCTCGGAGGCCAGCGCCGTGCCCTCCCGGGTGGGCGGGCGGATGCCCGCGTACTGCACGGCCGCCGGCAAGGCGGTCCTGGCCTTCAGCGACCCGGGCGGCGGTGGAACACGTCTTGGCCCAGGGGCTGCGGCCGCGCACGGCCCGCACGCTGATCCGGCCGCTCGCGCTGCGCTCGGAGCTGGCGGCGACCCGCGAGCGCGGGGCGGCCTACGACCGGGAGGACAGCTTCCGCGGGATCTCCTGCGTGGCGGCGCCGCTGCGGGGCGCGGGCCGGGCCGTCGCGGCGGTATCGGTCTCCTCCTGCCGCGGCGAGCGCGAACTGGCCCGGCTGGGACCGGTGGTCGCGGCGTGCGCGCGGGCCGTGTGGCGCGAGCTGTACGGGCCGGGGCGCGCCGGGCGTTCGACGACCGCCCCGGCGCGGGACCTGGAACCGGCCGTGTCCGCACAGGCGATGGACAACATGATGGGCTGGCTGCGGTTCAGCGAGTGGATGTAGCGGGTACAGATACCCCACGGACCCGACCCCTCGCCAGGGGGCCGGGCCCGTTACGTTTGGTCCCCATGAACACCTTGGAGACCATCCACGACGTCCCCGTCCTGATCGCCTCCGCCGAGGGCGGGCCCATCGCCGCCGAGGCCGACGCCCTGGACTTGATCGGCGATGCCTCGTACCAGGGTGCCCAGTGGGTCGTCATCCCCGCCGAGCGGTTCGACGAGGCCTTCTTCCGCCTGCGCACCCGCGTCGCGGGTGACATCATCCAGAAGTTCGCCCAGTACCGCATGGGCCTGGTCGTCCTCGGCGACATCTCCCGGCACACGGAGGGCGGTACGGCGCTGCGGGACTTCGTCCGCGAGTGCAACCGCGGGCGGCATGCGTGGTTCCTGGCCGATGCCGGGGAGCTGCGGGAACGCCTGAAGGGCTGAAGGGCTGAAGGGCTGAAGGGCTGAGGCGGCGAAGGTCGGTCAGCCCGTGCCGGCGGCTGCCGGCGGCCGTACGGTCTCGACGGTGCCGTTGCGCCGGGCGCGTTCGGCGGCGAGCACGGTCAGGTGGCTGGTCAGGGACTCCCGCGGGCCGGACTTCACCAGCCCGGGGTTTCCGGTGGCGACGGCGGTGACGAAGGTGTCCATGAGGCCCGCGTCGCCGCCGCCGTGGCCGCCCGCCGCGTCCATCGCCCCCGCCGCACCGCCGCCAACGCCGGCGCCGAGGCCGACGAGTTCCTCGGTCCGCGTCAGGAAGTCGTAGACCCGCAGGCTCTTCCCGTCGCCGCGCAGCTCGCCGCGGGTCCCGAAGACGCGGGTCTGGCGGTCCGCCTGCTCGGTGAAGGCGGTCATGGTGAAGGTGGCCGTGGCTCCGGAGTCGAACTCCATGGCCACCACCTGGTGGTCGACCACGTCGTTGTCGCACGCGTACACGCACCGCCCGTACGGTCCTTCCCGCAGCGCGCCCTCCAGCGCCTGCGGGGTGAACTCGTCGACCACCACGTTCAGCGGCCAGGAGTGCTCGCCGCGGGCCAGCCGGTCGCCGTAGTCGCGCGCGGCGGAATAGGGGCAGTCGCCCTCCACGGCGCAGTCCAGGCAGCGGTCCGCCGCGCCGGCGGGCCTGTTCGCGGGCCTGAAGTGGGAGAGCCGGCCGAAGCTGGAGACGCGGAGGGGCGGCCGGCCGAGCACGTACTGCAGCCAGTCCAGATCGTGGCAGGACTTGGCCATCAGCATGGACGTCGCCTGGTCCTCGCGGCGCCAGTTGCCCGTACGAACGAGTGCGCCTGGTGCCAGAAGCCGACCGGTTCCAGGTGCTGGACGCTGACGATCTCCCCGAGCCGGCCGGAGTCGACGACGGCCTTCAGCGCCCGCGTATAGGGGGTGTAGCGCAGGACGTGGCCGACCGCGAGGGTCACCCCGGCCTCCTCCACCGCGTCCACGATCCGCCGGCACTCCTCCTCCGTCAGCGCCATCGGCTTCTCCAGCAGGAGGTGGTAGCCGAGCGCGGCGAAGGCCAGCACCGGCTCCAGGTGATCCCGGTCCAGGGTGCAGATCAGCACCGCGTCCGCGATCCGCCCGCGGGCGGCCAGCTCCCGCCAGTCGCCCACCGCCGCCCCGGCCCCGATCCCGTGGGCGGCCGCCAGCCGCTCGCGCCGGACCGTGCGCGGTTCGGCCACGGCGACGATCTGGGCCCGCTCCGGGTGGGCCAGGGCCCAGCGGGCGTATCCGGTGCCCCGGCTTCCGGCGCCGACGACGGCAAGGGTGACAACGGCAGGCATGCGTAAGCCCTTCCCCGCGGCCTGCGGTTCCAGTCCGCTCCCGCCGGTTGCAGTCGGCTTCAGTCGTAGGTAATCCGCACCCGGGCCTGGCCGGCCGCGCGTGCCTGGCAGGCCAGGACATAGCCCTCGGCCAGGTCCTCCTGGTCCGCGGAGCTCCATCGCGTCGAGGAGGTGCCCGTAGTCGGGCTCGTCGACGCCCATCATGGCCTGCATGACGGGGGACGAGAGCCCGACCTTGTGGCCGGTGACGACGGCGCCGTCCGCGCAGCGCGCCCGGATGCCCCCGACCGGGGCCCATCCAGCCCCGCCGGCGCTTGAGGCGAAGGGGGACAGGGGGCGGAGCACCCGACGGCGGGGGCGCGCCGTCAGGGGGCGCCGTACACCGGCAGCGGAGCCTCCGCGGCAGCGAGCAGCTTCGCCGCCGCCTCCCCCGCCTCCGCCGGAGTCCACCGGCCCCCCCGATCGGCGGTCGGGCCCGGCCGCCACCCCTCCATCACCGTGATCCGGCCCCCCTCCGCCTCGAAGACCCGCCCCGTCACCCCGGCCGACGCATCCGCCCCGAGCCACACCACCAGCGGTGACACGTTCTCCGGAGCCATCGCGTCGAACGCCCCGGCCCCCGGCGCGGCCATCGTCTCCGCGAAGGTCCGCTCCGTCATCCGGGTCCGCGCCGCCGGGGCGATCGCGTTCACCTGGACCCCGTACCGCCCCATCTCCGCGGCGGAGACCAGCGTCAGCCCCAGGATCCCGGCCTTGGCCGCGCTGTAGTTGCCCTGGCCGACCGAGCCCAACAGCCCGGCCCCCGAAGAGGTGTTGACCACCCTCGCCGCGACCCGGCGCCCCGCCTTCGCCTCCGCGCGCCACCACCCGGCCGCCGCCCGCAGCGGCAGGAAGTGCCCCTTCAGGTGCACCCGCATGACCGCGTCCCAGTCGTCCTCCTCCAGGTTCACCAGCATCCGGTCCCGCAGGAACCCCGCGTTGTTGACGAGCGTGTCCAGCCGCCCGAAGGAGTCCAGGGCGCACGACACCAGCGAGGCCGCCCCCTCCGCCGTCGCGATGTCCCCGCCGTGCGCCACCGCCTCCCCGCCCAGGGCCCGGATCTCCGAAACGACCAAGGCTGCCGGGGAGTCGGGCCCCGGCAGCCCGTCCAGCCCCACTCCCAGGTCGTTGACGACGACCTTCGCCCCCTCCGCCGCGAAGGCCAGCGCGTGGGCCCGCCCCAGCCCCCGCCCCGCGCCCGTCACGATGACCACTCGGCCTTCCGCAATGCCCATGTCAGCTCTCCTCGTTCCCAGTTGCCTTGTTCGCAGTCGCCTTGTTCGCAGCCGCCTTGTTCGCAGCCGCCTTGTTCGCAGCCGCCTTGTTCACAACCGCCTGGTTCACGGTTGCCGCATCCAGAAACGCCGGGCGCTCCCCGCCCCCGTGCACGAGCAGGCTCGCCCCGCTCACGTACCCCGCCCGGCCGGAGGCCAGGAACACCGCCGCCTCCCCCACGTCCGAGGGTTCCGCCAGCCGCCCCAGCGGTACGGTCGCCCCCACCGCCGCGATCCCGGCCTCGTCCCCGTAGTGCAGGTGCGCCAGCTCGGTCCGCACCATGCCCAGGACCAGCGAGTTCACCCGCACCTCGGGAGCCCACTCCACGGCCATGGACCGGGCCAGGTTCTCCAGCCCCGCCTTCGCCGCCCCGTAGGCCGCCGTCCCCGGCGAGGGCCGGGTCCCGCTGACGCTGCCGATCATCACCACCGAACCCCGCGTCGCCCGCAGCCACGGATACGCCGCGAGCGAGGCCGTCATCGGGGCCACCAGGTTCAGCTCGACGACCCGCGCGTGCCGCTCCGCCTCTCCCTCCCCCAGCAGCCGGTACGGCGTCCCGCCCGCGTTGTTGACCAGGCAGTCCAGCCGCCCGTACCGCCCGGCGACCGCGCCGAAGAAGTCCTGCACGGCGGCCGGGTTCCGCAGGTCCAGCGGGAGGTAGGACGCCTTGCGCCCGCCCCCCTCCGCCACCGGTTCCTCCGGCGGCCGCCGCGCGCAGACGACGACCTCCGCGCCGGCCGCGAGGAACGAGCGGGCGATCCCGGCACCGACGCCCCGGGTCCCACCGGTGACGGCGACAACCCTCCCGTCGAGCTCCATAGGCTGCTACCTTCCTCACCTAACAAATGTTTGGTGGAAAGGTAGCTGATCTGCTCATGGGTGTCTCCACCTCAAGCCCGGACAAGGGCATCGCCCTTGTCACAGTCGACTTCCCGCCCGTCAACGCGCTCCCCGTGCAGGGCTGGTACGACCTCGCCGACGCCCTCCGGGCCGCCGGCCGCGACCCCGAGGTCCGCTGTGTCGTCCTCGCCGCCGAGGGCCGCGGCTTCAACGCCGGCGTCGACATCAAGGAGATGCAGCGCGACACCGGGCACTCCTCCCTCATCGGCGCCAACCGGGGCTGCTACGAGGCCTTCGCCGCCGTCTACGAGTGCGAGGTGCCGGTCGTCGCGGCCGTGAACGGCTTCTGCCTCGGCGGCGGCATCGGCCTCGTCGGCAACGCCGACGCGATCGTGGCGAGCGACGACGCGACCTTCGGGCTCCCCGAGCTGGACCGCGGCGCGCTCGGCGCCGCCACCCACCTGGCCCGCCTCGTCCCGCAGCACCTGATGCGCGCTCTCTACTACACCTCGCGCACCGCGACCGCCGCCGAACTGCACGCGCACGGCTCGGTCTGGAAGGTGGTCCCGCCCGCCGGACTGCGCTCCGCCGCCCTGGAACTGGCCGCCGAGATCGCGAAGAAGGACGGCTGCCTCATCCGGCTGGCCAAGGCCGCCATCAACGGCATCGACCCCGTGGACGTGCGCCGCAGCTACCGCTTCGAGCAGGGCTTCACCTTCGAGGCCAACCTCAGCGGGGTCGCCGACCGGGTCCGCGACACCTTCGGCCAGGAGAGCAAGGAGAGCAAGGAGAGCAGGGAGGACCGGTCGTGACCGACAAGACCATGGCCCCCGAAGAGGTGGTCGGACGGCTGCGCAGCGGGATGACCCTCGGCATCGGCGGCTGGGGCTCCCGGCGCAAGCCCATGGCCCTGGTGCGAGCACTGCTCCGCTCCGAGATCACCGATCTCACCGTGATCGCGTACGGCGGCCCCGACATCGGCCTGCTGGCCGCCGCGGGCCGCATCCGCCGGCTCGTCGCCCCCTTCGCCACCCTCGACTCGATCCCGCTGGAGCCGCACTTCCGCGCCGCCCGCGAGCGCGCCGCCTTCGCCCTCACCGAGTACGACGAGGCCATGTTCATGTGGGGCCTGCACGCCGCCGCCAACCGGCTGCCCTTCCTCCCCGTCCGCGCCGGCCTCGGCTCCGACGTGATGCGGGTCAACCCGGAGCTGCGCACCGTCACCTCCCCCTACGCCGACGGCGAGGAGTTCGTCGCCGTCCCCGCCCTGCGCATGGACGCCGCCCTGGTCCACCTCAACCGGGCCGACCGCCTCGGCAACGCCCAGTACCTGGGCCCGGACCCGTACTTCGACGACCTCTTCTGCGAGGCCGCCGACGCCGCCTACGTCTCCTGCGAGCAGCTCGTCGAGACCGCCGAGCTCACCAAGACCGGCCCCCCGCAGTCCCTCCTCGTCAGCCGCCACTGCGTCACCGGGGTCGTCGAGACCCCGAACGGCGCGCACTTCACCTCCTGCGTGCCCGACTACGACCGCGACGAGGCCTTCCAGAAGCTCTACGCGACCACCCCCTGGCCCGAGTTCGCCGACCGCTTCCTCGCGGGCGCGAGCGAGCACGACTACCAGTCCGCCGTCCGGACCTGGCACGAGGAGCAGCAGCCGTGACCACCCCCCTCACGATCTCCCGCGCCGAGTACTGCGTGATCGCCTGCGCCGAGGCCTGGCGCGACAACGGCGAGGTACTCGCCAGCCCGATGGGCCTGATCCCCTCCTTCGGAGCCCGCCTCGCGAAGCGGACCTTCGCCCCCGACCTGCTCCTGACGGACGGCGAAGCCATGCTCGTCGGCCTCGACGGCACGGTCGAGGGCTGGCTCCCCTACCGGCGCCACCTCACCATGGTCACCGGCGGGCGCCGGCACGTGATGATGGGCGCCAGTCAGATCGACCGGTTCGGCAACCAGAACATCTCCTGCATCGGCGACTGGCGGCAGCCCGCCCGCCAGCTGCTGGGCGTGCGCGGGGCGCCCGTCAACACCCTCAACAACCCGGTCAGTTACTGGATCCCCAAGCACTCCCCCCGGGTGTTCGTGGAGAAGGTCGACATGGTCAGCGGCGTCGGCTACGACCGCGCCGAGGCGGCCGGGCCCTCGGCCACCCGTTACCACCGCCTCCCCCGGGTCGTCAGCGACCTGGGCGTCTTCGACTTCGCCGGCCCCTCCCGCTCGATGCGCCTGGCCTCCCTCCACCCCGGGGTCACCGTCGACCAGGTCCGGGCGGCCACCGGCTTCGAGCCGGCCATCGCCGACGAGGTCCCGTACACCCGGGAGCCGACGTCGCAGGAGCTGCGGCTGATCCGCGAGGTGATCGACCCCAAGGGCCTGCGCGACCGAGAAGTACGGGTCTGACAGCGATGGCCATGCCGATGGTGAGGGACATGGAGACGGCGTTCACCAGGCTGGTCGGTGTGCGGCACCCGATCGTGCAGACGGGCATGGGCTGGGTCGCGGGCCCGCGCCTGGTGTCGGGCGCGGCCAACGCGGGGGCCCTGGGGATCCTGGCGTCGGCGACGATGACCATGGACCAGCTGCGGTCGGCGGTCCGGGAGGTCAAGTCCCGTACGCCGGACGGAACCCCCTTCGGGGTCAATCTGCGCGCGGACGCCGGTGACGCGGCCGAGCGCGCCCAGCTGATCATCGACGAGGGCGTACGGGTCGCCTCCTTCGCCCTCGCGCCCTCCAGGGAGCTGATCGCGCGGCTCAAGGACGCGGGCGTGGTGGTCATCCCCTCGATCGGGGCGCGGCGGCACGCCGAGAAGGTGGCCGCGTGGGGCGCCGACGCGGTGATCGTGCAGGGCGGCGAGGGCGGCGGGCACACCGGGGACGTGGCCACGACCGTCCTGCTGCCGCAGGTCGTGGACGCCGTGGACATCCCGGTGGTGGCGGCGGGCGGCTTCAGCGACGGCCGCGGCCTGGTGGCGGCTCTGGCCTACGGGGCCGCGGGCATCGCCATGGGCACCCGCTTCCTGCTGACCTCCGACTCCACCGTCCCGGACGCCGTCAAGGCCGAGTACCTGAAGGCCACGGTCAAGGACGTCACCGTCACCACGGCCGTCGACGGTCTCCCGCACCGCATGCTCCGCACCGGGCTGGTCGACTCCCTGGAGCGGGCGGGCCGCACCCGGGCGCTGGTCCGGGCGGTCCGGCACGCGGCCGGCTTCCGCAGGCTCTCCGGGCTGAGCTGGCAGCAGATGGTGCGCGACGGCATCGCGATGAAACACGGCAAGGAGCTGTCCTGGAGCCAGGTCCTGCTCGCCGCGAACACCCCCATGCTCCTCAAGGCGTCCATGGTCGAGGGCCGTACGGACCTCGGTGTCATGGCATCAGGCCAGGTCGCGGGGGTGATCGACGATCTCCCGTCCTGTGCGGAGCTCGTCTCCCGCGTCATGGCCGAGGCACACACCGTGCTGGAACAGCTGCACCACCCGCACACGCTCGGCACCCTGCCACCACCAGGGTGATCCCCCTTCTCCGTCACAGGAGTCGCCTCCATGAGCCGTGCCCGAATCCGCCTGGCGACCGCGGTCCTCGCCTCCGCCCTCGCCATCGGGACCCTGCCCGCTTCCGCGTACGCGGCGGCGGCGCCCGGAGCCGGGGTCAGTGCCCGGCACCACCAGCACGTCCAGGCGGAAACGATCCGCCAGATCCCCCTCCAGGGCGCGGTCAACTTCCGCGACCTGGGCGGCTACCTCACCTGGACCGGCGGCCAGGTCCGCCAGGGCCTGGTCTACCGCTCCGACGCACTGAGCAAGCTGACCGCCGCGGACATCACCACCGTGTCCGGTCTCGGCCTCACGAAGGCCGTCGATTTCCGCATCCCGATGGAGCTGCAGTACGACGGCGCCGACAAGCTGCCCGCCGGGCTGGCCCCCACGTCGCGCCCGGTCAGCGACCTCGGCCTCTATGGGACCCTCGTCGGTGCGATCGCCAGCGGCGACCCCGTCCAGCAGGAGCGGATGCTCGGCGGCGGTCGCGCCGAGGCCTACATGCGCGACATCTACCGCACCTTCGTGACCAGCCCCGAGAACCGGGCGCAGTTCGCGGCGACCGTGCGGGAGATCGCGGACGGCGGACAGGGTCCGCTGCTGTACCACTGCACCTCGGGCAAGGACCGGACCGGCTGGATGAGCTACGTCCTGCTGCGGGCCCTGGCCGTCCCCGAGGACACCGCGGAGCGCGACTACCTGGCGTCCAACACCTTCCGCGCCGCGTACGACGCGCAGGTGCGGGCGGCCCTCAAGCAGTCCGGGCGCATGCAGAACCCGGACCTGCTGATCCCGCTCCAAGAGGTCCGCCAGGACTACCTGGACTCCGCGACGGCCCAGCTGGAAGCCGACTACGGCAGCTTCTACGGCTACCTGACGGACGGCCTCGGCCTGGACCTGCGGACCCTGGCCAAGCTCCAGGCCAAGCTGGTCCGCTAGCGGAAGCAGAAACGGAAGCAGAAGCGGAAACGGAAACGCCGCCGCCGGGCGGCCCTGCGAAGGGCTGCCCGGCGGCGTCGTCGTACGTACGTGTCCCGCTACGGGTCAGACCGCCCGGCGGCGGCCCTGGCCCCCGGAGCCGACCCGGCTGCGCGCCGAAGCCGCGGCCGCACCACCGGTGGCGCCGCCACCCGTGCGCCGGCCGCGCTCACCGGAGCCGGCGGCCCCGCCGCCCTGGGCGCCGGTGCCCTGCCCGCGACGGGCCTGGCCCGACCCGGAGGCCGCCGGGGCCTGCCCGGAGCCGCCGCCGGCGCGACGGCCGCGGCCGCCCGCCGCCGGTGCGCCGGCCGTGGCGGAGCCGGTGCGCGGCCCGCCCGACCGGCGGCGCGAGCCGGAGCCGGAGCCCGAACCGGACCCGGAACCCGAGCCGCTGCGCTGCTTGGGCGGGGTCGGCTGCGGCACGTCCAGCACCACCGGGATGCCGGAGGGCGCCTTGGCGCCGGTCAGCCGGGACAGCTCCTCGTCGGAGGACTTGATCTGCGCGGTGCGCGGGGAGATCCCGGCGTCCGACATCAGCCGGATCATCTCCCGCTTCTGGTCGGGCAGCACCAGGGTGACCACGCTGCCGGACTCGCCGGCGCGCGCGGTACGGCCGCCGCGGTGCAGGTAGTCCTTGTGGTCGACGGGCGGGTCCACGTTGACGACGAGGTCCAGGTCGTCGATGTGGATGCCGCGCGCCGCGACGTTCGTCGCCACCAGCGCGGTGACCTCGCCCGTCTTGAACCAGTCCAGGGTGCGGTTGCGCTGCGGCTGCGAGCGCCCGCCGTGCAGGCCGGAGGCGCGCACGCCGTCCGCGAGGAGCTTCTTGACCATGCGGTCGACCCCGCGCTTGGTGTCCACGAACATGATCACCCGGCCGTCGCGAGCGGCTATACGCGTCGCCACGGCCTTCTTGTCGGTCTCGTCCATGACGTACAGGACGTGGTGCTCCATGGTGGTGACCGCGCCGGCCGACGGGTCGACGGAGTGGCCGACCGGGTCGGTCAGGAACATCTTGACGAGCTTGTCGATGTTCTTGTCGAGCGTCGCCGAGAACAGCATGGTCTGGCCGCCGGCCTCGACCTGCTTGAGCAGCGCCGTGACCTGCGGCATGAAGCCCATGTCGGTCATCTGGTCGGCCTCGTCGAGGACGGTGATCGCGACCTGCGAGAGGTCCGCGTCACCGCGGTCGATGAGGTCCTTCAGACGGCCGGGGGTGGCGACGAGCACCTCGGCGCCGCGGCGCAGGGCGCCGGACTGCCGGTTGATCGACATGCCGCCGACGACGGTGGCGATGCGCAGGTTGACGGCCGTGGCGTACGGGGTCAGGGCGTCGGTCACCTGCTGCGCGAGCTCGCGGGTCGGTACGAGGACCAGCGCGAGCGGCTGCTTGGGCTGCGAGCGGCGGCCGGCGGTACGGGCCAGCAGCGCCAGGCCGAAGGCCAGCGTCTTGCCGGAGCCGGTACGGCCGCGGCCGAGCAGGTCACGGCCGGCGAGGGAGTTCGGCAGCGTCGCGGCCTGGATCGGGAACGGCTCGGTCACGCCCTGGGCGGCGAGGGTCTTCAGCAGCGCCTCGGGCATGCCCATGTCCTCGAACGCGGCGACCGGCGGCAGCGCCGGGGCCATCGGGTCGGGCATGGTGAATTCTTGGGGCCGGGCAACGGGCGCGGACTTCTGCCGTCCCGCGCCAGCCTTCGGACGTCCCTGGGCCGCACCTCGGCCCCGGGTGGGGCGGCGGCTGGGTCGTGCGGAGCTGGAGCTGGTCATGCGAGAAAGCCCTCCTGAAACCGGCAGGTAAAACAAACGTCGAAACAGCAGACAAGCCGGGGCCCGCACCTCACGGTGCGGACCCCGGCATGCTGGAATACTTAGTTGGCGGGGAGGATGTTCTCCGCCTGGGGGCCCTTCTGGCCCTGGGTGACGTCGAAGGACACGCGCTGGCCCTCCTGGAGCTCACGGAAGCCCTGGGTGGCGATGTTCGAGTAGTGGGCGAAGACGTCCGGGCCGCCACCGTCCTGCTCGATGAAGCCGAAGCCCTTTTCCGAGTTGAACCACTTCACGGTGCCAAGTGCCATTTTAAATCTCCTGAATAGGCGGCAAAGGGCCCCATCCGGAGAGTCCGGCAAAACAATAAAAGCGCCTGAGGATCATTCCCGTCAGGCGCACATAAAGTTCATGGGTACCACAACTGCAACGAGATCTACGCTAGCACAAGTCTGCCGCGGAGTGTGGCCGGCGGCGTGTGACGTGCGCCCTTCGTGGTACCCGCGCGCACGCTGCGGCGCCCTCGGGAGCGGGCGCGGTGCGGACGGCGCAGGCTTCGGTCGGCGTCGCAGCACACGTCCGCGTCGCAGCACACGTCCGCATCGACGCCGCCGTCCTCCTCGGCTGCGGCCTGATCCCCTCCTGAGGGGCTACAGGCGCTCGATGATGGTGACGTTGGCCTGGCCGCCGCCCTCGCACATCGTCTGGAGGCCGAAGCGGCCGCCGGTGCGCTCCAGCTCGTGCAGGAGGGTGGTCATCAGCTTGACGCCCGTCGCACCCAGGGGGTGGCCCAGGGCGATCGCGCCGCCGTTGACGTTCACCCGCTCGGGGTCCGCGCCCGTCTCCTTCAGCCAGGCGAGCACCACCGGCGCGAACGCCTCGTTGATCTCCACCAGGTCGATGCCGGCCAGTGACATGCCGGTCTTCTTCAGTGCGTACGCCGTGGCCGGGATCGGCGCGGACAGCATGCGGATCGGGTCCTCGCCGCGGACCGAGAGGTGGTGGATGCGGGCGCGCGGGCGCAGGCCGTGTTCCCGGACCGCCCGCTCGGAGGCGATCAGCATCGCCGCCGCGCCGTCCGAGACCTGGGAGGAGACCGCCGCCGTGATGGTGCCGCCCTCGACGACCGGCGCCAGGGTGGCCATCTTCTCCAGCGAGGTGTCGCGGCGCGGGCCCTCGTCCACCGTCACGTCCCCGTACGCCGCCGTCTCGCGCGCGAAGCGGCCCTCGTCGATCGCGCGGATCGCCCGCTGGTGGGAGCGGAGGGCGAATTCCTCCATGTCCCGACGGGAGATGCCCCACTTCTGCGCGATCAGCTGGGCGCCGTGGAACTGGTTCACCGGGGCGTCCCCGTACCGGGCCCGCCAGCCCTCCGAGCCCGCGTAGGGTCCCTCCGTGAGGCCCAGCGGCTCGGCCGCCTGCCGCGAGGCGAAGGCGATCGGGATCATCGACATGTTCTGGGTGCCGCCCGCGACCACCAGGTCCTGGGTGCCGGACAGGACCCCCTGCGCAGCGAAGTGGACGGCCTGCTGGGAGGACCCGCACTGGCGGTCCACCGTCACCCCCGGCACCTCCTCCGGCAGCCCCGCCGCCAGCCACGCCGTCCGCGCGATGTCCCCGGCCTGCGGCCCCACCGTGTCGAGGCAGCCGAACACCACGTCCTCCACCGCCGCCGGGTCCACCCCGGACCGCTCGACCAGCGCCTTCAGTACGTGCGCTCCCAGGTCGGCCGGGTGGACCGCGGACAGGCCGCCCCTGCGCCGCCCCACGGGGGTGCGTACCGCTTCGACTATGTAGGCCTCGGGCATCGGAACTCCTCTGACGATCTCATCGGTCAGGTGCGGAGGGCGATCCCGTCCAGCACCATCGACAGGTACTGGCGGGCGATCTCCTCGGGGCTGTGCTGTCCTCCCGGCCGGTACCAGGACGCCGCCACCCACACCGTGTCGCGGACGAAGCGGTAGGTGAGGCGGATGTCGAGGTCGGCGCGGAAGACCTTGGCGGCGACCCCGCGCTCCAGCGTCCCCAGCCAGGCCTTCTCGAACTTCTGCTGCGAGTCGGACAGGTAGTGGAAGCGGGGCTGCGCGGACAGGGTGCGGGACTCCTTCTGGTAGATCGCGACGGCGGCGCGGTGCCGGTCGATCTCGCGGAAGGACTCGGTGACGAGGGCCTCGATGGTCTCCCTGGGGCCGAGGCCGGCGGCGAGGACCGTGTCGTAGCCCTCCCACAGCTCGGTCAGGAAGGCCGAGAGGATCTCGTCGAGCATCGATTCCTTGGAATCGAAGTGGTAGTAGAGGCTGCCGGCGAGCATCCCGGCGGCATCGGCGATCTTGCGGACGGTGGTGGCGTTGTAGCCCTGCGCGGCGAAGACCTCGGCGGCGGTGTCGAGGAGTTCGCGGCGCCGCTCGGGCGAGGCGGTCACCTGCGGCTTCTTCGGAGCGGGCTTCTTCTCGGCGGTCGGCTTGTTCGTGGGCACGCGTCCATTCTCGGCCAGGGGGTGCCTTGCCGGTCAGGCCGGATCAGCGAGCGGCGGCTGGTGCGTGCGATCGCAAGGCGGAGGAGGGAGTCGACGCGGAGCGTCGGCGACCGACGACAACGCGGCGAGCGTGCGTGCCAGGCGTCGCGAGCCCGGCCTGACCGGCAAGGCACCCCCTAGGCGTGCTGGCTGCTGACCGACACGGTCTCGCCGGTCATGTACGAGGAGTAGCCGCTGGCCAGGAAGACGATCACGTTGGCCACCTCCCAGGGCTCGGCGTACCGGCCGAAGGCCTCGCGGGCGGTGAGTTCGGCGAGCAGCTCCTCGCTGGTGACCTTCACCAGGTGCGGGTGCATGGCCAGGCTCGGGGCGACCGCGTTGATCCGTACGCCGAACTCCGCGGCCTCCAGTGCCGCGCAGCGGGTCAGCGCCATCACACCGGCCTTGGCGGCGGCGTAGTGGGCCTGGCCGGTCTGGGCGCGCCAGCCGACGACGGAGGCGTTGTTGACGAGGACTCCGCCGCCGCCGGACGCCTTCAGCGACCGCAGCGCGGCGCGGGTGCAGCGGAAGGTCCCGTTCAGGGTGACGTCGAGGACGCGGGACCACTGTGCGTCGGTCATGTCGACGAGGGCGGCGGTGCCGCCGAGGCCGGCGTTGTTGACGACGATGTCGAGGCGGCCGTGGGTCTGCTCGGCAAGCGCGAAGAGGGCCTGGACCTGGTCCTCGTCGGTGACGTCGCAGGGGAGGGAGGCGACGCGGTCGGCCCCGAACTCGGCGGCGAGCGCGTCCTCGGTCTCCTTCAGGCGGCGCGCGTGGGCGTCGCTGATCAGGATCCGGGCGCCCTCCTCCAGGAAGCGGCGGGCGGTGGCCCCGCCGATGCCGGCGCCGGCGGCGGCGGTGATGACGGCGGTGCGGTCCTTCAGCAGTCCGTGGCCGGGGACGTAGTCGGGGGTGGTCACGCCCGTACCTCCTTGGGAAGGCCGAGGATCCGCTCGGCGATGAGGGTGCGCTGGATCTCGTCCGAGCCCGCGTAGATGGTGTCGGCGCGGGCGGAGAGGAAGAGCCGCTGCCGCTCGTGTGCTCGCGGCCGGGCCCGCCGCGGCCCTTGAGGGCGGCGAACCCGCCGGTGAGGTGGGCCTTCAGCCACCTCCGAGCCCCGGTGCGGAACTCCTCGACGCTGCTCATGGCCGTACGTTAACCTACCAAACACTTGTTAGGGAAGGATCCCCGCATGCCCGAAGCCCCGGTGGTGCTGTACGAGCGGCGCGGCCCGGTCGCGTACGTGACCATGAACCGCCCCCGTTGCCGCAACGCGCAGAACAGCGCCATGACCTACGCCCTGGACGACGCCTTCTACCGCGCCGCCGACGACCCCGAGGTGAAGGTGGTCGTCCTGGCCGGCGCCGGCGAGCACTTCTCCGCGGGCCACGACATCGGCACTCCGGAACGCGACGCCCATCTCCCCTTCGAGCGGCGGGCCGGCCTGTGGTGGGACCACTCGGACCGGCCGGGCGCCGAATCCCGCTTCGCACGCGAGTCGGAGGTGTACCTCGGGATGTGCCGGCGGTGGCGGGAGCTGCCGAAGCCGGTGATCGCCTCGGTGCACGGGGCGTGCGTGGCGGGCGGGCTGATGCCGGCCTGGGTCTGCGACCTGATCGTGGCGAGCGAGGACGCCTTCTTCGCGGACCCGGTCGTACGGATGGGCATCCCCGGCGTCGAGTACTTCGCGCACCCGTGGGCGATGCCGCCGCGGATCGCGAAGGAGTTCCTCTACACGGGGGACCGGATGCCCGCCCGGCGGGCGTACGGGGTCGGCATGGTCAACCGGGTCGTGGAACGCGCCCGGTTGACGCAGGAGACCGACCGGCTCGCGCTGCGTATCGCCGAGATGCCCGGCTTCGGGCTGGCCCTGACCAAGCGGGCCGTCAACCAGGCCGAGGACCTCCAGGGCCTGCACACCGGCATGGACTCGGTGTTCGGCCTGCACCACCTGGCGCACGCGCACGACGCGGAGACGGCGGCGGACTCGCTCGGCGGCATGGACGTATCCGCCATGAAGGGCGCCGCCATAGGCGCTGCCATGAAGGAGGCGAACGGCTGATGGACCTGACCCAGACGCCGGAGGTGGAGGCCTTCCGCGCGGAGGCCCGGAGCTGGCTGGCCGCGCACGTCCCGGCCGATCCGCTGCCCTCGCTGGAGACGGGGCAGGGGTTCGCGGCCCACCGGGAGTGGGAGGCGCGGCTGCACGCGGACCGCTGGTCGGTGGTGTCCTGGCCCGAGGAGTACGGCGGCCGGGGCGTGGACCTCGTGAAGTGGCTGGTGTTCGAGGAGGAGTACTGGGCGGCCGGCGCGCCCGGCCGGGTCTCGCAGAACGGCATCAACCTGCTCGCCCCGACGCTCTTCGACCACGCGACGCCCGAGCAGCGGGCCCGGGTGCTGCCCTCCATGGCGAGCGGCGAGGTGATCTGGGCGCAGGCCTGGTCGGAGCCGGAGTCGGGCTCCGACCTGGCCTCGCTGAAGTCCCGGGCAGTGCGCACCGAGGGCGGCTGGCTGCTGTCCGGGCAGAAGACCTGGTCCTCACGGGCCGCTTTCGCGGACCGCGCCTTCGGCATCTTCCGCACGGATCCGGACGCCCCGAAACCGCACCAGGGGCTGACGTATCTGATGTTCGGCCTGCGCGCGCCCGGGGTGACGGTGCGGCCCATCGGCCGGCTCGACGGCAAGCCGGCCTTCGCGGAGCTCTTCCTCGACCAGGTCTTCGTACCGGACGAGGACGTGATCGGCGAGCCCGGTCAGGGCTGGCGGATCGCGATGTCGACCACTGGCAACGAGCGGGGGCTCACCCTGCGCTCCCCCGGCCGTTTCCTGGCGGCGGCGGACCGGCTGGTCGCGCTGTGGCGCTCGCACGGCGACCCGTCCGACACCGCGCTGCGCGACCGGGTGGCGGACGCGGTGGTCGGGGCGCGCGCCTACGAGCTGTTCACCTGGGCGGGCGCCACCCGCTTCGCGGAGGGCGGAGGGATCGGCGCCGAGTCCAGCCTGAACAAGGTGTTCTGGTCGGAGTACGACATCGCGCTGCACGAGACGGCGCTGGACCTGCTGGGGCCGGACGCCGAGCTCGCCGAGGGCCCGTGGGCCGAGCCCTGGATCTTCTCCCTGGCGGGCCCGATCTACGCGGGGACGAACGAGATCCAGCGCGACATCATCGCCGAGCGGCTGCTCGGCCTCCCGAAGGGCCGCCGCTGATGCGCTTCCTGCCGACCGACGAGCAGTCGGACTTCGCCCGTACGCTGCGCTCCCTCCTGGGGGCCGCGGATGTCCCCGCGGCGGTACGGGCCTGGGCGGGCGGCGGGCACGGGCCGGGGCGGGCGCTCTGCTCCCGGATCGCCGGTACGGGCCTCTTCGCCCTGGCCGCGCCCGAGGCGTACGACGGCATGGGGCTGCTCCCGGTGGAGCTGTCGCTGGGTTTCGTGGAGCTGGGCCGGGCCGGGGTGCCGGGGCCGGTGGTGGAGACGGCGGCCGTCTGCGTACTCCTGTCGGAGCTGGGGGACGAGGGGCTCGCGAAGCGGTTCCTGCCCGGGCTGGTCGCGGGCGGGGCCTCGGCGACGCTGACGCTGCCGGGCGGGTCCCCGTACGCCCTCGACGCGGACGCGGCCACGTACTGCTTCACGGTGTCGGAGGCGGGCGAGCTGCGGCTGGCACCGGACGGGGGCGGCCGGCTGCCGGCCTCGACGGACCCGGCGCGCCGGCTGACCGCGCCCGCGGCGGGCGGCGAACTCCTGGCGGCGGCACCGCAGGTGGTGGAGGCGGCGGTGGTGGCCGGGCGCTGGGCCCGGCTGCTGACGGCGGCCCAGTGCCTGGGTGTCGGCGAGGCGCTGCTGGCCCGGACGGTGGAGTATGCGAAGCAGCGCACGCAGTTCGGGACGCCGATCGGCGGCTTCCAGGCGGTCAAGCACCGGCTGGCGGACACCTTGCTGGGCCTGGAGTTCGCCCGGCCGCTGGTGTGGGCGGCGGCGCTGTCCCTGGCGCCGGGGGAGGTGGCGGCGGCGAAGCTGACCGCGGGCGAGGCGGCGTACGCGGCGGCCCTGTCCGCCCTCCAGCTCCACGGCGCGGTCGGCTACACGGAGGAGCTGGACCTGTCCCTGTGGCTGCGCAAGGCCCGCCCGCTGCGGGACGCGTGGGGCACGCCGTCGGTGTGCCGGGCCGAGGTCCTTCAGGCGCGGGAGTCCCGAGAGCGGTAGTACGTGACGAGAGCGGTGTTCACGAAAACGATCGCCGCGAACCAGCAGGCCTGTGGCAGCAGTCCGAGCCCCACCACGGCGAGGGCGGCGGCCCCGAACACCACGGCCTTGACGGAGAGCACGCCGGGCAGCGGCACCTTGTAACGGGCCTTGGGCGCGGCGAAGGCCCCCCACAGCAGAGCGGCGGCCGCCGCGGCCGCCGTACCGAGCAGCACGCCGCCGATCAGCCCGCCGCCCTGCCGGTAGCCCCACAGGGCGAGGGTGAGGAGGGCGAAGACCTCCAGGAGGAAGGCGAGGAGGTCGTTGAGGATCCCGAAGGTCCGGCGGCGCGGCGCTGTCATGCGCACAACCTCACCCGCGCGGGACGCGCTGTCCAGTGGCGTCTCGTACAAAGGCGGTCATACCAGGGCGGTCATACGAAGGCGGTCATACGAGGGCGACGCTGAGGCTGACCACGTACGGCTCCTCGACGGACCCGTCGGGGAAGAGGGCCGGCAGCCGCTCCCGCTCGGCGTCCATGAACTCCCTGGTACGGGCCTCCCCGAGGAGGAGGAAGGCGGAGTGGCTCGCCTGGTTGGCGAGGTGCGCCTCCAGGGGGATCCGCCGCGACCAGCGGACCTCCCGCCGGCCGGTGATGTCGAGCCCGTCCGTGGTTTCGCGCGGCGGCAGCCCGATCTCCCCGATGAAGGCCCGGATCCGCGCGTCCTGCTCGGCGATCCACGGGACGGTGGTGTCCAGGTCGTTCCACCACAGCGCGAGCGCGCCGCCGGGGCGCAGCACACGGCGGGCCTCGGGGACGGCGCGGGCGGGATCGGTCCAGTGCCAGGCCTGGGCGTAGGTGAGGAAGTCGAACGCGGCACTCGCCAGCGGCAGCCGGTCGCCGTCGCCGCGCACGATCGGGATGCCGGGGTTGGCCCGCCGGAACTCGGCGGCCATGCCGTCCCCGGGCTCTACGGCGAGGACCTCGGCCCCGCGGGCGCGCAGCAGCGCGGTGGCGATCCCGGTCCCCGCCCCCACGTCGGCCACCCGCGCCCCGGCGAGCGGCCGCCCGGCGAGCTCCTCGACGGCGTCGAAGAGCGCCGCCGGGTAGGCGGGACGGTAGGCCCGGTACTGCGCGGCGGCGGCATCGAAGGACCTGGCGCGTGACGTCATGCGGCCATTCTTGGCGATCACCGGAAGCCGGTCCAGCGCGTTGCCGCCGGCCTCCGGCGGGACGTAGGCCAGGGTCTCAAGCCCGGGCGGGGCGCAGGGAGATACGGGTGAGGGTGGCGGTCTGGATCAGGAGCAGGACGCCCGCGCCCGCGGCCCGCCAGAGCGGTTCGGCCGGGCGGGGGCCCAGGGACCAGGCGGGGCCGTCCGGATCCGCCGTCACCGTCAGCCGCGCGCCGACCGGGAGGTCCTTGGCCACCGGCCCGGGGAGGTCGCGGCCGCCCTCGGTGCGCAGCCGCAGCGACGGGGTGTGGCCGGAGCCGTCCTCCACCATCGTCCGCGACGCGACCACCGCCGTTTGCTCGCGGCCGCGCTCGTGGAGCGTGTGCCGGTCCCAGGCGATCCAGCCGGTCACCGCGATCCCGGCCGCGGCGAGCGCGACGGCGGTACGGGCCACGAACTCCGCGTTGGTGCCGTGCGGCACGGCCGCCCCGAGGACGAAGAGGGCCAGCAGGATCGGCACCCAGGCACCCTCCAGGTCCCGCAGCAGCAGGATCGCCCCGAACTCCCCGGCCAGCACAAGGCAGTTGCGCAGAATCGCCCCCGGCACCCGCCGGACCAGTTCAGCCATGGACACATCATGTCCGGGGAAATCCGGGTGCAGCCCTCCCCAGGCGCCTCGTAGGATGCGGGGCAAGGGCGGGGTCGTAGCACAGAGGTAGTGCGCCTACACAGCATGGAGGAGGACGCCGGTTCGAATCCGGCCGCCCCGCCCCCCTGTCCTCCTGTTTCTTCGCGGGCTACCGCGCGTCCGTGGTCGCCACCCATGCCGCCGCCGCGCTCCGGGCGGCCGCCGCGGCCGGCAGGGGAAGCCCCAGGAAGCCGTGGAAGACGCCCGGGTGGAGCTGGACCGTGCAGTCGACGCCCGCTGCCGCGAGCCGGCGTGCGTACGCGAGGCCCTCGTCCCGCAGCACGTCGCAGTCCGCGAGGACGATCAGGGTGCGCGGGAGCCCGGACAGGTCGGGGGCACGCAGCGGGGAGACGTGCGGGTGGGCCGGGTCGCCGCCGTAGGTGTCCCAGTACCAGGCCATGTGCGCGGCGGTGTGGAAGTAGCCCTCCGCGAAGGCCTCCACGGAGGCGGAGTCCATCGACGCGTCCAGCGGCGGATAGAACAGCAGCTGGCCCGCGACCAGTTCGGGCGCCCGCAGCGCGGTGACGGCCGCGAGGTTGCCGCCGCTGGAGTCCCCCGCCACCACCAGCCGGGCCGGGTCGCAGCCCAGCGCCCGCGCCTGCGCGCGCGCCCACAGCAGTACGGCCAGCGCGTCGTCCGGCGCCGCCGGCCAGGGGTGTTCGGGGGCGAGCCGGTAGTCCGCCGAGACCAGCACCGCACCCGAGGCCGCCGCCAGGGACCGGCACAGCGCGTCGTGGGTGTCCAGGCCGCACATCACCCAGCCGCCGCCGTGGAGGTAGACCACCAGGGGGCGGCCGACGGCTCCCGGGGCGGGATCGTAGACGCGGACGGGGACGCCCGGGGCGTCGGTGTCGTACACCGACGCCACCTCCGGGCCGCGCGGGCCGGGTACCGCCGCCGCCCGCAGGACCGCGGGATCGCCGGGGCCGGGGAAACCGGCCGCCATCGCGTCGCACATCAGCCTGGCCGCCGGTGACAGGAGATCGCTCGGATCGCTGGGATCGCTGGGATGGCTCGGATCGCTGGGATGGCTCATGCCGCCGTCATCCCTCCGTCGACCGTGAACTCCGTGCCCGTCACGTACGAGGACGCGTCCGAGCAGAGGAAGAGGACCAGCTCCCCGACCTCCTCCGGCCGCCCCATGCGGCCCAGCGGCACGTGCGACCAGTCCCGCCCGGCGACCGCCTCGGCCACCATCGGGGTGTCGATGGCCCCGGGATGCACCGAGTTGACCCGGATCCGGTCCGGCGCCAGGTCCAGCGCCGCCGACCGGGTCAGCCCGCGCAGCCCGAACTTGGTGGAGCCGTAGGCCGCGTGGCCCGGTATCCCGACCAGTCCGGCCGTCGAGGAGATGTTGACGATCGAGCCGCCGCCGCCCGCCCGCAGGACCGGCGCCACCGCCTGTATGCCGAGGAACGGCCCCAGCAGGTTGACCCGCAGAAGGGCCTCGAAGCCTTCGGGGCTCTGCTCCTCCACGTGCGCCGTGCGCCACAGCGCCGCGTTGTTGACCAGCGCCGAGACCGTGCCGAAGGCCGTGACCGCCGCCTCCACCACCCCTGCCCAACCTGCCGCGTCGGCCACGTCGTGCCGTACGTACAGCCCCTGGTCGCCGAGTTCCGCGGCCACCGCCCGGCCCTCGTCCTCCCGTACGTCGGTGACGACGACCCGCGCCCCGGCCGCGGCGCACAGCCGGGCCTCGGCCGCGCCCTGACCGCGCCCGGCGCCGGTGATGACGACGACCTTCCCGTCGAGGCAGACACCCACGGCTCAGCCCTCCAGCGCGCGGAAGTGCGGGATGACCTTCTCGCCCCACTGGCGGATGGTCTCCATGCACGCCTCCTGCGGCACGGTGCCCATCTGGATCAGGCACATCACCTCGTCGACGCCGATCTCGCGCAGCTGCTCGACGTAGGCGACGGCCGTCTCGGCGCTGCCGTAGGCGTGTTCCGCGTTGTAGGTGCCGGTGTCGACGGGGCGGGCCGGGATGTTCGCCTCGTGCAGCTTGGCGACGAGTTCCTCGCGGCTCTGTGCCAGGGCGGCCGCGTGGTCCTCGTCCTCCCCGCCGGTGGGTTGGGGGCCGTTGCCGTACCAGTGCGCGATGGACTCGGCGAAGAACCGCTGCCCCCGGGTGCCGAGCCGCAGCGCCCGCTCGGCGTCGTCGTCGAGGACGATGGTCGGGCAGAGGGCGGAGAGGTGGTCGTTGACCTCTTCCGACACGAAGCGCTCTCCGCCGCGGGTGGCGATGGCCTCGTCGTAGACCTTGCGCATCGCGCGGACGTCGGCCCAGATCCGGTCGAAGCCCATCTCCTCGGCGAAGACGGCCTGTTCCACGCAGTCGTGGATGACCTGGCGCTCGCGTTCGGGGGTGGGGTCGACGAGCTGCGCCTCGAAGATCATCGAGAACTTCACAGTGAGGTCCCTCCGTCCAGGGAGTTATTTCTAATAGGAATACTTCTAGCAGGCACACCCCGCAGGGGGAAGGGCGCCGCGGGGACCGGTCGTAGACTGCGCTGCGTGGCAGAAGAGACGGCAGGCGAGACGGCGAACGAGACGGCAGGCGAAGCGCAGAAGCCCACGCTCCCCGCGACCAGCTGGGCGGTGCTCGGCCTGCTCTCCTTCGGGGAGGAGCTCTCCGGCTACGACCTGAAGAAGTGGTCGGACTGGTCGCTGCGGTTCTTCTACTGGAGCCCGTCCTTCAGCCAGATCTACGGCGAGCTCAAGCGGCTGGAGAAGGCCGGCTACGCCTCCTCACGGCTGGTCGCCCCGGAGAGCGGCACCCGCGACAAGCGGGTGTACCGGATCACCGACGAAGGCATGACGGCCGTACGGGAGTGGGCGCGCGAGACCCCGGTCGACCCGCCGGTGCTCAAGCACGGGCCGATGCTGCGGCTGTGGCTGGGCCACCTGCTGGAGCCGGAGAAGATGCGCGAAGTCCTCGTACAGCACCAGGAGTTCGCCGAGAAGATGCGCCGTCGCGCGGTGGCCGACGTGGAGGGCGCCCAGGGCGAGACCGCGTGGGCGTACCCGACGCTCACCCTCAAGTGGGCCGAGCGGTACTACGCCTCCGAGCGCGACCTGGCGGCCGCCATGCTCGCCGACATCGAGGAGCTCGGCAAGCGCCCGTAGGCGCGCCGGAAGTAGAGCAGCGGCGGCTCGCCGGCGCGGTGCGCGGTCAGGTCGGTGACGCGGCCGAGCACGATGGCGTGGTCGCCGCCGTCGCGATCCGGCCCTACAGCTCCTGGTCCGAGCTGGTCACCCTGCGCCCCGGCGACCGGTACCTGCTGGTCAACCCGTTCTTCCACACCTTCGGCTACAAGGCGGGCGTCCTGGCCTGCCTGCTGCGCGGGGTCACCATGCTCCCCGAGGCCGTCTACGACACCGACCGCATCCTGGCGCGCATGGCCGCCGAGCAGGTCACCACCGGGAACGGCTGGCGGCCGAACTGGAGTTCCTCGGCGTGCGCGTCTGAGCGGCGGCTGTCGGAGCCACGCGCTTTGATGGGCGTATGACGACGAACAACTGGGCAGTGTTCGAGAAGGCCGAGCCGGAGTTCGCGGCGGCCGTCCAGGCCCGCTTCGCGCAGTATCCGCACCATGTCCTGGCCACTCTCCGCAAGGACGGCTCCCCGCGGCTGGCCGGGCTGAATGTCGACATCCGCGGCGGGGAGCTGTGGCTGGGCATGATGGCGGGCTCCCTGAAGGCCCGGGACCTCCAGCGCGACCCGCGGTTCGCCCTGCACACCAATCCGGGCGCGGGCGAGGAGATGCCGGACGGGGACGTACGGATCTCCGGGCGCGCGCTGGAGCTGGTGGATCCGCCCGAACTGCACCGGTACGCGGAGGAGACGGACACCCCGCACCCCTTCCACCTCTTCCACGCCGATCTGACGGAGGTGGTCCGCATCGGCGTGGAGGGAGACGATCTGGTGGTGCGGTCCTGGACCCCGGTGCGCGGCCTGCGCACCATCCGCCGGGGCAATGACGACGAACCGCCGAGGGAGGACCCGCCGGCCGCTGCGGGTCCGGCCGCCCCGGCGAGTCCGGCCGCCCCGGCTCCGGAGGGTCCCGCTAACTGAGCGGGAAGAGGGAGCCGGGCCCGAGGACGGAGGGGTCGATGTCGAGCCAGTTGCGGTCGATGTTGATGGTGACCCCGCCGTAGGAGGCGTCGTGGTCGCCGCGGAACTGGTGGGCGCGGCGCCGGCCGGCCCACTGGTCGGTGCCCGCGGGCAGGCCCATGTCGGCGTCGCTGACGGAGGGCGAGTCGTTCCAGCGGGCGACCCACAGCACGTCCGGCATGGCCTGGGGGGCCTGGTGGTAGTGGGCGCTCAGCGCCTTGGCCCCGGAGCCGGCCGAGACGTAGGCGGCGGAGCGGTAGCCCAGCTCGTGCAGCCGGACCGTCCAGGCGGTCAGGTAGGAGACGACCGGGGCGTCCCAGGTGGCGCGGTCGGTGTAGCCCTCCACGTCGTTGTAGAGCACGGTGTCCGGGGGCAGTCCCAGGGACTCCGCGGCGGCCGCCGCGCCGTCGGCGGCGGACCGGCCCTGCGCATCGGCCTCGGAGGGGTCGGTGGACAGGCCGGTACTGGAGCTGTTCCAGGGCTGGGGGCCCACCCAGATCGGCATGAGGTGCCAGCCCCCGTCGGCCTGCCGCCGGACCCAGTCGGCCGTGAGCTGCGGCTGGGCGCAGGCCCGGGCGCGGCCGCCGATGTAGATGCCGATCGCGCCGAAGGGGGAATCGGCCCGCCAGGTGTCCATGGACCGCTGGTTGGGGGCGGTGCAGGCATCGAAGCCCTCGCCGGTGAAGGGCGCCTGTGCGGTACGGGGCGTGTCCCCGTCGGTGGCCACCGCCGGCTCGGCTGGGGGCCGGGGGCCCGCGGGGGCGCCGGGGGTCACGGCGCGGGCGCGCGCCAGGACCCGGCGTACGGCGTCGGGCGCGGCCCCGTAGGAGACGGTGGCCATGACCCCGGGCCGGGGCAGGGCGTACCGCAGCTCGTTGCTGTCGGACTGGGGCGGGTCCTCGGGCAGCGCGGTTGCGGAGTCGACGGCGATCGTGAGGATGTCGGCGCGCTGCGGGGCTCCGTCGAGGGGTTCGAGGTGGAGGGTGTCGGCACGGTCGGCGACGGCCCGGCCGGTGCACCGGCTCTGGGTGCCGGCGTGGCCGAGGTAGAGAGTGGGCAGGTCCAGGCGCAGGCAGGCGTCGGGGTCGAGGCCGAGGTCGACGATCCGCCAGTCGGGGGGGACGGTGAGGCGCAGACCGGCGTAGTCGATGGTTCGCGCGTCGACGGTCCGGGCGTCGGCGGCGGCGGTCGTCGCCGCGGGGAGTACGGGGACCAGCAGGGCGGCGCCGAGGAAGCCGCTCAGCAGGGTTCGAAAGGGGGTCATGATCCGGATGGTTAGCAGACGGCGGGGCCCCTCAACGCGGCCGAGGGACCCCGCAGATGGTCCGTACGGCTCAGGGCGCCGGCTGGTCCTGGAAGGCGGGGAGGTCGAAGACGCGCTGCTTGCCGGCCTCGTCCATCAGCTCGACGAGGGGCAGGACCAGCTCCCACAGGTCCTGTTTGCCGACCTCCCGGACGAGTGCGTCCAGTTCGGTGTCGCCGAGCGCGGCGGCGGCGTCCGCGACCACCTTGCGCGCTTCCCCGGGCAGGACGCCGACCAGCGGCAGGAACTCGCCCCACAGCCCGGTCGCCACGACGGCCCGGACCACGCCGGCCAGCACCTGCGGATCCCGCAGGGAGTCCAGCCGGGCCACGGCGAGCCGGTCCTGCGCGCCGAGCAGGGCGACGAGGGGCAGCAGCGTCTCCCACAGCCCCTGATCGTGCGTCACCCGCACGAGTGAGTCCAGCGCGGCCCCGTCGAGACGGGCGGTGAGCTGGGCGATCCGCAGCCGCTGCTCCCCGCCGACCATGGCGGCGACGGCGAGGGCCTCCTCCCAGAGCCCGGCGGCCGAGGCGGTGCGGACGACCGAGCCGAGCCGCTCGTCCCCCATGAGTTCGAGGATCCGGGGCAGCCGCTCGGGCTGGTCCACGTAGAACCCGGCCTTCAGCACGTCGGCGTCGCCGACCTGCTCCAGGGTCCGCCCGAGCACATGGTCGCGCAGGTGCCCGACGAACCGGCCCATCGTGAGGTGGTCGCCGTTCGCGGCGAGCACGACGGCGATCCGTACGACGAGCCCCTCGTCGAGCCGGTCCACGATCGCGGCGATCTTCCGCGGGTCGAGGTGGGCACAGGACTCGGCCGTGAACGACACGGGCAGCTTCTCGATGATGTCGGCGGCCCGCCCGGCCTCCAGCCGCCCCGCGACGGCGGCCGCCAGCCGGGGGCCGAGCGCCTTCTGCGAGATGGCGGCGGCGACCCCGGCGGGCACCAGCCTGGTGGCGGCGGCGATCCGGTCGAGCATCTCGGGGGCACCGTCGAACAGCACGGCGGCGGCCCGCTCCCGGAAGGCCCGCACATCCTCACCCGGCAGCCCGGCCAGAAACCCCACCGCGGCGGTGTCAAGCCCCAGCAGCCGACCGACCTTCTCCACCTCGGCACGACCCGCGGCGCTCACCGGAACAACACCTTGCGCACGGCCCCACGCGCGAGGCCAGGCACCAGCTTGAGCGCCTCCTCGGCGGCCTCGTTCAGCCCCCCGGCCTGCCGCGCCCGCTCGTCCCGCACCGCGTCGGCAAGCCGCGCCAACTCGGCGCCGGCCAGACCGGCGAACGACCCAGGAGGCCGCACACCACCCAACTCCCCCGCCAACCGCTCGAGTTCCTGTCCATGCTGCTCGCCCACGGCACGACCTCCACCCACAAGAGACGACGGCTCGTCCCGAGGGTGACCCCGTATTGACTATTAGTCAATACTCGTGGGTAGCACTGCACTCCCCAACGTCGCCGCCGGGCAAGGAAGGTCGGCGCGGCGCCCGCCCCCCCGGCCGGGGACTCGGCGGGCACCAGGCCGACCAGGTGGCTCACACCGGCGCCAACTTGAAGCCGACCAAGGCCGATTTGCCCACCCTTTCGTCGCGGATCTCGAACTCGTCCGCAAGCGCCGTCACCAACCACAGCCCCCGCCCGGTCTGGGCATCGAAGTCGGGGTGCCGTACGACCGGATGTCCCGGGCCACTGTCACGGACTTCGATCCACAACACCCCGTCCTCCCGCGCCAGCCGCACCGAGAACTCGCGCCCGAGCGGGACACCGCGCAGAACGGCGTTCGCAGCCAGCTCTGAGACGCAGAGCCGTATGTCATCCCGCCGCTCGGACACGCCCCACTCGGCGAGGGTGTCGCCTACAAACTGACGGGCCGCGCGCACGAGACGCGAGTCCGAGGGAAACGCTGCTGCCGGGACAAGGGCATACCACCCCACCGCCTTAACGCTGAGCTTCCAAGGCCACACAGAACGTACCGCTATTCGCGAAAAGCGGCAAGGCTTGCGAGGGTAGGTCACATCGGGGCCGTCGCTTAACGTGGGGGACGGCAGAGCGAGTCGGATGTGCAGGAGGCGGCGTGAGCGGCAGCGGATGGACCAGTACGTCGATGCCCTACCTGACGCCCCGCACCTCAGGGCAACCGGACGCCTGGAGCGAAGAAGCCAAGGCGGCAGGCCGTCGGGGCAGCCAGCGCATCATCCACGCCGGGGAGACCCGGGCCCCGGCCGATGTCGCCCTCGCTCTGGACCTGATGGCCGGAGATGCCGTTGTCGTGCGCCGCAGGATCATCGAACTCGACGGTGAGCCGACCGAGTTGACCGACACGTACTACCCGGTGGACATCGCCGCGGGAACTCCACTGGCCGGCACGGCGAAGATCCGCGGTGGCGCCCTGACACTGCTGGCCGACCTGGGGCACGTCGGCGTACGCGTCGTCGAGAACGTGACAGCGAGGATGCCCAGCGCCGGCGAGTGCGAGCAGCTCCGTCTCGCGGCGGGCGAACCGGTCCTGCAACTCGCCCGGACCACCTACGACTCGGCGGACCGACCGATCCAGGCCGACGTGATGGTCATGCCCGCCGCGCGCCAGCAACTGCGGTACGAGATCAGGATCGGATGACCGTGCCCCACCCCGAAGCCGCCGACCTCGATCCCCGACCGCTCCATGCCCGCATCGCGGCCGATCTCCGCGACGAGATCATGAGCGGCGACCTCGCACCCGGGGCGAAGCTGCCCTCGACCGCGCAGCTCAAGGCACGGTTCGAGGCCTCCAACGCCACGATCCAGAAGGCCGTGCAGCTCCTCAAGGACGAGGGACTCGCCGTCGGCCGGGCGGGCGCGGCCGTGACCGTACGGGAGAACCGGCAGCGCACCGTCCGGCCCGCGGGCTCCCTGGCTCCGGCAGCCAATGGGGCACCGTACCCGTGGCTCGTCGAGGCCGGGGAACGGCCGTCAGCGGCTCGCAGCATTCTGCTGGCCGTGGAAGAGGTGACCGTACGCGGCGATATCGCCACCGCGCTGGGGCTCCCGGAGGGCAGCCCGGCGGTCTGTCGGCGCCAGCTGATCAGCATCGATGACGAACCTGCCGAGCTGGTGAGCTCGTACTACCGGCCGGAGCTCGCACGCGGCACCGCCCTCGCGGAGTCCCGCCGGATCCGGGGCGGCACCCCGACCCTGCTGGCAGAGCTCGGCTTCCCGCCGCGCCGCAGCGTCGACCGGATCTCCGCGCGGGTCGCGACACAGGAGCAGTACACCGCCCTGCGACTTCCCGGAGAGCTGCCTGTGTTGCGTACCCTCCGCACGGTCCACGGCCCGGATGACCGCCCGGTCGAAGTCACCGTCATGGTGAAGGCCGGGCACCTCTACGAGCTCCAGTACGAGTTCACGCCCGCGCCCTGAGGGCGAACGCCACAGCGCCCGCCATCCCTGGTCGGGGACTATGGCGGGCGCTGCGTCAGGTTTCCGTACGCCGTTGTACGGACCGTATGAGGGGTCTCCCCGGAGGGAGGGATGACGGGGTTACACCGTCAGGGAGCGGTCCGTCGGCTTGACGGGGTACGGGAGGGCGCTGCTGCCGGTCAGGAAGCGGTCCACGCCGCGGGCGGCCGAGCGGCCTTCCGCGATGGCCCAGACGATGAGCGACTGGCCGCGGCCCGCGTCGCCGGCGACGAAGACACCGTCGACGTTGGTCGCATAGGAGGCGTCGCGCTCGATGTTGCCGCGGGCGTCCAGCGCCAGGCCGAACTGCTGGACCAGGCCGTTCTCCTGGTCCGTGCCCGTGAAGCCCATCGCCAGGGTGACCAGCTGCGCGGGGAGGACGCGCTCGGTGCCCGGCTTATGGACGAGCTTGCCGTCCACGAACTCGACCTCGACCAGGTGCAGGGCCTGGACGTTGCCGTCCTCGTCGCCCTCGAAATGGGTGGTGGAGACGGAGTAGACCCGCTCGCCGCCCTCCTCGTGCGCCGAGGTGACCTTGTACAGCATGGGGAACGTCGGCCAGGGCTGGTTGGCGTTCCGCTCCTCGCCGGGCTTCGGCATGATCTCCAGCTGCGTGACGGAGGCCGCGCCCTGGCGGTGGGCGGTGCCCACGCAGTCCGCGCCGGTGTCGCCGCCGCCGATGACGACCACGTGCTTGCCCTCGGCCGTGATGGGGGGCGCCATGAAGTCGCCCTCCTGGACCTTGTTCGCGAGCGGCAGGTACTCCATCGCGAAGTGGATGCCCTTGAGGTCGCGGCCCGGGACCAGCAGGTCGCGGGAGACCGTCGCGCCGGCCGCGATGACGACCGCGTCGAACCGCTTGCGCAGGTCGGTCGCGGTCAGGTCGCGGCCGATCTCGATGCCGGTACGGAACTTGGTGCCCTCCGCACGCATCTGCTCGATGCGGCGGTTGATGTGCACCTTCTCCATCTTGAACTCGGGGATGCCGTAGCGGAGCAGACCGCCGATGCGGTCGGCGCGCTCGTACACCACCACGGTGTGTCCGGCCCGCGTCAGCTGCTGGGCCGCGGCCAGACCGGCCGGACCCGAGCCGATGACGGCGGCCGTCTTGCCGGACAGGCGCTCCGGCGCCTGCGGGGTGACGTCGCCGTTGTCCCAGGCCTTGTCGATGATCGAGACTTCGACGTTCTTGATCGTGACGGCCGGCTGGTTGATGCCGAGGACGCACGCCGACTCACACGGGGCCGGACACAGGCGGCCCGTGAACTCCGGGAAGTTGTTCGTCGCGTGCAGGCGCTCCGAGGCCGCGGTCCAGTCCTCGCGGTACGCGAAGTCGTTCCACTCCGGGATCAGGTTCCCGAGCGGGCACCCGTTGTGGCAGAACGGGATGCCGCAGTCCATGCAGCGGCCGGCCTGCTTGCTGATGATCGGCAGCAGCGAGCCCGGAACGTAGACCTCGTTCCAGTCCGTGAGGCGGTCGGCCACAGGACGGGTGCAGGCGGTCTCGCGGGGGGTGGTGAGGAAGCCCTTCGGGTCAGCCATGGGTCGCCGCCTCCATCATCTTCTCCGTGGTCTCGGATTCCGAGAGTCCGGCGAGCTCAGCGGCGTCCTTGGCGGCGAGCACTGCCTTGTACGTGGTCGGGATGATCTTGCTGAAGCGGTCCACCGCGACGGACCAGTCAGCCAGGAGCTTCGCGGCCACGGTCGAGCCGGTCTCCTCCTCGTGGCGGCGCACCACATCGTGCAGCCACTGCTTGTCGGCGTCGGAGAGGTCGGTCTCGACCGCCTCGGTGTTCCCGGCGTTGACGTTGTTGCGGTCGAGGTCGATCACGTACGCGACGCCGCCCGACATGCCGGCCGCGAAGTTGCGGCCCGTCTCGCCCAGGACGACCGCCTGGCCGCCGGTCATGTACTCGCAGCCGTGGTCGCCCACGCCCTCCGAGACGACCAGGGCGCCGGAGTTGCGGACGCAGAAGCGCTCGCCGGTGCGGCCGCGCAGGAACATCTCGCCGCCGGTGGCTCCGTAGCCGATGGTGTTGCCGGCGATGGTGGAGTACTCGGCGAGGTGGTCGGCGCCGCGGTCCGGCCGGACCACGATGCGGCCGCCGGAGAGGCCCTTGCCGACGTAGTCGTTGGCGTCACCCTCCAGGCGCAGCGTGATGCCGCGCGGCAGGAAGGCGCCGAAGGACTGGCCGGCGCTGCCCGTGAAGGTCAGGTCGATCGTGTTGTCGGGCAGGCCCGCACCACCGAACCTCTTGGTGACCTCGTGGCCGAGCATGGTGCCGACGGTCCGGTTGATGTTCCGGATGGCGACCTGCGCGCGGACCGGCTGGGCGGCCTCGGCGGACTCGGCGTTCAGCGCGTCGGCCGCGAGCTCGATCAGCTCGTTGTCGAGGGCCTTCTCCAGACCGTGGTCCTGCTCGATCAGGGCGTGGCGGACCGCGCCGTCGGGCAGCTCCGGCACGTAGAAGAGGGGCTCGAGGTCGAGTCCCTGGGCCTTCCAGTGCGTGACGGCCTTGGTGGTGTCGAGCAGCTCGGCGTGGCCGACGGCCTCCTCGATGGTACGGAAGCCCAGCTCGGCGAGGATCTCGCGCACCTCCTCCGCGATGAACTCGAAGAAGTTGACGACGAACTCCGGCTTGCCGGAGAAGCGGTCTCGCAGGACCGGGTTCTGCGTGGCGATGCCGACCGGGCAGGTGTCCAGGTGGCAGACGCGCATCATGACGCAGCCGGAGACGACGAGCGGCGCGGTCGCGAAACCGAACTCCTCGGCGCCGAGCAGCGCGGCGATGATGACGTCGCGGCCGGTCTTGAGCTGGCCGTCCGTCTGGACGACGATCCGGTCGCGCAGCCCGTTGAGCAGCAGGGTCTGCTGGGTCTCGGCGAGGCCGAGCTCCCAGGGGCCGCCCGCGTGCTTCAGCGAGGTGAGCGGGGAGGCGCCCGTACCGCCGTCGTGGCCGGAGATGAGGACGACGTCCGCGTGGGCCTTGGAGACACCTGCGGCGACGGTGCCGACACCGACCTCCGACACCAGCTTCACGTGGATGCGTGCGGCCGGGTTGGCGTTCTTGAGGTCGTGGATCAGCTGAGCCAGGTCCTCGATGGAGTAGATGTCGTGGTGCGGCGGCGGGGAGATCAGGCCGACACCCGGGGTGGAGTGCCGGGTCTTGGCGACCCACGGGTAGACCTTGTGGCCGGGCAGCTGGCCGCCCTCGCCGGGCTTGGCACCCTGCGCCATCTTGATCTGGATGTCGTCCGCGTTGACCAGGTACTCGGAGGTGACGCCGAAGCGGCCGGAGGCGACCTGCTTGATCGACGAACGCCGCGCCGGGTCGTACAGGCGCTCCGGGTCCTCGCCGCCCTCACCCGTGTTGGACTTGCCGCCCAGCTGGTTCATGGCGATGGCGAGGGTCTCGTGCGCCTCCTTGGAGATGGAGCCGTACGACATGGCGCCGGTGGAGAAGCGCTTGACGATCTCGGAGACGGGCTCGACCTCGTCAATGGAGATCGACGGGCGGTCGGACTTGAAGCCGAACAGGCCGCGGAGCGTCATCAGGCGCTCGGACTGCTCGTTCACGCGGTCCGTGTACTGCCGGAAGATGTCGTACCGGCGGTTGCGGGTGGCGTGCTGGAGGCGGAAGACCGTCTCCGGGTCGAACAGGTGCGGCTCGCCCTCGCGGCGCCACTGGTACTCGCCGCCGATCTCCAGCGCGCGGTGCGTCGCCGGGACGCCGGAGACCGGGTACGCCTTGGCGTGGCGGGCGGCCACCTCCTTGGCGATGACGTCCAGGCCGGCGCCGCCGATCTTGGTGGCGGTGCCGCTGAAGTACGTGCCGACGAACTCCTCGTTCAGGCCGACGGCCTCGAAGACCTGGGCGCCGCGGTAGGAGGCGACGGTGGAGATGCCCATCTTGGACATGACCTTCAGGACGCCCTTGCCGAGCGCGTAGATCAGGTTCTTGATGGCCTGCTCCGGCTCCAGGCCGGACAGGAAGGTACCGGCGCGCAGCAGGTCCTCGACGGACTCCATGGCGAGGTACGGGTTGACCGCGGCGGCGCCGTAGCCGATGAGCAGCGCGACGTGGTGGACCTCGCGGACGTCACCGGCCTCGACCAGCAGGCCCACCTGGGTGCGCTGCTTGGTGGCGATGAGGTGGTGGTGCACGGCGGAGGTGAGCAGCAGCGACGGGATCGGCGCGTGCTCGGCGTCCGAGTGGCGGTCCGAGAGGACGATCAGGCGGGCGCCGGCCTCGATGGCGGCGTCGGCCTCGGCGCGGATCTCGGCGATCCGGGCGGCCAGCGCCTCGGCGCCGCCGGAGACCCGGTAGAGGCCCGAGAGGGTGGCGGCCTTCATGCCCGGCATGTCGCCGTCGGCGTTGACGTGGATGAGCTTGGCCAGCTCGTCGTTGTCGATCACCGGGAAGGGCAGGGTGACGCTGCGGCAGGACGCGGCGGTCGGCTCCAGCAGGTTGCCCTGCGGGCCCACCGAGGACAGCAGCGAGGTGACGAGCTCCTCGCGGATGGCGTCCAGCGGCGGGTTGGTGACCTGCGCGAAGAGCTGCGTGAAGTAGTCGAAGAGCAGCCGGGGGCGCTCGGACAGGGCCGCGATCGGGGAGTCCGTGCCCATGGAGCCGAGCGGCTCGCCGGCGGTACGGGCCATCGGCGCGAGGATGACGCGCAGCTCTTCCTCGGTGTAGCCGAAGGTCTGCTGGCGGCGGGTGACCGAGGCGTGGGTGTGCACGATGTGCTCACGCTCGGGCAGGTCCGACAGCTCGATCTCGCCGGTCTCCAGCCATTCGGCGTACGGAGCGGCGGCGGCGAGCTCGGACTTGATCTCGTCGTCCTCGATGATCCGCTTCTGGGCGGTGTCGACGAGGAACATCTTGCCGGGCTGGAGGCGGCCCTTGCGGACGACCTTGGCCGGGTCGATGTCGAGCACGCCGACCTCGGAGCCGAGGACGACGAGGCCGTCGTCGGTGACCCAGTAGCGGCCGGGGCGCAGACCGTTGCGGTCGAGGACCGCGCCGACCTGGGTGCCGTCGGTGAAGGTGACGCAGGCCGGGCCGTCCCAGGGCTCCATCAGCGTGGAGTGGTACTGGTAGAACGCGCGGCGGGCCGGGTCCATGGAGGTGTGGTTCTCCCACGCCTCCGGAATCATCATCAGCACGCTGTGCGGCAGCGACCGGCCGCCGAGGTGGAGCAGCTCCAGGACCTCGTCGAAGGAGGCCGAGTCGGAGGCGTCCGGGGTGCAGATCGGGAAGATGCGGTCCAGCGCGCCGTCGCCGAAGACGCCGGAGGCCAGCTGGGACTCGCGGGCCTCCATCCAGTTGCGGTTGCCCTTGACCGTGTTGATCTCGCCGTTGTGCGCGACGAAGCGGTACGGGTGGGCGAGCGGCCAGGACGGGAAGGTGTTCGTCGAGAACCGCGAGTGGACCAGGGCGAGCGTCGACGCGAAGCGGCGGTCGGACAGGTCCGGGAAGAAGGGCTCCAGCTGGCCGGTGGTCAGCATGCCCTTGTAGACGATGGTGCGGGCGGAGAGCGACGGGAAGTAGACCCCGGCCTCGCGCTCGGCGCGCTTGCGCAGCACGAAGGCCTTGCGGTCCAGCTCGATGCCGGTGCTGCCTCCCCCAGACTCGGTCCGGGAGGTGCCCCCACTCACGAAGAGCTGGGAGAAGGCCGGCATGGTGGCGCGGGCGCCGTTGCCGAGCAGGTCCGGCGTCACCGGAACCTCGCGCCAGCCGAGGACCGTCAGGTTCTCCTCGGCGGCGATGGCCTCGATCTGCTCCACGGCGACGGCCTGTGCGGGGCCGTCGGCGGGGAGGAAGGCGATGCCGACGGCGTACGCGCCGGCCTCGGGAAGGTCGAAACCGGCCACCTCGCGCAGGAAGGCGTCGGGCACCTGGGACAGGATTCCGGCGCCGTCGCCCGAGTCCGGCTCGGAGCCGGTCGCGCCGCGGTGCTCGAGGTTCCGCAATACGGTCAGCGCCTGCTCAACGAGGGTGTGGGTCGCCTCGCCGGTGAGGTTCGCCACGAAGCCGACGCCGCAGGCGTCCTTCTCGTTGCGCGGGTCGTACATGCCCTGCTGGGCGGGGCGACCGTCCATGGGCGACCAGGCAGTGGTGCTGGGGCCGGTCGCGGAGTGCGTGGATGCGGAACGCATCGGCTCTCCCGTCGTCGTCGTGGCATATGTGCATAGCCGAGGGACGACGTTGGCCCTCTGCGAAATTTCGTGCAGGTTACATGATGACGGCAATCCCGAGAAGCGGATATGTCGTTCCAGCATGCGGACATGCGCGAGGCAGAAAAGAGGGGGACCTTCGGGAACGTTTCAGAAAATCAACGGGGACGAAGGTCCCGGCGCGAGGCGGGCATCATTGCCCGGGCGCCCTGGTGTGATGCCCAGCGGACACACGACCGAAACCGCAGGGTAACGGATTACTTATGCGGAGCTCTGCATAGTGTGGCACTCCCTGCTCGATCAGCCTACGGCTCCACCGATCCACGTGCCCAGGATGTACGTCACACCGGCGGCCGCGCCACCCAGAACCAGCTGCCGCAGCCCGCTGTACCACCACGACCGCGCGGTGACCCGGGAGACGACCGCGCCGCACGCGAAAAGCCCGACCAGGGCGAGCAGCACCGCCGGCCACAGGGACGCGGCTCCGAGCAGGTACGGCAGTACGGGGAGCAGCGCCCCCAGGGCGAAGGAGCCGAAGGACGAGACGGCGGCGACGAGCGGCGAGGGCAGGTCGTCGGGGTCGATCCCGAGCTCCTCGCGGGCGTGGATCTCCAGCGCCTGCTCGGGGTCGCGGGACAGCTGCATGGCGACCTCGCGGGCGAGCGCCGGCTCGACGCCGCGCGAGACGTAGAGCTCGGCCAGCTCCTCCATCTCGTCGATGGGGTGCTTGCGCAGCTGCTGGCGTTCCACGTCCAGCTCGGCGAGGACCAGCTCGCGCTGCGAGGCCACGGAGGTGTACTCGCCGGCCGCCATCGAGAAGGCGCCGGCCGCGAGGCCCGCGAGCCCGGTGATCACGATGGTGTGCGGGGCGACGGCGCCGCCGGCCACGCCGGTCATGAGCGCGAGGTTGGAGACGAGCCCGTCCATGGCACCGAAGACGGCCGGCCGCAGCCATCCGCCGTTGACGTCGCGGTGGGTGTGGTTGTCCCGGTGCGCGGTGTGCAGCGGTGCTTCGATGTCGATGATGGACATACGCATGTCTCCCCATTTGTGCGAACGGGCGCCGCGAGACACCCCGCTCCCCCTGACCACCTCGAAAGTACGCACGATTTCCGCTGCCCGCCAGCAAGGTAGGCCGTACTTACCTGCGGTTTTGCGGGTCGGCGACCGGGTGACGGGGGCGTTCGCGGGGTGTTTCGCGACGAGCGACAAACCGCATGCCATGGCACAAATCCCCCAAGGGCTCAATATGAGTCCCATCAAGTGGAGAGGCGCGCCATGGAGCTGATTGCATGCAATCCGCAGGTCCTCCTCGAACGGGCCAGGGGCGCTCTTCTGGGCCTCGCGGTGGGTGACGCGCTGGGCGCCCCCGCCGAGAACATGAAGCCGTCGGAGATCCGGGCGAAGTGGGGCCGCATCGAGGGCTTCGTCTCGGACGACCCGGCGGGCACGGACGACACGGAGTACGCGATCTTCTCGGGCCTGCTGCTGGCCCGCCACGGCTCGGCGCTCACCGTCGCGCACGTCGAACGCGCGTGGCACCACTGGATCGCCGACCTGGACGAGGGCCCGTTCCGCGGGGCGGGCTTCAGCGAGCGCGGCACCCTCGAAAACCTCCGGCGCGGCCTGGCGGCCCCCATCTCGGCCCAGCACCGGCACGCCTGGTCGGACGGGCTCGCCATGCGGGCGGCCCCCTTCGGGGTGTTCGCGGCGGGCCGCCCGGCGGAGGCGGCCCGGCTGGTCGCCATCGACGGCTGCGTCAGCCACGACGGCGAGGGCATCTACGGGGGCCAGGCGGTGGCGGCGGGCGTCGCCGCGGCCATGGCGGGCGGCAGCCCCGCGTCGGTGGTCTCGGCGGCGCTGTCCGTCATCCCCTCGGACTCCTGGACGGCCCGCTCCCTGCGCCGGGCCGTCACCGCCGCCCCGCGCGGGGAGCGGGCGGTGCGCTCGGCGGTGGTCATCGGCGGCTACCCGTGGACGGACCTGGCACCGGAGGCCGTCGGCCTGGCCTTCGGCGCCTTCGCGGCGTGCCGGGGCGACTTCCCCTCGTCCGTCCTGACGGCGGTGAACATGGGCCGGGACGCGGACACCACCGCGGCGGTGGCGGGCGCGCTCGCGGGCGCGCTCTCCGGCGCGGGCGCCATCCCCCTGCCCTGGTCCTCGGCCATCGGCCCGGTCCGCGGCAGCTGCCTCCCCTCAATGCGGGGCTACCACGTCCTGGACATCGCGGACCTCCTCACCCCGGAATACGAGGCACCCCGATGACCCCAGCGGACCCCGCCACACCCAACCCCTCCCCCCTCCTCGGCCCCTCCCCCCTCCCCGCCGCCTTCCTGCTCCCGGAACCCCAGGCCGCCGCACCCGCCGCCTTCCCCCTCGCGGACGCCCACCC